>JAGCUN010000035.1 GCA_017962845.1 Bacteroidales bacterium | reverse complement strand
TCCAGCCGCGTAAACACTCCTTCCAACAATAACAACAATGCCAGAGAGAACAACAGCACGGTTGCTCCGAATAACAACTACAACAATAACTCCAGCCGCGTAAACACTCCTTCCAACAATAACAACAATGCCAGAGAGAACAACAGCACGGTTGCTCCGAATAACAACTACAACAATAACTCCAGCCGCGTAAACACTCCTTCCAACAATAACAACTACAATAATAATAGTACCGTTACTCCCAACAACAACTACAATGACAGAGTGACCACTCCTTCTAATAACAACTACAACAACTATAACAACAATTACAACAATGGTTATAACAATAACTCCAGCAGAGATAACGGTTACACTCCGAACAACAACTACAACAATAACTCCAACCGCGTGAACACTCCTTCCAACAACAACTATAATAACAATTATAATAATAATTCGAACTATAACAGCAACACGACCCGTCCCAGCAGTGTTACAGCACCGGCTCCCAGCAACAACAACCGCACCCCTCTGCCCTCCAACTACAATAATAACAGATCTTCTAACTCTTACAACGGCAGTTCATCTTCTAATAGTTCTTCCAGCTACAGCAGACCGTCCAACAGCAGTTCTTCATCTAACAGTTCTTCCAGTTACAGCAGACCGTCAAGCAGCTCCAACACCTACAACAGCAGCAACTCCTACAACAACAATTCTTCTTCCAGCTACAGCAGACCTTCTAACAGCAGCTCTTCATCAAGCAGCTCCTCCAGCTATAGCAGACCTTCCAGCTCTTCCAGCAGTCACTCATCATCCAGCAGTTCCTCCAGCTACAGCAGACCTTCCAGCTCCTCATCCAGCAGCAACCGTTCTTCCTCATCCAGCAGCCGTCCGTCCAGCTCCTACAACAGTTCTTCCAGCCACTCCAGCCACTCCAGCTCTTCCAGCTCATCCTCTCGTTCAGGCGGCAGCTACAGCAGCGGTTCGCACTCATCGAGCAGCTCGCACTCCAGCGGTTCACATTCCAGCAGCTCTTCATCATCTAGAAGATAAAACCAGCGATGACCCCACGGATCATAGGCATCATTACACTAACTGCCATAACCTTAGCCTCCTGCAAAATATCGCAGGAGGCTTATTTGCGTCCAGACGACCCGTGGTCACGATATGAGAAAGCCATTGACGCTTCCCAAAACTGCGAGCAGATACATTCCGCATACATCGCTTTTTGCAAGCGGATTGTAGCATTAGACGGACACATTTCCGCAACAGATTGGAAGTCACATGTGAAAACCACCACTTTTCTGGAAAGGAAAATCAACAGGAAGTCTCGCCGCTATTGCGGATGCCGTTACTTTGACCATTTATGGGACAACTCCCCTATGGGAGAAGGTGACGGAATACTTCCGCAAGACGACTTCGACTATGAGGAATGGGAGGACAATTTCGACTACGATGAATTTGACGCGACAAGATAAACATCACGTCACAACCGTTTTCCACCCTACTTATTTCACCAGCACCACACGAAGACCGAGGTTACCATCTTGGGTTTCGGCGGGATCACTTTCTCGATCCGACACACGGCTGCGGCTGGCATAGTTGATCCAGCTTCCGCCACGATTCACGCGATTTGTCCCACCAAAAGAGGGATTCCACAGCGGGTCAGATTCGGTGGTAAACTCATAATACTGAGCATCATAAACATCAGCACACCACTCCCATACATTGCCACTCATATCGTATAAGCCCAATTCGTTGGGCGCTTTCCGCTTCACGGGATGCGTTTTGCCATTATTCTCTTTTATCTTGTCCCAGTTCCAATCCGAATCCGTACCGCTCAAAGTATTATCCCCACTGTTCTGCCAGTACCAAGCCACCTCATCGAGATCGTTGCTGCCACTGTACAAGTAACCTTTGCTTTTGTTTCCGCCTCGAGCGGCATATTCCCATTGTGCCTCAGTGGGAAGGGCAAAATGATAGCCAGATGGCAACTGCCTACGGCACAATTGATTGAGTTTTTCACAGAACTGCTGGCATTCATCCCAACTCACTCGATAGGCCGGATTCATGGAACCCACACCAAACTCATCAGTCCAGCCGCCAAAAGCAGTAGGTTCTGCTCCCATCACCAAACGCCACAGCAGTTGCGTCACCTCAGTTTCGCCGATATAAAAATTGCTGACTGTCACCCCATGGGCAGGCTTCTCATCGTTCTCACAGCCAGTCTGTTCAAAAGTACAGCCCATCGTATAAGAGCCGCCTTCCACATATATCATCTTGAAGGAAAAGCCTTCCACCGTAAAAGTTTTATTGCTCTGCGCCACAGCTACTGTCAACGCCAGCAAAAAGCATACTACTGATAAAATCTTTTTCATTTTAATAGACAATAAAATACGATGCAAAGATACAATTTTTTTGGGTATAAAGAAATGAAAAATTGGAAATCTGCACAATGGGGGTTGCACAACCAGAAAATTTAATATTTTTGCAGCAGAAAATGCGTCAACAACAAAAAAAATGAACATGAAAAAAATAGCTTTATTTGCCTCCATACTTTTATCAGCGCTCGTCGCTAACGCCCAGGTTCCGTCAGTAAGTCCGGCGGCCTGTGCGGAATGCGGCGCCAAAAACGGCGAACCTCATAAATCGTGGTGCCCCTATGCCCCCCATCAAGAGCCTGAGGAGGAACCTGAAACTCATCCCCAACCCACTACCCATCCCACTCCCACCCCACCCGCACCGCAATATACCGAACCCGTAACGGCCCCTACTACCGCATATTACGAGCCCGATTTCTCCACGCTGCCCCATCCCCAAGTGCAGGACCGACCGCTTTTTTCTGGCATCAACGAACATAACCTCACGGTTGCGCCCACTGAACTGACCTCTCACACCCAGTGGGGCGAAGTGGATTTAAGCAGCATTGGCTCATTCACTTACGACATCTGCCGATATACCAATTTCAACAATACGGCCGTGGTGCTGGGCCATACCCAACCCAATGGAACGGTGGAATGGAAGATGCTGCAAAAATACCCGTACGGCTATTATAATGAAAGCAGTTTTATCGATCCTAAAACGGAAGGCGTGGGCATTGTGAACATCCATCTGGAGGCCGAGGGCAGATTTATTTTTGTGGACTACAGCGATGGCTCGAATCGTGTTTTCGACTCGTGGGGAAATATGCTCTTTGTTGCTGAAAATAATGAAGTTCGGTTGCTGAATTTCAAAGATGGGGATCGATATTTTTTCGAAGTTTGGGATAGAGAGACATCGAAATATCTGTTATGGACGGCAGAAAAAAGGGAGACTGAACTCATCGGAATTTCCACAAAAGAAATCCAATACCTCAACAATGCGTTTATCACCTTTGACTATCATTACAACATCAAAGATTTTAATGGGAACTCTTTAACGCTCAATATGGATGGGCGCAGCATCATGTTCTTTGATGACGTGACGGTTTGTCAAATTGATATGAAACCTTTTTATATTGTAGAGGTTAAAGATTGGAACACATCGAAATACACCCTCGTATCATCAGATCTAAAGCAGTATGGAGGGTGGTATGATTCTATAGACGAGCTGCTGCGAACCGCTTGGGGGTATTGATAAAAGGAGACATGCCCACAGATGGTGATGCCATCTCCCAAGACCGTACAACGCATACGGGAGGGGGGCAAAAAAACATAGAGACGCCATAATATGACGTCTCTACGATTTAAAATCGAATATATGTTGCGGCCGTAGAGACGTGGTGCACCGCGTCTCTACAGAGAACCGATCTTCCCCTACCCCAGGTAAGACCTTAGGTTCTTGCACTTGGCCTGGTTTTTCAGGCGGCGGATGGCCTTCTCCTTGATCTGGCGCACACGCTCACGGGTGAGGTTCTGCCGCTCGGCAATCTCCTCCAACGTCCACGGGTGCTTCTCGCCGTCAAGTCCGAAATAGAGCTTGATGATGTCGGCCTCGCGTTCGGGCAACGTGGCGATGGTACGGTTAATCTCCTGACGGAGCGACTCATACAACAGTTCTCTGTCGGGCGGAGTGGAATCCTCCGACTTGAGCACATCGTACATGTTGTTGTCCTTGTCCTGCGTGAGGGAGGCGTCCATGGAGAGGTGACGCGACGAGTTGCGCATCGAGTCCTTCACCTCCGCCTCGGTAATATCGAGCAGCGCAGCGATTTCATCAGCGCGGGGTTCGCGCTCATACTCCTGCTCCAGATAGGCGTACGCCTTGTTGATTTTGTTGATGGTGCCGATCTTGTTCAACGGCAGACGAACAATACGAGACTGCTCGGCCAGTGCCTGCAGAATGGACTGGCGAATCCACCAAACAGCGTACGAGATGAATTTGAAACCACGGGTCTCATCGAAACGCTGTGCAGCCTTGATCAAACCGAGATTGCCCTCGTTGATCAAGTCGGGAAGGCTAAGTCCTTGATTCTGATACTGCTTGGCTACAGAAACCACAAAACGGAGGTTGGCCTTGGTGAGTTTTTCCAGCGCAGCCTGGTCCCCCTCTTTGATTTTACGGGCCAGCTCCACCTCTTCTTCAGCCGTAATCAGCTCCACTTTTCCAATATCATGCAAATATTTGTCTAACGACGCGGTCTCGCGATTGGTTACCTGTTTAGTGATGTTGAGTTGTCTCATTTCAAAACTTTTTGCTCGCTTTTACGGCGGTTATTTTCATTTTGTTACAGATAAATAACAACAAAATTCACCCTGCCAAAAAAGTTTGCAAAAGTACAACTTTTCATCGAAAAAACAGCCTCAATTTCAGCATTTTTTTCAAAAAAAATCTTGAAATCATTATATGATTTTGACTATTTTTGCGTTTTAATCAAAAACCAACCCATGTACCGACGTTTCACCGCCATTCTGACCGCCATTTTTCTAGGCATATTTCTCATAACGAACACTGTACACGCACAAGTGCTCAATGAGATTCTGCTTCATTTTTCGGAAGAGGAGATGGAGGTGCCGATGAGCGTGCGCGAAAAGATGATGGCCGAAAAAGGAAATACGCTGCTCAACTACGACAACTACAAGCTGCTGGTGTACGACAAGCGGGCCGGATTCCTCCAGATTCGCACCCCCTTGGATGTCACCTACGAGATTGCGACATGGCGGCGCGACGGTCACGGCGACCTGCTGGTGGCCCTTTGCGAAACCCGCTGCGGCAACAGCTGCGGCTCGAAAATTTCCTTCTACGCCGTCACCAAGGATGCAGATGAGGACACCTGGCAACAGCTTCCCACCGAAGACTATATTCCCACTTTTACCCTCTCCGACATCTTCAACGAGCAGAAACTCTCAAAGAACTATCTTACAACAGAGACCGTTTTGAAGGATTTTGAAGTCAAGACCCAGTTCATGCTCCCGCAGACCGGGCACGACATCATCGTGATTTTCACTTGTTTAGATGAGTTAGACAAAAAAGAATACCAACGCATTTATAAGTATCTGGATGGCGTGATGCTGGACCTGATATGGAAGAAAGGCTCTTTCACAAAAAGCGATCCCTATTTCCCCGCCTATTAAACCGACCATAACCTTGATCACCATGATTGCAAAACTCTATGAGGCTTATCTGAAACACCCCAAAATCTGCACCGACACCCGCAACATACAGTCCGACAGTCTGTTTTTTTGTCTGAAGGGTGAAAATTTCGACGGCAACACCTTTGCGCTCCAGGCGTTGGAGGCGGGTGCCGCCTACGTGGTCACCAACCGGCAGGATTTAAAGGACAATAACCGCTGCTTTGTGGTGGACGACACCTTGACCACCCTGCAGCAGCTGGCGCACCACCACCGGACGCAGCTACACATCCCTTTCATCGGCATCACGGGCACCAACGGTAAAACCACCACCAAGGAGCTGACCGCCCAGGTGCTGCAAGCCAAGTACCGCGTGGCCTTCACCCAAGGCAACCTCAACAACCATATCGGCGTGCCGCTTACGCTTCTCTCCATAACGGCCGACACCGAAATCGCCATCGTGGAGATGGGCGCCAACCACCCGGGCGAAATCGCCGACCTGTGCCGCATCGCCGAGCCCACCCACGGCCTCATCACCAATATCGGGGTGGCGCATATCGAAGGCTTCGGTTCATCAGAAAATATCATCACCACCAAACGTGCCTTGTACGAGTCGGTTATGCAACGCCAAGGCACCATTTTTGTCAATGCAAGCGATGCAATTTTAGCTCAATGCGCGGGCAGTTACCAGCCACAGGTACGCTACGGCGACGCTTCCGACAGCGGTTGTCGCGGCACCATCACCGATATGAACCCTTGTCTCACCGTACAGGTGGAGGATACGACCATCCACACCCACCTCACCGGCGAGTACAACCTGCATAACATCCTCGGCGCCATCGCGGTAGGCCGTTTCTTCGGCATCAGCACGGAGGAGGCGGGCAGAGCTCTCGAAGCCTATATGCCCAGCAACCACCGGTCGCAAATTGTCAAGTCTGGCAGCAGCACCATCATCGCCGACTACTACAACGCCAACCCCACCAGCATGACGGCGGCGATCCTCAATCTCGCCCATCTCCCCCACCCCGACAAGTACGCCATACTGGGCGATATGCTCGAGCTGGGCAGTGTCAGCGAGCAGGAGCACCGCAACATCATCACTCTTTGCGAACAACACCACATCCATCCCATCTTTGTGGGGCATATCTTCCATCAACTCACATCTAATCAAGCATTTGAAGATGTGGAACAGGCCAACCAATATCTTGCTTCACACCCCATCCGCAACGCGATGGTCCTCATCAAGGGTTCGCGGGGCATTCATTTGGAAAAAATCTCCCTTCAAAATATTCAATAAATCATTATCAACCAAGCATTTATATATGAAGAACATCTTTATCCTTTTCATCTTCACCCTCCTCACCGCAGGCTATATGAAAGGTCAGACCGTGTATAGCTGCAATTACAAATACGATGCGGATGTGAAGGTGTATGTAACTGATTACAAATATGATGCAGATCTTGTGGTATATAAATGCAGCTACAAATACGACGCCACCGACAACAAGGGGCTGTGGTACTTCTGCGACTATAAGTACGATGCGAAGAAAAAGATCTATTTCGTGGACTACAAATACGACGCCGATCTGGTCATCTATTTTACGGATTACAAGTACGATGCCGGCTGGCGCAAGCAGGAAAAGAAGCACCTCATGTACTGATGTTTTTCAAAAAAATCCTGTTGATAATTTGTTGAAAACTCGCTCGTCAGCTGATATCTCTTTTATAAATTTGTATATTAGAATTTAAAATGAATATCGCTGATTATGAAGAGGTTAATCATTCAAAGCATCCTCATTATCGGGTTGGTGCTTGCCCACATTTCGGTTGATGCACAGAGACCGCTGAACTACGAATCTCCTTTACGCCAGTACAACACGGCTTTGGAACTGATGCAGAAGCATGAATACGGCTCTGCACAGGAGTACTTCCAATACGTGTACGAGAACACCACGGACGAGCAGTACGACATGAAGTCCACCTCCTATTTCTACCAAGGGGTTTGTGCTGCCAAGCTGAACCACGGCAATGCCATGTACCTGTTGCGCGACTTTGTGCGCCAGTACCCCATCCACAGCCGCGTGCCGGAAGCCTATCTGTACATCGCTCGCTCCTACTATTACCAAAAGCAGTACAAGAAGGCTCTTGAATATTTCAATGAACTGGATGAAAGAAAGATAGAGAAGGAAGACTTAGCAGAATTCTACTTCAAAAAAGGGTATTGCCTGTTGCGCGACAAAGATCGCGATGAGGCCAAGTATTATCTGAGAAAAGCCCGTGAATACGATGGTCAGTACAAAGACAAGGCCACTTATTATGTGGCGCACCTCGAGTATGAAGAGGGACAGTACGAAGCCGCTTTAGCTGATTTCAATGAGATTAAGGATGTGAAGGAGTACGCAAAAGTGGTGCCCGCATACATCATGCAGATTCATTTTATGCAAGGCGAATATGAGACCGTGGTGAGAGAAGCAGGCAGTGCCGGTGCACAAGCCGGCGACCCCAACGAACTGAAACGCATCGTCGGTCTGTCGCACTACAACCTCAACCACTATCAGGAAGCCTCCAACTATTTCGCACAGATTCTCCAAAAGAAATCCACCAACGATGCCTCCACTTACAGCCGTTCCGACCGCTACGCCTTCGGCTACACCTTCTACAAGACCGGCGACTACAGCGACGCTATTGCCCAGCTCTCGCAAGTAACCGACACAGTGGATGCCATGACACAGAACGCCTACTACATCATCGCCGACTGTTTCCTCAAGCAGAACAAACTCGCTGATGCCTCCAACTATTTCTATGAAGCCTCGAAGATGGAATATTCTGCTGACATTCAAGAAGATGCTTTTTACAACTATGCCAAACTGCAATATGAGACCGCCAACGCGCTCAACCAACAGAAGGCGCTCTCCACCATCGAAGAGTACATCAACCGCTACCCGCACACCGCCCGTTCACAGGAGATGAGCTCCTACCTGGCCGCTATTTACGCCTCCACCAAGAACTACGCCGAAGCCATCAAGGCCATCGAAAAACTCGACCGCAACCACCGCAGTCCGGAAATCCTGCGCTCGTACCAACGCTGCACCCACTTCCGCGCCATGGAGCTGATTGGCGACAAAAAATACCGCGACGCTGGCAAGATGCTCGACAAGTCGCTACAAACGCCGCTGAACAGGGAGTTGCACCTCTCAAACCTGTACTGGAAAGCCGAATGCGAATACCGCGCCGAACAGTACCGCGACGCTTACAACTCCTTCCTGTTATACCATAACAGCGACAAAGTGACCTCTGACGAGAACTACCCGCTGTCGCTCTACTCGATGGGATATGCCGCCATGAAAATTGAGAAGTACAAAGAGGCTCAGAAATCTTTTGAGAAATTCATTACCTTCTGCAACACAGACAAATACAGTTCCTACAAGTCAGACGCATACGCTCGTATGGGCGACTGCTATTTCATGCAGCGCAACCTCAAATCGGCCATCACACAGTACGAACGCTGCGAGCAATTGAAAGGCAGCAATGCCGATTATGCGCTCTATCAGCAGGCATTGTGCCACGGCTACCAGCAGCATAGCGCCAAGAAGGTGGAACTGCTTGAGAAATTCACCCAATACTATAGCAAATCACCCTATATTGTGGATGTGGAATATGAATTAGCAGGTATCTATCTCACTCAAAACCAGTATAATCTGGCCATCAACTCCTACAACAGTTTCATCCGCAAATACACGAAAAGCACCTACGTGCCGAAAGCCTACAACAAACTGGCGCAGGCCTATCAAGGGGCCGGACAGAAGGACAAAGCTATCGAAACCTTCAAGTTGGTGGTGGACAAATATCCGGGGTCACAAGAAGCGAAAGAGGCTGTTTCCAATCTGCAGGACATTTACTCCGAGATGGGCCGTCCGGGCGACTTCCTCGACTATGTCACCTCCAAGGGTAACATTTCCATCTCGCCCGAGCGACAGGATTCCATCACCTACAAGTCGGCAGAGTCGAAGTTTGTGCAGGGCAACTGCGAGATGGCCGTGGCCGGATTCACCGACTACATCAACAAATTCCCCAACGGCTTCTTCATCGCCGATGCCTATTTCAAACGCAGCGAATGCGAATATGGAGACCGCAACTATGAAGACGCTTTGAGAGATTGTGAATATCTGCTCAACAACTTCCGCACCGAGAATAACGAGATGGCTGCCAAGCGGGCTGCCACCATTCTTTTCAACAAAAAAGAATATGAGCGGGCCATCACCCGTTTCAACGAACTGCTCACCCTCTCCACCAGCGAAGAGAACACCTCGTATGCCTACAACGGCATCATGCGCTGCGCCTATGAGATGAAAAACTACCGCGAGGCCCTCGAGGGCGCCAAAGGCTACATCGCCTCCCCCAAGGCCGACCCCGACCTGATGGATGACGCCAACCTCATTGCTGGCAAGTCGTCGTTCGAACTCCGCGACTACAGCGCCGCCATCAAGTACCTGAAGCCGCTCTCCACAGCCAGCACCAACAGTACCGCCGCAGAGGCCGCCTACTACTGTGCGCTGACCGAGTTCAAACGGGGCGACTACACCGCCTGCGAAAAACAGATCACCGAGATCATCGAAGCTCGCTACACCTCCGCCTACTGGATCGCCAACACCTTCATCCTGTACGGCGACTACTACCAAGCTGTCGGCAACACCTTCCAAGCACGCCACACCTACCAGAGCATCGTGGATAACTATGACGGCGAAGACCTGCGGCAGATCGCCCGCGAAAGAATCGCCCAAATGGAGGGGACAAACCAACCTCAAAAGCCTGCCCCCACCAACAACGACGATGACGATACCCTGAACCCCGAAGATTAACCTTGTAAAACATCACAGCAATGAAAAAATATATCGCAACCGCACTTCTGATACTGGCCGCCAGCTGCCTCAGCGCACAAGTGGACACCTTCTACATTAAGATGGAGTACACGCCCAAGCTGAAAACCTTCAAGAAAATCAACGAGAGTCCGAACATGACCGACACCGTGAGCGAGAAGGTCCAGTTCAACTACTACATCACGCCGCAACGCTATGATGTCACCTTCGCCCCCACCCCCATCGAGTACAACAAGGTATCGCCCGACATTCAGGAGGTGCTCTACCGCAACTACATAAAGGTCGGCTTCGGCTACCCCATCACCCCGCTGCTCGACTTCTCTTTCCACAATCTCCAGACCGACCGCAACAATCCCAACTCCTTCGGACTCAACGTGCATCATTTCTCCTCCTGGGCCAAACCCATCGGCAAGTTCATGAAGCAGTATGCCTACTATCCCACCTCCGACACCCGCGTCCACCTCAATTTCAAACATTTCTTCAAGAACCAAACCCTTTACAGCGCCATCAACTACAACCACGAGGCCGCCCGCTTCTATGGTTTCAAGGTCAATCCTGAAAAAGAATACAACGCAGATTCTCTCAAGAACAACTTCCACCACCTCAACGCCCGTATCGGCATCGCCTCCAACTACGTGCTGGAAGACCGCAAGTTGAAGCAGGACGTGCGCCTTGACTACGACTTCCTCTACACCAACTGGAAAGATATGGAAAACCATATTGGCCTCACCTCCTTCTTCGCATACGACGCCCGCTGGGCCAAGATCACCGGCAGCCAGCTCTATCGCGCCAACATCAACTTCGATTTCTTCAATGATGATATGGACTACAAAGGAAGCCGCAACGCATTTCTCTTCAATCCAGAAGTTTACGCCCACTTCACCATCAAAGAGTACCACATCCTGCTCGGTGTGGGCGGCATCATCAACGCACTCGACGGCAAAGTGGGCGGCACAGCCTACCCCATCGCCGAACTCCAACTCAGTGTCATCCCCTCCATTCTCAACATCTACGCAGGCGTGAAAGGCAACTGCCAGTACAACTCGCTCAAAGATTTGCTCTACGAGAATCCATTCCTCAAACCCCACCTCGACACCGCCGCCTTCACCACACATTATATTAATATATATGGTGGTGTGAAGGGCAATCTCGTCAAAAAACTAAACTACAACCTCTCCGCCCATTATAGCTATGCCAAGAACCTTCAGTTCTTCATCATTGATACTCTCAGCGAAAACAAGAATCAATTTGACGTCTGCTACAGTAATGGTAATGTGCTGAATATCAATCTGAATATTGATTACGAAATCCTTTCCAACCTGCGCTTCGCCTTCGATGCCAACTACTGGCTTTATGTACTGAAAGACAAGGCTGTCCCCTACCACAAACCCATGCTCGAGTTCCGTTTCGACGGTCGATATACCTTGAAAGAGAAATTTGTGTTTGATGTAAATTTCAACCTCGGGTTCCTCAGCAAAGGTCTCGGTTTCAGCGCTAAAGAAGGTCATTGGACTGCCGTCGACATGAAGCCCACCCTCGATTTCGGCATCGGCTTCGAATACCTCATCAACAACCATTTCTCAGCATTCGCTACCGTCAACAACATTGGTTGTCAATATTATACCAAATACTACGACTTCCCGAACATGGGCATCAACGCCCTCGTTGGCGTGAAATACTCGTTCGGCAACGAGAGCATCCGCAAACCCAAGAAAAGAAAATAACCGCACTCGCTATGGTGACCAAAATGGAGTTATGGGAGCTGGATGAACAAGGGTATCATCTGGTGGTGAAAGGCAGAGTCAACGGGCAGCCAGTTCGCTTTCTGTTGGACACGGGAGCCAATCACATCTGCTTCGACCGCCAATTTGTGGAAGAAACCCTCCAAGAGCAATCATCTGTTGTCGGTCACGATGAAATTAACGTGGGGATAGGCGGCAATGATTTTGAGACCTCCATCATCCATATCTCCGGATTGAAAATCGGCCGCATGAAATTCAAGGAGATGGATGTGCGTGTACTGGATTTGTCAGCGGTCAGCGAAATGTACCAATCGGTCGGTTTCAAACCCATCCAAGGCATCCTCGGCGGCGATTTTCTTCGCCAATATCAGGCGGTTATCAATTACCAAACCCTTGAACTGACGTTAAAAAAGTAAAAGCCATGCCCACCGAAATGCTCCACGACCAAACGATTCTCGGCATCGACCCCGGCACCAACGTCATGGGATTTGCCCTTTTGAGAACGCATGTCCGGAATAGCAGCATCGTGGAGATTGGTGTGGTGAAGATGCCCCGCACCGCAGACCAAAGCACCAAACTCACCCTCATCTATGACAGCGCGAGTCAGCTTATCGAAAAGTATCATCCTGATATATTGGCTATTGAAGAGCCTTTTTATGGAAAAAATCCGCAGTCGATGCTGAAGTTAGGTCGTGCGCAGGGTGTAGTGATGGGGGCGTGTCTCCACGCAGGACTACAGGTGTTTGAATACACTCCACGCCGTGTGAAACAGGCCATCACGGGCAAAGGGGCTGCCTCGAAAGAGCAGGTGGCCGCCATGTTGCACCGCATGTACGATTTCACCAACGAAAGCAACCTCTTGGACGCCACCGACGCGTTGGCGGTGGCCGTATGCCACCATCTGCAAAACCGTGTCAGCTTCGGCGAGGGCGGCAAGGCGAAAGCCAACAGCTGGGCGGCCTTCCTCACCCAGAACCAAGACCGCATCATCCAGAAATAAAAAACCACCGCGACGAATGATCGGCGGTGGTCCATACGAATTTCTGTAATAGAATCCGACTATTTGTTTTTGCGCTGGCACTGTTTCGGAGTGACACAAGTGCCGGAAGCGCGGCAAACCACGATGGGCTCTTCGAGCACGTCGGCAGCCGAGTCGGAAATGTCGGTGCGGGGGGTGATGACCTTGCGGGCCTCGAACACCATCTTACGGCTGGTGTTGCCAACATGGGTGATTTCACCAACAGCCTCGATGAAGTCGCCAGCATGTACAGGAGCCAAGAACTCCACATTGTCGTAGGCGCAGAAAAGTCCCTCATCACCATCCTGGATGATGAGCAGCTCGGTAGCCACATCGCCGAAAATGGCCAGCATGTGGGCCCCGTCCACCAAATTTCCACCATAATGAGCATCGCCTGCGCTCATTCTAACTCTGATCATTGATTTTGCGTTCATAGTACAATTATTATTTTAAGATTTGATGATTTGAAATTCTAAGATTTGAAGATTAAAGGTGTACGCACTCTTCGTAAGCGGCGGCAGCAGCCTCCATAATAGCCTCTGAAAGAGTAGGATGCGGATGCACAGCATGAATCAGTTCGGGACCTTTCACATGCTGCTGACGGGCAAGCACAATGCCGGAGACCATCTCGGTGACATTTTCGCCAATCATGTGGCAGCCCAAGATTTCATCCGTCTTTTTGTCAAAGATAATCTTAATCATACCATCGCGGCTGCCTGATGCGGTGGCTTTGCCCGATGCGGTGAAGGGGAACTTGCCGATACGCAACTCGTAACCAGCCTCCAGCGCCTTCTTCTCGGTCAAACCCACAGAGGCGATTTCGGGAGTGGTGTAGGTGCAGCCCGGAATGTTGGCGTAGTCAACGGGAACAGGATTCAGACCGGCGATTTTCTCCACGCAGACCAATGCCTCGTGGGAGGCCACGTGCGCGAGGGCCGGACCGGGCACGATGTCTCCGATAGCATATACGCCCTCGCAGCTGGTGCGGTAGTATTCGTCCACCACCACCTTGCCGCGCTCTGTCTGGATGCCTAACTTCTCCAAACCAATACCTTCGATGTTGGTCACCACGCCGACGGCTGACAAAACGATATCGCATTCAATTTCAGTAATTTTACCCTTGGCATCCTTGACCGTCACCTTGCATTTTTCGCCGGCAGTATCTACGCTTTCCACGGAAGAGGAGGTCATCACTTTCACGCCGTTTTTACGGAAGCAACGCTCCAGCTGCTTGGAAACCTCCTCATCCTCAACGGGTACGAGGTTAGGTAGGAACTCCACGATAGTGACTTTCGTGCCGAGGGAGGAATAGAAATGGGCGAACTCGCTGCCGATAGCACCCGAGCCCATCACCACCATCGATTCGGGAAGTTTGGGCAGGGTGAGGGCCATGCGGTAACCGATCACCTTCTCGCCATCCTGCTTGATGTGCGGCAGTTCCTTGGAGTGTGCGCCGGTTGCCAAGATGATATGTTGGGCTTCGTAAGTTACGGTACCTTCTTCTTTGAAAACCTGCACCTTACGGTCGGCCGTCAAAGTGGCAAATCCCTCAATGACCTCCACGTTGTTCTTCTTCAGCAGGAACTGAACGCCCTTGCTCATGGCTTCTGCTACGCCACGGCTGCGGCGCACGATGGCCTCAAAGTCGGGTTGGGCCGGTGCATCGAGCTTAATGCCGTAATTTTCGGCATGTTTCATATAATTATATACCTGTGCCGACTTCAGCAAAGCCTTGGTGGGAATACAGCCCCAATTGAGGCAGATACCGCCCAGTTCGCCGGCTTCAATCACGGCCGTCTTCATTCCTAACTGGCTGGCACGGATGGCCGCCACATAACCTCCGGGACCGCTCCCGATAACGATAACATCGTAATTCATTTGATTTTATGTTTAATTTGACTTAATATGAATTTCTATTTTTTTATGCTTAAAATCAATCCTAACACCACGCCCAAGAAGGCTGCGAAAAGCACCTGGAAGTCGGCAGGCAACAGGAAAGTGATGGTATGCGCGGGATACCAGAAAAGCGGGATGGTTTTCTTGAAAACAAACCCCCACTGCACTTCCCAGTTGATCTTGTGCGCCATGATGTCGCCGATGGGAATGGGCCTGAAGAAACGAATCAACGAGCCGCCCGTCTCCTGAATATGGATGTCGGTGATTTTGTGCAAAGTCATGAACACTGGCGCAAAGATGCTGTTCATCAGCACACTGATACAGAAGGCCACCAGCACCTTACCCCATGAAAGACCGCCAGCAAACCAAATCGGCGCCTTGTCCAGACCAAGATACGAAAGGAAACCGATGGTACCCACCGTGAAAATCTTCATCGACATGGCGATGCCCATACCCAAGATACCCCAAACCAACATACGGGGGAGAATACCGAAACCTTTCTCGTAATAACTGCCCGTGCGGATGCGATGTGCCAGCATTTCGCCAAAAGTAGCGAGAATGGCGAATTTGAAGAAACTCATGATCATGCCATGCTCACGCGTAGCATCCTTGAAGCCATCCATTACACAGGGCACAAAGGCAAATAGGGCCACCACAGCAGCCACACACACAATAGTTATAATATCACTTTTCTTCATATTTGAAAATTAGCGTTTATTGAGTCTCATATATTTCTCTAACCAAGCCGGATCATTGGAATAGGAGAAGTTTTCCACGGCCGTAAAGACCTCCCCCACACTCGTGGCAATGAGGAGCAAACCGCTGTGGAAAGTTCTCAGAAATCCTTCTTTTTCAAACATTTCCAATTGTTTGATCAGATGGTCATAGTAGCCGAAAGCATTCAGCACGACAATAGGCTTCCGATGGAGGCCAAGCTGGGCGTCGGTAAGCACCTCGAAGAGCTCGTCCATAGTGCCGAAAGCGCCGGGAAGCACCACAAAGGCATCGGCCAAGCGTTCCAGCGTCTGTTTGCGTTCACTCATCGACTTGACCCAGATCTGCTCGGTAATATTCTGTGCCACAACGGCATCGCCGGAAAAGAAATCGGGAATCACTCCCACCACACGGCCTCCGCCAGCGAGGGCGGTCTCGGCGGCAGCTCCCATCAGTCCTATTTTCGCTCCGCCATAGTAAAGCGTCACGCCACGGCTCGCGCACTGCCGCCCCAACTCGGCGGCAAGGTTGCGGTACCGAACATCATGCCCGGCAGTTGAACCACAAAAAAGAGCGATAGAGCGAATGTGAGGTTTATTCATGGGCCGTATGTTTGAAATGATTGATGGGTATAAGTATCAGAGAAGTAAAGATATAGACCAAGATAATAATCGGACAAGCACCGAGTCGGAAAATGAGAAGAAGTACGGCAGCAATCAGCAGGAAGATGTAGCGGACCAAATTTTCCTTAAAGCGCAAATTCTTGAATTTGAGCGAGAACATGGGAAGGTCGGTCACCAGCAACACGGCAAAAATGAGCACGAGAGTCAGCACCACCCAGAAGTTGCTGAAGAGCGGAATGGAGCGTGCCGAGAAGTGGAGGAAGCCGATAAAAAGCGCGTTGGCGGGGGTGGCCAGTCCGCGAAACTCCTCATGTTGTCGCTCGTCGTGGTTGAACTTGGCGAGACGGAAGGCCGACATGGCGGGGACCACAAAGACGCAGAACGGCAGCAGGTGCACCCAACTGTCGCGAAGCGCCGGCGAAAGCGTGTCCACCAACTGCGTCAGGAATACGAACACGATGGTCGTAGGAGCGACACCGAAGGATACGACATCCGCCAAAGAGTCCATATCCACGCCCATCGGCGACTGCACCTTCAGCATACGAGCTGAGAAACCGTCGAAAAAGTCGAAGGTGGCCGACAGCAAAATCAGCAGGGAGGCCACATCCAACATGCCCCGCGTGGCAAACAGAATCGACAGACAGCCAGAGACCAAATTGCAGCTGGTGATGAGGTTAGGAACGTGCTTTTTCATCCATAGAAATTTGCTGCAAAAATACATCTTTTTTCACAATGAATTGTGCAAAAAAATCAGGAATCGCAATAAAAATATGATACAAATAGTTTTACCTTTGTAAATTGTAAAATTGGGTATTAATAACATTGGTTAAGAAATCATATATGAAGAAAATTTGGATTCTACTCATCTTCTCACTTTTCTCGCTGACCTACTGCGGACTCGTAGCGCAAAGCAAGAAGAGCGACCAGCTGAAGAAGGACAAACAGAAGATACAGACCGAAATCAACAAAAAGCAAAAACTGCTTGACGAGACACGAAAAAACAAGAAGGCCTCACAGCAGCAGTTGTGCGTGCTCCGCGACCAGATTGCCACTCGTGAAATGTACATGACGGAGCTGCAAAATGAAATCGACTTGCTCGCCGATGAGCGCCGTCAGAACGAGAACGAGGCATCCCGTCTCAATCGCAAACTCACATACCTCCGCGAAGACTATGCCCGTGTGGTCTATAACACCTTCAAATACAGGAGGCAAAACGACCCTCTGCTCTTCATTCTCTCCGCCGAGGACTACTCCGCCATGTTCCGCAGGATACACTTTTATGCCGAATACTCGAAAAGCGTGCAACAAAAAGTAGCTGAAATCACCGATACGCGTCAGAAAATTGAAAAAAAATGCGAAGAACTCACGCTCATCGAGAATGAAAAACAGAATGTGATGCGCGAGCAAGAGACCACCAACGCCAAGCAGCAACAGCAGAGACGGGAGGTCGAGAAACTCTCCAAGGAACTCAACAAAAAAGAGTCGAACCTTGTGGCCGAGATCAAGAAAAAACAGCAGGAGAAAGGACGCCTCGATGCCGCCATCAAGAAAGCCATCGATGAGGAAATAGCTGCAGCTGCCGCAAAACAAAAGGCAAACAGCAACAAGTCGGGCGGCAAGTCCGGTTCCACCAGCAGCGGCAAGACGGGCGGAAAGTCCTCCACCCCCACCATTGTGCTCACCCCAGCCGAACAGCAGCTCAGCAACAGTTTCGCCAGCAACAAAGGGAAACTCCCATGGCCTGTCTCCGCATGCGCCAAGACTCTTGACTACGGCACCTACCAGCACCCCGACGCCCCCTCCGTCACCCTATACAATAACGGAATTGAGCTCCTCACACATGCCAATGCAGATGTCAAGGCCGTCTTCAAAGGAACCGTCTCCACCATCCGCAACTTCGAGGGCACCTACTTCATCATCATCCGCCATGGCGAATACCTCACCACCTACCAAAATGTCACCGGCGTCACCGTCAAGGTCGGACAAGAAGTAACCACCGGACAGAAAATCGGTACGGTGGCAAAGAAATCATCCTCTGGCACTTACGAACTCTCATTCTTCATCACCAAAGGGAAAGAATATCTCAACCCCAACTCCTGGCTGCAAAAACTCAACTAATTTGCCATGTTCCTTAACGAAAACCTCTTTACCGACTTTCTCTCTGAAAAAGAGATCCTGTGGCTCGGCATAGACTTTTCAAAAGCCAAGTTCACCAAGAAGGGGTTTGACCTTCCCATTGACACTCTCCGTCAACACTTTAACGGATGGAACCTACTGGTCATCTCCGACCAGAAGAAATACGACATCAGGCTCAGCTTCCGCAAACCCATCATGTCCTACGACCTTTCCGCCCTCTCCAAAAGAAACCGCACCATCCGCCTATCTAATATCTTAAAAGACCACATCCACCTCAACGACCTCCTTGACGAAGTACAAATCCAACATTATATCGGCAACATAGAGATACCTCAGCAACACCGATTTGCCCTTCTCTTTATCGTAGAGTCTTTCGATGCCGTCAGCAAAACCGGCTCGGTGTGGGTGACTGTCGCCGAAACCGCTAGCCGACAAATCGTGCTCTGCGAAAAATTCATCAAACAGCCTGGTGGATTCGGGATCCGGAACTACTGGGGGAGAATCTTCTACAACATCCTTTTCGATATCAAAAACTACACATTCTGCCGATGGGAGAATCTTGTCAAAAAAGACACCACAACGACTGACATCCAACAACAAAACATCATACAATGAGCGCATTTAAAGCATATGATTTCAGAGGAGTCTTCGGAAAAGACTTCACCCTTGATGACATTTACCGCATCGGCTTCTTTCTGCCGGAGTTACTGAAAGTCAACAAAGTACTAGTGGGCCGCGACATGCGGACCTCCTCACCTGCCATCTTCGAAGCCCTCACCCGCGGCATCACCGACGCCGGCGCAGATGTTTACGACATGGGGCTCACCACCACCCCGATGGTATATTACTTCACCGCACGACACGGCTTCGACGCCTCTGTCATGATCACCGCCTCCCACAACCCCAAAGAACATAACGGACTCAAAGTCTCCACCACCAACGCCCTCCCCGTCGGCTACGACACCGGACTTGGCAAACTGGAACAGATGATCCAACAAATCCCACAAGTCAAACAACCGAAAGGGAAAATCATCCCCCACCCCGTCAAAGATGAGTATTTGGAGTTCCAACGGCAGTATGCTTATGATATCAGCAACCTAAAAATTGCCATGGACTGTTCCAATGGTATGGCAACTATTCTGGTGAAGGAAATATTTGGACAAAGTCCTGTATATCTGTATGATGAACTCGATGGGACGTTTCCTCACCATGAAGCCAACCCCCTCGAACCTCAGAACGTAAAAGACATTCAAGAACTCGTGCTGAAGGAGAAAGCTGACATCGGCGTCATCTTCGATGGCGACGCCGACCGTGTGATGTTCGTAGATGAAAAAGGCACCTTCATCCCACCGGATCTGATGATTGCCGTTCTGGGACATTACTTCATACAAGAGAAAAATGTGCAAGGAAAAGTCATCCAGGACATTCGCACCTCGAAATCAGTGACCGAATATATTGAGAAACTCGGACGCGAGGTGGAAATCTGGCGGGTAGGACGAGCTTACGCCGCTTTGAAACTGCGCGAGATCGACGGCGCATTCGGTGGCGAGTTCGCCGGCCACTACTATTTCCGCGACTTTTACTACTCCGACTCCGCCATGATCGCCGCACAGGTTATCCTGCACATTGTCAGCGAAATGAAAAAAGTGGGGGTCTCCGTCTCACAGCTCATCTCCCAAATCGCCACCTACGCCAACTCCGGCGAAATCAACTTCAAGATTGAAAAGAAAAAAGAGGCGATGGAGGCGATGAAAGAGCATTTCATGGCGCAGGAAAAATGCATCCGATATATGGATTTCGACGGCTATCGTATTGAATTTCAGCAATGGTGGTTCAATGTGAGACCATCCAACACGGAACCTTACCTCCGCCTCCTGATGGAGGCTCAAACCCGGGAGCTGCTGGACTCCAAACTCAATGAAGCCCGAAGAATCTTGGAAAAATTCATGTAACCAATGTATCTCGTCATCGATATCGGCAATACCCTGCAAAAGGCAGCAGTCTTTTCCTCCGAGGGGGAGATGCTGTCTATGGTTTCCGAACAGGAATTGCCAACCCCAGCCATTGTACAACTGATAGACGAATTTCACGTCACCCACTCCATCCTGTCAAGCGTGGGCACCGAACGACCTGACATCTGCCGACTCCTAACCGAACGTACCCTCCTGACCGATTTCAGCCACACCACACCGCTTCCCATCCACATCAACTACCGGACTCCACAAACTCTTGGACTAGACCGCATAGCCAGCGCCGTAGCCGCTCACACGCTTTTCCCCCATGAGAACGTCCTCGCCATACAAGCGGGCACCTGCCTCGTCACCGACTTCATCACCGCAGACGGACATTACCTAGGAGGCTCCATCTCGCCCGGACTGGACATGCGATTCGACGCCCTGCACCACTACACCCAACGCCTCCCGCAAGTAGAACGTCAGAAAGTCAACAGCCTGACTGGAACAACGACAGAAGAAAGCATTCTGAACGGTGTAACCTACGGAATGATAGATGAAATCAACGGCATTATTGAACGCTATTTGCAGCGATATGAGACCATAAAAGTGGTGTTTACAGGAGGAAATAAAGATGATTTGCAAAATTCAATAAAATTTCCTATCTTTGCCGCTTCTAATATCGTCCTCTATGGACTTTGTAAAATATTGATATTCAATGCTAAAGGCAAAATATAGAATAATCTTGTTCGCGGTTTTAGCCATCGTTTGCTGCATTTGTGCCCAGGCGCAGAACGAGATTAGCACCCCGTATTCCAAATATGGGTATGGTTTGCCCAGCAATGTCACGTCAGGGGCGTACGACGCGATGGGGAAAGTGGGATATGCCGTACAGCATCCCCACCTCATCAATTTCAAGAACCCCGCCTCATACGTTGCCTTCGACTCGCTCTCTTTCATCGCCGATGCCGCTTTCAGCATCTATTCCAGCACATTAAAGACCTCCGAGGTCACCCAGCAGGCCACGTTCGCTCGCCCTGCCTACATCACGATAGGCCTGCCTGTAACACGGCATTGGCGCACCTCCGCCGGTATCCTGCCATTCAGCAACCTCGGCTACAACATCGCCGACAGCAAGGCTCTACCCAACAACATCAACGCCACTTACAACTACAAAGGAAGCGGCGGACTGCTGCAACTGTACTGGGGCAACGCCTTCAAAATCTGCAAAGGACTCTCCATCGGCGTCAATCTCTCCTATCTGTTCGGGCGGCTCAACTACACGAAAACCGCCGAATTTGATGGCAGTTACTTCTTCCACTCCATGGTGGACAACACCACGCATGTGGATGGTCTGTACCTGTCGGGAGGCATCCAATACTTCGCTACAGTCAAGGGCATTCACACCATCGGACTAGGAGTAGTATACGAGAACAGTGCATTCATCAAAACACGGAGTCAACTCCTCACCTACAACTACGAGGGGACAGGCACCAGCGCATCGCTGAACGACACCGTGGATTTCAAGGAAAGCAAGGGGACCATGCAGACCCCTCAAAGCATTGGCGGCGGTTTCTCGTACCAGTACCGCGACAAATGGTTGGTGACAGCTGATGTCACATGGCAAGACTGGAGCCATTATTACCTCAATAGTAAAAACAATGGCACCTTCCAAGATGCCATCATCGTTTCTGCAGGCCTTCAGTTCGTTCCCAACTCTGCCTCCACCAACTATTTCAACAAAATCCGATTCCGCGCAGGATTCCGCTACTGCACCGGACAAATCTATGTCAACGAACATACAATCAACGACTTCAGCGTTTCAATTGGACTTGGATTCCCCCTCAAGATGTACAACAACAACTCCTCCATGGGAATACTTTTCGAGTACGGACAGATGGGGACTCTGCAGAACGAATTGCTCAAAGAAAATTACTTTAGATTCTCCCTGCATTTTACTTTGCAAGAAAAATGGTATCAAAGAGTGAAATTAGAATAATTCAAAAATCATAATGACAATGAAAAAGACACTGTTAACCTTAGTCGCGGTCGTCGTGGCACTGACCACCGTCGCGCAGAACCCCTGCCCGTTCAAGTATGGCGCCACCGAGGAAGACTCGCTGAAATGCGCCGAACAAGTCACCCTTTTCCGCACCTTCTACAACCAGAAGCAGTACGAAGAAGCCTACGTCCCGTTCCAGTACATCGTCAACACCTGTCCTTGCTCATGGAGCGGCACCTTCAATTATGGCAAGACCATGCTCGAAAAGATGGTCCAAACGGAAATGAAGAAAAAAGAGCAGAAAGACTCCGCACGCCTTGAACGCCTGATTGACACCCTGATTTGGGCTCAGACCGCCTACAGCACCTATCACCCGCAGTATTATTCATACGGCAAGGGTCTGGGATGGAAAGCCTATTACACAGTTAAATACCGCGGTTCCGACAAGGAGCTTCGTGACCAGGCTTTCGAGGACTTCATCACCTCTGTAGAATTGGAGAAAGATCATACCCAACCCGCAGTTTGGGAAGCCTATTTCCAATTAGCCGTCCACAAAACCAAAGAGACGAAAGACACCACCTATGTGATTGACGCTTATGAGCGCGCTACCGAATATATCGACGACGCCATCATCTCCAACCAAGAGGCTTTCGAGAAAGCCCTTGTTGAATTTGACAGTCTGGACACCCAACTCAAAGACGGCAAAATCGGCAAAATGGCATACGACAAGGCAGTGGAAAAATTAGTAAAAGACACCACTACTCGTGTCAAAGCCATTGACGCATACAGAAAAGTCACGGTTAAGCTGGAGAACGGATTCGCTCCCTACGCCAACGGCAAAGTGCTTCTCACCCTCTATGAAAAGAAATTTGAAGAAAGCAAAGACGACCTCAAGACTTTGAAAAAGATGCTCGGTATTTTGAGCAAGGACTCCCTCTGCCGTGCATCCCAGATGTACAGCGACATTCTCTTGATTCTCCACCAAGCAGAGCCCAGCGGCAAGGTCGCCTTCTTCCTCGGCGTGCAGGAATTCCAGAAAAAGAACTATGACAAAGCCATCTCCTTCTTCAATGAAGCCATCAAGCTTTACACCACCAACGAAGAGAAGGCACAGCCCTACTATTTCATCGCCACTATCGAATCGGTGAGAGGCCAGTATTCATCCGCACGCGCCCACGCATTGGATGCCGCAAGATGCAACCCGAAGTTCGGTCGTCCGTACATCCTCATCGGTGACATGTACAAAAACTCCTACAGCCAATTCACCAACGGCGGTGAGGGTGTCATCGCCAGCGCCGTCTATTGGGCTGCCGCAGACAAATACAACAAGGCACAATCTGTCGACCCGTCGCTCGCCAACGAGTGCGCCAGAAAACGCTCCAGTCTTCCCTCCGTCAGCGGCAAGATCCTCGTGGAGAACAACCTCCAACCCGGCCAGAGCTACCACGTCGGCGGATGGATCAACGAAAACACCACCGTACGCTAACCATGCGTATCTTTCAAACCATCATAAAAATCGCCCCCTGCCTACTGGCTTTGGGGGTGATTTTTGTTTCATGCAAACAAGAGGAGTTCTCCAAAGACAGGCTCCTCTCCTATCACGGCAAGTACCCCGACGAATCAGCAGAAGACCTGCACCTCACCTACAGCGATTCGGGGAGACTCAACTTCCAAATCAACACCCCCATCCTCAACAAATATTATGGCGACCATACCTATATGGATTGCCCTGAAGGCATTGAAATCATCTCATACGACAATTTCGGACAGCCAGAAGCCGTCATGAGGGCTGACTACGCCATCAATGCAGAACGGGATATGCGCCTCGAAGCTCAAAAGAACGTGGTCATCACCAACCTCAAGAAAGGCGACACCATCTTTACGGAAAAAATCGTGTGGGACAAACGCTTCCGCAGAATCTATTCCGATGTGCCCGTACGGCAGGTGCGCTCCGATGGCACCATCTACAACGGCAGCGGATTCGATGCCGACGAGAGATTCACCCACTACACCGTGCGGAATCCGAGAGGCGAAATCATCGCCGACGACCTCTGACAAATTGAGATTTGAAAATTGAAAATTGAAAGCAAATTTTCGAAGGTGAAAAATTGATATTTGGCAATAAAAATCATCAATTTTTTCAGAAAATCGTGTAAATTTGTCGGTTAATTTTTTTTTATAAAAAAAATTATAATATATTAATATTCAATTTTTTATAAAAATCAAATTGAATTATGCTGCTGATTGAAACGATTTCAGATTTACAAAATAAACTCGAACAGGCACACCGCGCCAACCAGACCATCGGCTTGGTGCCCACCATGGGAGCTTTGCACGAAGGCCATCTTTCGCTTATCAAACGGGCCAGAAAAGAGAATGACCTCTGCGTCGTCTCCGTTTTTGTGAACCCCACGCAATTCAACAACGCCGAGGATTTGGAGAAATACCCGCGCACGTTGGAGCAGGATTTGCAACTGGTGAGCGACTATGCCGACATCGTCTTCGCACCCTCTGTGGAGGAGGTTTACCGCGTGCCCGCCACCGAGCAATACGACTTCGGACCGGTGGCAGAAGTGATGGAAGGGCCCGCCCGCCCCGGCCATTTCAACGGCGTGGGCATCATCGTCAAGCGTCTTTTCGACTGGGTGCAGCCGACCCGCGCCTACTTCGGTGAGAAAGACTTCCAACAAATCGCTGTCATCAAGACGCTGGTGCGCCAATGCGGACTGAACCTGCAGATTGTTCCCTGCCCCATCGTGCGGGAAGCCAGCGGATTAGCATTGAGTTCGCGTAATCGCCGTCTCACCGAAGAAGAGCGAGCCACGGCCGCCAACATCTACCGCATCCTCAAAGCCTCCACCCAGCTCAAGACCACCAACACACAGGAAATCAGAAAGTTTGTGGAAGATGAAATCAGCAAATACGACCTTTTCCGTCTGGAATATTATGAGATTGTGGATGATGAAACTCTCCAGCCCGTCGCCGACCTCAACGACAGCAACGGTGTGGTGGGCTGCATCACCGTGTGGGCCAACCAAGTGAGACTTATCGACAATATTCGTTATAAATAATTATCAATCAATAAAATAAACAAGTACTACGGTCATGCAGATTGAAGTTCTTAAATCAAAAATACATCGCGTCACAGTTACCGAAGCCGACATCAACTATGTGGGAAGCATCACCATTGATGAGACCATGATGGAAGCCGCTAATCTCATTGAGAATGAGAAAGTTCAGGTTCTTGACATGAACAATGGCGAACGGTTTGAAACCTACGTCATCAAAGGGAAACGCGACTCCGGCGTCATCTGTCTCAACGGGCCGGCGGCCCGAAAAGTGCTGGTGGGCGACATCGTTGTCATCATCTCCTACTGCACCATGGATTTCGAAGAAGCCAAAACCTTCAAACCCACGGTCATTTTCCCCGAAAACAACCGAGTGGGAAAATAAGAATTGAAAATTGAGAATAATTGTAAATTGTACATTGTAAATTATTAATTGTTAGATATGCACAGATTAGTATTGATTCGCCACGGCGAAAGTGAATGGAACAAAGCCAATCTCTTTACAGGTTGGACGGATGTAGATCTTTCTGAAAAAGGATTACAGGAGGCTGCAGAGGCTGGCATCGCACTGAAAGAGGCTGGTTTCCAATTTGAATATGCTTACACTTCCTTCTTAAAACGCGCCATCAAGACCTTGAACATCGTTCTGGAAAAGATGGATCAGCTGTGGATTCCTGTGGAGAAAAGCTGGCGCTTGAACGAGAAACACTACGGAGCCCTCCAGGGTTTCAACAAAGCCGAAATGACCGAGAAATATGGTCCTGAAAAGATCAAGCAGTGGCGCAGAAGCTACGACATCCGTCCCGAGAGTCTGACTGACGACGACGAACGCAATCCCGCCCTCGACCCGCGCTACAAGAACATCGACGACCCGATGGCCAAGCCCCACACCGAGGCACTTTGCGACACCATCGCCCGTATCATCCCTTACTGGGAGAACGTCATTCTTCCCAAAGTAAAAAGTTCCAACGACATCATCATTGCTGCCCACGGCAACAGTCTGCGCGGCATCATCAAGGTGCTCAAGAACATCTCCGACGAGGACATTATCGGCCTCAACCTGCCCACTGGCATCCCGTATGTCTTTGAATTCGATGACAACATGCAGCTTCAGAAAGACTATTTCCTCGCTGATGAGGAGAAAGTGAAAGCGCTGATGGACGCAGTAGCCAATCAGGGCAATAAAAAGTAATTCATCCTTTATAAAAATAACGAAAAACAACACACAGTGCAGAAAATCAAAAACATAGCCATTATCGCCCACGTTGACCACGGCAAAACCACGCTCGTGGATCGTTTCCTTTACCAGAGCAACTTGTTCCGCAAGGACCAGCAGCAGCAGGAGTTGTTGCTCGACAACAACGATCTGGAGCGCGAACGCGGCATCACCATCTTGTCGAAGAATGTTTCCGTAAGATATAAGGACTACAAAATCAACATCATCGACACTCCCGGCCACAGCGACTTTGGCGGTGAGGTGGAGCGCGTATTGAACATGGCCGACGGCGTATTGCTGATTGTGGATGCTTTGGAAGGCCCCATGCCGCAAACGCGTTTCGTGTGCCAGAAAGCCATCGAAATGGGACTGAAACCCATTGTGGTCATCAACAAAGTGGACAAGCCCAACTGCAATCCAGAGTTGGCGCAAGAGGCTGTGTTCGAGCTGATGTTTAACCTCGGTGCCACCGACGACCAGCTGGATTTCCCCACTGTGTATGGCTCGGCCAAGCAGGGCTGGATGGGCCCCGACTGGAGAACGCCCACCGAAGATGTGAGCTATCTTTTGGAAAAAATTATCGAAGTGATCCCCGACCCGAAAGTGGAAGAGGGCAGCCTTCAGATGATGATTTCCTCATTGGACTACTCCTCCTACGTGGGACGTATCGCCATCGGCAAACTGAAGAGAGGTACTTTGGACTGGGGGCAGAACGTTACCCTCGTGAAGCGCGACGGCACTCATATCCAATCTAAAATCAAAGAGTTATATGTTTTTGAGGGGTTGGGGAAAGAGAAGATGAAACAGACCATCTATCCGGGTGAAATCTGTGCTGTGTTGGGTTTGGACAACTTCGATATTGGCGACACCATCGCCGACTTTGAGAATCCCGAGCCGCTGCCGCCCATCAAGGTGGACGAGCCGACCATGAGCATGTTGTTCACCATCAACAACTCACCTTTCTTTGGGAAAGAGGGTAAATATGTAACTTCCAGACATTTGCGCGACAGACTTTTCCTCGAATTGGAGAAAAACCTGGCTTTGCGCGTAGAGGAGACCGACTCTCCGGACCGTTTGAACGTTTTCGGTCGTGGCATTCTGCACTTGTCTGTGCTTATCGAGACCATGCGCCGCGAAGGCTACGAATTGCAAGTAGGTCAGCCTCAGGTAATTGTAAAAGAGATTGATGGGGTAAAATGCGAACCTGTTGAGCAACTCACCGTGCTGGTGCCCGAAGAGTTCTCCAGCCGTGTCATCGACTATGTTTCGCGCCGGAAAGGCACCATGACCTCCATGGATACCGTCGGCGACCGCATCCACCTCAACTTTGAGATTCCGTCGCGTGGTATCATCGGTCTGCGCAACCAGGTGCTCACCGCCACCGAAGGCGAGGCCATCATGTCGCACCGTTTCTTGGAATACCAGCCGTGGAAGGGCGAAATTCCAGGCCGTCATTGCGGCGCGCTCATCTCCATGGAGACCGGCCAGTCGTTCCCGTACGCCATCAACAAGCTGCAAGACCGCGGCTCGTTCTTCATCGAGCCCAACGACATGGTGTATGAGGGACAGGTCATCGGCGAACACATCCGTCAAGACGACTTGGTGATTAATGTATGTAAGTCGAAGCAGCTCAGCAATATGCGTGCAGCCGGTTCAGACGAAAAGATGCGTATCGCTCCAGCCGTGAAACTCTCATTGGAAGAGTACATGGAGTTTATCGCCAATGACGAGTACTTGGAGGTTACGCCCAAGTCGTTAAGAGTCAGAAAAATCATCTTGAACGATATTGAGCGCAAGCGTGCCCGCCAGCGTGCGGAGGCCGCCAACGAAGAATAAACCATTCCAAAACACCTGCGATGAGCAACGAAACCAAACCCTACGCGATTGGCATTGACATGGGCGGCACCAACACCGACATCGGGCTGGTGGACCGCGACGGGCATTGTCTGGCGCGCAAGAACCTGCCGATGTGCCGTTACACGGAAATCGGAGCGTATGTAGCCGACGTGGCGGCTGCGATTCACCAGTTAGTAGCCGATAGAAACCTCACCTTCAGCGAGATAGCAGGAGCTGGCATCGGGGCGCCGAACGGCAACTTTTTCACCGGCTGCATTGAGCACGCCTCCAACCTCGTCTTCACGGGGGTGGTTCCGTTAGCGAAACTGTTGGGCGAGCAACTGCCGGTGCCGGTAGCGCTGACCAACGATGCCAACGCGGCGGCATTGGGAGAGAAGGTGTATGGTGGTGCCCGCGAGATGGACGACTTCATCGTCATCACGCTCGGAACGGGCGTGGGCAGTGGCATCTTCGCCGACGGCAAGTTGGTATATGGCCACGACGGTTTTGGCGGCGAGGTGGGGCACACCATTTTGCATCCTGGCGGGCGGTTATGTACCTGCGGGCGCAGAGGCTGCCTCGAGGAGTACACCTCCGCACGTGGTATCGTACAGAATTACAATGATTTGTGTAAAGAAATGGGCGTAGAACCGCACGAGGGAGCCGACTGTCAATGGCTTTCGGAGGCCGCCGACCGCGGGGATGAAACGGCCATCCGCACATGGGTCATCACCGCCGAGCATCTCGGCATCGGCATCGCCAACGCAGCCACCACCTTAGCGCCTGAGGCTATCTTCCTGATGGGCGGTATCATACAAGCCGGACACTGGTTGTTCGACCCGCTCCGCATCGCCTTCAACGAGCATCTGCTCTGCATGCAGCGCGACAAAATCGCCATCCTCCCCACCCAACTCAACGCCAACGACGCCGCCATCCTTGGCGCTGCGGCTTTAGTACAGCTGTAATGATGGACTGGAACCGGCTCCTGACCACCGAACGCATCCGTCCGTCGCAGCGGAAGACCGACGCCCGCAACGCTTTTGAGAGCGACTTCGGGCGTATCATCTTCAGTCCGGCCACCCGCCGTATGCACGCCAAAACTCAGGTGTTTCCACTGACTGAAAACGACAACATTCATTCGCGCCTCACCCACTCATTAGAGGTGATGTCGGTGGGCCATTCGTTCAGCATCCGCTGCTGCGAAAGCCCTGTCATACAACAACGTGCCAACTGCGACCAACTGGATCTTTTCCGCAAAATCACCCTCATCTTGGAGAATGCCTGCCTCATTCACGACATCGGCAACCCGCCGTTCGGACATTTCGGCGAGACGGTCATCCAGGACTACTTCAAGGCGTTTTTCAGTCGGAAAGATGTGCCTTTGCAGTTGACGGAAGAGGAGCAGCGCGACTTCATCCATTTTGATGGCAATGCGCAGGGGCTGCGTGTGCTCACCAAACTGCAGAGCGTAAACGACTGTTATGGGTTGAACCTCACCTGCCCTACGTTGGCCGCCTGCGTCAAGTATCCCAACTATGGAGAGATTGACAAAAGCCGCATTGAGACCAAAAAAGTAGGCGTTTTTCAGTCGGAAAAATCTTATTTACAGTCAATTGCAGAGCAATGTGGGTTAATGGTGGATGGACGGATAGTACGCCACCCGCTATGCTATCTGGTGGAGGCCGCCGATTCCATCTGCTATCTCACCATGGATTTGGAGGACGGTTTCAAGAACAATCTGTATAGTCTTGACATGCTGAGCGAGGCCATCGGGCAAGATTTTCCGCTAATTTACGACATTCTGAAAGAGGACATTCCCGATAAAGCCAAAATTACCAACATCCGCAATTCATTGATTACAAAATTAGTAGAGACTGCATTTCACAATTTTGAAGTTCATATTAAAGAAATTGAGAAAGGCACCTACAATCAAGAACTTATTTTTGCGGATTCTCCATTGGCGAATCATCTACAGATATTCTGCATTGAAAAAATCTTTTCCATTGAAAGCATTTACGAATTGGAAATGTTAGGCAGCAATGTGTTGAGGGGGCTTTTGGACTTTTTCATCACATCATTATTTATCAAAGGAAAAGAATATCGAAAAAGAGCGCTTAAACTACTGTCTAATAGCATTGTAGAGGTGGCTCTGAAAGAGTGTGAAGTGACACGATTTGAGGAGTTGCCCGACTATTACCAACTGCGCGTGGTAGTGGATCATCTGTCGGGGATGACGGACCGCTACGCGCTGAAAGTTTTCCGTAAAATTTCAGGGATGAATTGAGTTGTGGCTGCGGTGTATTGGAAGATTTGTTGTACCTTTGCAAACTGAAAAATTCTACACCTTTATCATGCAGCAAAACGTCCTCGTAACCGGTGCTAACGGTCAGTTAGGCAAAAGCTTACAAGCCCTTGCACCCCAATATTCTGAAGATTTCCGCTTTATTTTCACGGATGTGGAAGAGTTGGACATCACGCAGCCGGATGCCATACGGGAGATGATGCGGCGCGAAAAGGTGCAGTGCATCATCAATGCGGCGGCCTACACGGCGGTTGATAAGGCCGAGAGTGATGTGGAGAAAGCCTACCTGCTGAATGAGACAGCGGTTGCACATCTGGCCCAGGCTGCCCAAGAGGCAGGCGCAATGCTGGTTCACGTATCCACCGACTATGTATTTGACGGTCAGAGCAAAACACCCTACACGCCCGACATGATGCCGAATCCATTATCGGTATATGGGAAGTCGAAATGGGCGGGCGAGCAGGCCATCATGCGCAGCGGCTGCAAGGCCGTAATCGTGCGTACCGAATGGCTCTACTCTCCTTACGGCAACAACTTTGTGAAGACTATGCTGCGGTTGGCATCCACCAAAGAAAGCATCGGCGTGGTGAACGACCAAGTGGGCTGTCCCACTTTGGCGGCCGACTTGGCAAACCTGCTCATCTGCATCCTGCAACAATCTGATAATCTGAAAGATGTATCAGTCTATCATTTTGCAAACAGCGGAAAATGCTCGTGGTATGACTTTGCCTGTGAGATTATGCAGTTGGCAGAAAAGGAGATGGGGAAACGCTGCCAAGTCAATCCCATCAGCACCGCTGAATACCCCACGGCGGCTACAAGACCCAACTTTTCGCTTTTCGACCTGTCTAAAACGGCACAAGACTTCCACATCGACATTCCCGACTGGCGGGACAGTCTCCGAGCCGTCTTCTCGCAAATCTGCCATAACTTCCTGAACGACATTCGATAACCTTCTAAAAAGTACAGTTATGAAAAAGATTATCGTCATCCTGATCATGTTGAGCCTCACGGTGGTGGGCGTTGCCCAAAAGACCGACGGAGGCGCCAATGCCATCATGCAAGAGCTGGACACCAAGTACAAAGCTTTCACCACGATGAAGATCAACTACACCTATAAAGCCGAAAAGGAGAAAAAGACCTTGTCGGCCTTGTCGGGTGTTGCGTTCATCAAAGGTGACCAATACTACATCACTTTTGACGACCAAGTGTTTTATTGTGACGGAACCACGATGTGGAACTACCAAAAATCCACCAACGAGGTTTCGATTTACGACTATGAGGAGAGCGACGATGACGCTTTGAATCCCGCCAAGATGCTGGCCACGTGGTCGAAAGAGTTCACTGCCAAGTTCATACGAGAAGATACCGAAAAAAACAAGGCGGTGCAAATCATCGACCTTACGCCGAAGAAAGGGCAATCGTACTACAAAATCAGAATTGTGGTGGATAAGGCGAAGAAAGAGATTGTGCGCACCTCCATTTACGAGAAAGACAACACCATTTACACCTACTATTTCGACACTTTCACCACCAATACTGCTATGGACGACAGCACCTTCAAGTTCAACAAGTCGAAGTACCCGGGAGTTGAAGTTAATGATATGAGATAACGATGCGAAGACTCCTGTTCCCCCTTCTTATTCTTGGCCTGCTGTTGAGTGCCTGCAATCCGTCGAAGCACTTGGCGGACGGCGAGTACATGCTGACCAAGAACAGCGTGAAGGTGGTGGACAAAAATCGGGACGTGCTGTTGGACGACCTCAGTTACATGGTGCGTCCCATCACCAACAAGAAGTTTTTGGATGTGTTCCCCATCCGCACCAGTCTGTACGTCAACAACTTGCCCAAGACCGACTCAGCGGGCAATGTCATCAAGGACACGAAGTTCATGCAGAAGATGCGCAATGCGGGCGAGGAGCCGGTATTGTTGGACACCACAATGATTTCCTACTCGCTGGACCAGATTTACACGGCCACCAAAAACTGGGGTTATTTCGAGGCAAAGGCATGGGACACCATCATTTACAAAGACCCCAACAAGTTGCATCCGCGGCGGCACAAGGCAGAGGTCATCTATTATGTTGAAGCTGGTGAGCCTTATTACATCAGAGATATCCGTTATTTTGTGGATATTTTTGAGTACAAGCGTATCATCCAGAAAGATACGGTGAACCGGCTCATCAACCCGGGCGACAAATACAATGCCGAGACATTGTTGGAAGAGAGAGACCGCATCGTTGGCAACATCCGCGACAACGGCTATTACTATGTTTCCAACGACATCATCTCCTTCAGCATTGACACCATTCATGCGGCGGACTATCGCGACAAGAAGGGGCATAAAACGCTGGTCGTCAATATTCTCGTCAACTTCAACCGCATCAAAGACCCTGCCATCAAAGAGAACCACGCCTACAAGTTCTACTTCAACGATGTAACCATCTATCCGAATTTCAACACACAAGCTGACTCGTCGCAGTTGCTGACCACCAAATATCACCGCAGCAAGAGCGACAACACCAACTACTACATTGTCTCCACCCGTCGCGACTCCATCCCCAAGAATGCCAAGGACAAGCCGGTGCGCGACATCCGACCGAGAATTTTGGTGGACAACATCCTCACCAAGAAGGGCGAGTCCTATTCGGAATCGTTGGTCACCCGCTCACGTAAAAAGCTCAACGACTTACGCAACTTCAGTTATCTTGACGTGGTGTTGGTGGAGAATACTGGCAAGCGCGATTCGACCAACAGGACTGGACAATTAGATACCTACTATTATCTGAAACGCAACAAGTTGCATTCTCTTTCCATTGAATTCGAAGCCCGCAGCGACAAAACCGACTTGTCGCTCACCTATACCAACAAGAACCTGTTCCGCAGTGCTGAATTTTTCAGCATCAACGTTTATGGTGGTTTAGGCTTCCGCATTCGCACCAAGACCGAGGAAGAACCGGCAGCTTTCGTTTGGGAAAACAAGGAAATAGGTGCCGAAGTCTCAATGGATTTCCCGCGTCTTCTTTTCTTCCGACAAACGCAAAAAATTGACGCCACCACCTACAAGACCTCGATTAAACTCGGTGCACATTACGAGGACAGCTATCTATTCAACCGTGGTATCTATAATGCGGCATTGATCTATACTTTAGCCTACACCACCAACCTCACCCATACCATCACGCCAGCTGATTTGAGTATTATCGACATCCGGCCAAAGGGCGATGAGTTTTATGAGGTCATGTCACTCTATTCCAAAGACTTCCAATCAAAATACAAGGACAACATCCTATTATCCTTCAAATACGGTCTCACCTACATCCATCCTTTTGCCAACACCCGGAACTCGCTCATCATTCGTTTGAAGTTGGAGTCATCGGGCATGTTATTGTCGAGCATCTGCGCGATGGCTAAGGCTCCCAAGGATGAATATGGGCACTATCTGATTGCGAAGCACAACTATGGTAATTTCGAGCTGGCGGAGATTGACCTGCGCTACAGCTACACCATCAACAAAAACAACTCCATCGCCACGAGATTCAATTTTGGTCTGGGAATCCCGTTGTGGAATGCGCACACGATGCCGTTTGAAAAGAGTTTTTACTTGGGTGGCTCGAACAGCATGAGGGCCTGGGATTACCGCACTTTGGGACCAGGTTCCTACTACAACGAGGCCAACGAGAACTTGAAGAACGACATCCGCACGGGCGACATCAAGTTGGAGATGAACTTAGAGTACCGCGGTACGCTGTACAAGTTCATCAAATACGGGTTGTTTGTGGATGCAGGTAATATATGGCTGACGCACAAGGACGAGGATATGCCGAATGCGGAATTCAATTTGAAGCGTTTCTACAAAGAGATTGGATTGGGCGCTGGTGCTGGTATTCGTTTGGATTTCAACTTTTTCATTATCCGTGTGGACTTGGCTTTGCCGATTTACGACCCCTGCAAGGCGGAGGGTGACCACTGGATACAATTCCGGAAGGACGATGCCGGCAAGCTCACCTGCAACAGGTCCCTCAACATCATATTTGGTATTGGACACGCTTTTTAAACTGAAAGTTGAGAGTTGAAAGTTGAGAATTGAAAACTGAGAGTTGAAAGTTGAGAGATAAAAGTGAAGGAGTGAAGAAGTGAAAAGGTTAAGAATTAGTGGGTTAGGTTAAAATGAGGAATGGGATGAGTCCGTTGGAGTTTGCAAGGATATTCAGGAATCAGATTCCTTTTGAGCTGACGGCTTCGCAGGCGGTGGCGGCGCGCGCGCTCACCGCGTTTGTGTGCGAGCCGGAGGGGCATCAGCTATTTATTCTGAACGGCTATGCGGGAACGGGCAAGACCACATTGGTGAGCGCGCTGGTGCGGTCGTTGCAGCAGGTGCGGAAGAACTGCATTCTGCTGGCGCCTACGGGGAGGTCGGCGAAGGTGTTCTCGATTTATTCGGGCATGAAGGCCTACACCATACACAAATGTCTTTACTGGGTGAAGAACAAAGACGGGATGAGTGTTTTCTCGCGCCGTCCGAACCGACTGGTGAACACCCTCTTCATCGTGGATGAGGCCTCGATGATTGCCGACGGGGTGTCGGAGTCGTCGCTGTTCGGCAATAACAGTCTGATGGACGACCTCTTCTCATACGTTTTTGAGGGTTCCGGCTGTCAGCTTCTGCTGGTGGGCGACGGAGCACAGTTGCCACCCGTCAACTTCGAGGAGAGTCCGGCACTTTCCATTGAGTACATCCAGCGCAACTTCTCGCTGACGGCGGCGCAGGCCACGCTGACCGATGTGACGCGACAGAACCTTAAGTCGGGGATCTTGCACAATGCCTCACAGCTGCGTCAGCGCATGGAGGATGAAGACTTTAGCTTTCCCATACTCCCCGCTCCAAAATTCACTGATTGCAAGCGCATTAACGGCGAAGACCTCGAGGAACTGTTCAATGAACTTTATGGCCGTTACACGCCCGAGGAGATTGTCACGATCACCTATTCCAACAAAAGGGCATACATCTACAACCAAGAGATCCGACATCGAATTCTGTACAAAGAGGAAGAGATTGCCTCCGGTGACTTGTTGATTGCCGTGAAAAACAACTATTTTTGGATCAAAGATGACCAAGAAGTGGGATTTATAGCCAATGGCGACAGTCTGGAGATATTGTCCATCAACAAGATACAGGAGCTTTACGGTTTCCGTTTTGCGGATGTGACCGTACGTTTGTGCGATTATCCCAACCATGGTGATATCGACATCAAGATTATTTTGGAGAGTCTGACCTGTGAGGGGGCATCGTTAAGCAGAGCAGATTTAGACAAATTGTATTACGCTGTCAGTGAAGACTATGCGGACATTCCCACCAAGCGGGAGCGGTATGCGAAGATGAAGGAAGATCCTTTTTTGAATGCGGTACAGGTGAAGTTCTCGTACGCGCTGACGTGCCACAAGACGCAGGGTGGACAGTGGCCGGTGGTGTTGCTGGACCAAGGGCTCATCCGCGACGGCATCCTCACCAAGGGTTATTTCCGCTGGCTTTATACCGCCATCACCCGAGCCAGCTCGCAGGTGTATCTGCTCAATTTTGCGGATAACTTCTTCGAAAAAGAGGGGGCTGACGAACAATAGCCACGCTATTTTCACATTTTTCATCTGAAAAGGTTTCTGTTACAGAATAATTTGTAATTTTGCCGCTGTATGAGAAGAGGCCACAAAGTACCATTTTACTTCATTTTGGTGAATATGCTGATGCTGAATGCTACAGTATGTCTGCTATGTTCTGCGTGCTCCAAGTCGACAAATGCGAACGAAAGGGTGCAGTACGACACTTTGGGCTTGCGCAATGGCGACCTGTTGTTTCGGAACGGCTGCGGATACGAGAGTCATGTGGTGACGAACATCAGTGCGGGCGACTACTCTCATATTGGGATTGCCTACCGTGCGGCGGAGGGGTGGTGTGTGATTCATGCGGTGCCCGGCGAGGCGGAGGAGGGCAAGCCGGAGGTGCTCAAGTGCGAGTCCATCGCCGAGTTCTATCGTGCCGACCGTGCGAAGGCGGGGGCCTGTGCGCGGGTGCACTGTACTGATTCTGTGGCAGATGCGGCGGCGCGTCATGCGATGCGGCTGGTGGAGCGCCGGGTGGTATTCGACAATGACTATGACATAGAAGACAGTAGTCAACTCTACTGCACCGAGTTGGTGCGGCTGGTGTATGCGGATTGTGGGGTGGATTTATGCGAAGAACGGCGGCATAGTGCACCACTTTTTGCCCAAAGCGAGGTGATCTATCCCGAGGACATTTGGAGCAGCCCTTATCTAATTCACAAAAAAAAGTTTTGAATTACTCTATAATTCAAATAGTTATCAATCAAAAATTTTATCAACATGAAAAAAATCATTTTCGCAATCACTGTTATTATGGTGGCCATTCTGAGTGCAGGTTGCACCCACATCACCCCCAAAACAGTAGTAAAAGCCTACGTAAAAGCCATTCAAAAAGGGAATGCTGAAAAAGCTGCCGATTGTTTTTATTATGAGGGAACTGATGAAGAAAAGGAGCACAAGCGCAGCACAATGGTCAGTCTGTGTCAAAAGGGTATTTTAAGCATGCAGAATGAACATGATGGCATCAAGTCCTATGAGATCGTAAGTGTAGATAAAGAAGATGACAAAGCTACCGTTCATGTCGTTATGATATATACCGACGGTGCAGCGGAGTCAAAAGAGATCCACACTATAAGAAAAGGGTTTAAGTGGTATCTTGACTCAAATAAATAATGACAATTATTCTAAAAAAATGCGTATTTTTGCCGAATTATTGTAAAAAACTATCATCAACTGCAACATGAAGCTTTCCATCATCATTCCAGTTTATAACGAAGAAAAAACCATCCATCTTATCCTTGATAAAGTACTAGCAGTAAACCTGGTAGGCGGATTCACAAAAGAGTTGATCTTGGTGAACGATTGTTCGAAGGATGACTCGCGGGGGGCGATTGCCCGCTATGCGGAGGGGCATCCGGAGGCAGACATACGCTATTTCGACCAGCCCGTAAACAAAGGGAAAGGAGCGGCATTGCATCGCGGTTTCGAAGAAGCCACTGGAGACTATGTGATCGTGCAAGATGCTGATCTAGAATATGACCCAGAAGAGTACAACCTCCTCCTCCACCCTATTGTAGAGGGTTTTGCCGATGTGGTTTACGGCTCGCGGTATCGTGGTGGCAAGCCCCATCGCATCTCCTTTTTCTGGCACACCAAGGGAAACAAGTTCCTGACATGGCTTTCCAACGTATTTTCCAACCTCAACCTCACCGACATGGAGACCTGCTACAAGCTGTTCCGTGCCGACATCATCAAGCGTATCGCTTTCAGGGAGAATCGTTTTGGTTTTGAGCCCGAAGTGACGGCCAAAATCGCCAAGATGGCCAAGCGCGAGGGCATCCGAATCTACGAGGTGGGCATCTCCTATTATGGTAGAAGCTATGCAGAAGGGAAGCACATCGGTTGGAAGGACGGGGTAAGAGCTATCCACTGCATTATAAAATATAATTGGTTTACAAGAAAGTATTTAAAATAAACCATGTCCTTCAAGCTGAAATACAATCTCTCGTTATCGCGCATCACAGTTGTTGGTCTGGTGGTGATTGCCGCCATCACGGCCCTCATCAGTTTTCCTGACAACATTCTATCATGGGACACTTTCGGCTATTACTTGTATCTTCCGCAGCTTTTCATCTACCATGACCTCGGCATCCACGACACGCAGCACTTGCAAGCCATTGTGGATCAATATGAAAACACAGCAACGCTATATCAGATTTGGCAAACCGACAGTGGGTGTTGGCTCATCCGCTACACGGCGGGGCAGGCGGTGTTGTTCGCACCTTTCTTCCTTCTGGCGCATGCATACACGTTGCTGACCGGAGGTGTGGCCGACGGTTTCTCACTCCCCTACCAGATAGCTATCGCGGTCGGATGCTTTTGCTATTTCATAGCGGCCATGTTCCTGCTGCGTCGCATCCTACTGCATTTCTTTTCTGAAAAAGTCACCGCCATCACCCTCTGCCTACTGCTATTAGGCACCAACCTTTTTGCCAACACTGTATTTGGCATAGCGGGCATCCATGCACAACTATTTTTCCTCTATACGGCACTGATATACTTTACAATACGGTGGCACCAACGACAAAGTTGGGGAAATATCCTGCCCATTGCAGTGAGTGCAGGACTCATCATCCTCACCCGTCCCACTGACATCATCTGTCTGCTCATCCCGTTCCTGTGGGCTCCCACTTCCTTGCGTGCACTTTTCAATAAGGTACTGAAAAACTGGAAACAAATGTTGGTCTGCGCCCTGATCGTCGGTGCCATCGGCAGTCTGCAGCTGTTGTACTGGCACGCCTATGCGGGGCATTGGCTGCTCGACAGTTACAACAACCCCGGGGAGGGCATGGACTTTTTCCATCCCCACATCAAAGGAACTTTGCTTTCGTTCCGCAAGGGTTGGTTTGTGTACACGCCGATGATGTTTCTCATGCTCTTCGGATTTGTGGGGGCTTTCCGGCGCGGGAAGGAGTGTGCGCTGGCCTGTCTGCTCTTCCTTCTTTGCAATATCTATTTGGTGTCCTGTTGGTCGTGCTGGTGGTATGCCGGCTCGTTCAGCCAGCGCGCCTACGTGCAGTCATACGCGGTACTTGCACTGCCATTAGGCTTTATGGTACAGTCGGTGACAGAATGGCGAAAAGGGTTCAAAATTCCCATGATGATCGTGTTGGGACTGCTGTGCGTGCTCAATCTGTTCCAGACCTGGCAGTACAAAAAACGCATCATCGACCCCGAGTTGATGACTAAGGAGGCCTATTTCGCCAATTTCTTCCAGACCGACAGGGCGAAATGTAATCCTGGCTTGTGGCTCATACGTCGCGATGCCAGCGGAGTGGAGGTGATGGACAGCACCCGTAACTATGTGGAACATTTTGTAGCGGCCAAAACTTACGATGCGGAATCTGGTCGCACCGACTCCACCAAGGAATTCATCCCAGACCTGAGGATCCCTTATTATGACATCAGCCCTACCGACCATGCCTGGATGAGAGTCACCTTTACGGTAAAACCCACCGCACCGGTGGCGGACAACCCAGGACTATTGGTCGCCACCTTCCAACACAAGGAAGGCAACTACAAGTATCGCACCTTCCCTTTGCCCGACACCCTGACTCCCAACGAGTGGAACACCATAGAAATTAACTACTTGACTCCTGAAATACGACAAGCTGATGATGAACTCTGCCTCTACTACTGGCATCAGGGCAAACAGCCTGTCTTCATCAAAAAGATTGAAGTGTGGGCATCTGACATACGCAAATGACCTTTATACTTTCATAAAATGAATTATAAAAACCTGTTTGTCAATCTTTTAGTGACAATTATTTTGGGACTTGTCGGAAACATCGGTTTGGCACAACCCACGCCGGAAGCTTTCACCTCATGGACCTTCGATGAGGCGGTGGAGCCGCAGTACTGGTATGGAACCTCTTTCATAGCGGAATTCGGCAACTTCAGCAATGCGGTGCTGTATGCCGATGGCACCCATGGCTCGTCCCAGTTCGCCACCGTCACCACCACCAATTATGCCCAGATGTTGAAAAACGACTGGACCGGCACGGTGTTGGGCGACCCTCGCGAAGAGCCCTTCGATGGATACTGCTTGGGCATCAAGCACCCCAACTCAGCAGGGCGTCGCATTGTGCTCTCCACCCCCACCACCCTCTATTCCAAGATCTCGCTGCGCTATGCCGTCACCCGCTCCAACACCGGTTTCAAGAAGATGATCTTCGAATGGAGCACCGATGGCAGCACCTACCATCTCATCCAAGAGAAACCCTGCGAACCCCTCGACTTTGAAGTACAGTATCTGAACATGGAAGACCTCACCGTACTGGAGGACCAGCCGATGATTTACCTTCGCATCACCGTGGACAGCATCCTCTCGACGGCGTATCAGGGCAACATCAAATTCGACAACCTCACCTTCATGGGGAGCAAGTGCATGGACACGCTGGTGCTGCACGACACCATCATCAGCGGGGAGAACTACTACGAGAACGGATTTTTCCTGCAAGGGGTGTATGGCGACGGCGAGTACCTGTACCAGCGGCGCGTGCGCTTTGTTGACCAGTGCGACTCGCTTTACCAGCTGCTGCTGTATGTGGATGACACCACCACCGTCATCCCCGACGACCCCGACGATCCGGAAGACCCGCCGATTGACACAACAGGCATTCACGGTCTCACCCTTCCCACTCCCACCATCTTCCCCAACCCCTTCAACGACCAGCTGACATTAGATTTCGGTGAACAGAACTACTATGGAAGTATTTATGTTTATAACAGTATTGGTGAACTTGTAGAAAAAGTAGTTCCTTCCTATCCTGGTACATTGCTCTTATTCACTAGGGAATTCACTTTCCATACTCAAAATTGGCCAGCAGGCATATACTTCGTTCGCGTATATGCTTCTGGTGGCGCAGGTTGCGTAAAAAAAGTGGTGAAATTAACTGACGGAAAGTGGTGATATATACATCACAACACTTTCATTATCAAGCTAATATTATTTCCTGAAAATAAAATACACCGCCAAAATCAGAAAACCGAAACCGATAAGGTGGTTGTAGGTAAAGTGTTCATTTTTAAAGAATAAAATGGTGAACAGAGTGAACACTATCAAGGTGATGGCCTCCTGTATCACCTTTAGCTGCCAGAGGTTAAACGGGCCGCCGTGCTCCACGTAGCCGATACGGTTGGCCGGCACCTGAAAGCAGTATTCAATCAGCGCGATGCCCCAACTGATTAGGATGATGAGCGGCAACGCCAGCTTGCCCGTGCCAAATTTCAGGTGACCGTACCACGCTATGGTCATAAAGATGTTAGCAATGACTAATAATAATATAGTAAGAAAGTAGTTCATGGTAATTTTGGTATAAGTAGCTGTTAGTAAATGCCTTCCTTGATAATATCATGGATATGAATCACGCCCATATACTGTCCAGCATCCACCACAAACAGATTGGTAATCTGCTTTTTACGCATCATGTCGAGGGCTTCCACTGCCAAAACCTGCGAGCCGACCGTTTTCGGATTGTGCGTCATCACGTCAGCGGCCTTCAGGCCGTGGAAGTCGGCGTTGCGCTGCAACATACGGCGCAGGTCGCCATCGGTGATGGCGCCCACCACCTTGCCGTTCTCCACCACTGCCGTCACACCGAGGCATTTCCCTGAAATTTCCAGAATCACCTGCTGGATGGAGTCGTCGGGCGACACCTGCGGCTTCTCGTTGAACTTGTACAGATCCTCCACCTTCACATAGAGGCGTTTGCCCAATACACCGCCAGGGTGGTATTTGGCGAAATCCTGCGAGGTAAATCCACGCAACGCAATCAGGCAGCTGGCCAACGCATCGCCCATCGCCAACTGCGCGGTGGAACTACAGGTAGGTGCCAAGTTGTTGGGACAAGCCTCCTGACTTACCGTGCAGTTCAGTACAAAGTTGGCCTCACGAGCTAAGAACGAGTCGGTGTTGCCCACCAACGCTATCAGCAGGTTGCCGCTGCGTTTGAGAATCGGCACCAACACGGAAATCTCGGGCGTGTTGCCGCTCTTCGAAATGCACAGCACCACATCGTCGGGCTGTATGATGCCCAGGTCGCCATGGATGGCATCGGCGGCATGCATGAACACCGAAGGCGTGCCGGTGGAGTTCATCGTGGCCACAATCTTCTGCGCAATAATGGCGCTCTTCCCAATGCCCGTCACCACCAAACGACCTTTCATCGCATAGATGGCCTTTACACTTTCTTCAAACGACTGATCGACAAAGTTTTGCAGATTGCCGACTGCCTCCGCCTCCAACCGGAGGGTTTCTACTGCTACAGCATGGATATCCATCGTTTTAATAATTGACAATTAACAATTTATAATTATTTATAGCTACTAAAGTCTTAACTTCTCCTTCAAAACTTTCCCCGTATAGGAAGCCTCACAACGTGCCACATCTTCCGGCGTACCCTCGCACACCACCTTTCCACCCTGGTCGCCGCCCTCCGGACCGAGATCCACAATCCAGTCGGCACACTTGATAAGTTCGGGATTATGCTCAATCACAATGATTGAATTTCCTTTTTCAATCAACTGATTGAAAGCACTATACAATTTATTAATATCGTGGAAATGAAGTCCTGTGGTCGGCTCATCGAAGATGAAAAGCACGTTGTTTTTGCGTTCGCCCTGAGAGAGGTAAAGGGCGAGTTTCACGCGCTGCGACTCACCGCCCGACAGCGTCTGCGACGGCTGTCCCATCTTGAGATAGCCCAACCCCACATCCTGCAAATAACGCAACTTGGAGATGATACCTTTCACCGAACGGTGCGTTTCTTGAATCGACTCAAAGAACTCAACCGCCTGATTGATGGTCATTTCCAAAATATCATTTACATCCTTCCCATTGATTTTCACCTCCAAAATCTCCTCTTTGAAATGCTTGCCATGACACTCTGAGCACACGATATCCACATCGGCCATGAACTGCATTCCGACATGGATAACTCCCTCACCTTCACACTCTTCGCAGCGTCCACCCGGCGTGTTGAAAGAGAAGAAACCTGCCTTGTAGTTGCGCTGTTTGGAGAGCGGCTGCGAGGCATACAGCTCACGAATTTCATCGTAAGCTTTGATGTAAACCGCTGGATTCGAGCGAGATGACTTTCCGATAGGATTCTGATCCACAATCACCACCTCCGAAATATGGTTCATGTCGGCATCAATCTCCTTATGCTTCCCGACCCTTATATTACTGTCTTCTACCTTTTTACAAAGTCCAGGATAGAGAATATCTTTGATCAGCGTGCTCTTTCCCGAACCACTTACACCCGTAATCATCGTCAGCACTTCGAGAGGAATTTTCACATTGATATTCTGCAAGTTATGCTCTCGCGCTCCGATCACTTCCACGAAATTGCGCCATTTGCGGCGGTGGTCGGGAAGCGGAATCTCCAGCGTGTTGGCAGCACCCGGCTGCACCATGCCACGGATATAGGAGGCGGTAAGGTTATCGGAACGGGTAATGAGCTCATCGAAAGTGCCCGAGAAGACAATCTCGCCACCCAACCGGCCCGCTTCGGGACCCATGTCGATGATATAGTCGGCGGCACGGATAATCTCCTCGTCGTGCTCCACCACCACCACGGTATTGCCGATGTCGCGCAGGTGTTTCAGCACCCCAATCAGCTGCTGGGTGTCACGAGGATGCAGGCCGATACTCGGTTCATCCAGGATGTAGAGCGAGCCCACCAAACTGCTGCCCAACGAGGCCGCCAAGTTGATACGCTGCGACTCGCCACCCGACAGACTCCGGGCCGCCCGGTTCAACGTGAGGTATCCGAGCCCCACATCCATCAGGAATCCCAAACGCTTCACCAACTCGGCCAGAATGTTCTTGCCAATTACCTCATCGTTGCGGGTGGGGAAGGTAAAATTCTTGAAAAAGTCGTACAGCTCGCAAACTGGCATCTCCACCAATTCCATGATAGATTTGCCGTTCACCAGCACATAACCGGCCTCTTTGCGCAGGCGGCGCCCCCGACAGTCGGGGCACACCGTGCGACCTGTATAGCGACTGGCCAACACACGATATTGTATCTTATATTTTTGAGTATCAACATATTCAAAAAACTGCTTCACGCCATGAACATTGCGGTCGGGGTCGCCGTTCCACAACAAATCATACTCTTCGGGGGTTAGATCCTCCACCGCACGATGAGGTGGAAATCCCAATTTCACCGACGACTTGACGAACCAGTTCTTCCACTCGCTCAACTTATCGCCATGCCAGCAAGCCACTGCTCCCTCGAAAACCGATAGCGATGTGTTCGGAATCACCAACCCAGGGTCGATACCCTCCACCATGCCGGTGCCGCCGCACGACGGGCACGCACCAAACGGATTGTTGAAGCTGAACAGGTTGAGCGAAGGTTCCTCGAATTTTATCCCATCCATCTCCATCAAGTCGCTGAAACTCTTCTGCTTAACAGAATCCCCCTGCTCCACCTGCACCACACAACTCCCCTTCCCTTCCTTGAAGGCGGTCTCTACCGACGCGGCCAAACGGCTCTGCATATCGTGAATATCCGCCATCTTGAAACGGTCGATAAGGATAAATAATCCTACCGGTTTGGAGTGCTTTCTTCCATTTATAAAATCTTCTATATCAATAATTTGCTTATTATACACCAAACGACTGTATCCTTCTTGTTGAAGGATGGCGAGTTGTTCGGCGAGAGTGCGGTCGGCAATCACTACCACGGGAGCCAGCACATAGAGGCGGGCATCATCCGGAAGGCTGCCCACATATTTCAGCACGTCAGCGGCGGTCTCGCGCTTCACCTCCTTGTGGCTGATGGGCGAAAAGGTGCGTCCCACACGGGCATACAGCAGTTTGATATACTCGTAAATCTCGGTGGCGGTACCGACGGTGGAGCGCGGGTTGCGTGAAATCACACGCTGCTCGATGGCAATGGCCGGCGGAATGTTGCGAATGCTCTCGACATCGGGCTTGGAAATCTTGCCCATGAACTGACGGGCATACGAACTCAAACTCTCCACATATCGCCGCTGTCCCTCCGCATAAAGCGTGTCGAAAGCCAACGACGACTTTCCCGAACCCGAAAGTCCGGTAACCACCACTAATTTCCCCTGCGGAATTTCCGCATCAATATTCTTGAGGTTGTTGACCTTAGCGCCTTTGATGATGATATTTCGCTCTGCCATCTATCTTCTTTACACAGAAAAAGAGCGACTTGAAAGGATTTCCCAACAGCCGCTCTTATATTCTTTTGCTACAATTATTTACTATATCCAACAGGTTGTCCCAAAATCGCTTTCCCCTTGAAGCCTAATTTCTTCTCCAGAAAATCACGATGAATGCTGCCCAAAACAACCGTGGCCAGCTTCTCGGAAGCACAATAGAGATAAACGTTCTGGCTGACGAAGCCCGCATCGGTAGCGCCGTAGAACTCCTTGGCGTCCTTGTCCATGCCGGTCATCTTGTCGTAGTTGGCGACAAACATCAGCAGTACAGGAGCTTTGGCGACGAAGGGCTGCATGGCGGCCTGCGAACGGATATCGGTGGCATCCACCAACTGAAGGGCGTGTTGGTCGGCCAGATAGAGGTAGGTGCCGGTGGACATCAGCACATAGAAGTCAATCTCCTGACAGTTGCGGGCGGAGGGGGCGGTGCGTTTGCCGTTGTCGCGGTTGACACCGTTGGCGGCCCACAGCAGGTCGGAGAGCTGCTGGTCGGTGAGCATCTTGTCGGAAAATTCACGGAGGGTAACACGTTCATTCAGTGCCTGCATGAGCGGCATTCCGCCATCACGTTGTGGTTCAACCAATTGAATCATATTATCTTTACTATTCTGGGCAAATGAAGTGGTCATCATCACAATCATTAACAATAATAAATTAAGTTTTCTCATTTTGTATCACTCATTAAATTACTAATTTTTTTTCGGGGAAGATTGTTGTGGAGAAACGGTCTTGCCGATGGAGCCACGCATCTGCGTGTCGGCTTTGATGTTTTCCAACTTATAATAATCCATCACGCCCAGGTTACCGTTGCGGAAAGCTTCGGCGAGGGCGAGAGGCACTTCGGCTTCAGCGAGAATCACCTTGGCGCGGGCCTCTTGTGCCTTGGCCTTCATCTCCTGCTCCTGAGCGATAGCCATCACGCGGCGCTCCTCTGCCTTAGCCTGCGCAATGTTCTTGTCGGCATTGGCCTGGTCCATCTGGAGCATAGCGCCGATGTTCTTACCCACATCAATATCTGCGATATCGATGGAAAGAATCTCGAAAGCGGTACCTGAGTCAAGTCCCTTGGTCAGCACCACTTTGGAGATAGAATCAGGATTTTCGAGCACCTGCTTGTAGGAGTTGGCCGAACCGATGGCGGTCACGATACCCTCACCCACACGGGCGATGACGGTCTCTTCGCCAGCACCGCCCACCAGCTGACGGATGTTGGTACGCACGGTCACACGGGCCTTAGCCACCAGCTGGATACCGTCCTTGGCAACAGCGGCCACAGGGGGCGTGTTGATAACTTTCGGATTGACAGAGGTTTGAATAGCTTCCAAGACGTTACGGCCTGCCAGGTCGATAGCGGCTGCAGCCTTGAAATCAAGCGGGATGTTAGCCTTGCCTGCCGACACGAGAGCGAAAACAACCGGTTGTACATGACCATGAGCCAGATAGTGAGCCTCCAGTTCATCACGGTTCAGCGGAATACCCGCCTTCGCACCCGTGATCATGGCATTTACGATGATTCCTGGCGGAACCTTACGCCAGCGCATCAGGATGAGCTGCACCAAAGAGACATGCACGCCCGAAATCAACGCCGTGAACCAGAGTCCGACCGGCACCATCCACAGGAAAATAATCAGCGCCACCACACAGGCGATAGCAATGATTGCCGTCTCCATGGAGGTGGTCAATAATAAAGGTTGAAAATAAAAAAGATTCATACGTGTAATATTATTTTAATTTGACAAATATTTTATTTCCTTCCACTTTGACGACCATCACCTCGCGGTTCTCGTCAATCAGTCCGTACTCGGAAGCCACCTCCACCGTCTCGCCGTTGAAGATCGCCTTGCCGGACGGGGCGAGCCGCGAAATGGTCATCCCCTCCGCACCCACATGAACATTCTGCGCATTGAAATCGTTGGCCTTGCTCTCAATAGAGGTGTCCAAAGCGCATTTCTTCCATGTCTTGCTATTGAGGATCAACACAATAACAAGTGCCGATACCGCCAAAGTGACGACCAGCGTAATCGTGCCAGCCACAGACCCGTGTCCGGCATAGGCGAGACTAACGCCCGCGATTTCCATCAACGCACCGATGATGGCAACCACCCCGCCCGGGATGAACAAAAAGTCAAGCACAACAGCCAGCAGACCGAAGACTATCAGTGAAATAATTAGTAACCAGCTCATGATAGTTAATCGTTAATAGTTAATAGCTAATAGTTGATAGTTATGATGATAAGATTAAGAGATTAAAAGATTATGTCTTCCGTAGAGACGCAGCGTGCTGCGTCTCAATTTTCCATTTTCATTTTTCAATTTTCCGTTTTCTTGACCGCTTCGCCGATGGCATGACCCAGGGCGTACAGGCGGTCAATGTCCTCCTCGCGGATGGGGGCACCTTTCACCTCCACCGGGTCGGCAGCGAGTTGCCATTGTGCTTCGGTGGCGTGTTTGCTGAGGGTGGAGACTCCTCCTCCGCTCCAGCTCATGCCGCCAAAGAGACCATACATTTTGTTTTGCGGTTTGAAATGTTCGATTTCATGCACTAGCAGTGCCATGTTGGGGAACATACTGCCGTAGTGAGCGCAGGCGCCGAGCACCACGCCTTTATATTTCCATATATCACTGATAATGAATGAGGTCTCAGTACGTGACACATCATATATACGGATGTTTCGCACACCAGCATCGGCCACCCCGCGGGCGATGATTTCGGCCATGGCGGCGGTATTGCCGTACATCGAGCCGTATGCGATCACCACACCCTCTTCGCCCTGATGCCCACTCCAGCGCAGATAGCGACTGGTCACCCACCGCAAATCGCTACGCCAAACCAATCCGTGCGAAGGCGCTATCATCTTGATACCGAGAGCAGAAAGACGGTTAATAGCCTTCTGAGCAGGCAGTGCCACCTTACCCACGATGTTGGCATAGTAGCGACACATATCATCCTCATAGCAAGCAAGATCCACCTGGTCGTCGAAGATGCTGCCGTTGAGCGCGCCAAAGCCGCCGAAAGCGTCGTTGGAGAACAGGATGCCCGTGGTGGTCTCGAAAGTCACCATCGACTCAGGCCAATGCACCATGGGGGCAGTGAAGAACTGTAGGGTATGCTGTCCGAGGGGAAGGGTCTCGCTGTCGGCCACCACCTTCTTGTTTTGAAGCTCTCCATAGAAAGCCTCCAGAGGGGCGAAGGTCTTGGCATTTCCCACAACCTGCATTTCGGGAAACTCCTTTTGCAGCAATGCAATTGAGCCACTATGGTCGGGTTCGGCATGGTTCACAATCAGATAATCCACAGAACGGCCGTCCAAAATGCTTCGCACGTTGGCAAGGAACTGGCCAATAAAGCCGACTTCCACAGGATCAATCAGCGCCACCTTTTCATCCACAATAAGGTAGGAGTTATAAGAAACACCATTAGGCAACTGGATATGATTTTCAAAAAAATCGGTGCGGCGGTCATTCACCCCCACATAGTAAACATCCTTTGCGAGTTGTATCTTATTCATTATCAATAAATTAATATAAAATCACAGATTTTAATTCACGTTACAAAAATACACATTTTCCCCATGAAAATCAAAGGGTCAATGAAGATTTTCATCAAAAAAAATATCATCATAAAAAAGGCCTTTTATTACAATAATCAGAATAAAATATCGTTTATAAGTGTTTGCATAAAACTATACTATGAAGAAAATCGCGTTGGGTTTAGCCATCATTTTGTCTGTATTTCAAGGATTTGCGCAAAAATCCGAATTGGGAGTCATGGCAGGTGCCTCGTTTTATCTGGGAGATTTGAACCCCGCCAAGGTATTTGGCATGTCGAAGCCGGCAGGCGGCATCATTTACCGCTACAACTTCACCCCCCGCTGGGCCATCCGTGCGAACATCCTTTTCGCGCAAGTAACTGGAGATGACAACATTACCAACAAGCACTACGAGCGCAACCTAAGTTTCAAATCACCCATCACCGAGATCGGAGTCATGGCGGAGCTCAACTTCTTCAAATTGTATAACGAACGCGGAAAGAACTTTTTCAGTCCATACCTGTTCGGCGGCATTGCGGTGTTCTCTTTCAACCCGCAGGCGCAGGCAGCCGACGGCACCTGGTACGCGCTGCAACATCTTGGCACAGAAGGACAAGGCTTTGAGGGGCAGAAGGATTACTACTCCCTTTGCAATGTAGCCATCCCGTTCGGACTCGGCTTCCGCTTCAATTTCGCCAGATACTGCAGTATCGGCGCGGAGTGGGGCATGCGCTTCACCTTCTCCGACTACATCGACGATGTGAGCGGCACCTATTACGACAACCAGACCCTGCGCGAGCAGCGCGGATCGGTGGTGGCCTACCTGGCCGACAAGTCGGAGGTGAAACACGAGGCTGGTGTCGGCCGCGGGAACTCCACCACCAAAGATTTCTACTCTTTCGCAGGGGTGGTCTTCACCCTTAGGTTCGGACAGATGGATCGCAGTTGTGACATCCGCACCAACGTGAAACGCAAAGCCGTTACAAGCCATAACTAATTATGGAACAAAAAGATATAGTCTTACAAAAAGATAAAATGCCCCGTCATATCGCCATCATCATGGATGGCAACGGACGGTGGGCCAAACAGCGCGGCATGGACCGCGTGATGGGGCATCGCGAAGGGGTGGAAACGGTTCGGCGCATCGTGGAGGAGTGCGGAAAGTTGCGCATCCCCTACCTCACCCTGTACGCCTTTTCCACCGAGAACTGGAACCGTCCACAATATGAAGTGGAAGCACTCATGCGGCTGATGTCTGCCGCCATCCGCAGCGAGGTGCCGAAGCTGATGGAGAACCATGTGCGGCTCAATGCCATCGGCCATTTGGAAGACCTGCCACAGGTATGTCAGGAGGAGATGTCGGAAGCCTGTCAGCTTACCGCAAAGAACGATGGTCTCACCCTCACCCTGTCGCTCAGCTACAGCGGCCGCAGCGAACTGAAATACTGCATCAGAAAATTGGCGCAGCAGGCAATTGACGGTGCCATCAATCCGCAAGATATTGACGAGCAAACAATTACCAACTCCCTATACACCAACAACATACCCGACCCAGACATTCTCATCCGTACGGGTGGCGAGCAACGCATCAGCAATTTCCTCCTGTGGCAAATTGCCTACACCGAACTATTCTTCACCCCTGTGATGTGGCCCGACTTCGACGGACAGCATCTACGCGAAATCATCTACCAATACCAGAACCGCGAAAGACGCTTCGGTAAAACCAGCGAACAAGTCCAGCAAGAAAACCTTGATGGAACTCAAAAATAATGCTACGACAATATCAATATTTTTTGTAAATTTGCACCCCTTATATTAAAGCTATCAACATTGACAAAAACGCTTCGGATATTGACACTATTTATCGGCATACTTGTTTGTGCAACAACAGGTTATGCACAGGTAGTAGTTACTTCCAACGACAGCGTGCCCAATGTGACGATTGACTATTCCAACCCTCAGACTTACGAAATTGGAGGTATCACCACCTCCGGCTCCGGTGCCCTTGACCGCAGATTGCTCCCCTTCCAGGTCGGCGAGCAGATTGAAATACCCGGTGAGAAAATCTCAAAGACCCTTAAGAAATTGTGGGAAACCGGCCTGTATGAGGACATCCGAATCTCAGTAACGAAAGTTATCGGCAACACCGCATTTCTTGACATTTATCTGGAAGACCGCTCTCGTCTGGCGGCCTTTGCCTTCGTGGGGGCGAAGAAGAACGAAGAGACCGAGTTGCGTGAAAAAATCAAGATCTCACAAGGCAATGTCGTCAACGACAACATGAAAAACAACTGCATCAACCTCATCCGCAACTACTACATCGACAAAGGGTACCATGCCTGCACCGTAACGGTGGAAGAACGCGCTGACGAGAAGATCAACCGAGCCGTCAACCTCTATTTCAACATTAACAAAGGCAAAAGAATCAGAATCGAGAAAATCTCCTTTTATGGCAACGAGAATGCCTCCGACGGTGTGCTCCTCAAGTCAATGAAAGAGACCAAGACGAGGTTCCACTTCATGCCCTTCTACAAAGCCGACACGGTGATTGCCTACATGTTCCGCCATCCCGACTATTACCGTTCAAAGGACATCATCGACCACCTCAGCGACTACTTCGCCAGCCGCGTCAACTTCCGTCTGTTCAAGGGCTCCAAGTTCATCAAGGCCAACTACGAAAGCGACAAGGTGAAGCTGATTGACAAATACAACGAGCTCGGATTCCGCGACGCCTACATCGTAAAGGACACCTTCTACATGAAAGGCAACCTCGCCTATATTGACATCACCGTTGACGAAGGGCCGCGCTACTATTTCCGCAACATCGACTTTGTCGGAAACACCAAATACCCAACCGAACTGCTCCGCCAGATTCTCAACATTGAAAAAGGCGACGTTTATAACCAAAAACGACTGATGGAGAACATCAGCATGAACCAGGATGGCAACGACATCAGCTCGCTGTACATGAACGACGGTTACCTCTTCTTCTACGCCACACCAACTGAGGTGTTGGTAGAGAATGACTCCATCGACATTGAGGTTCGAATCCGTGAGGGCCAGCAGGCCATCTACAACCGCATCTCCGTGAGCGGTAACACCAAGACCAACGACAACGTGATCCTGCGCGAGGTGACCACCCTGCCGGGCAACTGTTCAACCGGGCCGACATCATCCGTTCACAGCAGGTGCTGCTTTCACTCGGCTACTTCAACCAGGAGAAGATGGACGTGCGTCCGACCCCCAACGAGGCCGACGGCACCGTTGATATCGAATATATAGTGGAGGAGACCTCCTCCGACCAGTTGGAGTTGTCGGCAGGCTACGGCGCAGCGGGCTTTGTGTTGAGCGCCGGTGTATCGTTCAACAATTTCTCTTTCAAGAAATTCTTCAAGAAGGACGCATGGACGCCCATCCCATCTGGCGACGGTCAGAAGCTGGCACTGAAAATTTCGGTCAGCACGAAATGGTACCAGTCATACAGTCTCACCTTTGTGGAGCCGTGGCTGGGCGGCAAAAAGCCCAACACGCTCTCCGCCAACGTGTATTACCAGCGGCAGACCAATGGCTACACCAAATCGAACGACGCATACGCAGCCATTGACATCATCGGTGCGAACCTCACCATCTCGCGCAAGCTGAAATGGCCCGATGATTACTTCCAAGTGTCGCACAGCCTTATCTACCAGTACTATCGGGTGTACAACTACGGAAGTGTATTCATTTTCAGCAACGGCTACGCCAATAACATCAGCTACAAGTTCACCATCATGCGCAACTCGGTGAATGCGCCGATTTACCCGCGTGAGGGCTCCGAAATCTCCTTCTCAGTACAAGCTACCCCGCCCTACTCGTTGTTCACCAAGAAAGACTACTCGTCACTCACTGATCAGGAAAAATACAAGTTCTTGGAGTTCCACAAATGGAAGCTGAACCTCTCGTGGTACACGAAGATTGTGGACAACCTGGTGTTGAACGTGCGCATGAAGGCCGGTTTTATCGGATGGTATAACAAAAGAATCGGTGCACCTCCGTTCGAGCGCTTCTACTTGGGCGGCGACGGTCTCTCCGGCTGGGCACTTGATGGCCGAGAGGTGATCGGCATGCGCGGATATGACGATGAAGCGCTAACCGTACGGGAGAATGGCAACTATGTGGGCGGCACCATCTTCAACAAGTTCACCGCTGAATTGCGTTACCCCATCACACTGAATCCCAGCGCCACCATCTACGTGCTTGCCTTTGTGGAAGCCGGTAACACGTGGACTGACAAGCGGCAGTATTCCCCCTTCAATCTATATAAGTCCGCAGGTCTCGGCGTGCGCATCTACCTCCCGATGTTCGGCCTCCTCGGTTTCGACTGGGGCTACGGCTTCGACGAAGTGCCCGGCCTGAAAGACGCAGCCGGCAGCCGTTTCCACATCTCCATCAACCAATCTATCGACTAAAATTTAAACCTATCACCATCTACACTATCTGAATCCATTGTTTCACGAAAAATAATAATCATTATAAAACTTACCATCATGAAAAAGATCATCATCACCGCAGTCTTAATGGCTTTTCTCGCCCTCCCCATGTTCGGCCAGAAATACGCCTACATTGATTCCGAGTACATTTTGAGCAACATGCCCGACTATGTGGAAGCGCAGGCCGAGCTGGATCGTGTTGCTGTGGAATGGCAGCAGGAAATCGAGAAGGAGTTCGCCAAGATCGACTCCATGTACAAAAAATACCAGACCGAGGTCATCACCATGCCAGAGAATATGAAGCAGAAACGCGAGGAGGCCATCATCAACGCTGAGAAGGCCGCCAAGGATCTGCAGAAAAAGCGTTTCGGCAAGGACGGCGACCTCACCAAGAAAAGAGAGGAGCTCGTGACTCCCATCCAAGACCGTGTTTTCACCGCTATCGACGAGTATGCCAAGGAGAAAGGCTATGCTTTCGTTTTTGATGTGGCCGGCTCCATGACCATCATCTATGCCGACCCGAAATGGGACATCAACGACCAGATCATGCAAAAGCTGGGTGTGACAGTCAGAGACGACAGCGACGATGACGAATAATCGCAAATAATCACCACTAACTTTATAATCTTTTCAAAATGAAGAAAACCTTTGTATTGCTGATGGCCGTATTTCTTTTCGGCACATCTGCCACCTTTGCACAGAAGTACGGACATGTGAACGCCAACGACATTTTCTTGGCGATGCCTGGCGCCGACACGCTCCAGACCGCCCTCCAAGCTTACCAGACAGAACTGGAGACCGAATACAACAACATGTACACGGAGCTGCAGACCAAGTATGAGAAATTCAACCGCGAGGCAGGCACCATGTCAACGGCAGTGCGCCAGTTGCGCGAGAAAGAGCTCTCCGACTTGCAGGAGCGCATCTCCATCTTCGAGCAGAGCCTTCAGGAACTGATGCAGCAGCGTCAGATTGAACTGATGACCCCCTTCCAGGACAAGATCCTCGAAGCCATCCAAGCCGTGGCCAAAGAGAACGGATATGCTTACATTTTCGACAGCAAAAACCTGCTTTATTCTGATGGCGGCGACGATGTGAGTGGTTTGGTGAAAAAGAAACTCGGCATCAAATAAACCATAGTCAGACTATCTTTTATTTTAATTAAGATATGAAAAGAACAATCGTACTTGTCACCCTTTTGACGCTCCTCGTGGTTGCAGGTAACCCAACGAAAGCACAGCAGGCCAAATTCGGGCACGTGGACATTGCGGCCGTAATGAAAGCCACACCTGAATGGGAAGCCGCAGAAACGGAACTCCAGCAGTTTGGAGAGGAGCTGACCAAAGAAGGGGAAGCTTTGCAAACTGAACTCCAGAAAAAATACGAAGAGTACCAGCAGAAGCAGGCAACTTACAGCGAGGCCGTAGCCAAGCTGAAACAGCAAGAGCTACAGGAGATGGTTCAACGATTGGAAAAATTCAAGAACGATGCTGCCCAATCGATTGAAACCAAACAGGATCAGCTGTTGACACCCATCCGACAAAAAGCATTGGATGCCATCAAAGAGGTGGCGAAAGAGAACAAATACACCTACGTCTTTGATGTCAGCACGCAGCTGTTCAACAGCGAAAGCGACGACCTGACCGACAAAGTGAAAGCCAAACTGGGGCTCAAATAGTCATGCGGTTCATCGACTCGCACGGACACATCTACCGTGAGTACTATGAAGAGGATTTCGATGCGGTAGTGAAACGCGCTGTAGCGGCGCAGGTTACTAAAATTATGCTACCCGGCGTGACTGCCGCAAGTATGCAAGACATATTCGATGCTGTGGGAAGATACCCGCAGCATCTTTTTGCGTTGTGCGGACTGCATCCCACCGACATCCCCGATGAGCCCGAGGCTGACTTGGAGCTGCTGGAGAGTTATCTGACAGACCCGCGGATAGTGGGCATCGGGGAGATTGGCATGGACCTGTACCATGACACCAGCCGGGTGGAGTTGCAGAAACGCGTTTTCCGCCAACAACTCACATGGGCGGTGGAGCATAAATTGGCAGTATCGTTACACATCCGCAGCGCGTATGCCGAGTCGTTGGAGATTCTGCGCGACTTTGAGGGCAGCGGGCTCACCGGCATCCTTCACTGCTTTTCCGGAGGCATTCAGGAGGCGGAGTGGGCTGTGCGACACGGATTCCTTTTGGGCATCGGCGGGGTGGTTACCTTCAAGAACAGCAAGTTGCAGGAGATTGTGAAAGCTGTTGGATTAGAGCATCTCGCATTAGAGACCGACAGCCCGTTTCTCGCACCTGTTCCCTATCGCGGCACCCGTAACGAGAGTTCGTACATTCCCCTCATCGCGCAGAAGGTCGCTGACCTGTGCGAATGCAGTGTGGAGAAGGTGGCCGAAGCCACCACCGCCAATGTGGAGAAACTGTTTCCCCGTCTCGTCACCCATTCATCCTAATATCATTCAAGAATATTCATCTAATATCATTTCTAAAATATCAAAAACATGAAACATTTTTACCTGATTGTTCTCCTTTGTTTAAGCACGATGATGATGACTGCGGCACCTGTCACACCCGAAGAGGGTCGTACCGCTGCCACCCACTTTCTAAAAGCTGAATTAGGAGCTGCTCCTACCACTATGCAGCTGGTACAGACGGGGCAGAGCCGAAGCCGCGGAGTTTCCACCGACTGCTACTATATTTATAATATGGAAAACGGATTCGTGATTGTAAGTGCCGACACCCGTGTACGCCCCATACTGGGTTATTCTACAGAAGGCATTTTCAACCCCGCAGACATACCACTCGGAATGCAGGAACTACTTGATAGTTATGCTGATGAGATTGAAGCGATTGTAACCAACGTGGCAGAGCCATACGTACAGTTACAGGCACAATGGCAGTCGCTGATGGACGGCAGTTATGAGCCGCAGCGCAACGGGAGATCAGTGTCAGCCCTGTTGGACAACGAGACGGGCATCAACAACTGGCAGCAGAACAACGGGTACAATTATTACTGTCCGGCAGATGCGAGCGGTCCTGGCGGGCACTGCTACGTGGGCTGCTGCGCTTTGTCGATGGGTCAGGTCATCCACTACTGGGAGTACCCCGCGCAAGGAACGGGTTCGCACAGTTACGAGTGCAACCACTCCACCGCGCTGAACGGCCAGTATGGTGATTACGGCACGTTGAGCGCCAACTTTGGCAGCACCACCTACAATTATGCTATCATGCCCAACAACCTGAACAGCAGCACGCCGAGCAACCAGATTTTGGCCATCGCTAGACTGCTGTACCACTGCGGAGTCTCTATCGAAATGTGGTATGGCAACCAAGGCAGCATGGGATTTCACACCGACATCGCCGATGCGTTGGAGACCTACTTCGGGTATGATGAGTGCCTGACGGTATGGCAGAGCAGCTACAACGGCGACTGGGCTGATTTGCTGAAGAGCGACTTGGACCTCGGACGGCCGATCATCTACTGTGCGTACGCCAGTGAGGGTGGTCATGAGTTCGTTTGCGACGGCTACAACAGCAGCGACTATTTCCATTTCAACATGGGATGGGGCGGATCGTACAACGGGTATTATGCCGTTGACAACCTGAACGCGCAATACAACTTCAACAACAGCCACGGGGCGGTGGCGCACATCCGTCCGCTCCAGAACAGCATTGCTGAGAGCAGCATGGTGACCGCCGTTTATCCCAACCCTGCCACGAGTATCGTGACCGTGGAGGCGGAAAGTCGCATCCATGAGGTGACCGTCTATGACTTGGCGGGACGTGTAGTGATGACTGCCGACGGGGGCAACGGGCGCAGTGCATCCGTACAGGTGACATCATTGCCGGACGGCATCTACCTGTTGCGTATCGTCACCGACGGCGGTGTGGAAACGGCGAGAGTGGTGAAGACAGAAAAGTAAAATTTGAACAATGAAAGATGTATTAGGGGGCATATAATTAAAAAAAATGTAAATTTGCACCCTATAAAATTATTAGCATAGATAATTATTCAATTATTAATATCAATCTTAAAAACAATCAACAAAGCTATGAGTATCACAAAGTTAGACCAGATTATCGAATTAGTAAAAACCAAACCACAGAAACGATTGATTGCGGCTTATGCCAACGATGCGCACACTATTGAAGCGGTTCACAATGCTGTTAAGATGGGTGTGGTGAAGGCCACCCTCGTCGGCGACGAGGCCACCATCAAACAGGTTTGTGCTGACAATAATATCGATGTGAACGATTTCACCATCATCCAAGAGGCTGACGAGAACAAGGCTGCTGCCAAGGCATGCGAGATCATCAACAACGGCGAAGGCGACATCCTAATGAAGGGTTTGCTCTCCACCGACAAATACATGCGTGCCATCCTCAACAAGGAGCGCGGACTGATGCCCGGACCGAAAGCAGTGCTTTCACACGTCACTGTGATTGAGACCCCGCGTTACCACAAGCTCATCATCTGCGGCGACGTTGCCATCATTCCCGCCCCCGACCTCAACCAGAAGATTGCTATCACCAACTATCTGGTGAACACCGCCCGCGCCCTTCAGATTGAGAAACCTAAGGTTGCCGTTCTGGCTGCCACCGAGCAGGTGCTGCCTGCCATGCCAGCCTGCGTGGATGCCTGCATCATCAGCAAGATGGCCGAACGCGGTCAGATCAAGAACGCCGTCATCGACGGACCGCTGGGCGTTGACCTCGCCATCGACATGGAGTGCGTGCAGATCAAGAAAGTGAAGAGCGAGGTGGCTGGCGACGCCGACTGCATCGTTTTCCCGAACATCGAGACTGGCAACGTGTTCTACAAGTGCAACACCAAGCTGGCCGGTGCCGAACTCGGTGCCATGGTGGTAGGTGCAAAAGTTCCCTGCGTGCTCTCCTCACGTGGTGACTCCACCAAGACCAAACTTTACTCCATCGCCCTTGCGGCGGCTGTCGCCAAATAAAATATGATGAGAAAAAGACTATTGGCTATCGGACTATTGGCCGTCACACTGTTGTCGGGCTGTAACAAAGGAGTCACCCTCACTGATTCAGACAAGGTGGATCAGAACCATATTTTCCAGCTCTATCAAGTAAAGTATGATGCTGGCAGTGGAGAGATGACAGCAAAGGCTGTTTTCCGCCTCGATCATCGCAGCGGCGAGCAGCTCCGTCTCACCACCCCTTCACAAGTGACCGCCAACGGAAAAGTGTTGGACCTTAACGACCAAGGCGAGTATGTGTATTCTGCTGAAAAACATCAGCAGACCACCTTGTTCGTGTACACCAACAACGACAAAAAACAGTTCAAGAATTCTGTGATCACCAATACGATAGCATTCAACCAAGAGAATATCACGCTCAACAAAAACAAGACCACCCAAGTCACAGTCAAGGCGGAGCCGTTTGAAGAGAGCGAGAGTGTGAGCTGCACCCTCACCAAAGATGGTGAGACCGTGGAGATCGACCTTGACTTCGAAAACGGACGGTTAATTGTCAGTCCCGAAGTGCTGGAGCCTGTACAGCCTGGCAGCTATACCGCCCGCCTCGTGCGGAAGAACTACAGTCAGCAGCTGAAGGCCCTTGATCGTGGCGGCGAGTGGGAGAGCCAGTATGTCTCAACATCTAAAACCATCACTGTACAATGAAAACATCCTTAAGAACGCACACCTGCGGTGAACTCACCGCGAACAACATCGGCGAAAAAGTCACCCTCTGCGGATGGATACAGAAAATCCGTAAGCTGGGCGGTATGACCTTCATCGACCTGCGCGACCGCTACGGCATCACGCAGCTCGCCTTCAACGCTGAAACCACCCCCGACCTGTGCAAGCAGATCGAGCCATTTGGCCGCGAATGGGTCATCCAGGTCACCGGAACCGTCGCCGAACGATACAGCAAGAACAAGAACATCCCGACTGGCGACATCGAAATCCTCGCGGAGAAAATCACCGTGCTGAACGAGTCGCTCACCCCGCCCTTCACCATCGAGGATGAGTCGGACGGCGGCGACGAGCTGCGCATGAAATACCGCTACCTCGACCTTCGCCGCAACCCCGTGAAGAACAACCTGCTCTTCCGCCACAAGCTGGGCATCGCCATCCGTAACTACATGAACAACATCGGCTTCGTGGAGATCGAGACCCCCATGCTGGTCAACTCCACCCCCGAAGGCGCCCGCGACTTTGTGGTGCCCTCCCGCCTCAGCCACGGCGAGTTCTATGCCCTCCCGCAGTCGCCCCAGACCTTCAAGCAGCTGCTTATGGTCTCCGGCTTCGACCGCTACTTCCAGATTGTGAAGTGCTTCCGCGACGAGGACCTGCGCGCCGACCGCCAGCCCGAGTTCACCCAGATCGACTGCGAGATGTCGTTCATCACCCAAGAAGACATCCTCCAGACTTTCGAAGGACTCATCAAATACATCTTCAAAGAGATCAAAGGCATTGACATCGAACCCATCGAGCGCATCACCTGGCACGATGCCATGAAATATTATGGTAGCGACAAGCCGGATGCCCGTTTCGGAATGCGTTTTGTGGAACTGAACAATGTGTTGCAGCACAAAGACTTCAAGGTTTTCAACGAAGCCGAATTGGTGGTAGGAATCGTGGCCAAGGGCTGCGCTCACTACTCCCGCAAACAGCTCGATGAGCTCACCAACTTTGTGAAACGCCCGCAGGTGGGCGCCACCGGCCTCGTGTACATCCAATGCCAGGAGGACGGCCACTTCAAATCTTCCGTTGACAAGTTCTACGACCAAAACGACCTGCAAGCGGTGGCCAAGGAGTGCGGCGCCGAAGCCGGCGACCTCATCCTCATCATGGCCGGTCCGCGCATGAAAACCCAGACCCAGCTGTGCCAGCTCCGTCTGGAGATGGGCAGCCGCCTCGGCTTACGCAAAGCCGGCGAGTACAAACTCCTGTGGGTGGTGGACTTCCCGCTGCTCGAATGGGACGAGGAAACACAGCGCTACTACGCTATGCATCACCCGTTTACCGCACCGAAACCGGAGCACGAGGCGATGTTGGAGAGCGACCCGGGCCACGTGAACGCCAACGCCTACGACTTGGTCATCAACGGCACCGAGGTGGGCGGCGGTTCCATCCGTATCCATGACAAAGAGTTGCAGAAGAGAATGTTCAAAGCACTCGGCTTCACCGAAGAAGAGGCACAGAAGCAGTTCGGCTTCCTGATGAACGCCTTCCAGTACGGTGCACCTCCGCACGGCGGACTCGCCTTCGGCTTCGACCGCATGTGCTCGGTATTGTGCGATGCGGACACCATCCGCGACTTCATCGCCTTCCCGAAAAACAACGCGGCCCGCGATATGATGCTCGGCGCACCCACCCCCATTTCAGACGCTCAACTTAAAGAATTGGGACTGAAATAGCGGTCTTCTATTTTAATATAAAATATTAAAAATGAACTATATAGAGTTTGACAAAGAGAAGCTTGTAAACATCACTTTCGCAAAGGAACGAGAACTGCTGCGCTGCAGCCGCATGGGAGCATTTGCCAACACCTCGCTGCTACGACTCAACACCCGCAAATACCACGGACTGTTCATCGTGCCGCAGGACAAAATCGACCATGAGCGGCATGTGCTGGTCTCCAACCTGAACGAGAGTGTCATCATGAACGACATGGAGTTCCGGTTGGGCATCCACCAGTACAAAGGTGGTGTCATCGACACCAAAGGGAACAAGTACATGCAGCGTTTTGTGGCCGACCCTGTTCCCACCTACTATTTCAGAGTGGGCAAGTTCAACTTCAAAAGCGAGATTCTCCTTCTCAACAACGACGAGCGGCTCATCATCAAATATACTATATTAGATGATGTGGAATCAGTAGCTTTCCAGTTCCAGCCGCTGCTCGCCTTCCGTCAGATTCATCACCTCACCCATAAAAATGATGCCGCCAACACCAATTACGAGTGTTGCAAAAATGGTGTAAAATATTGTTTATACGATAATTACACACCTGTTTATATTCAATGTTCTGAAGAAATCTTCTACGAACACGCTCCTGTTTGGTATGAGAATTTTGAATACGAAAAAGAGATTGAACGCGGTTACGAAGGGGTGGAAGACTTATTGAATCCCGGAAAAATCAATGTCAAGCTCAAAAACCAGGTGCTCTACATCACCCTGGGTACCGAACCCATCGACCCGGCCGCTCTCGACCAGCTCTATCAAGATGAAATTCAGCATCATACCAACCGCAGTTCCTATTTCAACTGCTTGAAAAATGCCGCTGAACAGTTCATCGTGAAACGGAATGGCAAGACGCAGATCATTGCCGGTTATCCATGGTTCGGCCGCTGGGGACGCGACACCTTCATCTCGCTGCCGGGGCTCACGCTGGCCCTCGACAAGCCGGAACTCTGCAAAGAGATCATGGACTCCATGTTGGAGGAATTGCACGACGGTCTTTTCCCCAACATCGGCGACGGCGATCAGACCGCCTACAACTCGGTGGACGCTCCGCTCTGGTTCATCCGTGCCTTACAGCAATACACCACCTACACGCACAGCGAGAAGAAGATATGGAACGAATACGGCAAGCACATCCGCGCCATCCTCGACGCCTACCGTCATGGCTCGCTCTTCAATATCAAGATGCTGGACAACGGTTTGATTTATGCCGGCTGCGAGGGCAAGGCTCTCACGTGGATGGATGCCATTGTGGAGGGCAAGCCCGTAACGCCTCGCACTGGCTGTCAGGTGGAGATTAACGCATTATGGTATAATGCATTATGCTTTGCCAGCGAGATGGCTCGTCTGGGAAAAGACACCGACTTTGTGCAGGAGTGGAAAGAGATTATCAAAGAATTTCCCGACCATTTCAAGACCACTTTCTGGTCGAAAGAGAAAGGCTGGTTAGCTGATTATGTGGATGGCGACTACAAAAACTTCCAGGTGCGCCCCAACATGCTGATTGCCACTTCTCTACCCTACACGGCCATCAGCGAGAAGATTCGTCAGCTCATCCTGAAGAAATGCACCGAGGAACTGCTCACCAACAAGGGCATCCGCACCTTGTCGCCCAACGACCCGGACTACAAGGGGTACTATGGTGGTGACCAGGCCACCCGCGATGCCGCCTACCATCAGGGCACTTGCTGGCCGTGGCTGCTCATGCCCTTCACCAACGGCATGGTGGCCGTACACCAGAAGAAGGCCTTCCCCACACTGGAGAAAATCCTCTACGATTTCGAAAGCGACATCAAGGACTACGGCATTTCCACCATCGGTGAGATCTTTGACGGCGCGCCGCCCCACCATCCCAACGGCTGCATCTCGCAGGCGTGGAGCGTGGCCGCCCTGCTCTACATCAAATGGGTGCTGGAGAACGGCAAAACCATGTAGTCGTTGCTATGTCTCTCATGGTCAACGATTTCGACATTTCTATAATGCGCCGATGCCTCGAGCTGGCAAAGCTCGGCATGGGATATACCGCACCCAACCCTATGGTGGGTGCTGTGATTGTTCATGAAGGAAAAATCATCGGCGAAGGCTATCATCATCGGTATGGCGAGGCTCATGCTGAGGTGAACGCCATTCGGTCGGTAAAAAATTTAGAACTGTTGAAATCCTCCACCATCTACGTGAGTTTGGAGCCCTGTTCGCACTACGGCAAAACGCCGCCCTGTGCTGACAAGATTATCGAGATGGGCATTCCGCGCGTGGTGGTGGGCTCCACCGACCCGCATGACAAGGTGAACGGGAAAGGGATAGAGAAGTTGCGTAATGCTGGAATTGAGGTGGTTACGGGTGTACTGGAGGAAGAGTGCGACTTTTTTAACCGCCGTTTCTTCACTTACCACCGGCAGGGCCGGCCCTACATCATCCTGAAGTGGGCACAAACCGATGACGGCTTTATGGACATTGACCGTGACCAAAATCCAGACGGGAAATACTGGATTACACGTCCGGAGACGGGCGTACTGGTACACAAATGGCGCAGCGAGGAGCAGGCCATCCTTATCGGGTACAATACCTACCGCAACGACCAGCCGCAACTCACCACCCGGCACTATCCGGGCAACAGTCCGAAACGATACATCATGGCGCGGCAGCCCGAGCGGCTCACTCCCATCGAAGGGTTCACGCTACTGCCCGATGACCTGCCCACCGCCATGGAGCGGCTGTACGACGAGCGCATCCTTTCGGTGATCGTGGAAGGCGGTCGCAAGACGCTCGACCAGTTCATCGGTGCGGGGCTATGGGACGAGGCACGCATCCTGACCGCACCCGTTCGGTGGGGAGCCGGCACGCCATCCCCTATTGTTCAAGGAGATACGCTTCTCGAAATGACACTGGCAGGAGATCAGGTAAAAATTTTAAAACATTAATTTTTTTTTCATTTTTTTCTTTTAAAGGGAAGCATTTGCAAAAAATTTACTACTTTTGCACCCGCAAAAATGAAAAAATGTCGTTGCTGCTATTGCCTATTATTAGCATTGTCCTGTGGGTGAGTTACATCATCTTCGTGTTGTGCAAATTTGGCATTCCGACCACCATTTCTGAGACCTATTATCTGCTCAGCAAAAAATGGGATTGGATTTTTGCGGTGTGGTTTTTTGCCACCTCCACACCTCTCTGCATCTACTGGTTCATCATTGCTCCGCACGGCCTGAAGTGGTTTCCCATCGCCAACTGGATAGCCATGGTAACCATCGGTCTTTGCGGCTGCTACAAGTCGGGGCCGAAGGATCCAGAAAGTGTGAAATGTATCAGCAAGGGTGATGACGTTCAAGAAGAGAAACAACCCGTCCAGCCCATTCGGGCACTTATCGGATATTCCAAACGACTCGTCGCTAAATTCAAGCCGCAAAATCTATTCAAGTATGGCTGGAAGCGTCTGGTACACTACGTCAATGCCCTAGGAGCCATCGTGCTCAGCACTGTGTATCTGTGGGTTACGGCCAAAATCACCGTAATCGCCAGTCTGTTAATTTATTTCTGCTCCATCCTCATCGGCACGCGGGTGCAAGCGGTCTATAACTGGAAATATTCCACCAACCACAGCCATAATGCCTGGGTGTTTTTTGCCGAAATCATCTGTTTCGTGCAGCTTTTCATTTTCATTATCCTTTAACTCCCATAGCAGATTGTAATTTCAAGGTCTTGGATTTCATATCTGGCTAAGATTACAGATAATTTTTGTATCTTTGCAGGTTAAAATTTCAGACTATGAAAATCGCGATTGTTGGCACTGGATATGTCGGTTTAGTCACTGGCACCTGTCTTTCTGAAGTTGGGTTTGACGTGGTTTGCGTTGACATCAACGAGCAAAAAATCAAGACTTTGCAAAACGGAGGATGTCCGATATACGAGCCCGGACTTGAGGATTTGTTGCGAAACAACATCCGAGCTGGTCGTCTCACTTTCACCACATCATTGGAATCAGTAATTGCGGACACTGACGTAGTTTTCTCCGCTGTGGGCACTCCTCCCGATGAGGATGGAAGCGCTGATTTAAGCTATGTGCTGGAAGTGGCACACACGGTGGGTCGCACCATGCAGAAGCATTTGGTACTGGTGACCAAGAGCACCGTGCCCGTTGGCACAGCACGCAAGGTTCGGGAGGCAGTGCAAGAAGAGCTTGATCGACGCGGTGTGGACATCCCCTTCGATGTGGCCTCCAATCCCGAATTTCTGAAAGAGGGGGATGCCATTGGAGACTTCATGCGTCCTGACCGCATCGTGGTGGGAGTTGACTCCCAGCGCGCACATGACATCATGGAAAGAATCTACAAACCATTCGTACTCAATGGACATCCCATCATTTTCACCGACATCTGTTCAGCGGAGATGATCAAATACACAGCCAATGCCATGCTGGCGACCCGTATCAGTTTCATGAATGACATCGCCAACCTTTGCGAGGCAGTGGGGGCGGATGTGAGCATGGTGCGCCGTGGTATTGGAGCAGACAGCCGTATCGGCAGCAAGTTTCTATATGCCGGAATCGGATATGGCGGCTCATGCTTTCCCAAAGATGTGAAAGCTCTCATCCATACGGGTGAAGAGAACGGCTGCTCGTTAGACATCCTCAAGTCGGTGGAAAGCATCAATGAGCGACAAAAATCCTTATTATTCAGAAAATTAAAAGAGTACTATCACGGCGATTTGCAAGGCAAAGTTATCGCTATGTTAGGATTAGCCTTCAAGCCCAACACCGATGATATGCGTGAAGCACCCGCCTTGGTTCTTATTGATCTGCTCCTAAAGGCCGGCTGCCACGTGCGGGCTTACGATCCCGTGGCAATCTGCGAATGCCGCAGGCGCATTGGCGACAGCATCACCTACTGTAACAATGCCACTGAGACCTTTGCCGATGCCGATGCGCTCCTGCTCGTCACCGAATGGTCGGAGTTCCGCGTACTCGACTACGACAAACTCACTCAGTCGATGAAACAAGCCGTTATCTTCGATGGCCGTAACATTTACAACCGCGAAGAGATGCGGCAACACGGCATTCACTACTTCCCCATAGGGAGCAGTCCTGTCATACCCAAAAACCAATCCTTGTAATATTCCATTCAGCATGAAAAAAATTCTCGTCACCGGCGGTGCCGGATTTCTCGGCTCACATCTGTGCGAACGTCTGCTTAACGACGGCAATGAAGTCATCTGCCTTGACAATTACTTCACCGGCAACAAACGCAACATTCTCCATCTCATGGGCAACCCCTATTTCGAGGTCATCCGGCACGACGTCACTGCCCCCTTCTTCATCGAAGTGGATCAGATTTACAACCTCGCATGCCCCGCATCGCCAGTGCATTACCAATACAATCCCATCAAGACTGTAAAGACCTCCGTAATGGGAGCCATTAACATGCTGGGATTAGCCAAGCGCATCCACGCCCGCATCCTGCAAGCTTCCACCAGCGAAGTGTACGGCGACCCCGATGTGCATCCGCAGCCTGAAAGCTACTGGGGAAATGTCAACCCCATCGGCATACGCTCTTGCTATGACGAAGGGAAACGATGTGCTGAGACTCTTTTCTTCGACTACCACAGGCAGAACAACGTGGATATCAAGGTAGTGCGTATCTTCAACACCTACGGTCCACGCATGCACCCCAACGATGGAAGGGTGGTGTCGAATTTTATCATCCAAGCACTAAACGGTGAAGACATCACCATCTATGGCAACGGAGAACAGACTCGCAGTTTCTGCTATTGCACGGATTTAATTGAAGCATTGGTACGCATGATGAATTCTGACAAGGGCATTACTGGTCCCATCAATATCGGCAACCCCAATGAATTCACCATCAATCAGTTGGCCCATCTGATAATTGAGCTTACCGGTAGTTCATCAAAGATCATTCACCTACCAGCGGCGGAAGACGACCCGCATCAGCGTCAGCCCATCATCAACCAAGCCAAAGAGGTGCTGCGCTGGGAACCCACCGTACAATTGCGTGAAGGACTTGAAAAGACCATCGCCTATTTCAAATCTATATAAAATATTTGGCAAAATATTTATTATCAACTATTTATAACACAATTAGACTATCAAAAAGGAGCAAATAAAATGTCTGTAAGAATCGGAATCAACGGTTTTGGAAGAATTGGAAAAATGGTTTTCCGGCTGATGGAAGGCCGCACGGACATGGAAGTGACCCACATCAACGACAAGATGGATACCCATCTGATGGCACACCTGCTGCGTTACGACAGCATTCACGGTCGTTTCGCCGCGGACATCGCTTGTGATGAAAACCATCTGTTTGTCAATGGGAAAAGCATATTGGTGACCAACCACACCACCCCGGGAGATATTCCGTGGAGCCAAACGGGGGTGACGCACGTGATTGACTCGTGCGGCCGTTTCAAAACCCGCCCGGCACTCCAGGGACATCTCCGTGACGGCGTGCGGCGCGTCATCCTCAGTTGCCCTCCCGATGACGCCTCGATCGAACGCACCATCGTGATGGGCGTGAACGACCATACCCTGACTGCCGCCGACGACATCATCTCCAACGCCTCCTGCACCACCAACTGTATCGCTGTGATGCTCAAGGTGATGAACGATGAATTCGGCATCACACGGGGCTTTATGAACACGGTGCATCCCACCACCAACAACCAGAACTTGCAGGACGGCTACCATGCCGACTACCGGCGTGCCCGCTCTGCCATCGCCAACATCATCCCCACCACCTCGTCGGCCGTACGCGCCGTGCACCTCGTATTGCCCGAGATGAAAAACATCTTCGATGGCTTCGCTACCCGCGTGCCCGTCGCCGACTGCTCGTTTGTGGAACTGACCGCCGAGCTGCGCCAACCCACCACCGCCCACGACATCCGCGAGGCCTTCCGCCGCCACGCCGCCGGTCCGCTTAACGGCATTCTAGAATACTCCGAAGACCCCCTCGTCAGCAGCGACATCACCGACAACCCGCATTCCGCCATCTTCGACGCCCTCGCCACCAAGGTCATCGGCGGCAATTTCGTGCAAATCCTCGGCTGGTACGACAACGAATGCGGCTATTCATCCCGAATCATCGACTTGATCAAATATCTTCAGAACTATGATTAACGAAATCAAATCCAAGGCGTTGGAGGTCAATCTGCGCAACACCAATGTCGAATACGAAATCCCGGCAGAACACCAGTGGTTCATGTCGCTCTCCGAAAAACAGTGGGGGCTTCACAAGCGCGTGATGGAATTCTTCGCCGAATACGACCACCCCATGTCGAACCGCGCCGAGGTGGTCAAGGCACTCCCCAACGTCACCATCAACGACTTTTGGCTCTATAAAGAACTTTCCCTCGAAGAACAAAAACGGGTGGTCAATGTGGCGCTCGCTATCTACGAGAAGCTTCTGTCGGAGAAGCTGAAACACGCCTGGGCCAAGGACCTCGTCACCTACTTCCTCCGCTTTATCGAAAGCAACGATGCCGTGCTCAACCAGTGCGACAACGGTGTGGGGCGCTGCATCGCCTTGCTGGACAAGTATATGGACGACAATGCCTTCGACTATTTCTGCCATATCGGCCAGTTCAAGCTGAAACTCACCCTCGCGGCCAACAACCCCGCTACTGCTGAGGCCACTTTCAAAATGATGAAACGACTGGTGCTCAAACATATACAATACTGGAGGGAGACCACACAGATTGTCAAATGGTACGATGATCACAAGCAGAAGATGTCGCAAGACTACTCGCAGAGCCTTGCCGAGCTGGGTGACGCTCTGTTTGACGAATATGCCCAGCTCGCCAATAATGCCAAAAGCTGGCAGGAGCTGTGCGACAATGCCTTCACCTTCAATGACATCATCAAGGCTTTTGAGAGCAAAATCTCTGTTTTCCAGCACACCTCCGAACAGTTCTGCTACATCTTCTACCTCCTCCATCTTCCCGGCACCATCGACAACCATCCGCAGCTGCTGGTGGAACTGAACAAAGTCATCAAGATGGTGAGCCACGAGCTGGACGAGGCGCAGTGCATCGCCTCCATGGACGACCTCTTCGAGCAGTTTGTGGATTTCCGCGACAGCCACCTCAACCTCATCCTCGACTCCATCCTAGAATTGGGCAAGGAGATCATCCATACCGACAACCGATTACTCATCAAGCATTTAGAAAAGAAAATCATTGACTTTGGCTTCGTAACGCCGGGGGTGAAATATGTCACCAACGACTGGGAACTGAAGGTCAACCCTTGCCACATCAAGAATGTGAGAGTGTGGCTGGAACTGATTGAATATGCGCCCGAAACGATGCACAAGCTTCTCTCCGCGCTCATCATCAACTTGCGCGTAGGCGGCATCTTCGTTTTCGATACCGACTTTTTCCAGAAAGATATCACCAAACTGCTCAACTCGCAGATTTCACCCGTTTACAAACAGACCAAGCAGTTGGCGCGTATCTTCCCCGTCTATTTCAACGAAATCGGAGCGGAAGGCGAACTGCGCGACGTTTCCACCAAGATTGACGAGCTTTCGCACCGCAACGACAAACTCATCCATTTCCTCCGCAAACAAATCCATACCGAAGGCAACAATTCCCATATCCAGATCACCCTCGATGTGATTGATTTTTGGTTTGATAAGAAAAAAGAACGCCTCAAAGAGATCCTTCCGCCCAATGTTTACGACTTAGTGGAAGAAGAGGGACAGTGGGTGAACGGCGTTCACGACTGTTTGCACAAATTCTGTGACTTTGCCAACCTTTCGCTGGCCGAACTCATTGAAATGAAGAAAGATGATGTGGAGCAGATTGCCCGCAAGGTGGACCACTCCGACCCCATCGACATCCAGCGCGTATGTCTCATCATCGAACTCTATCAGCTGCTGAAGGAGAAGTACATCTTCGACTCCACCGACATCATCAACATCATGCGGCGCGACAGCTTCCTCGAGACCGAAGACACCAACCGCCTGGAAGAACTGCTGAACGGCAACGATCCCGTCGCCACCGTCAAGCACATCTTCTACCTGATGAAGAAACTCAACAACATCATCTTCGACCCCAAAGAGAGCAAGGGCTGGGAGAATGTGGTGTACAAACGCCACATCGCCTTCGGCATCCCCTCCATGTACGGCTACTACCGCGAGGTGAAGTTCGACGCTTTGGGACTGATTTTCAGACTAGAACGTATCGTCACCGTACTCATCCACGACATTCTCGAGAACCTCAATACCGATGTTCTCACCTTCAATGCTTTCAAAGAGATCTGCAGCACCATACAACTGATGCACGAAGGCATGATGCTGGACGGCGTTTACGACCAAGGCTTCGACTCCAACCTCCAGATGTTGCAGTACAGTCTCAACTCAGGCTGTTTCACTATCGAACAGTATATCAACATTTTCCAGTTTATGGAAAACAGTCTGCACGAAATCATCAGCAACTATTTCATCCGTCCGTACGAGCCGCTACTGAAGACCATCATCCCGCAGCTCACGGAAGACGCTCCAGATGACAAGACGCAGATGAAGAAGTTGGTGGCCCAGAAGTCGGAAATCTTCTTCCGCGAGCTGCTCTCCTCCTCGTTCCTCATCCAGCAGCTGGACAACTTCATCGGCGAGATTCTCAACAACCTTCGCAACCAGGCCAACCTGCTGACCTCCGAAGAGGCGAGCAACCTGATGACCTACGACCAAAAGTTGGCCTTCAGTCCGCTCAACAAGGAAACGCCCGCCGTGGACAACCGCGTGTTCCTCGGCGCGAAAGCCTATTACCTCAAGAAACTATTCCTCAACAACTACCCCGTACCCCCCGGATTTGTGGTCACCACCGAGGTGTTCCGCCGCATCCATGCCATCCAGAAAGTGGCCTCCATCAATGCTGAATTCGACCGTATTCTGCACCGCCATCTTACTGGGGTTGAAAAACTTACAGGATTAAAATTCGGCGATCCTAAAAGGCCGCTTCTGCTGAGCGTGCGCTCCGGTTCCGCCATTTCCATGCCGGGTGCCATGAACACCTTCCTCAATGTGGGTCTAAACGACACGATTACGGAGGAACTGAGCAAACAGGACAACTACGGTTGGACTTCATGGGACTGCTACCGCCGTCTGCTCCAGACCTGGGGCATGGCGCACGGTCTCGACCGTAACGACTTCGACCAGATCATTCTCAACTATAAAAAGAAATATGGTGTGACGCAGAAAATCGAGTTCACACCCGATAACATGCGCGAAATCGCCTTTGCGTACAAGCAGTTCCTGATCGACAATCACGTGCATTTCGAAGAGCATCCTTTCCGTCAGCTGAAGCAGGCCATCCTGTGCGTTTTCGACTCATGGTATTCCGAAAGAGCCAAGGTGTATCGCAACCACATGCACATCGCCGAAGAGTGGGGCACCGCCGCCATCGTGCAGAAGATGGTGCTCGGCAACATCCACCGCGAGTCGGGATCCGGCGTGGTGTTCACCCGCGATGTGAAGCGCAACCAGGGCAGCATCCACCTCACCGGCGACTTCTCCTTCCTCAGTCAGGGCGAAGACATCGTGGGCGGTCTTATCAACACACTGCCTATCAGCGAGTTCCAAAGAAAGTCAGAATACCAGAACGCTCCATTCTCCTTGCAAAGCCAGTATCCTGAAATCTACAATAAATTGAGAGAATTGGCTAAAAACATGTTGGAGAAGGACGGATTCAGCCATCAGGAGATCGAGTTCACCTTCGAGACCTCCAAGGCCGAAGACCTCTACATGCTGCAGACGCGCAACCAGAATGTCACGCGACAGGATGCCGTGGAGACCTTTGCCGCCAAACCAGAAGAGATGGAAAAGGTGGGCAATGGTATCGGCATCGGCAACGGAGTGCTCAACGGCATCATCGTATTCGACATGGAGGACATCCAGAAGGTGCGCAACAGCGATGACCCCGACCGGCATATCGTGCTGGTGCGCCCCGACACAGTGCCCGACGACATTGAGCTGATCATCGAGTGCGACGGCTTGCTCACCGCCCGTGGAGGTGCCACATCGCACGCCGCTGTCACCGCTGCCACCCTTGGCAAGATCTGTGCCGTGAACTGCGATGCCCTCATCGTTCACGAAAAGGAGAAAACCCTCACCATCAACGGGACCCCCTTCAACGTGTTCGACCCCATCGCCATCGACGGTCACAACGGCATCATATACAAAGGCAATTATGACGTGGTAATTGACGAAATCGACTAATCTTTCAAATCTTTTAAATAATTATGTATAATTTCAATGCTAAAGAAACCAAAGAGCGCCTCATCAACTGGATCAGAGACTGGTTTGAGCGAAACGGCAAGGGTTGTAACGCTATCGTAGGGCTTTCTGGCGGCAAAGATTCGACCATTATGGCCGCGCTTTGCGTGGAAGCGCTGGGAAAGGAGCGTGTGATTGGGGTGGGAATGCCCGACGCGGGACAGGACCTGCACGGGGCCGACAAGGTGGCCGAATATTTGGGCATCCGCTTTCTGGAGGCCAATATCGGCGGTATGACCACTGCATTGAGGAAGATGTTTGAAGGATTTAAGGAAGGAGATGTCCACCCGTGGGGCTTCGAGATGTCGGTGCAGGCCGAGCAGAACATGCCGCCTCGACTCCGCATGGTGACCTTGTACGCCATCAGCCAGTCGAACAACGGACGGGTGATGGGCACCTGCAACCTCAGCGAGAACTACATCGGTTACCTCACCAAATTCGGTGATGGCGCTTCTGATGTGGAACCGTTGGCAGAACTTACTGTGACAGAATTACTTCAGATTGGAGATGAGATGGGTATTCCCTACCAGTGGGTACACAAGGTGCCCACCGACGACCTGCCTCACTCCAAAACCGACGAGGAAAAATTCGGGTTCACCTACGCCACGCTCGACAAGTACATCCGCGGTTTGGAAACACCACCCGCCGACATCAAAGAGAAAATTGACCGGATGCACCGCAACAACTTGTTCAAGCTGCAGCCAGTGGAGACTTTCAAGCCCTTCTAAATCACTGAACGAAAGTTCGTTTCCACTTTGGTTCTCTTTCTCTGAAAATTTTCAGAACAATATTTTATAAAAAATCAAAAAAAACACGGAAGAAACCTTATCGTGTCAGAAATATTTTGTATTTTTGCACGCTTAATTTAGAATTAGAATAAATTAGAATAAAATTAAAAAACCAAACCAATGAAGAAGACTTTACTATCTGTTCTTTTCTGCTGTTTGTTCGTGTTTGCCTTTGCAGACAATGTCATTACAGTACAGGAGGCCAAAACGGTTTCCAAGAACTTCATCACGGCAGTCAGTCCGACCACTCCGATTTCCGAATCTGACCTGATTCTGAAACAAACCGCCCGTGGTGAGAACGACGAGCCTTTGTATTATGTTTTCGGTATCAGAAACGGCGGTTTCATCATCGTTTCGGCTACCGATGCAGCAACTCCGGTGCTCGCTTATTCTCTCGAGAATGAGTTCAAAGCCGAGGCTTGCGGTTATATGTTGGAGAGTTACAAGGCTGATGTTAGCGCTGCCAAAGCCAGCAACAACACGCAGTGTGCCAAAGAGTGGGAGTTCCTCAGAAACTACACCCCCACCCGTATCGACACCACTATCTATATCGACAGCGAGGTGAAACCCCTGCTCACTTCCACTTGGAACCAGGTAACCTACTATAATAACTACTGTCCCTTCCAAGCTGATGCAGTGCAGAGCCAGGCCAACCTCGACTGCGACGGCCATGTGCCTGCAGGCTGTGTGGCAACCGATATGTCGGTCATCATGCACTACTATCGCTATCCTGAATATGGTATTGGCGGCGTGGGATATCACCCGATTCACTACATCACCAACAACGACAATGAGATTATTGACACCATCACCTATCCTTGGCAGGTACAGAATTTCAATGTAATGCATGATTATAACTATATGCCTAACTCCATCGACACCTACACTGGCGAGGTGGCCAAGCTGATGTGGCACGCTGGTATCTCCGTACAGATGGACTACGGTCCGGACGGTTCTGGTGCACAGTCACCCTACGCCCTCACCGTTATGAAGAACAACTGGGGATACGAACGTACCGCCCAGATTTACAATCGTGGCGACTTCAGCAATGCACGCTGGTGCGACTCCATCACGAAGGAGATTGACCTGATGCGCCCCATCTACTACTCCGGTTCTAACAGCGGCGGCGGTCACGCTTTCATGTTCGATGGTTACCAAATGCGCAAGATGGTTCTCACCACTCCCGTCTATGGCGACACCATCTATACTATTAACCATGTTGACTCCACCGACCACCCCATCATCAGCATCGTTGACTCCACTTGGAATGATGTGGATAGCGTTTGGGTATATGCCTACGATACTGCCCACAATTTTGTTTATGATACCATTTGGGACATTTCACATACTGAAAGCCTGACCACTTATATTCACGACACAGTTGACTACCACACTCTCAACACCCTTCCGCTGGTACACATCAACTGGGGTTGGGGTGGTTCTAGCAATGGTTATTACACCCTCTCCGGCAGCAACCATGTCGGCACCTACACGCAGAACGAGGCCATGATGATTGGTCTTTACCCTGCTGACCAGGCTCCGAAAGACACTACCGGTCATGTGAATGTTTATGGTACCCGCGGTTCCATCAGCGATGGTGCCGGTAACCTGATGTATCGTCCAAATACCGACCGTACTTGGATGATTGCAGCCCCGGGCGCAACCCGCTACTCCATCAAGTTCCTCCGCCTCGAGACCGAGAACAACGCCGATGAAGTGATTTTCTACAAGAATGGCAATATGAACGATGAGGCCGGCCGCTACTCTGGCAACACCTGCCCCAGCACCGCCTTCAATATCGTGGCCGACAGCGTGCTCGTGCGCTTCGTCTCCAACGGTAACGATGTGACTGGCCGTGGCTTCGTATTCGATTTCACCGCCACCACTCCGAGCGGTTATTGCAATGAGGAAGTTATCCTGCCCGCTGGTACCGGCACCTTCACCGATAAAGGTGATGCCAACGTTGAGGAAGGCACTCCCTACCGTCCCGAAACCACCTGCACATGGAGAATCAATGGTTTTGACAAGATTTACATCTCTTATCCGCAAATCGAACTTGGCGCAGGCGACTTCATCGACTTCTTCGATGTCACCCAGCCCACTAAACAGTATCCGATTGCCCGTATCGACAACTACAATTGGCCGACCAATGATGTTATGGTGCTTGAAGGAAACATTCATAAGCTGAAGATCCGCTTCGTGTCTGACAACTTCGAGGAAAACAATGGTTTCACCATCACCTACGAAACCATCACCAACATCGATGAACAGAATGGCCTGAACAATATCGCCGTTTACCCGAATCCTGCCAGCAGCACCCTGAATGTTGACCTCTCCTCCGATTTTGAGGGACAGCTCAACTTCAGAATCACCGACATGACCGGTCGTACCATCAGCAACGAAAGCATCCATGCTGACGGCGGCGAACTTCACCACACCCTCAATGTGAGCAACCTCTCCAAGGGTCTCTACCTGCTCAGCATCGAAGGCAGCCACGGCAAGAGCGTACGCAAATTCGTGGTCGAATAAATCTTTCTAATACAATATTGTAAAAAGTGTCCTTTTTAAGGGCACTTTTTTTTGTAACAATATTTGTGATTTTACGTTCAAAAAATCGTGTGCCATATCAAAAAAATTACTATTTTTGTGGCTTGTATTTTTATGACAAAAATTTAACCATTATGAGAATATTCAGAGTCCTGTTTCTTGCCGCCGCCATGCTGTTTGTGTGCGGCTTAACTTCTTCATTGAAAGCACAGAAGCTGAAAACTGACGATGTACCTGGCGATGTCACCCAGTCGTTTGCATCCGAATACCCAGATGCAAAAGTCACCGGTTGGAGCCTTGAAGCAAACAACTACGTGGCCTCCTTCAAGGATGACGGCTCCGACGGAAAGGCCTACTTTTCCAATACCGGCACATGGCTCAAGACCATCTACCCCATCCCCGTATCGGAAATTCCGCTGAGCATCAGCACGTATGTCACCAGCAACTATCCCAATTATGAGATTTCTGTATGCAACTTGCGCGAGATGCCGAAAGTGGGCACCCACTATTATCTGGAAGTCCGCTTCCCTGAAGTAGGTGGCAAAGATGAGCCTTCCGTGCTGACATTCAACTATGTGGGTAATCTTCTGGAAAGAAAAGACCCCGAAGGATGGGTACTCCGCACCGATGAACCCACTCGCCCCACCACCGACCAGACCGCACCTCCTAAACAAAACAAGGTGGAGGTGGTCTCTAATGACCGTGGCGCCAAAACCAACGATGAGGTGAAGGAAGAGAAGAAGAAAGAAAAGGAAGCCCAGCAAGCTAAAGAAGAAAAACAAGACAAAGATAACGCTAAAGCAGACAAGTCAGCCGACAAAGGCAAGAAAGGCAAAAAAGAGGCTGAAGCCCCCCACGATCCTTGGGCACAATATGCTATCGCTGAAAAAGAGGTACCGGCTATCGTCATGAAGACTTTCAAGAAGAAAGCCACCAAGCCCGAAGACACCAAATGGTTCAAGGTGGGCGAGACCTATGTGGGCAAATGCATCATGAGAGAGTTCCCGATGGAGGTCTATATCTCCACCAAGGGTGTGTGGAAGAAAACCTACTCCTACATCGCTCAAGACCGTATCAACAGCTCCATGATGAAGCATATCGAGACTTATTACAAAGGCTATAAGTTCAGCTTCGCATACAAAGAATTGCGCGCCGACAAGAAAAACAAAGTTTATATCGAGTTCTACGAGAAGAAGAACTGGAAGAAGAAACTGCCCACTGGCGCCTGGTTTGACGAAAAGACCCGCAAACTCATCCGCACGGTGGACCCGAACTTCGAGGATCCGTTCAACGATCCCGACTTGTTCAACGATGTGAAGATGAGCGAGGAAGACATGCAGGCCGCCATCAAGGAACTTCCTGCTGGTGTCAACTCCTACATCGCCTCCAACTATCCCTCCTACACCATCCGCAGCACCGAACCCGAAGAGGATAAGGACCTGGGTGAGATTCACCGCGTTGAGATTGCCTCTCCCGGCAACAGCGTCATGGTTCTTTATTTCGACAAGAACGGCAACTTCCTCAAGAAAGAGACCCACGACGGCATGAAGACCGTGAAATCATACGGCGACTACGATGAGATTCAAGTTCCCGAAGTGGTGCTCAACGCCTTCAAGGCCAAATTCCCCCGCGTGGTGGATGCCGTCTGGGATGAGGACGAAAACGAGAATTACGATGCCCAGTTCCTCGGCACCAAAGGTCGTGAGATGTGCATCTTCACCCCCAACGGAGTACTGCTGGAAGACCTCTATTTCCTCGATGTCAACAAGCTCACCCCGGAAATTGAGCGTTACATCAAGGACACCTACGGGAAGTCAGAAATCCAGCAATATTTCTCTGTGAAGAAAGACGGCAAGAACTACTACAAGGTCATCATTCTCCCCAACAAGGAGAAATATCCTAAATACTTGTGGTTCACCGCTACTGGAGAATTTGACAGAGTAGAAGAGTAATGGCATACCTCGAAATCAAGGTTCGGTTTTCACAGCCAGAACCATGGAAAGACCTCTTCGCCTCATTGTTGGGCGATGCCGGTTGCGACAGTTTCATGGACGGGGAGGATGAAAACACCCTGCTCGCCTACATCAAGGAAGACGACTACAACGAAGCAGCTATCGCAGAGGTGCTTACGCAGCATGGCTACGATGTAGAGGTGAGTTACGAGGTTTCCAAAACTGAGGAGAAGGACTGGAATGCGGTATGGGAAGCCGACTACGAGCCTGTGCTGATTGCCGACCAGTGCTACATCCGCGCTCCCTTCCACGAACCGCTCCCCAATGTGACTTACGACATTGTGATTGAGCCGAAGATGTCGTTCGGCACGGCGCACCACGAGACCACCGCCCTGATGATTGAGTATCTTCTGACGGAAGAGATTCAGGGCAAGCGGGTGTTGGACATGGGAGCCGGGACGGGTGTGCTGGCCATTCTGACGCATCAGCGCGGAGCGGCGGCAGTAACCGCCATTGACAACGACCCGTGGGCCTACGAAAACAACCTCGAGAACAACATCCGCAACCATATCAGCGACATGACGGTGAAACTCGGCGATGCCCTTTCCATCGGTGACGACACCTTCGATCTCATCATCGCCAACATCAACCGCAACATCCTGCTGAATGACATGCGCCACTATGCCAAGGCTTTGAACGCCGGCGGCTGCATCTTCTTCAGCGGCTTCTACGAAGGCCACGACCTGGATCTGATCAAAGCAAAAGCGGAATCGTTAGGCCTCACCTACCATTCCTGCAAGGTACGGAACCACTGGGTGGCGGCAAAGTTCGTGAAATAGCGACAACTCGCAAGCAACATTTCACCTTTCGAAGCGTTGTATATGAAGTATTTCTCATTCAAAAATTTTACAGAAATGAAAAAAATCGTTCTGATTCTCTCGGTCATACTCTGCGTGGCAGTTTCCTGCCAAGACGCAGTCACCATCACCAAGGAGCTCAAGCAATCGTCGGTAACCTTGAATGACAACAACCTCTCAACGGGCAAGACCGCCGAACTGCTGTTAGTGATGGACAAGAACTGGCCCGAGGAGGTGCAGGACAGCGTCTACAGCCTGCTGCAGAAGCCGCAGGTCGGCCTGCCGCAAGAGGAATCGCTTTTCAGCATCTATCACATTAATAACGACTTGTTCAAAGGGGACTTCACCCGAAGAGCCAACATCGTTTATATTGACGTGAACGCCTCCTATACAGAAGCTGAATGTAAGATGGAGAAAAATCCGTGGAGCAAGCCGCAGATTTACGCGCACATCTGCGCTCCCACGAAGGAGGCGGCCATCACCTGTCTGGCCGCCAACCGCGACCAGATCCTGTATGCCATGTTCGATAACGACATCGCAAAGCTGCAAGTGGTGCAGGCCAAAACGCCCAATGTGGAACTGCAAGACTATATCCAGAAGAAATTCGGCATACTGATGACCGTCCCGCAGGAATACGAAATCGGGCGCGAAGGGGATGATTTCCTCTGGCTGCTCTATCGCACCAAAAAGAACGACCGTTTCATCATGATTTACACCAGTCCGAACAAAAAGTTGACCCGTGAGGCCATGATCATCAAGCGCAATTACATTACCAGCCAATATATTGAAGGTGAAACGAAGGACATTCATCCCAAAATCACCGAGTACGCCAACTACCCGCTTCACCAGCCTTTGAAAATATGGTCGAAGGAAGGCGCTGAACTGCGCGGATTGTGGGAGACCACCAACGACTACATGGGAGGTCCCTTCTACCAGTTTTCCTTCATCAACATCAATGGGGAATGTGTCACCATTGACGGCAGCGTGTATGCTCCTGAAGAGAAAAAGCGGGTCTATATGCGTCAGGTAGAGGCCATTGTAAAATCTGTAAAATAATTTTGCAACATTTCTGAAAAAGCTGCGTCTTGCCTATTGTGAAACCAATGGATGAAAAAGAGTTGGTGGCAGCCTGTCTGCAAAACGACCGCAAGGCACAGAAGGAGCTTTACGACCGTTATGCAGCGGTAATGATGGGTGTTTGCAGCCGTTACGCCAACTCCAAGGAGGAGGGGGAAGACATTCTCATTGAAGGGTTTACGAAAGTCTTCGCTCATTTGGGAGAGTTTCACTTTGAAAGTTCTTTGCCAACTTGGATGCGGAAAATCATGCTCAACACGGCCATCAGCTTTTTCAGGATGCACCACAAGCACCACAATGCCTTGGCGTTGGATGACGCTTTCGAGGCAGAATGGCGCGAGGCGCAGAGCCTGCCATCCGATAAGGTGATGGAGAAGGATCTGCTACAGCTCATCCAGCGGATGCCGGAAACCTACCGCGTGGTTTTCAACCTATTTGTTGTCGAAGGACTTTCACACAAGGAGATCGCGACCACATTAGGAATCCAAGAAGGTACGTCACGCTCGCAGCTGACACGTGCCAAAAACTGGTTAAAAGAAAGGATAAGCCGATGAATGACAACGAGATAAAACAATTATTGGAAAACTTGGAAGTACAGCCTTCCGCACGTTGCTGGGATGCCATTGAGAGCGGCATCGCGGCAGCTGGCTCTACGGCTGGCGGTACTTCAGCGGCCACTAAAGCTGCTGCACAGGCCACACGCCACCTGTCGGCAGCAGCCGTCAAGACCATCATCGCCGGCAGTGCGGTCACCATCGCTGTCGGCGGCGCGCTCGTCGCGACCCTGCTTCTTCCCAACGCCAACACCCCCTCCACACCTGCCGAATCTCACCTCACTTCCCACACCACCTCCCTCCCCTCCCCCTCCACCACCGAACTCGCTGCCGATACATTAACCCACCACCCACTTGCCACTGAAACCGACGCTTCTTCCCCCACCCCCAAAGAACAACTGCCTGAAAAATCCAACATACCCGCTGCCGCTGAGTCAGCCACACCATCCGAAAGCTCAGCCACGCCAACACTGGCTGTAACACAACCCGCATCCGCTCCATCCGCAACTCCCCAGCCCACTCATTCACAAAACATTCAAAATCACACCACCTCAACTCCCAAAGCGAACGCAACTGGCACCACCTCACGACCAGCGACTTCACAGCCCACCCCGTCACAGCAGTCGATCAACCAGACGAACGATCCGGTGCTGTCGGGCCGCGACGACCTCGACTTCACCCCGCCCGTCGCCATCGAAATCCCTAACGTCATCACCCCCAACGGCGATGGTTACAACGACCTGTTCGTCATCAAAGGCATCGAAAACTGCGAAAAGAGCAAACTCATCGTCCGGTCAAAAAGCGGTTCTGTAGTCTTACAAGTCAATGATTATCAAAATAATTGGGATGCACAAAACGCACTCGACGGCACCTATTATTACCAATTCTACTATACCATACATGGCATAGAGGAAACGCGCACAGGCACGTTGACCATTATTCGGTGATTTTTTGTAAAAGATGTTGAAGGTGTGAATTTTTATTGTAAATTTGCGCTTTTAATAATTTTTCATCTATACCAAAGAATCACCCAATGGAAACACCCCTCAATGAGGTTCCTACGCCTCAAGAATTACCCAAAACCGACAATCCCACTCCACAACCTCCAGCGAAAAAGCGCAGAAAGTGGCTGATCCCCGTGATTATCGGAGCTGCAGCGGCCTTCATGCTCGTGGTGGCTGGCATCGTCGCATTTTTCCTTTTACGTTCATCCGATCCGCCCTTCAAGCCCGATACCTCCCTCATTCCAGTATCGAACGGCGAAAAATGGGGGTATATCGACAAGAAAGGGAACTATGTCATCAATCCGCAATTCAAGGATGCCACCTGGTTCAACAATGGCCTGGCACGTGTGCAAAATGAAGAGGGGAAATACGGCTTTATTGACAAGAAAGGGAACTATGAGATTCCCGCCCACTACTCACAGGCCACCATTTTCAACGAAGGTCTGGCCTTTGTGGTGGAGGATGGCGGGCACCCCACCTGCATCGACAAGGATGGAGATACTGAATTTGAGTTCACCATGGCAGATGGTGTGTGCTGCTTCCAGGAGGGACTGGCACCTTTCTACATCCTTAATGATAAAAATGAAGCCAAATGGGGCTTTGTAGATAAGAAGGGCGATGTGGTCATCAATCCGCAGTTCACATACGTGCACTACTTCAACAACGGACTAGCTGCTGTTGCCAACGACAAAGACAAATGGGGATTTATTAACAAAGAGGGCACATACGTCATCAACCCACAATTCGACAATGTCGGGGATTTTCACGACGCAGGCATTGCGCCCTTTAAGTCCGGCGACAAATGGGGGTATATTGATAAGAAGGGGAAATATGTCATCAATCCGCAATTCGAGTCTGTGAGCGACTTTTACGAAAATATCGCCATGGTGATGCAGAACGACAAGTGCGGTTTTATCAATACGAAAGGTAACTTTGTTATCAATCCGCAATTTGAAAACAGTAGCGTTTTCATCTACGGGGAAGGTCTCGCCGCAGTCGCGATGGACGATAAAGTGGGCTTCATTGATGAAAAGGGAAGATATGTCATCAACCCGCAGTTTGACATGGCCTACGACTTTTGTGACGGATTTGCTTTCGTAAAATCAGGTGACAAATATGGCCTCATCAACCCAAAAGGCAACTATATCGTCAACCCGCAATTCGACAATATCAAACGGCCCTATCTGGATTTCTCCCTGGTGCAGAGCGAGTATTATGACGCTTCCAAGTTCCTGAAATCTTTTTTGAGCAATTTCACTGCATCTCAGGTTGATGGGATGCCCGTCGCTGGAGTGACCCTATCCGACATCGCCTCGCACAACCGATACAGCGAAGACTGGAAGAGCAACCTATGGTACAGATCGCTCACCCTCAAGCAGGACGATGACATCACCGACGACATCAACCTCAATGAAGTGAGTTTCTCCTTCTCTTCCGATACCTACAACTATTCATACGATTGGTGGTCGTATGATAAGACCTATCATTACTCCGCACCCTGCACGTACGCCACGTACAAGTTCGACCTTGACCACAAAGCTGCCTATCGGGCAAAAAGCATTGGAACAGCCCTTTGCGACAAGCTGAGAAGCATCTACGGAGGTAAGGTTTCTCCCGTCGAATCGAAATACGCCTACGTATTTGTAAAGAAGATAGAGTGCGGGAGCATCAACTTCATTGTTTCAGGCAGCTACAGCAGTCTGATGATGACCGTATTTTTTGATCAAGACACCTATCAAGACACTATCCGAGAACTCACCAAAGACGATGAAGAAGTAGTAGTTGAAACTGAGCCATCTGATTATTAATAATTTACACCAAATTTACAACTTAATTTCAAATATTATTTATAAAAAAAACACAACATGAAACGCAAAACTATTGAGGTCCCGACACCTCCAGCATCACCCAAAGAAGAGACTCCCACTCCCCCGAAGCCTGCAAAAAAGCGCAGGAGATGGATTCTGCCCGTAATTCTTGGTGGAGTAGCGGCATTCCTGCTTGCAGTGGCCGCCGTCATCGCATTTTTCTTTCTCCTCCCATCCGACCTGCCGTTCAAGCCCGACACATCCCTAATTCCCGTTTATGATGGGAAAAAGTGGGGGTATATTGATAAGAAAGGCCAGTATGTCATCAACCCGCAATTCTCTGATGCAGACTGGTTTAGCGATGGCTTAGCTCGTGTGGAGAATAAGGATGGAAAATATGGTTTCATCGATAAGAAAGGAACCTATAAAATCCCTGCCAAATATGTGGATGCTACTATTTTCAATGACGGACTTGCTATTGTGGTGGAGGAATGCGCACACCCCGTCTGTATCAACAAGGATGGCGAACAGGTGTTCGAATGTACTACAGCCGACGGTGTTTTCTGCTTCAACGAGGGCTTGGCCGCATTCTATTCCATTAACGATAAGGGGGAAAGAAAATATGGCTACTACGACAAAAAAGGAAATGTGGTTATCAATCCGCAATTCAAATATGCGGGGACATTTTTGGATGGCTTGGCGGTAGTGAGTAACGATGAGGACAAATATGGCTTTATCGATAAAAAAGGCAAATATGTGATCAACCCGCAGTTCGACAGATGCTTTCCTTTCTTTGATGGGCTTGCAGCCTTTAAGTCCGGTGATAAGTGGGGCTTTATAGATAAGGAGGGCAAATATGTCATCAATCCGCAATTTGATGATGTTGACAATTTCTACAATGGAGTAGCTGTCGTATACCAAGGTGAGAAATGTGGCTACATTGACAAAAAAGGCCAGTTTGTGATCAACCCGCAGTTTGAGATCTGTAGTGGTTTTACCTATGGTGATGGGTTGGCTTATTTCGAAACAGATGACGATAAATGTGGCTATATTGATAAGAATGGCAAGTATGTGATCAACCCTCAGTTTGACAATGCTCGCGAATTTTGCAATGGGATAGCCTTCGTTAGCTCGAACGACAAATGGGGCATTATTGATAAGAAAGGCCAATATATTGTGAATCCTCAATTTGAAAGTATCAAATCGCCTTATCTTGAAATTGGCTCATGCGTGGAAAGTGAGTATTATGACGCTTCTAAATTCCTCAGCTCCTTCCTCAAGAATTTCAGTTCAACGAAAGTTGACGGACTGCCAACTGATCATGTAACCTTGGAAGACATTACCAATCATGATGTTTACGGTGAGGATTGGGAAGATAACCTTTACTATTCTTCACTCACCAACAGACTGAATAAAGAATTCACCAATGATATTACGCTGAAAGAGGTGTATTTCTCATTTCTATCAGAAACCTACGAGTATAAATATGGTTATTATAGCTATGACAAAATCTATGATTACTCCGCTACTTGCGGATTGATGATATTTGAATTCTCCTTTGAAAACAAAGCTGAAGACCGATTTAAATCAATCTGTTCTGCGCTGTGCAGCAAGTTGAAAAGCATCTATGGCGGAAAACTTTCCAATATCAATGAGGAACAGGATTACGTTTTCCTGAAAAAACTGGAGTGCGGCGGGAATCTCAACTTCATTATTAATGGAGAATATGGAGAGTGTTTGCTCGGTGTGTTCTTTGATGAGGATACTTTTGAGGAATCTGTCAAAGCATTGACTGAAGAAATAGCTTCTGAGAACACGGATTATGAATATGATGATGAACCAGTTGCTGAAGAAGCTGTTGAAATCGCAGACGATGATTGGGATTTATAACCATGTTGAGTAATAACCCTGTATTATCTGCATAAAAATAAGCGGGCGGCCCGATGGGCCGCCCGCTTTCTATATCAACTAAAAGGTAATTACTTCAGATTGAAGGCCTTCTGGATTTTCTCCACGTAGTCGAGTTTCTCCCAGGTGAAGAGCTCCACCGTCTTGAAGTAGCGCTCGCACTCGCGGCCGTCGGCATCGGTGCATTTCTCCACGCGCACGCCCTTGCCGTTGCAGAACAGCTCGACCTCCTCCTCGCGGCACTCCTGTCCGAAGTGACCGTAAGCAGCGGTAGGCAGATAGATGGGCTGGGTGAGTTTGAGGCGCTTGATGATATCGTATGGCTTGAGAGTGAAGATCTTAGCAATCTTCTCTGCAATCTCGCCATCGGTCATCTTCACCTTGGCGGAATTGTAGGTATTCACGTTCACGCTCACCGGTTCAGCCACGCCGATAGCGTAGGCCACCTGCACGAGCACCTGGTCGCAGAGCCCTGCGGCCACCATGTTCTTGGCGATATGGCGGGCGGCGTATGCTGCCGAGCGGTCCACCTTCGACGGGTCCTTGCCCGAGAAGGCACCGCCGCCGTGTGCTCCGTGACCACCGTAGGTGTCCACGATAATCTTGCGGCCGGTCAAACCCGTGTCGCCATGAGGACCACCGATGACAAACTTGCCGGTGGGGTTCACATACAGCTTGAAATCGCCAAACAGTTTGCGGATACGAGCAGGTAGGTTCTTTTTCACTCTGGGAATGAGAATGTTAGCCACATCCTCGTGGATTTGCTCGGTGGTGACATCGGGGTCGTGCTGGGTGGAGACCACAATCGTGTCGATGGCCATCGGCTTGCCGTGGTCATCGTACTGGATGGTGACCTGCGACTTGGAGTCGGGGCGCAGATAGCGCATCTTCTTGCCCTCGCGGCGGATAGCGGCCAGCTCGCGCATGAGGCTGTGCGCCAAGTCGAGGGTGAGCGGCATGTAGTTGTCGGTCTCGTTGCAGGCATAGCCGAACATCAGACCCTGGTCGCCAGCGCCCTGCTCCTTCTCATTCTCGCGGTCCACGCCCTGGTTGATGTCAGGAGACTGCCGGTGGATGGCAGACACCACACCACACGACTGGGCGTCGAAGCGGTACTCGCTTTTGTTATAGCCAATTTTGTGGATAACTTTTCTTGCTACTTCATCTACAGGCACATAACCGTTGGTGGTGACCTCACCGGCACAAACCACCATGCCCGTTGTAACTAATGTTTCGCAAGCCACTCTGGACTTCGGATCCTGTACAAGGAAAGAGTCGAGCAGAGCGTCTGAAATTTGGTCACTCACTTTGTCGGGGTGCCCTTCAGATACTGATTCGGATGTAAACAGATAGCTCATGTTTAAAATATTAATGATTAATAAATTAGTTAAAACGAAAAAAGTGGGAAACCAATGGTTTAGCATTTTTTCAAGTGGTTGCAATCATTACAAATCTCTCCACATTTTTCGCACGGCAAAAGTACATATTTTTTCTTGAATATTGCACTTGGGATAAAAAAAATATTCGCTCTTTTTTCCGTAATTTTGCAACCTCAAAAATAGCGTTATGACCATCATCGTTGCCAATGGCGAAAAACCGTCCGCCCCCCAATGTATCGAGCTGTTACACAGTGCTGAAGCCATCGTCTGTTGCGACGGAGCCATCCGCCACTTGGAGGAGCTGGGCGTCAAGCCGACGGTGATTGTGGGCGATGGCGACTCGCTGACTGCCGAGCAGCGCAACCGCTATGCCAGCATCATCGATGCCGACCCGAGCACCGACTACAACGACCTCACCAAGGCGTTCCGTTACTGCGAGGCGCACGGGCTGGACAACATCACCATTTTGGGCGGCACCGGACTGCGCGAGGACCACACGTTAGCCAACCTCGGACTGCTGCTGCGTTATGCCGGTCGGTTCCGGGTGCGCATGGTCACCAACTACGGGATTTTCAGTGCCATCGGCGGCACCACCACCTTTGCGTCGCGGGCGGGCGAGCAGGTCTCCATCTTCAGTTTCACGCCCACCATGCGGCTCACCTTCCACGGACTGCGCTACCCCGTAGCCCAGCGCACTTTCGCCGAGCTGTGGGAAGGTGCCTCCAACGAGTCGTTAGGTGATAGCTTCACCATCGAGCTGCACGATAAAGGGCAAGTTTTAGTATATCAGGCTTTTAAAGGACAATTTTCATGACATCTTCCATCAAAAACATCATCTTCGACCTGGGCGGCGTGCTGTACGACATCCGCTACGAGAACATCGCCGACAAATTCTCCACCTACGGGCTGCACAATTTCACCCAGCAATACACGCAGGCGGCTCAGACAGAGGCGATTGACCTGTTCGAAGAGGGGCGTATCAGCGTGCCCGAGTTCCGCGACTACATCCGTTCGCTCTCGCCGGTGGCGCTCACCGACCAGCAAATTGATAATGCTTGGAATGCCATTATCATCGACCTGCCACCGCACCGCGTGGAGATGTTGCGGCAGTTGAAAAAGAAGTACCGGCTGTTTCTTTTCAGCAACACCAACCAGCTCAACTACGACTGTTTTCAGGTGCAGTTGCGGGCGCAGTACGGCTGCGACATTTTCGAGGAGTGCTTTGTGAAGGCCTATTTCTCGCATGAGATGCACATGCGCAAGCCGCACGTGGAGGCCTTCCGGCGAGTGGTGTCCGAGCAGAGACTTGTTCCCGAGGAGACGTTGTTCATCGATGACACGGCCCGCCACATCGAAGGGGCGAAGGCGGTGGGGCTGCGCACCTATCTGCTGCCGAAGGGCGTGGATGTGGCCACGGTGATGCAGTCCTATCTGTAACATTTTTTCTTCTTTGGACGGCACAAAATAAAAATAAAATTGTCGCCATAAAATCACAACAAACATTTTGCGCGTATTGAAAATTTGTGTAAATTTGCAGCCGTTTTTGTGAAATATCATAACAATTAAATATAAAAACTATGGAAAAAGCAGAAATTCGCGAAACGATTGCCAAAAGAGCTGCAAAAGAGCTCCATGATGGAGACATCGTTAACCTCGGAATCGGTATTCCGACTATGATTCCCAACTACTTACCGGAAGGCGTGACCGTGACGTTGCAGACCGAGAACGGCATGGTGGGCATGGGTCCCACTCCCGAAGCAGGCCAGGAAGATCCTGAGATGGTGAACGCCGGCGGCGGCTACATCACCGCAGTGCCCGGTGCCGCCTCCTTCAGCTCTGCCACCTCCTTCGGCATCATCCGCGGCGGCCATGTTGACGCCACCATCCTCGGTGCCATGCAGGTGGACGAGAACGGCGACCTCGCCAACTGGATGATTCCCGGCAAACTCACCCCCGGTATGGGCGGCGCCATGGACCTCATCGTCGGTGCCAAGCGCGTGATCCTCGCCATGGAGCACACCCAGAAAGGCAACCCGAAAATCCTCAAAAAGTGCAACCTGCCCCTCACCGCTAAAGGTCAGGTGAACCTCATCATCACCGAGATGGGCGTGATGGAAGTGACCCCCAAGGGCATCGTCCTCAAGGAAATCCATCCTGAATTCACGGTCGATCAGGTAAAGGCCGCCACCGAGGCCGATCTGATCATCGCCGACGACCTGAAACCGATGCAACTGTAAGTTGAGAATTGAAAATTGAAAACGGAAAATTGAAGGGATAATCACGTAGAGACGTGGCATGCCGCGTCTCTACAATAAACGATTAAACGACAAAACAATGGATTATACCTATCTGAAAATCAATACCGAATCGGGCATTTGCGTGCTGACCCTTTCGGCTCCGAAGTCGCTGAATGCGCTGAACTCCGCGCTGCTGAAGGAGCTGGATGATTTCATCACGAACCTCAGCAAGGAGGTGCGGGTGCTGATTATCACGGGTGACGGCGAGAAGTCGTTCGTGGCGGGCGCCGACATCTCGGAGATGCAGAACCTGAATGCTGCGGAAGGCGAGACATTCGGCCGCCTCGGCGCAGAAGTGTTCCGCAAGATTGAAACCCTTGACATTCCGGTGATTGCTGCAGTCAACGGGTTCGCCCTCGGCGGCGGCTGTGAGCTGGCGATGGCCTGCGACATCCGCATCTGCTCCGACAACGCCAAGTTCGGACAGCCGGAGGTCGGCCTCGGCATCATCCCCGGCTTTTCAGGCACCTACCGTCTCGCCAAACTCGTGGGGATGGGCTACGCCAAGGAGATGATCTACACCGGCAAGGCCATCCGTGCCGACGAGGCGTTGCGTATCGGTCTGGTGAACGCAGTGTATCCGCAGGCGGAACTGATGGAACAGGCCAAGGCGATGGCCGCCAAGATTTGTGCTATGGCTCCGATCGCTGTTCGCTATGCCAAGCAGTGCATCAACGCCGAGTACGACCTCGACGCCGATGCCGCCATCGCATACGAAAACAAGATGTTCGGCAAATGCTTCGCCACCAAAGACCAGAAGGAGGGGATGACAGCCTTCCTCACCAAGGCGAAACCCGTCTTCAAAAACGAATAATTAAAAAATCAACCCATTAAAAATAACGAATTATGAAAATTTGTGTTATTGGAACCGGAACCATGGCCAAAGGTATCGTGAAGGCTTTCGCCGCCAAGATGCCCGTGGTTATGAAAAGTAGAACCCAAGCCAGCTTGGACAAGGCATTGGCTTCCTTTACTAAAGGTTATGGCAAATTAGTGGAAAAAGGCAAGATGACTCAGGAGGGCGTTGACGCCATCATGAAGAACATCACCACCACCACGGACTATGCCACCTTCGCCGACGCCGACCTCGTGATCGAGGCCGCTGTGGAGGATATGCAGCTGAAAAAAGAAGTCTTCGCAGAACTCGACAAGATCTGCAAGCCCGAAACCATCTTCGCCACCAATTCATCCTCCCTCTCCATCACCGAAATCGCCGCTGCCACCACCCGTCCGACGCAATTCATCGGCATGCACTTCTTCAACCCCGCCGACCGTATGGCATTGGTGGAAGTGATCAAAGGTCAGGTGACTTCCGAAGCGGTGTGCAACCAGATTGTGGAGCTCGCCACCTCCATCGGCAAGACTCCCGTGCTGGTGAACGAGGCTCCCGGCTTCGTCGTCAACCGCATCCTCATCCCGATGATCAACGAGGCAGTCGGCATCCTCGCCGATGGTATCGCCTCCGCTGAGGACATCGACAAATGCATGATGCTGGGCGCCAACCACCCTATGGGCCCGCTCGCACTGGCCGACCTCATCGGCAACGATGTGAACCTCGCCATCATGGAAGTCCTTTACAAAGAATTTGGCGACCCGAAGTACCGTCCTCACCCGCTGTTGCGGAAGATGGTGCGCGCTGGTCTGCTTGGCAGAAAAACCGGCGAAGGTTTCTACAAATACTAAACAACTTTCGACTTTTTCTTCAGAGGGAATGCCACACAGCATTCCCTCTTTTTTTACCCTAAATTATCAACGATTCGGTGTTGATGTATTACAGGTTGACATTCTTCATTTTCAAAATTTATAAAGTAATTTTGCATGGCTAAAAATATATTCCGTCCAATATGAAGCATTTGAGAAACAGCATCATCGCCTTAATGGTCATCCTCTGCTCACTTTCTGCACGTGGGCAATATACCGAGTACGATATTTATGCCTATATTGATACTTATAAAGAATTGGCTATCAATAAGATGTATGAATATAAAATTCCTGCCAGCATCACCATTGCACAGGGAATTTTCGAGAGCGCCTGCGGCAAAAGTCACCTCGCGGTGGATGGCAACAACCATTTCGGCATCAAGTGCCACAAAGACTGGACCGGTGACACGATTTTGATCGACGATGACGAGTTGCAGGAGTGTTTCAGAAAATATGAGAGAGTGGAGGAGTCGTACACCGACCATTCCCTCTTTCTGAAAAATCGCCAACGCTATGCGGCATTGTTCACTCTTGACATCATGGACTACCCTGGTTGGGCTCGCGGACTCAAGGCGGCTGGCTATGCCACCAACCCCCAGTATGCCGACCGGCTCATCAGCATCATCGAGCGGTTCCATATCGCCTATCTTGACACCCTCTACCAACAACGCCTCCAAGCGGGATATTTCAAAAATTACCCGGAAATGCATCCCGAGCTGATGGTTGATTTTTCATACGTCAATCAGTATGCGCAGCCCCAGCCGACAGCCATGCCACAACCTGCAGTAGCTGAAAAGCCGGCAGAGTCTGCTCAGCCGGTGACTGCTCACCCCACTTCAACTTCCCAACCCACTCCCACCAAACCCCATTCCAACAAGATCAACTCCGAAAAGGTTCGCACTAAACCCAGCCATAAGAAAAATCCCCCCAAATCGTCCACCCCACCCGCCAACCATCAAAATCCTGAGCCCAAGCCCACCAACAATACCCAACCTGCAAAAGCAACCGATCCGAAGTCTTCTGCTCCAAAGCAGGAGCAACAACCCGCTCAATCAGCCGCTACTGCTACCCCGACTCAGCCCACCGTATTCACGGCAAAGAAAGGTGATTTCACCCCCTATGCAGGCTACCCTTTCACGGAACGGGAAGTGTACGTCAACAACAACACACTCTTTATCATTGCGGAAGAGGGTGACACTTACGCCCAAATAGCCCGCGACGTGCAGCTTCCCGAAAAGAAAATCAAAAAGTTCAACGACCTCTCTGGTGCTGCCAATCCCCAACCCGGCGAAGTGGTCTATATTGAGAAAAAAGCAAAGACCGGAGAGCGGCCCACCTACACAGTGCAAGACCAAGAGAATCCACGGTATATTGCACAAATGGCTGGCATCCAACTCCAAAAGCTCTGCGATTACAACGGCATCAACGCAGAAACCCAGTTGAAGAAAGGCCGTATCATCAAACTGAAATAACGCAATACTATATTATATAATATGGGACGATCCATCTACTACTTCAATCCCAAAACACTCTCGTTTGAGAAAAAGACTTTCTCATGGAAAGACATCATCAAGCGGGTGCTCTGGTTTCTGGCCACGGCACTGGCATTTTCTGTAGTAATCGTATGGATCTCATTCTATTTGATAGATTCCCCTAAAGAACTGATGCTCAGGCAGGAAAACGAGCAGTTAAAAGAAGAACTAACCCGTTTGAACAAACGATACGACCAGCTTGCGACGGTAGCGACTGACCTGCAGAAACGCGATGACAACATCTACCGCGCCATTTTTGAAAGCGAACCGATGCCCATTTCCGAACGCTACCCATTTTTAGGGAATACACAAAAAGTCAACTCATCCACCCCAACCGACGCCAGTGCTTTGTTGGAGGAGATACACCAAAAGGCCAATCGCCTGACCGTGAGCATGGCGGCACAGTCACGTTCGTTTGATACCATTGTCACCCTCATTGGGAAGAAGAAACAGATGCTGCAGTCCATCCCAGCCATCCGGCCACTGCCCAACTGCTACGAGATCACTTCGGGCTTCGGCTACCGCTACCACCCGATCCTGAAAGTGCTGCGCCCCCATACCGGCATTGACATCTCAGCGAAAAAAGGAACGCCCGTGTATGCCACTGCCGACGGTGTGGTGAGCAAACAGACCCCCGGCGGCGGCTACGGCAATGTCATCGTCATCAACCACGGCTACTCCTATCAGACACTGTACGCCCACCTCTCCAAAAAGGCGGTGAAGCCCGGTGAACATGTCACCCGCGGACAAGTCATCGGCTACGTGGGCAACACCGGTCTCTCCACTGGCTCACATCTCCACTACGAGGTCATCAAGGATGGCGTGCGGGTGAACCCCGTTCACTTTTTCTTCCAAGACATCACACCCGAGGAGTACGAAGCCATCCTCAAGAGCTCACAGCAGGTCAATCAAGCACTGTCGTAACCACAACTTTGTTATTCGCATTTTTTTAGTACTTTTGCCCGCTGTTTTTCGCACGGTGCGTGTATGTCTGCCAAAGACTGAAGAACAGCCACAAAATGATGTAATTTTGTGTTAAGATTGTCACGAGAGGGCCGGCGCAAGTCGGCTCTCTTAATTATACACCATCACAATAAATTGAATATTTTTGCATTATCATTATGCTAAAATAGATTTATGTCGAAACGTACGGTTTACATCTTCATCTTGTGGATAGTGCTGCACACATCAGCGCACCTGTCGGCACAGGATATCTCCAACCGGCGCTTCGGCACCATTCGCCTTGACTCCACCAGTGTCGTGCTCGACAGCCTCTCCATCATGCCCGGCTCGCTCTCCCTCGCCGGCCTCGACACTGCCGACTACACCATCGACTATGCCACTGCCACTCTGCACCTGAAAAATCCTGCCAAAGTCGGTACTACCGTCACCTACGCCTACCGCTCCATGCTCCGGAACCTCAGCCGCCCGGTGAGCCACAAATCACCCGACCTCATCTTGCCCCACTTCGTGGACGACCCCACCCGCAGCCACCTCTCTCCCATCACCGCTCCCACCAACCGCTCCATCTTCGACTCCGACCTGCAAGGCACCGGCTCCATCTCCCGCGGCATCTCTGTGGGCAACAACCAGAACTTCGTGCTCAACTCGCACCTCAACCTGCAACTCGCCGGCACGATTGCACCCGGCGTGGAAATCCTTGCCAACATCACCGATGAGAATCTCCCCATCCAACCCGAAGGCAACACCCGTTACCTCAAGGACTTCAACAAGGTGTTCATCCAGCTCATCTACAAAGACCGTCTCCGCATCGAGGCAGGCGACATCGAGATAGCCGCATTACCTAACACTCATTTCCTTCAGGTCAACCGACAGTTCACCGGCATGAAGGCCACCGTCAACACCCCTATTGACAGTGCCAACCATCTCCGCAACACCGTCGGCGGCGGCCTCTCCAAAGGGAAATACGTGCGCCACAGCATCACCCCCATCAACGGCGTGCAGGGGCCTTACAGACTCACTGGCGAACTGTCAGAAACCAACATCATCATCCTCTCCGGCTCCGAACAAGTCTATCTTGACGGTGTGCTGCTTACACGCGGACAGGATGAAGACTACGTCATTGACTACAACATGGGCGAAATCACCTTCACCCCCAAACGACTCATCACCGAACACAGCCGCATCATCGTATCTTTCGAGTACAGTGACCAATATTATTCACGTTACAACCTCTTCACATCCAACACTTTCACCCATGAAAAGAACAGCAAACTGACACTGGATGTCAATTTCTTCCACGAACAGGACTTGAAGAACCAGTCCATCCGCCCCGAACCCACCCCCGAACAGATGATATTCCTGTCGGGAATCGGCGACCGCAACGACCTCGCCCTATTCGAGACCGCCTCCCCTGTAACCGAGTTTACGGGTAACGAGATTCTCTACCACCGCAAGGACACCTTGGTGGAGGGCGAGCTCTACGCACCCGTCTACGTGTATGCGGGTAACTCGCACGATTCGGTGTATCGCGTCACCTTCAGCTACGTGGGGGTGGGGAAAGGAGACTACATCCTCGCGCAGAGCACCGCCAACGGGAAGATGTACCAGTGGGTGGCACCGGTCAACGGGCAGCCGCAAGGCGACTACGCCCCAGTGGCGTTGCTCAACACACCCAAGATGCATGACTTGGCCACAGTGGGCGCCTCCTACGCGTTCAACAACCACCTGAAAGCAGGGGCGGAAGTGGCCTTCAGCTACCTCGACCAGAACCTCTTCTCGAAAGACGACGACCGCGATAATGCCGGCCTCGCCTGCAAAGCCGATCTGGAATTCAACCAACCTTTGCACGCCCGTAAAAGCCAAGATACAGCATGGCGCTATCTGCTGAACCTCAACTACGAATATGTCCATCGCAACTATAACCCGCTGCAAAGTTACCGTAATGTGGAGTTCTTCCGCGACTACAACCTGAGCAGCGACTTTACCAACAATACCGATGAGCACTTGCTTCAGGTGAACACCGGCTTTGCGCATCCCACCTGCGGAAGTACCGCCTACACCGCCAACTGGCTGTACCGCGCCGGCGAGATGAACGGACTGCGCCAACAACTCACCTCCCAACACCGCTTCAAAAGCTGGAGCTGGAACGCCACCACCGCCCACCTCCTCTCGGCCGACAGCGTGCAGACCACCAACTTCCTCAAAAGCAACAACGACTTCTCCTACAACCTCCCCCAGATCAGCATCGGAGTCCGCGACAACCTTGAATACAACCTGTTCCGCCAAGCTGCCGACCGCACCATCAGGGCCAACAGCTACGCCTTCAACGAAGCAGCCCTCTACCTCAAAAATGGCGATACGCTCCCCTACTCTTTCCAGCTCCAATACCTCAACCGAATTGATTATTATGCCCAACACAACATACTTACACTGAATAATATCGCACACGAGGCGCAGGCCAGCTTCGAATGCACGCACTGGAAAAACAACCGTTTGAAAGGGACTTTCACCTACCGCAACGACCAGTACCGCGACACCCTGCACCATTCACAATCCGAACACAACTTTGTAGGGAGTATCGACTACTACGGTAAGTTCTGGAAAGGGGCGATTACCCTCGGACTTTATTACGAAGTGGGTAGCGGACTGGAGCAAAAGAAGAGCTACTCATTTCTGAAGGTGGCCTCAGGTCAGGGGACACACGTCTGGAACGACTACAATCAGAACGGCATTGAAGAGATGGACGAGTTCGAGCCCGCAGCCTTCCAGAGCGAGGCCGACTACGTGAAGGTTTGGCTGCCCACCAACGAGTTCGTAAGCACTCGCAACTGCGGGGCCACCCAGACACTCCAGCTGCGCCCGGGCGCGGTTTGGAAAAACAAAAAGGGTTTCCGCCGATTCCTCTCCATGTTCAGCAACAGCACATCCCTCCGCACCTACCAGAAAAACACCCTGCAGCATAACATCCGCTCCATCAATCCCTACCAGTTCAACCTCGACGACTCCGTTCTCGTAAGCCAAAACCTCAATCTCAAGAACTCACTTGGCTTCTCGCTTCCCAACCCCTACTTCTCGGCCGACTATACCTACTATAACACACAATCCAAAAACCTTCTCTATTATGGTATGGAAAGCAATCACAGCATCAACCATCAGGTCACGCTCCGATCCTCACCCCATAAAATATTGATTATCAAAACAATTTATACCAAAAACATTCACAACAGCAACTCCGACTACCTGAACTGCCGCAGTTTCGACATTCTTTCCCACACCCTAAACAACAGCATCACTCTCAACTTCCCGTTCCAACTGTCGCTGACCGCCATCGGCGAAATGTCTTACAAGAACAACCGTCTCGGTCCCGACCGCGCCAACCTGTACACCGCCGAACTGACAGCCGATTTCCGCATGAAACAGCGAGGCACCATCAGCGTGAACCTGCGCTATACCCACATCAACTACAACCAGAATGAAAACAGTGCTGTTGCTTACGAAATGTTAGGGGGGCTCACCGCCGGCAACAACCTCCTTTGGAACGCCACCTATCAGACCAAATTATTCGAGTACCTGCAATTGAATTTTCAATATGAAGGACGATTAACGAATGATAACAGATTGATACACACTGGATTTTTACAATTAAAGGCATTATTTTAAATCCCCCAAAAAGACCTCCTCCATCCACAATTCTTACATTGCAAGTGGAATAAACAAACACCTGTTTACAAGTCAACATTTCAACTTGACGTCCATCTGTCAACCATTTTTCATTTTTTTTCAACAAACTGCGTTAGCTAAAAAATTTTTTTGTACTTTTGGGGCCGCAAAAAAGTAGAGAAAGGCAAGTTTTTCTGTAACTTTTTCTATGAAGGGCAGTATAAGCAATTAATCGTGTCCAAAATAGAGAGAACAGAAAAAACAACTTGCTAATTATCAATTTTTTGCGTTTTATAAAATTAAAAACTCAGAAAATTCGAAATATGAGAAAAAGGTACATTTTATCGGCTATTTTGCTCGTTTTGACGATGAGTGGTTTTGCACAGCAGGACGCACAATTCGCCCTTTTTCAGTGGGCGACCCCCTATTATAACGCGGGTGCCATCGGCGAACAGAGTAATACTTTGTGCTTCACTGGCATCTTCAGACAACAGTATACCGGCTGGAATGATACCTATAAGGATGAGAGTGGCAACACCACGAAATACAACACCTCCCCACAGCAGATTTATGTAAGCATGGAGTCCTACCTGCGCAAACTGCACGGTGGTCTTGGTGTCACGTTCATCAAAGATAAAATCGGCTATTTTAATAATGTAGGTGTAAAGTTGGGATACTCCTTCAAATTCAGAATCCCCACCGGAAGCATCGGTATCGGTGTGCAGGCCCAGATGCTGAGCCAGAAGCTGGATGCCACCCATTTTCATCCGACACAGGAAAACGACCCGCTCCTTAACGGGATGTCAGGCAAGGAGTCTTGGTTGGATTTGGACTTCAGCGCGGGTGTGTATTATAAGGCCGAGCGCTGGAATGCCGGTATCGGTGTCACCCAGATCGCTGAAAAAATCCGCCTTTCCGGCGACAAGCAGTCATACAAGATGAGCCGTAACCTCTATTTTCATGGCGGTTATACTTGGGTGTTGCCCTGGGATCCCAGCTGGGAAATCCTTCCGCAGGCCCTTATCAAAACAGACCTCGCCACCGCACAGTTCGACCTGATGGTACTTGCCCGCTATAACGGAATTCTTTGGGGTGGCCTCTCCTATCGTATTCAAGATGCAGTGTCTGTACTCTTTGGCGCCCGCCCCTTCTTCAACTCCTCCAACAACTACCTCCGCGGATTGGAAATGGGACTTGCATACAGCTTCACAACCAGCAAGTTAGGCTATAAGCCTGACCGTAGCTATGGTGACATTGAAATCATGCTCCGCTACTGCTTCGACATCTATAAAGAGGAAGTCTTCTCAGGCTACGGATCCTCTAGAAACATATACAAGAACGTTTATTAAACAATATTCTGTTCAAAACCTCGTTTAAGAAAATAATCAAAATCGAAAGATATGAAAAAGTCAGCATTATTATTCGCAGCAGTCGTCATCCTGCTCACCTCGTGTAAGAACGATGGCGACGGCCAATTAGTGGGTGTCAAGGATCGTCCCGACTTTTTGGATTTAATGCCGTATGGTATGGTGTATGTTCCCGCAGGCCATTACCTGATGGGGTCTGGCGACCAGGATGTTCCCTTCGCCTTCACACACCAGTCGAAAAACGTCACCATCTCAGCCTTCTACATGGATGAGACGGAGATCACCAACAACGAATACCGCCAGTTTGTGTACTGGGTACGCGACTCCGTGGCCCACTACCTCCTCGGTAATGCTGAAATCGAAGAAGAAGAGAAGCATGGCGGTCACTTCGTGAAATACCAGTCCGGTGAGAACGAAGGCGAGCTCGTCGAGCCCAAGCTCATCAACTGGAAGGAAGAGATTCCGTGGGATTCAGAAAACGAAGAGATTCAGGCTGCCTTGAGCCCGATGTTCCTCGTTGCCAACTCCCGCTTCTATCACTATAGCCCCAAAATGTTGAACATCAGCATGCTCAATTATGAGTATTGGTGGTGCGACTACAGAAATCAGATCGACCGCAGCCTGCCCGATGATCCCAACAACCCGAACTATGGTGCCTCCTATAAGGAGATGGATAAGGAAGGCAATGACCTCGGCGGTCTCTTCGCCAGCCGTCCCAGCAGCTACAACAAAGGCCGTGAGCGCTTCATGAAGAGCGAATTGGTGAACATCTATCCCGATACCTTGTGCTGGGTACATGACTTCACCTACTCCTACAATGAGCCGATGACCCTCAACTACTTCTTCCACCCGCAGTTCGATAACTATCCGGTGGTGGGTATCTCATGGCGTCAGGCCAAAGCCTTCTGCTATTGGAGAACTCACATGCGCAACTGCTGGCTCGCCGGTCACGATTACGCTCGCGAACAGGAATTCCGCCTCCCCAACGAGGCAGAATGGGAGTGGGCAGCAAGAGGTGACTTCGACATGCAGATGTACCCGTGGGGCGGTCCCTACACCCAGAACATCAACGGATGCTACCTCCTCAACTTCAAGCCCCAGCGCGGTAACTACATCGCCGACGGCAACATCTATCCCGGCATCGTGGCCCACTACCATCCGAACGACTTCGGTTTGTACGATATGAGCGGCAACGTGGCAGAATGGTGCGAAGACGCTTTCGACAAGTCTTCCGTCAACTTCACCCACGACCTCAACCCGCAATACACCTACTATGCCAAGAAGACCGACACCCCCGAGAAGAAGAGAAAAGTGATCCGTGGCGGTTCTTGGAAGGATATCAGCTACTATAACACTGTGTATGCCAAGACCTTCGAATATCAGGACACCTGCTGCTCCTACGTTGGCTTCCGCTGCGTGCAGAGCTACATGGGCCGTCAAAGAGGCGACAACCTGAACTCGGCATCACACGTTTATTAATCTTCAGAAAATAATCAAACACAATCAATCAAATCATTAACCAATTAAATTTTTATTACTATGGGTTTAGACAAATTAGTAAGAAGCAAGGGCTATAAAAACTTTATGGCCAAATTGTACGGATGGGGCGCATCAGTCGTCATCTTGGGTGCATTGTTCAAAATTATGCACTATCCTGGTGCTGGTATCATGCTTTTGGCAGGTATGGGTACTGAAGCTATCATCTTCTTCATGTCAGCATTCGAACCGCTGCACGTAGAATACAATTGGGCATTGGTTTATCCTGAATTAGCCGCTGGCGACGAAATCGAAACCCCGACCTCCAAGAAGAAAGGTGCTCCGAGCGGAACTCCGACCCAGCAGCTCGACAAGATGCTGACCGAGGCAAAAGTAGGTCCAGAACTCATCGAGAGCTTGGCTACCGGCATGCGCAACCTCGCTGACAATGCCAAGAAGATCTCCGGCCTGGCCGACGCTGCCACCGTTACCGACGCTTACGCCGCCAACATGAGCAAGGCTGCCGAATCTGTCCGTAACCTCTCCCTCCAGTATGACAAGACCGCCGCTGCCCTTCAGAAGGATTCAACCGTGTCGGATGAATACCTCACGAACGTACAGAAGGCTTCTACCGCCGTGTCCAACCTCGCAGCCATCTACGAAAACACCACCAAGGCTATCCAGGGTGATACTGGTGCCTATAACGACCAGTTGAAGAAACTCAACCAGAACCTCGCCTCCATCAACTCTATGTACGAGCTTCAGATGAAGAACTCGAAAGATATGCTGGAGAACTACAAACTGGTTGAACAGAATATCAACACCTACGCACAGAACCTCAACGATTCATTGGCCAACACCAAGACCTACAAGGAAGAGATCGACAAACTCACCAAGAACGTATCTCGCCTCAGCAACGTCTATGGTAACATGGTGGCAGCCATGAGCATCCCGGCACAGAAATAAATTAATATGTAGTTATTCACGGAGTATTAATTTAAAATTGTAAGAAAATGGGTGCAAAAAACTGTCCAGAAACACCACGCCAGCAGATGATCGGTATGATGTACTTGGTGCTCACGGCAATGCTTGCATTGAACGTCTCCAAGGATATCCTCGATGCATTCGACGTCGTGGATGATTCTCTGCTACAATCTAATAAGAACGTAACCGTAGCTCTTAAAGACCGCTACGATAACTTGTATGCTATTCAGGGTGAGGAACAAACTGAAGCCATCAAGAAAGCCCAGGAAAAGGCTAAGGACTTGCAGGCCAAGACCAAAGACATGGTCAAATTTATTGAGACCGTGCGTTGGGAAATGACCATTGCAGTTGATGGAGAAAATGCAGACGGTGTAAAGAATGCCAAAGCAGAAGCCAAGAACGGTGCTATTCCTTGCGTTCCCGTATCTGAAATTGAAGGTAAAGACAACTTCGACAAGCCGACTACCTTCATGATCGGTACAGGCGACAAGCCAGATCCGGACAAATACGCTGTCAAGTTGAAAAAGAAATTGACGGAGTACCACAGTCAATTGCTTAAATTCATTGAGAATGAAGAGGGTAAGAGAGACCCGAACATTGAGAAGCAGTTAAGCAGTGTGAAACCGGCAGACATGATTTATTCTAAGCACGAGGACAAAGAAGTGCCGTGGGAGATCTACAACTTCTATCATCTGATTACCGGCGGTCAGGTCATCCTTTTGAATAAGATGATCAGTGAGGTGAAGTCTGCAGAAGCTGTTGTGCTGAACCACATCATTGCCTCCGCAGGTTCTGCCAACCTCTCCTTCGCAGAATATGCCGGTCACTCCATGGCCGAATCCAAGATCCTCTTCTCTGGCGACAACTACAAGACCACCGTCATCGTGGCCGCTTTCGACCCGAATCAGAAACTTGACGTTTACTATCAGGTCGGTGTGGATTCCCTGAGCGAAGCCAACGAAGGCAGCGCCACCCACGTGGATGGTCCTGCTACGGGTGTTGAAATTGACATCCCCGGTGGCGGTGTGGGCACACACAAGATTGCTGGCTACATCAAAGTACGCAACGAGAATACCGGTAAGGTGGAATGCTACCACTTCAGAGATGAATATATAGTAGTTCCTAAGGGTGGTGCCACCATTTCTGCCGACAAGATGAATGTTCTCTATGCCGGTTTGAAGAACCCCATCACCGCAGCAGGTGGTTCCGACGCGAGCAAGCTCTCCGTCAGCTTCCCGGGCTGCCAGATATTGGGTAGCGGCGCCAAGAGAGAGGTCGTTCCTCCGACCAGCATGATCGGTAAAACTGTTGAGGCTACCGTCTCCACCTCCGAAGGCTCCTCCAAGATGACCTTCCGCGTGAAGAAAGTTCCGGATCCGTATGCACAGATCGGTGCCAACATCTTCGGCGGCAAGAAATCCAAAGCTGAGCTCACCGCCAACCCCGTGCTGATTGCCAAGATGAGCGATGACTTCGCCTTCGACCTCAAATGGACGGTGGTTTCCTATTCAGTGGATGTTATTGAAAAGGGTATCATCAGCACCATCAACTGCAGCGGCTCCAAATTCTCCAGCGAACTCATCAACAGAATCAACAGTGCACCGGTGGGTACCGTGTTCATGTTCTCCAATATCAAGATTTCGCAGCCTGAATTGGGAACCCGTACCATGCCGCGTGACATCACGGTTCGTATCAAATAATTAAAAAACATACTGTTATGAAAAAGATTGTTTTGTCTGTATTGGCCCTCTGCCTCGCAACCGCAGCGTTCGCGCAGGAAGACACCACGGGTAGCACCATGAACCAGCCGGTGCGCAAGCCCCTCGAACTGTCTTGGGAGCAGACCGAAGTAGGCGATTTCTCCGAATTGGTGCCTTACGTCTATCAGCGCAACGCCGATGTGATGTACTATCACACCATCTGGAGAACCATCGACCTTCGCGAAAAGATGAACCACCCTCTTTACTTCCCGCAGGAGACCCGCGGCACTTGGCGCAGCATGGCTCAAGTCATCTTCGACGCCATCGATGTGGATCATCCCGAAAAGAAAGAAGGTGAAGTTCTTCCCGTCTATACCGACGAGTTCTGCACCATGTACAAAGACCGCGAGGCCGTAAGATCCTCCCTCTCCGAGACCCACGTCACCGACTTGTTGGACGATGAGACCTTCGAAGTGATCGGTCAACAGGAGATCGTGGAGAATTATCGGGCAAGCCAGATCCTGATGTATCGTGTTAAGGAGATCTGGTTCTTCGACAAAAAACGTTCTGTACTCGAAGTCCGCATCCTCGAAATCGAACCCATGCTCCAGGTGGAACGTGAGGTAGGCGGTGCCGGCGCTCCCGGCCCTGGCCAAGAAGAAGGAGAGGAAGAAGTTCAGACCGTGAAAGCATGGAAACGCCTCGGCTACATCATGTACGACGAGCTGCGTCCCTACCTGGTAAAACAGGAGATGTACAACCCGAAGAACAACGCCCAGCGTCTCTCCTTGGACGATATGATGACCTGGAAACGCGAATTCTCCAGCTTCATCTATCAGGAACAGAACGTGTACAACAACCGCCAGATTGACGAGTATATCGCCAATGCCCGCGACCAGCGTATCGAATCGGAACGCATTACCGAAAAGATCCGCTCCTTTGAACACGACCTCTGGGAGTTCTAGTTCAAATTGAAAATTGAAAACTGAGAACTGAAATTAAAAACAAATAATCTTTTTCATAAAAGAAAAGCCCGGTCATTCGATCGGGCTTTCTTATTTCATACTCATCACAGATTTAATTCTTACTATTCTTTTGAATAAAATCTAAGACGATTTGGAAACATTCGTCAAATTCCTTCTGCTTCAGATGATACATATAAAGATCTCTGAAATAGAAAGCATGCGGCTTTTTGTCGAAAACATGCAGCTCGTATGAATGAATGCCCAGACTTTGCAGCCGTTCTGCCATACGCTGCGAACCATATACGTAGGGAAGATGCGGCATGGAAAAGGCATGTCCCTCCTCAATGGGCAAGATTCTGTCGTGCGTGCCATGAATCATACAGATAGGCGTGGTCTCATCCTCATCAATCATATCCGGATTAAAGATAGCCCCCCACAACAGCACAGCGCCTGCCACGCTGAAAGAGCGCGTCATGGCAGAATCGGTACCTGTGGAGTGGAGCGGCGATAACTCGGGCGCGGCAAAGGTCGCTTCAGGACGCTGATTTTCATCCATATAAAGCGCATGAATGATGGCAACTGCACCTGCCGACTGCCCCAGCAGAAAAATTCGGTTGGTGTCAATGTGATACTTGTCGGCATTGGCCTTGAAATAACGTACCGCAGCACTCACATCCTGCGCCGCCATGAAACCAGTGCGAATCAGATTTTTCGATGAGAACTTGCCGGGCGGCATCACCCGATAGTCGATGGCAGCCGCCAAATAGCCCTCCTCTGCAAAACGATTGCACCAAGCCCTCACATCCTCATGGACACGTGAGCCTAACACAAAACCACCCCCAAACAGAGTGATGACCAAAGGACGCGGCATGCTGACCGTGTCTTCTCGTTCGTAAAAATCAAATAATAGTTGCTGCTGATGCTCTTTACCCTTGGTCTTCACCACTCCACGCGGAGGTCGTTCTGTAGAACGCAATGTGGTCGTACGCTCTTTCCCATTCGCCATCACCGTGCAGTAGGGGACCCTAAGCCTCACAACAAAACGTGCATCAGAATCCTGCGCTTCTTGCGAATGAAGACTATCGGAAGCGAACAGCAACAGACATACTGCTACCGAAATCGACTTCTTTACAATAGAAAAAATCTGATCCTTCATCCTTTCCCCTTTCAGATAGTTAAATCGTCTGAACATGGCTATTGAAGTTCCAACGCCTGCAAAATCAGCGAGAAGATGCGGTTGTAGTTCTCCAAACCGCAGCTGTCGCAAGTGTCGGTGAAATGATGGTAGCCGCCATATCTTCCGCCCATCGTATAGATGAAGATGGCCGGGCATTTCTGCGAGAAGAAATAGTGGTCGCTATTGGCGGCATTGCTGCGCGGCTTCACCTGCGATACCAGATGCTGCTCATCGTTGATACGCACCAGATTGTCGTAAAACCACTTTGTGTTTTCCCCATCGCTATTCACCACCGTAAACCCTTCATCACCTCCACAAAACATATCCAAATTCAGCACCAGTTTCACCTTGTCGAAATCGATAAGCGAATTTTCAACAAAATACCGAGATCCTCTCAAACCGCTTTCCTCACCACTAAACAGCAAAAAGACAACCGTATAGGGAGGTCTATTTTGTGAAAAATGACGGGCGAAATCCATCACCGCCGATGTTCCGGAAGCGTTGTCGTGCGCGCCGTGGAAGATCACCGAGTCGCCCATGCAGCCCAAATGGTCGTAGTGGGCAGTAAAAACAATCAGTGAATCAGGATATTGTGAACCTTCGATTTTATAACAGACATTCTGAGTTTTATGCGTATAGAAATCATTATTAAAATCCACAGACACTCCATTCACTTTATGCTTAAAAAGGGAACGCTTGACGTAGATGACCGCATGATCCGAGTTCTGGTCACAAAAGCTGAGGCCCCACACAGGCAGCTCATCCACACCAATCAGGAAGCCCTTACAGCCGAGAGAGCCATCGAAATCGAACGCGCGAATCAGTTTGCGCACGTCATCGGCCTCCAATTTCTTGTCTTTCCATTGCACGGCATCCATATAGACAAAACCACTCCGAATCAGTGAGGCATAACGGTCGTAGAATTTGAGCAGCTTGCGAGGGTCGAAAAACAGAGAGGCATCCATCACCACTACAGGGGCATCTTTGATGGAGGTAGAGGCAGAATAGGGAGAAATGCGATAGTCCCAAAATGGGCTGAGCCGCTTCCCATCGATAGACATTTCCACACTTCCTTCCATCTTATGCGATTGAAATTCATAATGTTGGAAGCCATCGGAAGTTAAGGGTTGCGCACCCGTTTGGCGAAGCTGTTCACGGATAAAATCGGCGGCTTTTTGCTCACCGTCGTGGCAACCTCCCCTACCCCAGCAGTCATCGCCAGCGAGCGTGGCAATGCAAGTGCGCACATAATTAGAATCTTGTCCATTGGCCGTTGCTCCCATAAAAAACAGAGCAACCAACAGTATCAGATAATTGGATATTCTTCCCATTGATGATTGTGGATATACATTAAATAATTGATTCCTAAACTTTTAAGATGTTCAATCGCCTCATCACGACCTAAGGCCAACTCCTCCGACTTATGGGCATCGGTACTCACCACGACAGGAATATGGTAGTGGGCCACCTGTTTCAAAAGATAATCGGAGGGATAGTAGTCGGGACAGCGGCCTTTGTAGATGCCGCGAGTGTTGATTTCGACGATCAAGTGCTTTTGGCGGATAAGTTCGATGCAGTGGTCGGCCAGTTTCGTGTACCAATCCTCCTCTTCGGTAAAAAAACGTTTTTGGTTGTGCATCTTGATTTTATCGAAATGAGCAATAATATCAAACTGCTGAGTTTCAATCATTTCAAAACTCTGTTCCCAGAAAGTGGTGACAGCTTTTCGGACATCACCCCCAAAATATTCTGCCAAGCCAAAATCATAGATTTCCCGTTTGGAGCCATCGATGAACCAGATATGGTCGCTGTGGGGCTGGCGAACCAGATGCACGCCGCCGATGATATAGTCGAGGTGAAAAGTATTTTTGAAATAGGAGAAAGGCTTGGTCATTCCAGGGATGAAGTCGCATTCGAGACCACAGAACAACTGCAAATCAGGATATTGCGATTGAAGGGCATGTATGGTGGCAGTATACTCGGGGATAGCCTCCTCGTGGATGCCAAAATCGTTCTCGAAGGGGACGGGCGCGTGGGAGGAGAAGCCGAGCTGGTTGTAGTGGAGCTGGGAGGCGCGCTGCACAAAAAGGTCGATAGGCTCCTTGCCGTCGCAGAAGGTGGAGTGGGTATGGTAGTTATTTTTCATGAAAAATGTGCGATAAACCGCGTGATCTTTAGTTCAAACTAAAACGTATAGCGTGCGGAGACGTTGAAGAAGTTGTAGTCGAACAGCGGAAAAGCGTCATGGTAGCTGTTAGCAAAGAGGAAGAAACCGGGGCGGGCATCCACCTGGAGAGCCAGCGGGATGTTGGCAAATTTGTACTCCGCTCCACCAAATGCGTTCACGCCAAATACGAAATTAGCATGATGATATCGACCATCACGATGCGGGTGGGGCAGTGTGCCACCAATATTAAAACCGCCACCGATGAACCAGTAGAAGCCGTTGCCGCAGGCTGCCTCATACATAAAATTGGGGTTGAAGGTAAGCACTATTGGCACTGCATTATACTCATAGTCAAGAATGAAGCGGTAGCCCAAGTCGAGCTGGATGCCGAAATGGTTGGTGGGGAAGGTTTTGAAGGAAGCACCATTCATAAAACCGATGGTACCACCGATGGCATTGTTGTACGGGGCGACATCGCTGCGAACCTGAGCCATAGAAACCGTGCAGGAGAACAAAGCTAACAAGCTAATAATCAAAACTTTTCTTTTCATAACAATAGATTTTAGATTCATGCAAAGTTATAATGGATTTTATGGATAAATATTCTGATAAAAAATTTTTTATAAACAGAAAATAATTGATAACTTTTTTCTACCTTTGCAGCTTCAAAAAGAAACATTATCATTCACCAAAATCAACTATTTATGAAAAAAATTTTATCCCTTGTAGTTCTGGCTTTCCTGTCAGTTTTCACAGTGATGGCACAGGGCGAGCAGTTCGTCTCCACGGAGGTTTCCAACAAGAATGTAGTTCTTGAGGAGTACACTGGTATCAACTGCGGCTATTGTCCTGATGGTCATCGTATCGCCAATGAAATTGCCGCCGCACATCCTGGCCGCGTGTTCGTCATCAATGTACATGCCGGTTCTTACGCAGCCAACACCTACACCACCCAGTGGGGTAACGCTTTAGCTAACCAGACCGGACTGACCGGCTATCCTGCAGGAACGGTCAACCGCCACGTTTTCAGTGGCTCCGTTACTGATTTGAACAGAGGCCAGTGGGCAAGTGCCTCTAACACTATTTTGAATCAGACCTCTCCTGTCAACATCGCTGCCCGCGGCACCTTGGACTGGACCACCCGTGAGCTCAACATCACCGTTCAGTTGTATTACACCGCTAACGAGGCCAACAGCACCAACAAGTTAAATGTGGCTATCATCCAGGACAATGTGATTGGCAGTCAGAGTGGTGCCAGCTACAACCCGGCACAGCAGGTGGGTAGCCAATACCGCCACATGCACATGCTCCGTCACTTGATCACGGGCCAGTGGGGTGAGGATGTCACCACCACTACTCAGGGTTCGTTTGTGGAGAAGACTTACAGCTACACTATCCCCGCCAGCCTCGGTTCACCGAATGCCATCGCTGCCAAATTGGAAGACCTGCACTTTGTTGCTTTCGTAGCCCAAGGCCAGCAGGAGATTCTCACCGGTTGCGAAGTGGAGATCGAAAACATCAACATGCCCACTCTCAACCCGCGTATTGACGGCCTCACCAATATTGAAGTGCAGGATTGCAGCACTGATGCCAGAGTGAACGTTAATGTCACCAACGTGGGTTCTGATGCGATCACCGCCCTCACCTTCCAATACAGCGTGGCCAACGGCACCCCGATGACCTACGACTGGACGGGCAACATCGCCTCCATGGACAACACCTCCATTGAGCTTCCCACCCTCACGGTTGCCACCAACACCAACCAAGTCATCAAAGCTAAGATTGTGAACGCCAACGGCCAGGCATTTGAAAGCACTGAGGCTTCTCTTACCATCAAGAAAAGCGTAGTAAGCGGCGATGGTCCGATGGTGCTCAAGATCAAGACCGACACCTATGCCAGCGAGACCTCTTACAAACTTTATGGTCCGAACAACAATGTGATTCAGCAGTCATCCAGCTTCACCAACAGCACCGTACACACTTTCGACCTCAACTTCCCCAGCCCGGGTTGCTATCGTCTGCAAGTGAAGGATAGTTATGGTGACGGCATCAGCGGTGGTTATATCAGAATCTTCGCTGCCGATGGCACCACCCAGCTTTTCAATGCTACCGGTACCAGCTTCTCTTCCGAGCTGAATGTGATGATTTCTGTTGAGACCGTTGACATCGATGATGAGACCTTCCAAGACATGCTCATCTTCCCGAACCCGGCCACCAACTTCGTCAACATTCAGGGCACTGCCAACATCCAGCAGGTTGAGCTCTTCAACCTTGAGGGACAGCGCGTGGCAGCTGAATATGGCGATGTGAGAACCCTCTCACTCGAAGGTTTGGCCAGCGGCATGTACATCATGAAGGTGACCTCCGACAAGGGCACCACCACCTACAAGGTGAGCAAAAAATAAGGGGCGATAAGCCACGAATAAAAAAAGAGCGGATAAAGCCAAGGTTTTGTCCGCTCTTTTTTTATTCTGTTCATTTTCTTTTCGATTGCCAAAAGAAAATGAGACCCAAACCGCGAGTACGCGAGCAAAAAGAAAGCGTGCTTACTTTTTCGAGCGAGAGCGGTTTATCTAAAAGAAATGCGCTTTGCCGCTGTGCAAATTCCGGCTAAAATCGGGTGAAGCTCGCTAAACGGCGAAAAACTTGATGAGCTTCATTTCATTGCGCTCATCTTCGGACAATTCGCCGTTCTTCACGCTCGCTCCCCCCGATTTCTTCACGCCTCCATTTGCAAGGCGGCGGTGGGATGAGGCCGCACCGCATTCACCCGCGTTCCAAAGGAACGCACTCTCAGTAAACCCACACCAACGAACGCAGTGAGTGCAGTGTGGGGAGGGGGAACGCCGCACAGCAAACCGCGGCACATAGACAGAACGATAGAACCTGTCGGTGGGTATGCCGCAGAAGAACGGGGAGGTGCTTCCCTCCCAAGGCCGTAATCTAGAAGATATAGAAATGGAATAGAGACGCGCCATGGCGCGTCTCTACATTAATATTTCAGGATTTCCTCAGAGAAGAACTCCAGCTTCACGCCGGCCTTGCGGAACATCTCCTCCGACTCGGCGCCGGCATGGTACTTTTTCTCGCACACCACGCGGGTGATGCCGCAGTTGATGATGAGCATGGCGCAGACACGGCAGGGGGTCATTCGGCAATATAGTGTACTATTGTTCAGTGAGATACCCAATTTAGCCGCCTGACAGATAGCATTCTGTTCGGCATGGACGGTGCGAACGCAGTGCTCGGTGACGGTGCCGTCCTCGTGGACGGTCTTTTTCAGCTGGTGCCCCACCTCGTCGCAATGGGGCAGCCCTTTCGGAGAGCCCACGTAGCCGGTAACCAGAATCTGGCGGTCGCGCACGATGACACAGCCGCTACGGCCGCGGTCGCAGGTGGCGCGGCTACTGACCGCATTCGCAATTTCCATGAAATATTCATCCCAAGTAGGACGCACGTATGGTTTCTTTTCTTCAGCCATCTTATTAAAAATCAATTTATTAAATAATACATATAATGACCCACTTTTCAGGGATTCCATCAAAATAATAGAGTTTTTCGCCCCATTGATCTTTCAAACGGATGGTGTTGCCATCGATATAATAGAGTTTCTCACCCCATTGATCTTTGAGGCGGATCGTATTGCCATCGAAATAGTAGAGTTTTTCGCCCCACTGGTCTTTGAGGCGCACGGTATTGCCATCGAAATAGTAGAGTTTGTCGCCCCATTGGTCCTTGATGCGCACGGTTTTCCCATCGAAATAGTAAACTTTGTCGCCCCACTGGTCCTTAATACGAATGGTATTATTGTTATCGACGTAATAAAGTTTGCTTCCCCACTGGTCTTTGAGGCGGACGGTGGTTTGGGCAGAAATGAACGACACTGACAGGAGCATCAGGGTGAAAAGGGCGAAAATTTTGGAAAGTTTCATGGGAAAAATTGCAAAAAACAAAAATGAGATTCGATAGCGGGTATAGGGTTTAAATGGGGTTGGATTTTACAAAAAAAGCAGACTTTAGAGTCTGCCATTTTGCTAAAACGCGACGAGAAAACTACTCTTGCTGAGCATTGAGCATCTGCTGAACGTAGATGGCTTTCAGGCGCTGTTCCCGGCGTACCACACTGGGTTTGGTGAATTTCTGGCGGTTGCGTAATTCTTTCAGAACGCCAGTTTTCTCAAACTTTCTTTTCAATTTCTTCAAAGCTTTGTCAATGTTTTCGCCTTCTTTTACGGGAACGATGATCATAAAAAATACCTCTTTCTTTTAAATGGTTAAACTTTAATTTTTTAGCGTGCAAAAATACAAAAAAAATTGATGTGCCGCACGGATGGAAAAAGTTTTTTAATATCGATTGTCATTTTATAAAATTATTGTAATTTTGCAGCGAATTAACTAAAATATAACTCAGATAACGATGAACGAGATGTTGCTACACTATTTTTGGCGAAATCAGTTGTTTACAGCTTTGGATTTGCATACCACCGACCACCGGTCGCTGAAGCTCATCCGAAGTGGTATCGCCCACCAAAATGCCGGTCCGGACTTCAAGCAGGCGGTCATCAAAATCGACGGTATCACATGGGTGGGTGATGTTGAGATTCATGTCCGCACGTCGGACTGGCTCCGCCACGGGCATCAGCATGATGCTAAGTATCAAAGTGTTATTCTTCATGTGGTGTACCAGCATGATATGGATTTGGAGGAGAACTTCCCTACGTTGGAGTTAAGGGAGTACATTCCGTCCTCCATGATAGAGGAGTACGAGCAGATGTCGTGCAGCCGCGACCTGCTGCCGTGCCGACACTCGCTGCCAGAGGTCACTTCACTGCAATTTGCCAGCTGGCTGTCGCGATTGGCGGTGGAGCGGATGCAGCGCAAGCAGGCCGAGGTGGTGCAGACCATCTGCGAGTGCCATCACAACTGGCAGGAGGCCGTATTCCGATACTTCGTCGCCAATTTCGGGTTCAACAAAAATGCCAGTGCCTTTGAACTGCTGGCAAAAAGTCTTCCCTATCGTTATATTCTGAAGCACAAGGATTCACGATTGCAGATTTATGCCTTGGTATTCGGGCAGGCTGGACTTTTGGAGCAGCCTCCTGATGAGCCGGACCGCTATTTTGAGACCCTCCAGTCGGAATATGACTATCTGAAATATAAGTACAATCTGGTGCCCATTCCATTGAAGGTGTGGAATCTACTGCGGCTGCGTCCGCAGAATTTCCCCTGCGTGCGTCTCGCCCAACTGAGCGAGTGCATCTACCGTATGCCCGAACTCATCGAGCTGTTGCTCCACGATGCCGATGTGTCGCTGCTGCGGGGCATCTCCCTTTTTGAGCCTAACGACTACTGGAAGTCGCATCTCCACTTTGGCCGCGCCAGCCCCACCCGGCCTCGTAAAATCGGGCAGCAGGCTTTTAACCTGCTGGTGGTTAATGTGGTAGTGCCGGTGCGGCTGGCGCGTGCGGCCTTCATGGGCGATGACACTGCCCGAGAACAGGCCCTGTCGCTGCTCGAAAGTTGTGGATTCGAGAACAACAGTATCACGCGACAATACGTCACGGCAGGCTTCCCATCCGGACATGCCCTATACTCACAAGCTATCCTTGAGCTGTACAAACAATACTGTTCTGTGAAACGGTGCGCCAATTGCGACATCGGCTGCCTTATTCTGCGGAAGCTGGCGTGAGGTCGTTGTTAGGATTGCCACTTCCCTAGTCAGCAATCCCTTTGGGCGCGCTGGCATCAAGGCTGCGAACCTCTTTGCTCTCGCTTTCGGCACTCAGCACCACTATCAGGGCGAAAAGTCCCCAATAGGGAAGCGACAGCTTGTCGGTGTCGAGGAAGTTGTTCATCACCCCGTGGATGAAGTAGGTGATGAGCGAGAGGGTGGCCGCCAGAGAGAGTCGCCGCACGCTCTTGTCGCGGCTCCGCTGGTAGGTGCGGAAGCCGTAATAGAGTACCAGCACGACCAGCGCCAACACCGTGAAAAGCCCCACGAAGCCGGTCTCTGCCGTCGGGCCGATGTACTCGCTGTGCGCGTTGCCGCCGTCGCCAAAGTCGGTGGTGATGATAGTGTGGTAGCGCGAGTCCTGGTACGGTGCATAGCAGAACTGGTAACATCCTGGTCCCCAGCCCATGACCGGCCTTTCCTCAATCATGGCAAAAGCCGCGTGCCAGCGGTTCAATCGCTCCACATTGGAGGCGTCGGTCTTGATGTTGGAAATCGACTGCAGGTGCTCCGCAAGGTTAGTGGAGGAGTCTTGGCTGTTGCGCGACATCCGGTACAGAATGTCATCGGAAAAGGCGAACATCAGGGTTCCCACCACTGCGACACCCGCGACGAACCACGAAAATTTGATGCGCAACTTCACCACGCACCAGATGCCGAGTGCGCCCATCAGGCTCAGCCATGCCGCACGGCAGAACGACAGGTAGGTACCCAACAGGAAGATGGCGGTGAGAATGCCGTACAGCACCCGCATCCCCCTCTTGGTCTCAGGCAGGAACAAAAGGCCGATGGTCATGGGGAGAAACAGCGCCAACACGGCCCCATAGGCAGTGTGGTCATTGTAGAAGGGGTTCATGATCCAGTGGGCGATGTGCTCGCCGAAGCCGGCCTGCGCATTCTTGATGGTGGTGATGACCACCACGCACCCTAATGCGACGGCATAGCAGTTGAAATAGGTAATCCAACGGCTGCGGTCTTTGTCCATCAGGTGGATGACCATGAAGAAGGAGGAGCAGACAAACCAGATTTTAGCTGCCCAAAACTTGAACGACACCAATGGTATCTCGCTGGTAATGCAGCAGATAAACATCCATGCAAGGTAGCATAGGATAGCGATGGTGACAGGATGTTTCAGTACATTTTTCTTGAACCTCAGATCATAGCAGATGCGTGCAAGGAACAGGAAAGTGAGCGAAATCATCAGCAGCTCGGCGGGTAGGGAGATGTTGAACTGCACCTTTTCGGTGTCGAGCCCGATGGAAAAGGGTGTGCTGAACGCCATGAGGTACATGGCTAAATCCACGCGGAACAAAAGCAGGTAGGCGATGATGGCCGCTACAGAGAAAAAAGGAATGAACAGGTGCTCATTGTAAATCGCCCATGCATTGATCAGGATGACAGCCGCAGCCGCACCGATCACCCACCATTTGCTGTGCATCTTCCAGTCCATGCAAGACGGGGATTATTCGGCAGAACTCTCTTCGGCAGGGGTCTCTTCCTCTTTCCGGCGCAAACTCGGCGTACCCTTGATGTTCTCCACCACCAACAGAACCACGATAGTGACAATCAGCGCCGACAGGGCCGCTACGATGGTGATGATGGACTTCTTGGGATAGCATTTCTTGTCGGAAACGATGGCCCTTTGGATGATGAATTTGGTGGGGATGTTGTTGTCCATATCCACCTTGGCATCCATCATCTTCTGCTTCACCAACGACTGATATTCGCGGAAGCTGAACTGTAAGTCGTGGAGGGCTTCTGCTCTCGGTCCCCAGATGGCCATGGTGTCCAACAAGGCCTGAAGCCGCTGCTGGGCAGCCGTATTGCCTTGTGCCACCGCGATGGCCCACTGCTGCATAATTCTCTCCGACTGGCTCTCGAAGTCAAAAACGCCATGCTCCATAATGACACGGATGGAATCATCGACATGGTTGATTTCTGCGGTCACATCCTCCAACTGCTTCTGCAACACAGCGTAAGCGGCACGTGCGCGCTCATTTTCAACCTCCCGCTTGATGGTGTCAAGGAGATCCACCACATCGTTGGCGATGCGGCAGGCCATCTTCGGATCCTTATCCTCCACAGTGATGGAAATGGCTCCAAATTTGGTCCGCTTGATTTCCATACTCTCCTCAAGGTTCTTGTAAAGTTTGGTCTGCCAGTATTTTTGGGTGGTATCCAATTCGTAATGCTGAATCAGGTTGTGACGGCGGATGAGCTTGTCTTTCAACTCTCTGGAATTCAGAATTTCCAGCATCTGCTCGGTTTCTGCCTCAATGGCGTAGGCCTTCATGTCCATACGCTCGTTGTTGGTCTCATCGGCCAACAAAATCTTGGAGACCGAGTTGGTGCGCGGCGCATATACGATGGCCGTGGACTTGAAATGAGGTTTGATGAAGCAGGCGCAGACAAAAGCCGCGACTGCTGCCACCACGGTGACAATGGTTAATAATTTCCATTTGCTGACGATGAATCGCAGTAGGCTGAAAGAACTGTACTCGCTGTTCTCTTTTTTCATAATGATATTTGTAGTTCGGATGTTCGGCAGTCAAACGACAATTTGTGTTATTTATTGTATAAAACTGCCAGATGTTTTGTTCTGTTTTACTCTTCTCCCAATGTCTGTCTGATTTTGCTTGTCAGAATGTCGATGCCTTTCTCGTTCTGTCCACCCACCGGGATGATGATGTCGGCCAGCCGTTTCGTAGGCTCGATGAACGATTCGTGCATCGGTTTGACATATTTCTGGTAATGGACGATGGACTTGTCGAGGCCGCGTCCGCGCTCGTTCACATCGCGCTGGATGATGCGGATGAGCCGCTCGTCAGCACTGGTGTCCACAAACACTTTCAAATCCAGAATGTTCGCCAAGTCGGGGTCGGTGAAGATGAGGATGCCTTCCACAATCAGCACCTTGGCCGGTGAAACGGGAATCGTCTCCTTGCCGCGACGGCAGGTGACATACGAGTAGGTGGGCATCTCGATGCTGCGCCCCACCTTCAACTCGTTGATATGCTGCACCAAAAGAGGCCATTCGATGGAGCGGGGATGGTCGAAGTTGATGGCTTCCCGCTGCTCCTGCGTCAGCTCACCATTGTCGCGATAGTAGGCGTCTTGCGACAACACACTGACCTTGTCCTGCGGCAGCGATTCAATGATTTTCTTCACAACGGAGGTTTTCCCTGACCCCGAACCTCCTGCTATACCGATAACTAACATGGTTGATTATGAATCTTGTTGATAATAAATCTGTTGCAATAATTTTCAAACTTTCATTTGAATTTGCAAAAATAGTGATTTATTACTAAATATAATTGTGTAAATTTGCGTAGTTGATTTATAATTTATAAAATGATGAATATCAAGAGATTATTTCTTTTTTGCTTATCTTTTGTCTGGATTTTATGTTTGAATGCCCAGGAGTGGGAATGGAACCTGAGAGGGGAGAACTGCACCTCCATTATGGTGGGTTGCAAGGCCAGCGCCGACGGCTCGGTGATGACCTCGCACACCTGCGACGGTATGTACCGCACCTGGCTGCGCTGGGAGCCCGCTGCCGACCACAAGGCAGGTACGATGCACCCAGTGTATAAGGGCACGATGCACACCGCTAACCCCAACGACAAAACGGGCTTGAAACTGGCCGGCGAGATTCCCGAAGCCGCCCACACCTACGCCTACCTCAACACGGCCTACCCCTGTCTGAATGAGAAACAGCTGGCCATCGGCGAAAGCACCTTCTCGGGTCCCGACACGCTGGTCAACAGCAACGGCATGTTCCTGATTGAGGAGCTGGAGCGTATCGCCCTGCAGCGCTGCGACAACGCCCGCGACGCCATCCGCACCATCGGCGCAATGATTGCCCAGTATGGCTATGGCGACGGCGGCGAGTGCATCACCATTGCCGACAAAAAAGAGGTTTGGCAGATGGAAATTATGGGCGAAGGTCCCGACCAAATCGGCGGCATCTGGGTGGCCCAGCGCGTGCCCGACGACGAGGTGGCCGTGAGCTGCAACGTGGCCCGCATCGGCCGCCTGCAACGCAACAACCCCGACTACTTCCTCTGCTCCGACAATGTGGAAGCCGTGGCCAAAAAATACGGCTTCTGGGACGGCACCGGCGAGTTCATCTGGTGGCGCGCCTTCCCCTCCGACTACGCCGGCGGCAAGAACCATACCGAACGCGAGTGGTACATCTTCAGCCAGCTCGCCCCCTCGCAAAACTTCCAGCTGGACGATGAAGACCTGCCTTTCTCCATCAAACCCGAGCAGAAGGTGTCGGCCGAGAAGGTGATGGAACTTTTCCGCGCCACCTATGAGGGCTGTCCCCAACTCGACCAGATTCAGAATCTTACCATCGTGAAGGAGAAGAAAAACAAGGATGGCGAGACCTACAACGACACCATCCTCTCAACCGTTGGCAACCCATGGATGAGCGCTGCCGAGCGTAACTTGTACAATGCCTTGAAGCCCGGAACGGTGGAATTTCACCGCGGCGTGGCCATGTCGTGGTGCTCCTACTCCTTTGTCGCACAGTGCCGTGCATGGCTGCCCGACGCCGTCGGCGGCGTGTGCTGGTTCTCGTTCGAGAACCCCGGACAGAGCCCCCGCATCCCGATTTATGCGGGCAGCAACCAACTGCCCGAGGCCTTCTCCCACTGCGGACACCATGGCGTGGACGACAATTCCGCCCTCTGGCAATACCGCAAGGCCAACAAACTCGCACAGGTGCGCTGGGGCTCCACCAAAAGCATGATGATGACTTCGGTGTTGAATTTTGAAAAGGAAATGATGCAGCAAGATGCAGAGTTGCAGACTTTTATAAAAGGTGAAGGAAGCAAGTGCAATGCAAAAAAACTCGCTGCCAAACTCAACGGCATCACAGCTGATTTCTATGACAGAACCTCCACAGAATGGAAGGATATGGAAAATAGATTCTGGTCGATGTTCTGGACTGGATTCTAATATTCTCTCATCTTCATAAAGAATCATGATTATGGATATCCGAATATTTCCAAGCAACTTTTTGCAAGTCAACACCATACTTTTGTTTGATGAGACGGGTGAGGCGGTCATCATCGATCCGGGCATGGCAACGGAGGAGGAGAAGCACCAGCTGGTGAAGTTGGTGAACGATCGCCACCTTATCGTCAAGTACCTCATCGTAACGCATCCGCATATCGACCACACGTTAGGTTGCGGCTGGGCGGTACGCACGTTCGCCGCGCCGCTGCTGATGCACGAGGCGGGGCTGCCGGTGTATGAAAACAATGTGGCTTACGGGGTTGCCTTCAACATGGACTGCACGAAAGAGGACTTTCCCCAGCCCGACCAGTTTATCAAAGAGGGTGACCGTATTGTTTTCGGGCAACAGGAGCTACAGGTGATGGAAACTCCAGGCCACTGCGCCGGTAGTGTCATCCTGTACCATGAAGCTGAACGCCGGTTGTTTGTCGGCGACTTGGTATTTCAAGGCAGTGTCGGCCGCAGCGATTTGCCCACCGGCGACCATGAGTTGCTGTTGGAGAGCATCCGCAAGAAGGTGATGCCGCTGCCCGACGATACCGTCATCTACCCCGGACACGGTCCGTCCACCACGTTACGTGACGAAAAACTGATGAATCCTTACTTTCGGATGGCTTTGTATAACTAAGCCATTGACAGACAATTAGAAAGGTTTGGCGTATTCTCCGTTCAATTCCTTGTATACTTTGACTTTATTGCCGTGTTCAAACTGAACGCTGTACATTACTTTGCCTTTGGCATCCCAGTAGGTCCATTTGCCCTCGCGCACGCGGTTGTCGTAACAACCTTCCATCTGTTTCTTGCCGTTCGGGTAGTATTCGACAAACTTGCCGTTGGCGGCCCCGTTGGTGAAGTTTTGCTCGCGCATCTTCACCTCTCTTTCATTATAGAAAATCCACATCCCGTTTTTCTCGCCGTTCACAAACTTGCCCTCCTCGGTCTTCTGACCATTGTCGGCATATTCCACCCAACTGCCATGCTTTTCACCCTTGCTGTAGTATCCTGTTGAGCGCTTCTTGCCGTTTTCATTCCAATATTTATATACGCCATCGCGCACATTGTCGTTGTAGCCGCTCTCGTATTTTTGGGTGCCATCGGGATAGTAGCCTTTCCACAATCCGCACATCTGTCCGGCCTTGAAGTCGCCTTCGTCTTTCACCACGCCCGTCTCGTACCACTGCACCCAATGGCCGTCCTCCTTGTTGAACGAGAAGTTGCCGCTGCGTTGTTTCGCCCCGTTTTCGTACCAGGCCTCCCATTTCCCGTTGCGCATCCCGTTGCGGAAATCACCTTTTTTCCAAAGCATTCCACCCTCTTCATAAAAATAGGTCCAAGTGCCGTGCTGCAAACCTCCTCGGAATTCGCCGGTACTGCCTAACTGGCCGTTGGCATAATAGAATCTCCACGTGCCCTCTTGCAAATCATCCTCAAAATTTCCTTCCATCTCCACCTCTCCGTTGGTGTGCCAGCCTTTCGCAGCTCCGTTCAATTTCCCGTCCACATAAGTGCCTTCAAACGATTTGTTTCCACCATCGTAGTAGTCGGTCAACGGACCATTCAGATTATCTTGAAGGTAGGAGCATTTTCTATATACCTGTCCATCAGGATAATAAAAAGTCCAGTTACCATCTTTCAGACTGTTTTTCATGGATCCCTCCGACTCCAACTTTCCACTGGCGTACCAGCTTTTGAAGGAACCGTTGTCGGCGTAATACTCCTGTGAAAGCTGGCCGCTCTCGTACCATGCTTTCCACAGACCGACCTTTTTGCCGTGCAGATATTTGCCTTCCATCATCAGCCGTCCGTCGGGGTGGTAGAATTTCCAGACGCCCTCTTCAATGGTGTCGTTGGCCAGTCCGATAGATTTCAGCTGCTGGTTGTTCCAATATGTCTTGACCGTATCCTGGGCATTTGCTATGTTAAGTAGCAGAATTACAGACAGAAAGGTGGTAATCGCTTTCATGGTTTCAAGTTTAGAATTTTATTTTGCAAAAATAATGTTTTTTATGAAAAATTCGCCAATTATTCATCTTCAAAAAACTGACACTCCAATCCCTCGTATGTAAACTTAGAAATCTAATAAAAAACTCAAATCCCAATTGCCAAGAAAATCGTATATTTGCGGCTTGATTTTTCAAATATTAAATTATGGGCAAATACACTGAATATCGCGGACTTAACTTGTCGAACATTGGCAAGGAGATGCAGAAATATTGGGAAGACCATGACGTTTTCGCACAAAGTTTGAAACAACGTGAAGGCGCTGAATCCTTCGTCTTCTTCGAAGGACCTCCGTCCGCCAACGGTAAGCCCGGTATTCACCATGTGCTGGCCCGCTCCCTCAAGGACATCGTGTGCCGCTACCAGACTCTGAAAGGCAAATACGTAGGCCGCAAGGGCGGCTGGGACACCCACGGTCTGCCCGTGGAACTCGGCGTGGAAAAAGCCCTCGGCATCACCAAAGAGGACATCGGCAAAACCATCACCGTGGAGGAATACAACAAGGCCTGCCGCCAGAATGTGATGCAGTTCAAGGATATGTGGGACGACATCACCAAGAAGATGGGCTACTGGGTTGATCTCGAAAACCCGTACATCACCTTCGACAACAAATACATCGAATCTGTATGGTATTTGCTTTCAGAACTTTATAAGAAAGGGATGCTCTACAAGGGCTACACCATCCAGCCCTACTCCCCCGCCGCCGGCACCGGCCTCAGCTCGCACGAGCTCAACCTGCCCGGCTGCTACCGCGACGTGAAGGACACCACCTGCGTGGGCCAGTTCAAGGTGCGCACTGACCAGGTGCTCTCCACCGACGTGCAGATGTTCATCGGCGAACAGGGCGTGCCCAACAACCTCTACTTCCTCGCCTGGACCACCACCCCGTGGACCCTTCCGTCCAACACCGCCCTCGCCGTCGGCCCGAAAATCGACTACGTGCTGGTCAAGACCTTCAACGCCTACAGCGGAGATCCCATCATGGTGATCCTCGGCAAACCGCTCGTCGGCAACTTCTTCCCCGAGAAGAACAAAGACCTCGCCTTCGAGGATTACAAGCCCGGCGACAAGAACATCCCGTTCCAGATTTTGGGCGAAATCAAGGGTGAAAAACTCGTCGGCATCCAATACGAACAGCTCATCCCGTTCATGCGTCCCGACGGCAAGGCCTTCGAGGTCATCCCCGGCGACTATGTCACCACCGAGGACGGTACAGGTATCGTGCATATCGCCCCCACCTTTGGTGCGGACGACAAGCGTGTGGCCGCCGACGCCGGCATCGCCCCGATGCTGCTCATCGACAAAGCCGGCAACCCGCAGCCGATGGTCGATAAGACCGGCAAGTTCTTCCTGATGAGCGAACTCGACCCGCAATTTGTGAAAAATCAGGTCAATGCAGACCTCTATAGCCAATTTGAGGGTCGCTACGTGAAAAACGACTACGACCCCGCCGCCACGCCCGAGACCGAAAACCTCGACGTGACCATCTGTCTGTGGCTCAAGGGCGAACACAAAGTGTTCAAGATTGAAAAGCACGTCCATAACTACCCGCACTGCTGGCGCACCGACAAACCGATTCTGTACTACCCGCTGGATTCTTGGTTCATCAAGAGCACGGCTGTAAAGGATCGGATGATCGAGCTCAACAAGACCATCTACTGGAAACCCGCCGCCACCGGCAGCGGCCGTTTCGGCAACTGGCTGGAGAACCTCGTGGACTGGAACCTGTCGCGCTCCCGCTTCTGGGGCACCCCGCTGCCCATCTGGACCACCGAAGACAAGAAAGAGCAGATCTGCATCGGCTCCGTGGAACAGTTGGTGAACGAGATCAACAAGGCCGTCGCCGCCGGCATCATGAAAGAGAATCCTTACAAGGACTTCGTGCCCGGCGATTTCAGCAAAGAAAACTACGACAAAATTGACCTGCACCGTCCCTACGTGGACGAGATCTTCCTCGTCTCCCCGAGCGGTCAGAAGATGACCCGCGAGACCGACCTCATCGACGTGTGGTTCGACTCCGGCGCCATGCCCTACTGTCAGTGGCACTATCCTTTTGAAAATCAGGATATTTTCAAGAAGAACTTCCCGGCCGACTTCATCGCAGAAGGCGTTGACCAGACCCGCGGTTGGTTCTTCACCCTCCACGCCATTGCCACGATGATTTTCGATTCCGTGGCTTATAAAACTGTGGTTTCCAACGGTTTGGTTTTGGATAAAGACGGCAACAAGATGTCGAAACGTCTCGGCAACGCCGTTGACCCGTTTGCCACCATCGAGAAATACGGTCCCGACGCCACCCGCTGGTACATGATCACCAACGCCCAGCCGTGGGACAACCTCAAGTTCGATCCCGAAGGCATTGCCGAGGTGCAGCGCAAGTTCTTCGGAACGCTCTACAACACCTACAACTTCTTCGCGATGTACGCCAACATCGACGGTTTCGACTACAAGGAGGCTGACATCCCGAACAGCGAGCGTCCCGAAATCGACCGCTGGATTCTCTCCGAACTCAACACGCTGGTGAAACACTGCGACGAGTGCTACGCCGACTTCGAGCCGACCAAAGCCGGTCGCGAAATCCAAGATTTTGTCAACGAGTACCTGAGCAACTGGTACGTGCGCCTCTGCCGCCGCCGTTTCTGGAAAGGCGAAGGCAAGGACAAACTGTCTGCTTATCAGACCCTTTACACCTGCTTGGAGACTATCGCCAAGATCGCCTCGCCCATCGCGCCGTTCTTCATGGACAAGCTCTTCCTCGACCTGAACAGCATCACCCACCGCGAGGATGTCATCTCCATCCACCTTTCCGACTATCCGAAAGTTCACGAAGAGCTGATTGACAAGCCGCTCGAAGAGCGTATGCAGTTAGCCCAGAAACTTTGCTCCATGATTCTTTCGTTGCGTAAGAAGTCGAACCTCCGCGTGCGCCAGCCGCTCGCCAAGATCATGATTCCTGTGGTGGAGAACTCCAACTTGAAGGAGCAGATCGAGAAGGTAAAAGACCTCATCTTGCACGAAGTCAACGTGAAGGAGGTAGAGTTCGTCTCCGACGAAGCCGGTATCTTTGTAAAACGTATCAAGCCTGATTTCAAGAAGTTAGGACCCAAGTGCGGCAAGATTATGAAGCAGGTGGCCGCCGCCATCACCGCCTTCAGTCAGGACGACATCCGCGCCATCGAGAAGAACGGCAGTGCCGTGCTGAACATTGACGGACAGGAGGTGACCATTGACGTGACGGATGTGGAGATTGTGGCGGAAGACATTCCGGGCTGGGTTGTGGCCAACCAGGATGCGCTCACCGTGGCCCTCGACATCGAGCTGACGGAAGATTTGCTCAACGAAGGTTACGCCCGCGAGTTCGTCAACCGTATCCAGAACTACCGCAAGGACTCCAACATGGACGTTTCCGACCGCATCACCATCGAGGTGGAAAACCATCCGCAACTCGACAAGGCCTTCACCACCTTCGCCGACTACATCAAAACGGAAACGCTCTGTACCTCGCTGGAAATCAAGGCCGGTGTGGAGGGTGAAGTTTTCGAAATCACCGATGGCTTGAGCGTGAAAGTAAAGGTCAGGAAGTAAGGGTGTATTGGCCAGCCATAGGCTGAAAAAACGGTTGTAAAACATGTTGAACTTTTCGTGACGAATTTTTCGTGACGAAAAGTTCGTTATGGCATTTTCTTTGTAAAGTACGAATTTCCAGTGAATTAGTGCCCTATCGCTGCTTTTTTTTTAACGAATAAACACCACTTCGTTGTCATTTTTTCAACGAATACTTTGTCCCACTTTTTCAGAAAATGGCATCGGTTACAAGATATTATTGTATCTTTGCACCCTTAAATCATCAGTTGTTTAACGAAAAATCAAAACAGGAATATAATACACTAACCAACAACCCAATACATATTAGATAGCGTTTGTAGCTGTCCTTGACATCCAATTTCCACAGCGTCCTCTTTTGAGGACAAACTCATCAAGGATAAGTTGCTAATGCCGTAATTGTTACGGCGTGGAATGACTTGTTAGATGAGTGGGCGTGGAAACCCGGATGTCAAGCAAGGAATAGGTTCCACGCTTTTTTTATGCTGTGGTTGACACTTTCAAAAAAAAAGGAATTATGACAGGATTGATATGGTTACAATGCATCATCACCCTGAAACATAGTTATTTATACAACCCATCTTAACAAGAACCAAAAAGAACCAGAGCCCCTGACTACAATGATTGTATTTTTGCAGGCGCAAATCAAGACCTCCTCCCGCATGCCTGAGAACACATTTCATATTGGCAATCTCATCAAAGAACAGGTTACCCAGAAGGGGATCAAGGTCTCATGGCTGGCGAAACAACTCAACTGCCACCGCAACAACGTCTATCTCATCTTCTCTCGCCGCTGGATCGATACCGACACACTGATGAAAATCTCCTGCATCCTCCACCACGACTTCTTCGCCGACCTGAGCGCATTATACCACGGCGAGAATTTGCAAAGTAATAATAGGCAGGATGCAAAGTAACAATGGGCGTAGTTTTTTGTTAAACACGTCAATTTGTCGGATATTTGCAAATTATTTAGCCTTAGATTATTAACTAAAAAAAATATTATGGTAAATAAAGTTCGCGTTTATGGCAAGGCCCAGAACCGCACCGCATTGGGCATCATGCACGCCTACATGGTCATGTATCCGCAGGCAACAATGGAAGACATCAAGAAGGCTTTCCCTGATGAATTGAATCCCGATAGCGGAGTGAAGAAGAATTTTGTGAAAGCAGGCGAGAAAGGCACGGACGCCAATTGGGACGGCTTTTTCCAGAAAGAGGATGAGCTGCTCACCATGGGCGACGGCAGCCAGGTGGCTGTGGTCAAGATGTGGACCAAGCCCAGCTTCGACCGACTGGTGAGCCATGCCGCGCAATATGGCATCGAGGTGGCACAATTTGAGGCCGCCGACAAGGGTTTCGGACAAAAGGGTTCCTTCCGTTTGGAATACCTCAACGGCTACGTTCCGCCCGCGCCCGCTGCCCCCGCCAAGTCGAAAATGTGGCTGTGGATTCTTATCGCGGCAGTAGTTGTCATCGCCATTTTGGCCATCCTGCTCGCTCGCGGCTGCAACAAGCAACCGGAAGTAATCACCCAGGAAAAACAGGTGGTGACGGTGGTGCACGATACCGTTTTTCTGCAACAGATCGAGGAGATTGAAAAGAACTTCAACGCTGCTGAGTTCGAGAAAGGCAAGGCTGACCTTCCCGAAGCCGCCAAGTTTGTGCTCCACGATTTGGCCAAGGTGATGGAGAAGAACCCGCAAGTCAAGTTGCGCCTCGAAGGCCACACCAGTGCGGAGGGTGATGCTGAGTTCAACCAGAAACTGAGCGAAAGCCGCGCCCAAGCCGCTGTGGATTTCCTCATCAGCAACGAAGGCGTTGACGCGAGCCGTCTCGAAGCCGTCGGATTGGGCTCCACCCAGCTGAAGAACACCGACGACCCCATGGCTCCCGAGAACCGCAGAACCGAATTTGTGGTGGTGGAATAAGCATCGACAAATTTCAATTATTAACTTTAAACTATTAATCAACAATAAATTAAAAGTATGAAAACTGATCCGAAAATTCTCTCATCATTTCTCGCTGCGGCAGTTTGGGCCGACGGAGAATACGATGAATTTGAAAAAGAGTTTGTGTCTGACCTGGCCGAAGGGCTGGAAGTGCCCACGCTGAACGCCACCTTGGAAGCGGAAATCAAGGCCACAGAAAACATGGACGAAGACGCGCTCGCCAACTATCTGGAAACAGCTGCCCAAAAGGTGGCTGCCGGAGAGGGCGAAGGCATCCTGTCGCTCTGCCTCCAGCTGATGTGCGCCGACTCCTTCCTCGCACAAGACGAGGTCGATAACTTCTTCGCCTTTGCCGACATCCTGGGAGTGGACGAAGACGCCGCCACCGCCATCCTCGACGAATATGTTAACGAGGAAGAAGACTTAATCATTGAAGAATAACCATAAAAAACTTACGATTATGGCATTACAGAAAACAGCATCCGGCAAGGTCGATAAACGGACCAAAGAATACAAAGAGTTGGTGGAGCGCGCGAAGAAAGCCCGCGAAGCCCAGAAGAAGGCAGCGAAGAAACCCGTTGTCAAGAAAAGCACCACTGCAGCCAAGCGCCGTGCCGACGGCCACTTGGACCAGCGCACCAAAGAGGGCAAGGCAGCCGCAGCCCGCATGGCCAAGGCCCGCAAAGCCCAGAACAGTCTGGTGAACAGAATTAAACGATTATTCAAATAAGCATAATGGCCGACCAAAGGCGGGTGTGAAAGCCCGCCTTTTTAAGATAAAGGAGAATTATTTGTAAACCCCTTAAATCAAAACTATTATGGCAACCACCACCAAGAAACCTGCCGCCAAGCCTGCGGTCAAGAAGACCACCACTGCAAAACCTGCGGCTAAAAAGACCACTGCCGCCAAACCGGCAGCCAAGAAAGCAGCACCCGTAAAGAAAACCGCAACGGCAACAAAAACCACCGTGAAGAAAACCACCACTGCGGCAAAACCCGCCGTAAAGAAAGCCCCCCCAGCAAAAACCGCCGTCGAACTATCGGTGACTGGGAACAAGAAAATTGGTACGCTGATGAAAGAATTCAACAAGCATTTCCCTTACCTGCGGTTGAAGATTTGCTACAGTTATACCCGTCAAGCTGTAGCCAAAGGCGAGAATATCAGTGGCATTAATGTGGACAAGACGTTAGCCTCGGTGCGGCGTGCCGATTCAGGTGGAGATATTTCCATCAGTGGCAACAAGAAGGTAAAAAGTTTGGAGAAAGAGTTTGACACCGTGTTTGGCCTCTATGCCCAAGTGTGCTATACTGCCAAAGATGGAAGCCGTTACTATACCAGCGGCTCCAACGACGAGCTGACCCTCTCAGCCCTCAACAAGAAATGCGAAGCCGACGGCTGCAAGAAAGGGGAGTGGAAATAAGCTAACGTTTATCATAAGCATAAGGGGCGTTCCGTCCGTCTTATGCAGGATGTAAAATAAGATGACCATGGATACGGAGAGCAAAGCGCAAATTCTTGCGGTCATGCGTGCCATTGCAGAGATGGAGTTGGACAAAGAGGCCCCTTCTCTGCAGCAGGCTACATATAATGACCAGAAACTGCTGATCAGTGAACTATTTAAGTCCAGCAAGGAATACAATACCGGCACTATCATGCTGCGTCTGGTGGTCATCGATTCGCTCTATTCCACCAATGCCGCCTACAGTTATTTCTCCTTCGAGGAAATGGCGGACAAGATTTATCATCTTCTTGGTGAAACAGAGGAGGGAGCGAGACAGTATTTCTATGATATCGCTTGCGGAACAGGGACGGATGAACACAGATTATTCCAAGAGCCATTCGGCATCCAGAAAAACCTCTCGGAAGGCAGCAAGCAGATGTCTCTGCTAAGCAAGTATGCCTACTATACTTTATACAGTAATGAGGAAACACGGAAAAAATATCCACTCGGTTTCCCCATCTACGACAGTCTGGCGCTGGAGGCATACCCCACCGTGTGCAAAATGTTGGGTATAGCGCAGTGGACTGGCATTGATGACAATATAGAAGGCTATGTGCAGGCACTCAACAAAGTTCGAGAATTATTGTTTGACGGCAAGGGGTTGTTCAATGGCAAATACCAGCAATTCGACATCTTGGATGCCTACCTGTGGCGGATGGGCAAGTTCAATGGCGGGAATTTGTCGTTGCTGCTAAGCCGCAATGATTATGTGGAGTTTGTCCAAAACCTCGGATTGAATGCAAAACCCGATGAAAAAGAGGAGGGCAAATTCTACGAAAAAGATGCAGATTATAAAAAACGAATGATAGAAGAGGTTTCCGTAAAAAAAGGTTTTAATTGTGTTGACAAACAGAGTGGTAAACCTCAATTTGATTTCAATACAGCGGTAGTGGAATTATATACGAGAGAAAATTGCAATCCTTTCGAAGGCACTTCCGATGCAGAGTATCTTTGTCTGTTGCTTGCTCACTGGCGCAAGTTCAACCAAGCAAAAGACAAGCAGGCAAAGTATTTCCGGTTCAAGAACGACACGAAACCTTCCGTAGCGAAAGCCGCATCGGCCACCCCTGCTGGCAATTTCAAGAAATCGGCCAGTGCCAATGGTTTTGTCGTCGGCATCCTGCCCGACAGCAAGGTAGTGGTCACCAAAGGCGGCGAAACGTGTCCTAATGCCATAGCCGCCCTGCGAGAATTGGCAAAGTCCATGGGCTTCACCATAGATCCCAAATGGAACACCCAGCAGCTCGGCAGCAAACTAGTAGACTTCATCAACGGGAAATAATCTTTTAAATTCACCTTATTATTAACCAAAAACATTCAAACTATGGAAATTAAAGTTGACGGACGCCTTCTGGTGTCAACCCTTTGCAAGAACTTCAAAGATGAATTCGGCGGCACACTGCGCGTGTACCAGGGCAACAAGCTCCTCACCGGCAGCGAGAAAGTGAGCGAAATCGCCACCAAGACCGGCAGCTACGAGTGCCGCGGCAGCAAGACCGTCGGCGGCTTCGAGAAGGACATGATGACCAACTTCGGCCTGAAAGTCCAGGTCGCCTCCGCTGACGACTGGGTACTGGCCCTTGACGAGATGACCCTCGCCAAACTGCCCGAAATTCCGAAGCAGGCCAAGAAAGCCGACATGGAAGCCCTCAAGGCTAAATATGCCAAATAATTTTTGATTTCACATGCGAGCCGGCAGCAGGGCAACTTGCTGTCGGCTTTTTATTAAAACCCAATCACCATGAGCGTAGAATATTACCGCAAGCGCCTCATCGATCTGCGGGCCGATATGGCCAAAGAGCGCGAAGCCAAGAAAAAAGACAACGCGCATTATGCCGACCTGGTCAAGAGAGCCTCTACTCCGAGCAGCAAGGCCAGCTACCGCAAAAGCAAAATCGACCGCGCGGCCAGCCACGACCGCCGCATCGAGAGCCTCAAACGCGAAATTGAGCGTACCAACGAGACCCTGAAACGGGAGCGGGAGAGAGCGAAACGCAAATAACAATAAAAATGAAAAACTCAATTCTTATTCTACTGATTGTATTCATTGTAATGCTGGTTACCGGCGTGGCCTTTATTTCGAACCATTACTTGAACGATGGTACTGAGACACTCGCCTATGTGGGCGCATTCCTGATCGGTTCTTGCATATATGGTTTCTAGTGGATAACACAAAATAAGTAGGTATGAACCCAAAAATCAAGAGCTTCAAGCAGGAACTCAACCGCGTCTTCGACGACAACCTGCACACCAAGCAATGGCACAACATCGTCGATTATGTCATTATCGGCTTCATCGTGCTCAGCACCATCGAGGTATTCCTCACCACCTTCGACTCTGTAACCGCGAAGTACGAACCTGTACTGAAGGTGGTGGACTGGATCACGCAGATTTTCTTCACGATAGAAGTGACCCTGCGCATCTGGAACGCCGACATGCTCGACCCCAAGTACAAAGGTTTCCGAGGACGGGTGCGGTACTGCTTCAGTTTTTACGGCCTCATTGACTTCCTTTCCACCTATCCGTTCTATTTGGGTTTCTTCATGCCCGTGCCCACTATGGTGTTTAAGGGATTGAGGGTGGCCCGCTTGTTGCGGGTGTTTCGTTATATGCACTCGTTCAAGTTGCTTACCAGTGCCATCCGGTCGAAGAAAAACGAGCTGCTGGTTTCCATGCAGTTCCTCGTCATTGTCTCGTTGATTCTTTCGTTCATTCTGTTTTTTGTGGAACATGAGGCGCAGCCGGAAGCTTACAGCAACGGCTGGTACTCGCTGATATGGCCTTTCATACAGTATGTGCAGGATCCTGGCGGGTATGGCGTCTATCCACCCATCACCCCGGTGGGACAAGTCATCGCATTCATCGTCGGACTGCTCGGCATTGCCATGTTCGCCGTGCCTGCAGGCCTCATCGGCTCGGGATTCACCGAGGTGATGGAAGAGGAGCAAAATGAGAAGAAGATACAGGACAACATCAGCCGCATTGTCCACTCCTTCAAATTTGAGAAGGAGCAGCAATACACCAACTTTTTTCATGTTCCCCCCTACAAATCTCTGAACAGTATTTTAACAAGAAAGTTCATTCCGGAAAACGATATCATTGAAGCCATCGAGAATTCTGACTGCCTTCATCTGTACAATTTAGCCGATTCTTTCAACAAGCAGGACGATCCCGCAGATAAAATTGTAGTGGTCAACTATTTCAAAAACCGCCCCTACGGTTGCTGCATTGACCGGAATTCAAAAGTCACCATCATCTGCACTTCCGGTCCCTCGGAACCTGTCAGCAGCTGGTATGCCTACCACATTGCCAAAATCGGTGGGTTCAACTTTGTTTCCAAAGAGATAGAGGTTGACCCCGACAATCCGGTGACTTACTACAATATCGCCAAGAAAGATAGTTGTCCCAATATGCAGCTATTTTTAGATGATATCGACAGTCTGTCGAGAGGGGATGACAGTTGGGCCATTGTGATGGTGGCGAGTGTCGGGCCGATGTCGCGTCCTCACCAACTGCACTTCTGCTATAGTTCCACCAAGCACGATACCGCTTACGACGACCCCCACATCAGGATTCGCAATACCGAACTGTTTGAGCAGCTGTATAAGGATATGTCCCGTGAAATGGAGGAAAAGCTCGAATATCATTGTGACAAAAACGAGTACTACGCTCTGAATCCAAAGACAAATATAGTCCACTTCATCAAACAGCCAAACGCTTTTGCATTGAGATTTGAATCAAAGGTAAATATCTTGGATTCAAAGAAATTGTATTCTGCCAAAACCATTGCGGATGTCATCAACCGCAATATTGAGTCCAGCGTTGAGAAACCCGTTCCTCCGGAAATGCTTACGCGTCCGGCCGGAGGACACGATTTCGGCATGGGGGACTATGTCAATTAGTTATTTGCACATCTATAGAATAAATATAAAAAATCATGGTAGTACTTATTTGGTTCATAAACATCCTTTTGCCCATCGTCACCATTTTAGGAATCATTGGTATGGGATGGGGACTTGACGACGCCCCGTTTGAACTCTGCCTTTGGGGCAGTCTGGGATGCTTCATCGTAGGTTTCATTTTCGGACTTTTGGCATGGAAATACGAAGTGCCGCCCCGCTGGTTCTGGATCAAATCGAAAACAGGTCTGTTTGAAAACTATGTGGGCAGCGCCTTCGGCTACGGCTTCAAGTTCGCTTTCATCCCATTTGCCATCCTTGGAATTATGGTGACCGTGGATGCGATATAAGAATAAAAATTCGGTTGTATATTTGCAATCTCCATTTCAGTGTATAAACCACTGAATATCAGTGATGATAGAATTTTTAATGTTGAATCTTTAATATTGATTATGCGAAAACTATTCCTTAACGAGAAAGCTATGCTTTGCGTGGTGATTCTCAATGTGCTGGTTATCTTCCTGCAAGGTTGCGGCATTGAGAATGTTGCGATGGGCATCATCGACACTTTGTGTACCCTGATTTTTGTTGTGGAGATGGTGGTGAAACACCGCGAATATGGATTCAAGGGTTATTGGCGCGACGGTTGGAACATCCTCGACGGTTCGGTGACTCTGCTCACACTGCCCGCCGTGCTGGTGTACTTCCTGCCCGCAGCCGGCAACATGAGTATCCTCATCACTTTGAGAGCCTTGCGAGTGTTCAAGTCCTTCCGTACCGTACGCCATTTCCCCAATATCAAGGAGATCTGGAAGGGATTCAAGTTGGCCTTGCGACAGTCTGCCGGCTTCCTGATCGGCTATTTTATTATCATTGTGGTGATTGCCATGTTCAATAGTGCTTTGTTCGGACAGGCAGCTCCCCAATATTTCGCCACCCCGCTTGATGCCATCTATGCTGTCTTCCAGCTTTTCACCGTTGAAGGATGGTACGAAATACCCAATGCTGTGGCGGGACATTTGCCTGCGGTCTGGTCGCATCTCATCCGAATCTATTTCTGCCTGCTACTCATCGGTGGCGGTATCATCGGCATGTCGCTGATTAACTCCATTTTTGTGGACGCGCTGGCCGCCGACAACAACGATGACGTGAAAGCCCAACTCAACAAGATGGAACAGGCCATCGCCGACAACCAGAAATCACTGGAACAGAAGATGGAAGAATTGCAGAAACTTATTGAAAGTAAGTGATATACTTATTCTCAATATTAGAACATCTTCTCCACATCCACTACTTCAAAAACCTTCTTGCCCGACGGGGTGATGGAAGGCAGCAGACAGGCGAACAGCTGCTGCAAGAAATGATTGACTTCCTGCAGGTTAGACAGCGGCTTCATCACCGCCTTTTTCTGATGGGCGAGGCTGAGAGCCAAGTTCTTGTCGCGTTCAGCACGGTGCGAGATGAGGTGAGATTGATATTCGTCCAGCAGATTCTCCACCATTGTCTGCATGTCGCCGGCTTCCTCATCGTGGGGCGTGCCATTGACCGCAAAGTTGCCGCCACCCATCGGCTCGATGTCGTAGCCTAACTTCAATAGGTCGCCACGAATTTCGGTGAGCAGTTCGGCACGCGCACCGCTCAGCACCACCGTCTCTGGGAAGAGCGACTGCTGCACAGTAACGGGCTGGTCCTTGAGCGCCTGGAGATAATTTTCGTAAATGATGCGCTCATTTGCCCGTACAATGTCGATGACATGCATCTTATCTTGCAATGAGACAAAAAGATAGCGCTTCTGTACCACAATATAAGAGGTAACCTCCGCCAGCATATCCTGTGCCGAGTCTTCAAACTGCATTACCTTCTGCTCTTCGGGCTGGGCAACCGTCACTTCCGTCTCTTTAATCCCTTTCAAGAAACTGTCCCAATCGGGATTAGCGCTTGTGGAATGGTGGCTCGGCTGCTGGTAGGTGGAACGGGGATTCGAGAAGCTGTTGAACGGGTTGTAACCCGGGCTCAACGACACCTGCGGTACCCGTATCGGACCGTTTTGCGGCACGTTGTTCAGATCCAGATCCGTGTCGTAGTCGAAGTCTAACTGCGGAATCAGCGAGAACTCGCCAATCGCCTTCTTCACGGCGGCGAAGAGGAAGCCATACACCACCCGGTCGTCCTGCAACTTGATATCCACTTTGGTAGGACTCACGTTCACATCCACCGTGGCCGGATCCAGCTCAATGGAGAGGAAGTAGAGGGGATGCGTGCCGTCGGGCAGCACTTGCTCGTAGGCCGACTCGATGGCGAAATGCAGCGAGCTATTTTTTATAAATCTGTGATTGATAAACATATACTGCTCCGCCCGTTTCTTCTTGGCCGATTCGGGCTTCCCCAAAAATCCCGTAATTTTGATATAGTTGGTTTCTTGCTCGATGGGGAAAATTCTATCGTTGAAATGACTGCCGAAGATGCCGATGATACGCTGTTTGAAGTTGCCCTCTTTGAGCTGGTAGGTAAGTTTGCCATTGTGGTAGAGGGTGAAGGCGATGTCGGGATGGATGAGGGCCACCCGGATGAATTCCTCCTCGATGCAGCCGAACTCAGTGTTGTCTGACTTGAGGAAGTTGCGGCGTGCCGGCACGTTGAAGAAAAGGTTGCACACCGATATGCTGGTGCCGTTGGCCGTGGTGGTCGGACTCTGTTCCTTCACCTCACCGCCCTCAATCAGCACCACCGTGCCCGTTTCATCCTCCGCCCGCTTGGTTTTCAGCTCCACATGGGCGATAGCGGCGATGGAAGCCAGAGCCTCGCCTCTAAATCCTTTAGTATGAATGGAAAACAGATCCTCCGCGCTACGAATCTTGGAGGTGGCATGACGCTCGAAACAGAGCCTTGCATCGTTGAAACTCATTCCCTTGCCATCATCAATCACCTGGATGAGCGTGCGGCCCGCATCCTTCACCACCAGCTGGATGTTCTTGCCACCCGCGTCCACCGCATTCTCTAACAGTTCCTTAACAGCAGAGGCGGGCCGCTGCACCACCTCGCCAGCCGCAATCTGGTTGGCCACCGCCTCCGGCAACAATCTGATAATATCTTCCATCATTTCGTCATTTAGAATTGAGGTGCAAAGATACTATTAAAAACGGGAAATGCAGGCATTCCCCGTTCAATATTTTTCAAAAATTTCAAATTTTAGATGCTCGCGTCAGTGAGCCTCAAATCTCTAAAATGTGTACCGTACTCCGGCATTCAGGCTCCAGTCGAAGTAGTTCCACACGTTAGCACGTCCCCAATACTCTTCGCCAAAAAGCATACCGTAACCAGGACGGAAATCCAACTGAAGGGTAAGGGGGATATTCAGTTTGTACTCCAATCCCAAAATGGCATTGATGCCGAATTTACCTAAATCCCAATTATGACTATAATAATGGTAATGAGGCATCCAGGCATCCCACGAATACCCCAGGCTTACACCACCACCGGCAAAGCCATAGAGACCGGCCACGAAGTTGCCCTCGTACATGAAATTCGGATTCAACTCCAAATCCCAAATATTGATACCTCTGATATTTTCACCATCGGTATGGGTGATTTTGGTACCCAAATCCACTTGGATAGCGAAATGGTCGGTCACGAAGGTCTTGTAAGAAAAGGCCTGCATAGAGCCAACAGTAGCACCGATACTGTGTTTGTAGGGAGCCTGCGCAAATGCGGCAGATACACAGAACATCACACTAAAAACTGCTAAAAAAATTTTCTTTTTCATAGTAATTTATTTTTAATGATTAATAATTGAGATTTTCAATAAACAATTACTTTATTATAACCAACATCATATATTATTCAACAAATATAAAAAAAGACGCTTTGCAGCGTCTTGATGATTTACAATACCAGCACACTTCCGAAGAAACTGTACTTCTTATCTTCTGTCTTCGGCTTGGCGAAAGCCCTCCATGAGAACTCGTTGTTGGCGGCCACCTTGCCGTTCACTGTACCGTCCCACTGGAAGTGGGGGTCGGTGGAGTGATATACCAGCATGCCCCAACGGTCGTAGATCCATATCTCGAACTCGGTCACCAGGCTCGGATCCGACATGAAGAAGTAGTCGTTCACGCCATCGTCGAAGGTGGCGGTGATGCAGTTGGGGAAATAGAGGTTGAAGGGACAGCGCGGAATGTCGATATTGCTCGACACCTCACACGGGCCGTCGTAGGCGCGCACATAGTAGCGGCCGTAACCATGTATGACGATCTCGCTCGCACTCTCGCCCGTACTCCACTGCAAATGCGGAGCGTTGGTATGGGCGACGAGCGTGGTAACGCCATTGTCACAGAAATCCTCGGTCTGCTCAATCTCCAAAGTGAGCGCTGCCTGCACGCGGATGTCAACGCTGCCGGAGCCGAAGCAGCCGGCCTCGTTGGTCACCGTCACCTGATAGGTGCCTGCCTGATGGGCTTCAATGGTTCGGGTGGTCTCGCCCGTGCTCCACGCATAGGTAGCATTGCTGCCACCTCCTGTAACCGACGGCGACAAGAGAACCGGGAAATCGGCACTGCTACATAGCACCTTGTCGCTGCCGAGATTCACACTCGGAATGGTGGAGTAATTCAAGTGCAATTCCACAATACTGTCACAGCCTGCAGCAGTGGCTACTGTGTCGTAATAGATGCCTACCTGGTTGTAGCTTCGGCCGTTGAACCAATACGTCTCTCCTGGACAAATGGAGGCGTAAATGGGAATCGGGTCGGTGGGTACGATGGAGAGATGCAGCTCGATAACGGAGTCGCAATCGCTTCCTGTCTCCACAGTATGTGTGTAAACGCCTGGCTCATCAAGAATTTCGCCGTAGAAATCGTATGTTCCACCTGCGCATAGCGGTACATACCTCAGAATGGTGCCAGTCGGCGGCAAATTCACATTGGTGTAAAGGGTGTCGTAGATGTTGCCGTAGCAGTTGTCCTGCCCCACACGCTCAATAATTACTGTCACATGATAGGATCCGCAGGTATCATAAATATGAGAGGTCGGGTTCGTGTTGCTGGTGGCGCCATCTCCGAAATCCCATTCAATATTGTTGTAGGGATAGTTCAGCTGAACTTCGAAATCAATGTTGCGATTCACACAATACAACTGATTATCAGGAATCTCGACTGTATTGACATTGTTGACATACATGCTGGATGTCAGGTTGATAGCACTCGAACCCACCGAATATCCATACGAAGTCACATTGTAGAGGCCATACACATGCGCCACCAAACCGCTGTCGCATTGCAGGGTGTGCGTGGCATGGGAGATAGAGATGCGGGCGAAAGAGTATTGGGCATTTCCCGTCAGTGTGGTGAACTGTCCACTCACATCGTTTCCATCCAAGCGCATCGAGGAGACATTGTCAGTTCGGGTCACCACATTCACAAAGTGATTGGTAGTATTGCCTGAATACTCGTATGTTCCGAATGTTATCTTCTTGATGTTCTGCTCTATAGGAGCGATATAGACCATGGAGGGGTCTCCTGAACCGCCACCGCAGCTCTGCCCTGTGATATAGAGGTAGCACACTGCCGGACCGGAGGTCTCAATGTAGCAAGAGCCCTCACTGGATGTAAGTTCAAAGTGGTAAGTGCCACCCGCATTCAGGTTGGCCACTACAGTGCCGTTCTTGGTGACCGTGGTGCCCGCATTCTTAGCCGTCACACGCACCACATCTTTGGTACGGGTCTGCGAAGTAGTGACTGCGAAATGATTTCCCCAGTAAATCACGGGAATCATGGGTTCGTAAATGTGGTCGCAGTAGGTGCAGCCTGACGGAGCCTGTGCGCACTTGCCTCCTGCGAACACGGCGATCGGCTTACAGTCCTGTGATTGAATGTGCGTGCCCGATAAGGTGCCGTCAGTACTGGTGGTGTTAAATTGATATACCTGTCCGGCATTGAGCGTGACGGTATTCGTACTGCCTGCGCTCCAGCCGTTGGTGGTGGGAGCTGAAGGAGTGACCTCTATCACCGTATTGTCTTGCGTGGCCAGCAGCATCGCCACACTGCCGTTCAATCCAGGAGGAATGGTCTCAAGCATATACTCATCGCCCAGGGTGCTGGTCGGCAGCAGATGACCGCCATCGAAAGAGGCATCGCGGTAGTTCATCGTATAAGCCGAGATGGTGTCGGAGGCCACCACGTGACAACCCAGGTTGTAGGCCACACCATCAGTGGTGGAGGAATGATACCCCTGTGCCAACGGAATATCTACGTCCACACGACCACCGGCAGGGATTGTCGCACTGGTCTGCCAACCCGTATTCGGGTTCGTCACGATGACACTGCACGCCCGCTCCGCCGACAAAATCAGACAGGTCTGCGTGGGGTTGCTACCATTATTGTTGATGAAGGCAAACCAGAAATCGGTTCCTTGCGTGGAGGCATTCTGCGCTTTAACGGGTTGTAAACCAATACAAAACAAAGCCACAACCCAAGTAAGAACATAGACAATATGCTTATTCATAGCCAAAATCTTTCTCTATTTTTACAATCTACAAAAATACAAAAAAAATGTTGCCTACATCTATATAAAAGAAAAATTTCTTTTAAATTATTCTTTTACAGCATTTTGCAGCATATCCCAAACCACATCTGTCGGAAGCCCCATCACGTTGTAGAACGAGCCGTCCATGCCCTCCATCCCCACATAGCCGATCCACTCCTGGATGCCATAGGCGCCGGCTTTGTCGAACGGACGGTAATGGCGGATATAATACCACAGCTCTTCGTCGCTGAAGGCGCGGAAACGCACGCGGGTTTCGCTGTGGCGGGTGGCACAATAACGGCGGGTTTTCACCGTAACCCCACTCATCACCACGTGCTCACGACCTGATAAGCTATGCAACATACGGAATGCATCTTCCTCGTTTTCAGGTTTTTCCAACACCTCATCATCCAGCACCACCACCGTGTCACAAGCGATGAAAAGTGCGTTCTCCGGAAAATCCTCCAACTTCACAGCCGAGAGTTTGAGGCGGGAGAGATGCTCCACCAACTGCGCCGGCGTACACCCCTCAGGATGCACCTCCTTGACATGCGTGGGCATCACCTCAAAGTCGAACCCCATGCCCGCCAGCAGCTCCCGCCGCCGCGGCGACTGCGAAGCCAAATAGATTTTATAATTCTTGATTTCTTCCAATAACATAATTCATCAAAATATTCTGACTGAAACACCTCAGCCAATAACTATTAATTATTAACTATTAATTATTAACTATCAACTCCTTACACATCTACCCACTGATAACTCCCATCCCGTTTGAACCAAGTCATCTGCCGTTTGGCATAGCGGCGCGTATGCGTTTGGATGTCGGTGATGGCCTGCTCCAGGGTAAGTTTCCCGTCAAAATAGTCGAACAGCTCCTTGTAGCCGACCGTGTTGAGGGCGTTGAGCTGGCGATAGGGATAGAGCGCCTTGGCCTCCCCCAGCCATCCCTGCTCCACCATCACATGCACGCGGCGGTTGATGCGGTCGAAAAGTTCCTCGCGGGGACGGGCCAGACAGACTTTCACAATGTCGAAGTCACGATGTTTCCGATTGTTGGTCAACAAGTTGGAATAGGGCTGTCCGGTTTGTAGCGACACCTCGATGGCGCGCATCATCCGCTTGTGGTCCGCGAGGTTGCAGCGGTCGTAGTAGCACGGGTCGAGGCGACGCAGCTGGGCGCGGAGGCCGGCCACCCCCTCCTGCTTGAAAAGTTCCTGCACATAGCTGCGGGTCTGCTCGTCTGGGTCGGGCAGGTCGTCGATACCGTGGCATACTGCATCGATGTACATGCCGGAGCCGCCGGTCATCACCACCGTGCCGTAGCGGGCGAACAGTTCGGGCAGCAGCGCCAGCACGTCCTGCTCGAACCGCGACACGCTGTAATAATCCTGTATGGAAAGATGCCCAACAAAGTAATGTTTCACTTGCGCCAGTTCCTCCTCGGTGGGTGCCGCCGTGCCGATTTTCATCTCACGGTAAAACTGACGCGAATCTGCCGAAATAACGACAGATTCGCGCTCTATGGCTGTCTGAATGGCATACTGCGTCTTTCCGACCGCGGTCGGACCCGCGATGACGATCAGCGTGGGACGACTAAATATCGGAAAATTCACTTAAACCGTTCAAATCAAGATCATCATAACCTTCTTCAAAACCATCTCCCATATCATCCTCCTCTTCCAACAACTCGTCGAAACCGTCATCGGGATTGGGCAGTGGCTGCTGTTTCACCTGCTTCGGCAACTCTTTCACCTTGTTGGTGCAACGCGGATATTCCACGCCATCCTCAGCCGTCAGCACCTTCAGCAGCTCAATGTAGAACACCTTCGGATTCAGGAAGTCGTATTCGTACATGATATGCTGGTGCGGGTCGGTGATAAACTCCTTCAACAGCGAGTCTTTCATCACCGAGATGGGCAGTTTGGAGCGGAGTGAGAATTCGTCACCCTCCTCATATTCAGGATCTTCTTTCTCGCTGTCATCGCCCATATCCATCAACGAAATCTCCTTCTGCTTGTTCCATTTGGAGTCACAGATATAGAAAGAGGCGAGTTCTTGTCCATCGAGACCGATGGAGGAGAGCAGAATCTTGTGAAAATTCTCGAAGTTGTCGTTGGAAAGGATTTCAATATCCCTTACAAAATCCTCTACTTCGTCGTAATAGACCCTGAATTTGTAGAAATACATGGTGAAAAAGTTAAAAGGTTAATAGGCTGGTTGGAAGGAGATTACTCCATATTGGTGAAGACATTAGTAACGTCCTCATCGTCTTCAATTTTCTCCAACAATTTCTCCACTTCCTCGCGTTGCTCGTCGGTGAGTTTCTTGAGGTCATGAGGAATTCTTTCAAATTTGAAGCTTTTGATTTCAAAACCGTTGTCCTCGAAATACTTCTGCATCGGACCGAAACTCTGGAAGTCGGCGTAAGCCACGATGTCGTCGCCATCGACGAAAATTTCGTCGCAGCCGCAGTCGATGAGTTCAAGTTCGAGCTCTTCGATGTCGGTACCGGGCTTGTTGGCCACCACAAAGTTGCACTTCCGGTCGAAGAGGAAGTCGTGCATGTTGGGGCTTCCGAAGGAGCCGCCGAGCTTGTTGAAGTAGCTGCGGAGGTTGGCGACGGTACGCTGGTTGTTGTCGGTAGCGGCTTCGATGACCACTGCTATGCCGTGGGGCGCGGTGCCGGCATATACCAGCTCCTTATAATCGGAAGTGTCCTTCTCGAAAGCGCGCTTGATGGCTCTCTCCACATTGTCTTTCGGCATATTTTCGGAACGTGCGTTCTGAATGAGCAGACGCAGTTTCGAGTTCGTGTCGGGATCGGGACCGCCGGCTTTGGCAGCCATCGTGATTTCTTTTCCCAGACGGGTGAACACGCGTGCCATGTTCCCCCAACGTTTCAGTTTTCTTGCTTTTCTATATTCAAATGCTCGACCCATAGTATAAGGTTTTTAGTGTTAAAAAAATCGGCTGCAAATTTACATACTTTTTTTGGAAAATAAAATCGTATTTTTGCAGCGCAATTCAAAATTTTAGAAAAATGAAAAAAATCATCCTTTTGAGCATACTTTCCATCGTTCTTTTTAGCTGTCACACACAGAAAAAAGCCGCAGAAAGCAACACCCCTGCCCCGCAGGCACAAACGCAAAAGCCGGCTACAGCCCCTGCATCTGTCGCATCACCCCCCACCTATATCTACAAAACGCGCAACGACTATTCCCAAAACGTGTTCGTGGGCTATGCCAACAACCGCATTACCTTTTTCCCTGCCCCCACCGACCTCTACACCAACGGCAAACTCGCCACACCCACGCCCCTGCGCGACGGCTACTGGCTCGACAACCGCGGCATCTCCCCCAACATCGCCTTCCTCTCCTACACCTACGAGGAGTACGCCAAGATGCAAAATGTACCTAATGACTTGTACCAAAGAATTTTGGATAAAGACCCGTTATTGGAAATGTGGGACTGCGGTCCGCGCCACACCTACAGCGATGCCGCCAAGGAGCTGAACAAAATCATCCAAGACAACCAGCTAGACACCCGCTGCACTAGGGTAAAATAGTTTTCAGTTCTCAATTTTCAACTTTCAACTCCCCTACTCTTCCGGCATCCGCACGCTGAACGACACCAATGTCTTTCCTTTTGGGGTCTTCTTGTCGCCCAAGCCCAGCACATCCACACGGTCGCGGCCAATACCTTGCGTAGCCAAGTGATTGACAATCTGCTGGTTTCTTCTTTCGATATTGGCATCTATCTGCTGTTGCAGCACCTTGTGGTCATACAGAGCCACGCACTTCGCATAAATGTCGATGGGTGTTGACGTGTTCCCCTCCAGACGTTTGTTCACATAATCCACAAACTCCTTGTTGGTCGGCTTGATGGCGCGGATGTTGTTGAAATCCTCCATCGTCAGCTGGCCAGGATGCTTCTGCATATAAAATTCCTTTTGGGCATTGAAGAGCGCATATTCATTAATATTCTCCTCTATATCAACAGATTGCTGAATAGTAAGATGCAACTCCGGTTTCTCCTTCATGGCATCGGCAATCTTGTTGAGGCGGTCGGACGATTCGCTTCCCAACCCTTGTGGACGGATGTCGTAAGCCATATCGTCGAACAGGTCAGGTTCGCCGTTGATGGCCTTCACGAGGAAATCGACCGGTGCAGTTACCACCTTGACAATCAGGTTACACAAAGTCTTGAAGATAATCTTGCGGTACGAGAAGGTCGGGTCGTTGATGTTGCCAGAGACGGGCAGGTCGAGCTGAATGTTGCCCTTGCGGTCGGTGAGGATATAAACTGCCGCACGCATCGGGATATTGTACTCCGCCTTGAAGTCTTTTAATTTCTTATCAACCTGACAGTTATAAATATCCACCTTATTTTGGCTAGATATATTGTTGTTAACCAGCGTATTGGTACTGGCGAACGAGAGCACGCCGTCGGTGATAGGATAAGCGAAATACTCCACAGCATACGGCGAAGCGTAGGTGAGTTTGAAATTCTTGAGGAACACGTTCAGCTTCATGTTGCTGAAATCGGTGAGGCTGCCGTCGCAGTTGGCCATCAGCTCGCCGCTCTCCCCTACCAGTGCCTTCAAACCGAGGCTGATGGGCGCGTCGGGGTCGAAATGCATGCAGCGAATGTCAATGTTCGACACTGGCACATTCACCTCATGGTGCATCGTATGGTCGAGATAGTTGAGGGAAGATTCAGTAACCACCAGCTCATCCACAAGCAAATGCAGAGGCGAACTGCTGGAGGTGTCGGCAACGGTTTGCACCGTATCCGCAGGTGCGGAACTGCCTTTCACGAGGTTGTCGAACGTGTGATGGTCGGCAAAGACCTCGTAGTCGAAATTTACACCCGCCACCTCTAACTTTTTCATGTAATAATCCGACTTTTTCGTATCGGCATTGATGCCCTCCAACGTAATGCTGCGCACTGCGGCGAGGCGTTTGTCGCTCTGGTCGGTGGCGAACACATCTGATATTTTCACATCGCCCTTAGCCACCACTTCCAAGATATGGTCAGTATTGCCTATGAGGTTAAGTTTAGCCGTGAGTTTTCCGCCAAAATCATTTATATTGAGGTACTGACGCAGATATGGAGCGATGGCATCCAGCTCAAAATCGGTCAGCACGAGCGACAGGTCATACTCGCTGCTCTTCATGCCATAGAGCAGTTTCACGTTGAGGCCTCCGCCATTGTCGAACTTCAGGTCGATGCCAAAGTCGGTTTTCTCGGTGCTGAAATAGATGCGGGGAATCTTGACAGCCAGCTGTTTGAGGTCGAAACGGCTTCCCACATCAGCATCACGGTAAATGGCATTGCCGCCTGTCAGACTGATGTTGCGCAAATCGACCACCCATGTGCTTTCTTTATCATCGTCGTCATCGTCATCTTTATAAAACTCGCAGATGTCGGTGAAATTGAAACGACCCGGATACTGCACAATGACCACCAGTGGTTTCTCCAATGTTATCTCATTAAGCTGCACCGTCTTACCCAACAATTTCCACAACGACATATCCACAAACAGGCGGTCGAAGGCCAGACAGGTATCCTTGTCATTCTTCTCGAGTGCCACCAGTCCCTCGATCTCCACCGAACCCGTAAAGAGGTTGATATGGAGGTCGTCCATCGTCACCACACGGCCGCAGAGGTCTTTGCTGTGCTTTTCGATATACCAGTGGGCTACGGGCGAGATGATGGCGGCGAGGAGCAGGAAGAGCCCCACCAGCACAGCAGCTATGATAATCAGCACCTTAAGTGATTTACGAAGCGGCTTGCGTTTGCGCTTCTTCTTGGGCTTCTCCTCATTTTTCGATACTTCGGAAGCCTTGTCGGCGGGTTGTTCGGCTGCGGGAGCGTTCTCTGTATTTTGGGGTTCTACAACGGGGCTGCTTTTTGCAGCGAGGTCGTCATTTTGTGTATTCATATTAAAAAAATGGTAAACTATTCATCTTTACAGAACTTCAGGCTCATGTCGAGGCTGCTGATGTGGTGGGTCAGGGCACCCACGGAGATAAAGTCCACACCTGTTTCGGCGTAGGCGCGAAGCGTTTCGTCGGTGATGCCACCGGAGGCTTCCGTCTCGCAGCGTCCGGCTACAATACCCACGGCTTCACGGCACTGTTCCACCGAGAAGTTGTCGAACATGATGCGGTCGGCACCGCCATGTGCCAGCACGCGTTTCACATCGTCCAACGAGCGGGTTTCGACCTCGATTTTAAGATTCAACCCTTTGGATTTCAGGTAACTGTGGGTTTTATCGATGGCCTGTTCGATACCGCCGGCGAAGTCGATATGGTTGTCTTTCAGCATCACCATGTCGAAAAGTCCGAAGCGATGGTTGGAGGCGCCGCCCACCTTCACGGCATACTTCTCGAAGATGCGCATGTTGGGGGTGGTCTTGCGGGTGTCGAGGATGGTGGCGTGCGTGCCGGCCACCCTATCGGCGTAATGGCGTGCCGTAGTGGCGATACCGCTCATACGCTGCATGAAGTTGAGCAGGGTGCGCTCGGCAGTGAGCATACTCCTGACAGGACCATGGATGATGAAGGCCACATCGCCCACCTTAACCGCATCGCCGTCATGCATAAATTGCTCCATGGTGATGGTCGGATCCACAATGGCGAGCACCTGCTTAGCCACCTCCACACCGGCAAGAATGCCGTCCTGCTTCACCAACAGTTTCATTTTCCCCATGCGCCCCGCATCAATGCAGGCCAACGAAGAGTGGTCGCCATCGCCCACATCCTCCAAGATACTTTGTCTAATAATTTCTTCCTGATTCATAATCGTAAATTTGGGGCGAACGCCTATTTTTCCGCCTTGAAACGCATAATCTCAACATTCTTCTTAACACCATCGGAATCCATTCTTTCACCATAGATAAAGAGGAGGTCTTCTTTCAAAACATAAGACATATTCTCGGACTTCATGGCTGAGATAAACTTATATTCCACATCCATCTGATCGCAGAGTTTTTTAGTGGAGCCCGTATATTCGATATCGATTTTTCCTTTTTTATTCGCATAGAAAGTGCCGAAAAAAGTGTTGCAACCCAAGGAGCCGGTCACACGGTCGCCCGTAAAAATGATGTATGGGCGTTCTGGGCTGTCGGTCACAGGAACTGCATTAAGATGGGTGAGCATCCACTTGGTTTCGGTGAGGCTTGCCGGCTTGGTGGTATAAGTGGCACCTGCTTCATCCTTTTTCTGTTCAACAACAACATTTTTGGAGTTCTTACATCCGCATGCGCAAAGCGAAGCCACCATCAAGATTAACAATATTCTTTTCATTTCAAGCAATTTTTAAATGTAACATATGAAAATTTAGCGGGTGCAAATTTACACGATTTTCGTGAATAATAAAAATATTGAACCATTAAAAAATTTTATTGTCTATAATCATGTTTGAATTGAAAAAACATGTAATTTTGCAACGTGAAATATTAAAACTCATAACTATGAAAAAGATAGCGTTAACCATAATACTGGCCCTGTTTGCAACAGCCTCTTTCTCTCAGAGTATCAAACTATTCTATGAGGCCGAAGAAGTCGGCGACACCCTGAATCTCTTTATTGAAAGGATGAACGATGAGAGCACGATTTGGCTGAGTGTAAAGAACAACACTTCTGATTCTCTATACATCACGGTGGCGAAAGAGGTGCTTTCGGAGCTTCCCGATTCTTACAACACGTTCTGCTTGGGCAACTGCTTTGACCCGTCCGTCATGGTTTCACCCTTCACCTTGAATTTGGCCGCTGGCGAAAGCTCCACCAACGACCAGTTCCACTTTGTCTATTATCCTGCCAACCAATACGGCACGACCAGCGTGAAGTACAGATTCTACGACGAAAGAATCAACGAAATCCCCCGTGAAGTCGTAGTGAATTACGTCACCGGTGAGGATGGTATTGAAGAACCCGTCACCGCAAAGCTGTTCAACGCCTACCCGAACCCTGCCACCTCCAACGTCACTATCCAGTATGACCTTGCAGGCCGCACCATCGGCAATAACGCACAGATTGTGATCACCAGCCTTGTTGGCAACCGCGTCATCGCGCAACCCATCAACAACGCTTCTGGCAAAACCAACATCGACCTCTCCAACCTTGTTGCTGGAATCTACTTCTATTCCATCGAGGTCAATGGCCAAGCCATTTCCACTAAAAAACTGATTGTCAAATAGTTTCCATTTACCATGGAAGTAACCAGACTTTTTGACCTGCTCCCTCATTATGCCACGCATTTTTCAAGGGAAGATGCTTTATGCGGTAAAGAGAACGGAGTATGGAAGCATTATAGTACGAAACAGTACGTCAACATTGTCAATAACATCAGCTATGGGTTGATGCAGTTGGGCATCAAGAAGGGCGACAAGATTGCCTCCATCAGCGCGGGACGGCCCGAATGGAATTTCCTCGACATGGCCATCATGCAGTTGGGTGCCATCCATGTCCCCATCTATCCCACCATCAGCGAGAATGACTACAAGTACATTCTTCACCATGCCGATGTGAAGATGGTTTTTGTATCGGGATGGGACATCCTTCGCAAGATTGAGAATCTTCTTTCAGAGATTCCCCAGCTGAAGGACAATGTCTATACCTTCCGCAACCTGCGGGGGTACCGTCACCTCAACTAGGTGATTGAGTTAGGCATTGCCAATCCGAGCATTCAGTATCTCAACGAGATACGCGACCGTATCACACCCGATGACATCGCCACCATCATTTATACCTCTGGCACTACGGGCACCATGAAAGGTGTGCAGTTGTCGCATCGCAACATCATCAGCAACTTCAAGGCCATCCTGCCCATCGTGCCCACGCACGCGCAGACCCGTGTGTTGAGTTACCTGCCGCTCTGCCACATCTACGAGCGCATGATGATTTACGCATGGCACTATCTCGGCATCCCCATCTATTATGCGGAAAGTATCGGCACCATTGCCTCCGACCTGCAGGATGTGAAGCCGACGATTTTCACCACGGTGCCGCGACTGTTGGAGAAATTCTACGATCGTTTTGTTGCCACCGGGCGCAAGCTGCCCAAACGGCAGAAAAAACTTTTCTTCTGGGCCGATGACGTGGCCAGCCGCTACGAGTTGGAGGGGCGCACCAGCAGTTACAACCGCTCGCTACAGACCGCCAGAATGTTGGTGCTGAACAAATTCAAGGATGCCATGGGCGGCAAAATCGATGTCATCGTATCGGGTGGCGCAGCCATCCAGCCTCGTCTGTGCCGCATCTTCTGGGCAGCCGGGATGCCCGTATTGGAAGGTTACGGACTCACCGAGACCTCACCGGTCATCGCCGTGAGCAGCTTCTTCAAAAACGGCATGAAGTTCGGGACTGTGGGACAGCCGCTGCCTGGCGTGGAGGTGAAGATTGCTGAAGACGGCGAGATCCTCACCCGTGGCGCTTGTCTCACCAAAGGCTACCTCAATGCCGAAGAGCAGACCAAGGAGGCCATCGACGAGGAGGGCTGGTTCCACACCGGCGACATGGGGGCCTTCGAACCGGAAGGACAACTTCGTATCACAGGTCGTAAGAAAGAGATGTTTAAGACCGCCTTCGGAAAGTATATTGTTCCCACCCACGTGGAGAGCATCTTTGCTGAAGATTCTCTGATTGACAATATCATGGTAGTTGGCGAGAACAAGAAATTCGCCGCCGCCCTCATCGTGCCCAACTTTGCCGACCTGCGTTCATGGTGCACCAAGAAGGAGATTCCTTACACCACCAACGAAGAGATGATCAAGCATCCTATGGTGCTGAAAAAGTACAAGAAGGTGGCCGACCAGAAGAACGCCACCCTCGGCGAGACCGAGCGTGTGATGAAGTTCGCCCTCATGGATTACGAGTGGGGTGTTAGCACCGGCGAACTCACGCCCACCCTCAAACTCAAACGGCGTTTCATCACCGAAAAGCACGCAGCTCTCATCGAATCATTATTCGAGTAAAATAACAAAAGGGACTTCGTTGGAAGTCCCTTTTTCATATCTCCCAAAAGCATTCATTATTGACGGACCACCTTCCGCACGCCTACGACTTGGCCGTCGGCGACCAGATGGATAAGATACACGCCGCTGGCGTATGCCGACAGGTCAATTTGAATGGTATCATTATTCGCCTGTACGACATCTAACCATCTGCCATACACATCCAGCAGCTGAACATCAACATTTTTCGCGTTCATATCCCCCATCGAGAAGGCCACATTCAGGATGGAGGCAGTGGGGTTAGGATAGATGTTGAAGGTGCAGCCGTTCCACTCTCCAACTCCGGCGGTGATGGTGAGGTGCAGGGTGACGATAGAGTCGCAGCCGTGAATGGTTTGCAGGGTTTGCGAATAATCGCCGGAAGCGATAAAGGTCTCCCCGTTCCACGTATAGCTCGGCTCATCGGTGACGATGGAGAATTCGCTGGAAGCGGCAGTCCACATCACGACCTCAACTTCAACTGTCTGGCTGCAACCATGCTCATCGGAAGCGATGACTTGATAGGTTCCTGCCTCTGTGACAAGGATGGAGGCTTCATTGGAACCCGTATTCCAGAGGTAGTCTTGTCCGCCCTGTGCGGTCAGCGTGGTGGAGCTGCCCTCGCAGAACTCCGTGTCGCCGATGATGGAAGCACCGGTAAAGTCGCAACCCTGCACGATATTGATGTCATCCAAGAAGACGTACCATCCATCGTTACCGGTAGCGAGAAAGGCCAGCTGGAAGGTGGCTGAAGTTTCCAGCAGGGGGATGGTTTCCAACGTATAGGAGCTATACTCCTCGGTATATTCGGCAAGCAGCTGCCAAGGTGAATTATCCGCTGTGCGATAATAGACCGCCAGTTCATCCACCAAACTGTTCCAAGCCGCTTGCAGGTGCTGGAATGTGAGTTGTGGGGCCGGCATCTGCGACAGATCCATCACAGGGGAGATGAGAACACTCTGAGCCCCGGGTGTATAAGGAGCTCTTGCACAAACACTTCCCTCTATGGCATTTCCTTCTGTGTCCAGCTGCCAGCCTGCGCTACCGGCCACCTGCTCCACATCCCAGCAGATGCCGAAATACTCGAAACCTTCGTGGTACGGGGTGTCTTCGGTAACCACCACCTCTTCACACTCGGTAGATAATTCCATCACCGCACCGTATGCTGTACCGCCATTATAGGTGGCGTAGGCACGAACATAGTACATAGTGGCAGGCGTCAGTCCAGTGAGGCTGCTGGTGAAACCGCCGACGCCATTGCCATCAACGGTGATGTTGTCGGCGATGGTCGGATTGGGGGAGGAACTCCAGCACACGCCGCGAGAAAGCACCTCAATGTCGTCGGCCACCTCCACCGTTCCGCCACAAGTGGCCGAAGTAGTGGTAATATCGGATACTTCGCTGGTAATCACCGATATAGACAGCGGACAGAAGGTGAAAGTGATGGTTTCGCCGCCGGTGGCGGAAACATCTTGAATGGAGAAAACACTCGCCCCTACTATGGTTCCATCTGTCAGGAACGGATAGGGGTTGGTGCTGGTGTTCATCTCGGTACGGCCCAAGTCGGCGCCGAGTGCGGCTTGGTAGATATTACCATTCTCCGTCGTGGTGCCGCCGGGACGGAAAATATACACCTCGTCAAACACATCCACCCCATCATAATTGGCATTGCCGCTAAAGTCGGAGTTGATACGATAGACCAACAGGCCGGAACTGGGCAGCGTGCCCTCGAAGGGGTCGGTGAGGTTGCGGTATTCCAAGACGAAAAACTCGTTGGCGTTGGGGGAGGCGATCTTGTAGCAGTTATCGGTGGCGGAAGAGCCGAGTGAGTGCAGGGTGTAGGTGCCGCACTCTGTAATTTCGGGGATATTGTCAATCCAGTTACCATACCTATATTTCATATAGGCTCCCATGTGCTGCGGAGGATTCGTATTCTGGTGCATCAAGTCCCATGTATAGACCGAGGTCAAGTCGGTGCCTTCGTAATAATGGTACAGGTCGGGGGCACCGAGTGTGTGGTTCATTTCATGGCAGAGTACGGATGTGTTGAAATAGGAGGAGGCATCGGCCAGCTGCAAGTTAAAATCCCATACCCTATGGCCGTGGATGTAAGCGCTCGCTGCATACAAGCACCAGCGATGCGGCCACAGGAGGTCGTTCCAGTTCCCCACATTGCCACGCACCACAAAAACAATATTATCCACATAACCATCATCATCATAGTCAATATCAAGATCTTCAGGGATCTGGTCTGCCACCGCCTCCACGGCACGTGCCAGCAGCTGGTGTTCACGGTCGGCTTGTTCGCCATCGCCATACCCGTTAGGGTTCGTGCTGCTGTAGGGCTCGAAATAGCTGCGGTCGTAGATGTCTTGGTACGACAGGATGGTATTGCCTTCAGGTATGGGGTAGAAGGTGGAGGTAATGGACAGCTGGTTATAGGTGGCCGCCTTGAAGTAATTGTTCATGGAGGAGTAGCCCACTGTTGAGTCGTTGAACATGTGATCCACATCATAGAATGAGTTAGTGAATTCGTCATCATCGGCAAAGCGGATGAAGATGACGATATTGTTGATGTGGCCATGGTTATATTCACCATCGCGGGTGGTGGAGCGGGCTCGGGCGGGCTCGTTCCAGCGGGCACGGCGGGCATACCACTGCTGGGCGGAGATGCTCAGACCGGGAGTCAGCCCCACAGCGGCAGGGTTGGTGCGACCAGCGACATAGGTGGTGGGAACCAGTTCATCGCTCACCTTGTCGGCATAAACGTAGTAGCCCGTGGCCGGATCCAGCACAATGGTATAGCCATCCGCATCGTGCAGACGATGGAAATACTCGTCGCCAGTAGCGAAGCAGTGGAGCGTGTCGCCATTGGGCTGCACCCTTGTCTGCGGTACATTCTCAAAATAAGCGGCGTAGGTCATCGGCAAAAAAAGCAGCGACCAAAAAAGGATAAAAATGATTTTTTTCATAAGGATAAATTTACGTGGCAAAAATACAAATATTCAATTAAATACCAACACCTCGTCATCACGCATCTCAATTATCCATAGACTATATTTTTATTTATAATTTATTGATTTATAATATTTTATAAATTAAATAATGATAAAAAGTTGAAAGTGCAAAGATTGTTGTTTTTTTTCGCTTTTGTTCGTAATTTTGCAAACTTCAAAACGAAGCTATGATTGACGTTCGAGAGTTAGAATTCGCCTACTCACAAAAACAGGTGCTACAAGATGTCTCCCTCCATTTGGAGCAGGGGGATTTCTGTGCCATTGTAGGACCGAATGGTTCGGGAAAGACCACGTTGCTGAAGCTGATGACGGGTCTCTTGCAGCCGCAGGGTGGCTCGGTGCAGGTGGGTGGAAAACCTCTCAACTCGCTGTCGGCGATGGAGAAAGCGCGACTGATGGCCTACGTGGCGCAACGGCAGGATGTGGTGTTCGACTTCTCGGTGTTCGACACCGTGCTGATGGGTCGCAACCCGCACCAGAGCCGCTGGGAAACCGCCTCCTCGCACGATGTGCAGGTGGTGGAGGAGGTGCTCCAACTCACCGGTCTCGCCGACTACCGCAACCGGATGCTCACCGAGCTGAGCGGTGGCGAGGTGCAGCGCGTGATGATTGCCCGCGCCATGGCACAACAAACGCCCGTCATCCTGCTCGACGAACCGCTCTCCAACTTGGATATTACTTATCAGTTTGAGGTGATGGATATTCTGCAACATCTTAATAAACAGAATAATACCACTATCGTCATCATCCTCCATGACCTCTCTTTCGTAAAAAAATATGCCCACAAAGTGCTGATGCTGCAAAAAGGCAGCCTGAAACATTTCGGCTCTGTTGATGACGTTCTGACCGAGCAAAACGTTCGCGAAGTCTTCCACCTCTCCTCCCACTATGGTTTAGATGCCAACGGCCACGTCTATCGCACCACCCCCCACCCCTAATCCCCTCCTCATAACCTCTCATCCTCACATACTCATATCCTCCCATCATCTTTTAATCTTTTAATCTTTTAATCTTTTCATCCTTTAATCTAATAATCAATCATCATAAAACAACCATCATGAAACTTTTATTAATCAGCAATTCAACCAATTACAAAGAGTCTTATCTGGGCTGGTGTATGCCTTTGATTCAGGAATTTTTAGGCACGAAGGGCAAAAAGAAGATCGCCTTTTTCCCGTATGCCGTCGTGCGCAATGGCGCCACCTTGGAGGAGAGCTACAACGCCGCCACCGAGAAGGTGAAAAACTGCTTCAAGACCTTCGGTCTGAAGGCCGACATCGTCTCCACGCATTCGGTGGCCGACCCTGTGGCGCTGGTCAACGAGAGCGATGCCATCATGGTGAGCGGTGGCAACACCTTCCATCTGGTGTATGAGCTGCACCGCAACAAGCTCATTGAGCCGGTGCGCCGCAAGGTGCTCGAAGGCGCGCCCTACATGGGCTGGAGCGCGGGTTCCAACGTGGCTTGTCCCACCCTGCGCACCACCAACGACATGCCCATCATCATGCCCGAGAGTTTCAACTGCTTCGACTTCGTGCCGTTCCAGATCAACCCCCACTACATCGATCCCTATCCGACCGAGGTGGAGGATGCGCTGACGCATGCCGGCGAGTCGCGTCAGGACCGTATCGAGGAGTTCCTCTGCATCCATCCCGAAGTTACGGTGGTGGGTCTGCGCGAGGCCACTGCCCTCTGGGTGGAGAACGATGTCATCACGCTGCGCGAGTACGAGAAGAACCCGTACAAGAAAAAACGCGAGATGATTGTGCTGAAACAGGGTTGCCCTGTGCGTGAAATCAAGCCCGGCAGCACGTTCGACTTCTCGATGAACCTGCTGAAGAAGGGTTGCAAGAAATAATGTCTCTGCACCGGAACTGGAAACAGGTGCTGCTGTACAGTCTGCTCTCCGCTGCCCTGGCGGTGGCGGGGGTGGCTGGATTGTGTCTGATAGGCAATTCTGTGGAGGGCAAAAAGTGGGAAGTGGCCGCGGAAGATGTCGAGCTGATTCCCGACCAGAATGTGGACCTCGCCACTACGCAGGCCAACCTCCAGAAAGACACCATCTATGCCGATTTCCGCAGCCATTTCCGGTTCCATTACCAGACCATCGGCGAGGCGGTTTTTAGCGACAGCAGCTGTCTGTTGCTCATCTCGGAGCCGCCTCCTTATTTCAATGCCGACACGATCGCGCAGATTTTCAGTCAGTTTACGCACTCCGTGGAGACTCGCAAGCATCCTGTCGGCTACGATGGCAAAATCACCGACCTGCTGATTGTGCTGGGCAACACCACCGAACGCAACCGCACCCGTCTCATAAAAGAACTGTCGCAGGCCATCTATCTCTCTGATTATAAGCCGAATGTAACACAATTACCGGTCGAACATGGACGTTCCTACTTTGTGGAGGATACCATCGACTACCAGATTACGCTGTACGAGTTCAACGACTGGTTCATGGAGAAAGGGGAAGAGTTTTTCCAGCTTTCCGACACCGCTCGCAAGGTGACCATTTCCGACATGTTCGAGCAGCAGCTTACGGGTGTGTATTTCAGCCGTGTGCCGGGCTTTGTGGCGTGGGCCATCTCCAAGAACCACGACCTTTCAGAGCAGCTCAACCATATCCGGCAGTTCACCCTCGATGCCGACTTGGTGCTGGGTGGTCTGGCTGATTCTGCCACCCTGGTGGTGGTAGGCCGCGAGCGGGTGGCTGCCCTCTACGAGCTGCCGCCGCTCAACGTGGAGTCGATCCTGCTGCTGGCTTCAGTCACCGAGAAGGAACTGTCGCAGAGTCTGGATGTGAACGACCTGATGGCCGGCAAGATGAAGAACGGGCACGACTGGTGTCCCACTTTTTTGAGTAAGGAGCTGGAAAACACCGAGTTCGGCCATCTGCTCACCATCACCGATGTGCTTTTGAAAGACTGGTCGGAGAACGGCACCATACAGGAGGCCTACTACCGCTACCCGTCTCCGCCCCGTTTCCCGTTCGACAGGCCGCTGTTCAAGAAGCTGGGACTCAACGAGTTGGTATATAATTGGAACACGTGGAATGCCATGTATGCCATCGACATGGACGAGGGCTTCACCATCTATACGTTGAACAGAACCGGCTCATTGCCAGTATCTTACTTCAATTCGCCGGAGCGAAGCGTGTCCATCGGCTATCGGTATGAGAATCAGGCCTACCAGTATTTTGCCACTTTAGGCAATACCGATTTGGCGCGTGTGGTGCAATATACCGCTCTGTATCAACTGTTTATGGATAATGGCGTGACCTATTCAGGCGATGTGGGCAATGCTTTCCCCCAGCAGAAACCCTATCTTTTGTATAAGCCCACGCGCAATTTGTTGGACTTTTTCAAAAATCTGAACGACCAGCAGGTGGACTGGTTGTCCGACACCCTCTCTGCCATCAACTATTCATCTTACCAGAAAGGTCAGGTTACCAATGCTTTGGCAAAAAATGAGAAGACCTACCAGTTCAAATATTCCGACCAGCAGCGGAAGGAGATTTACGAGCGGGTGGCCAAGGATGAGCGCAATGCGTTGCGGTCGGAGATTGTTGGGGTGCGTTCCATGCTGAAAGCGCTGAGTGATGAGGAATATACGAAGCTGGCGCGGTATTTGGCCTATCCCCGTGGCATGCGGCAGTCGGGCAGTGTCGCCTACCAGCTCGTGCAGCGGGCCCAGAAGGTCAACCACCTGGTACGCCGCATTGGCAAGAATCATCTCTCGGTGGTGGGACTTGACCTCAGCACGGTGCGCAACTTCTATGTCGGCAGCTTGGCCAATGCCTCCGCGCGGTATCTGAAAACACCCTCAGTTATAGTGACTTATAACGATATATTGACCACCGGCGGCCACAACCTGTCGTCGGGCATCACGCGGGTGAACTCCCTCACGGGGTACAAGCGCAGCGGTGGGCGGGGCTATTATGCGCCGCAGCCGTCGTCGCCTTCAGCGCCTGCCAAACCGTCGGCTCCCAAGGCGCAGTCGCCCTCCGGAGGCGGGAAGAGTTCCGCTTCATCTTCTTCATCCTCATCGGCGAAAAAGCCATCGTCCTCGGCGGCCAAGTCCCCGCAGAACATCCGTCCCCGCGGGGAGGTAATTTCCACAGCATCGCGCAGCCAGCGCGGATTTTAAGTGCGACAGTTGATATTTTTTTTTTTTGTAATTTTGCAGCCTTGATTGCTAAACTCTGTTTTTATGAAAAAAGGTTCACAACTGATTTCGTTTGCGGTGATTGTGCTGCTGTTTTTTATGTGGGGATTCATCACTTGCATGAACGATCTGCTCATCCCTAAGTTCAAAGAGATGTTCGACCTCAACTATGCTGAGTCGATGTTTGTGCAGTTCGCCTTCTTCGGCGCCTACTTTATCGGCTCGCTCATCTATTTCATCATCTCCGTCACCACTGGCGATCCCATCAGCAAGCTGGGGTACAAGAAGGGGATTCTGCTCGGCCTTGTTGTTGCGGCATGTGGTTGTGCGATGTTCTATCCGGCCTCAACGGCACATTCGTACCTGCTGTTTTTGGGCGGGTTGTTTGTTATCGGACTGGGTGTCACGGTATTGCAGATTGCCGCCAACCCGTATGTTACCATCTTGGGTGAACCGGAGGGCGCATCGGGGCGCCTTAACCTGTCGCAGGCCTTCAACTCATTGGGTACCACCCTCGCTCCGATGGTCGGCGGCATCATGCTGGCTCGTTTGAGCGATGCCGCCCACATCCATTTCCCCTACCTTATGCTCTGCGGACTCTTCCTGCTGCTCGCCGTGCTGATTGCCGTGGTGCCACTGCCGCAGTTCAAGAACGAAGAGAAGGTGAAAATCGGCGCGCAGGCGCTGAAAGACACTACCCTGCTACTCGGTATTGTGGCCATCTTCTGCTACGTGGGCGCGGAGGTGTGCATCGGCAGTAGTTTCAAAAACTGCTCGAAAGAACTGATTCCCGATATCACCGACGAAAATTCCAACATCATGCTGGCCTTCTACTGGGGCGGTCTGATGATCGGCCGTTTCCTCGGCTCGCTGTCGCTCGTTAACTTCAAGAGTGCGGCCGCCAAGTACGGACTGATGACGGGCGTGTCGTTGGCCACCTTCGGCGTGTTGATCGCCATCACCTATTTCTTGCATCCCGGCATCTTCACTCCCAAGCAGATGCTTCCGTACCTCATCTTCATCGTTATCAACATCTTCGGCTTCATGGTGGGCAAGTCGCATGCCACGCAGCTCATCGCTGTTTTCTCGGGTGTCAACATCATCTTCCTCATCTGCGCCATGGTGGTGACAGGCTATCCGACCATCTGGCTGCTGGTAGGCACCGGACTGTTCAACTCGGTGATGTGGGGCAATATCTTCTCCACCGCTATCGCCAAGCTGGGCGTTTACCGTGCGCAAGGCTCCTCGCTGTTGGTGATGGCCATCGTGGGCGGTGCCCTGCTGCCCCCGCTGCAAGGCCTGCTCGCCGACCAGTTCGGAGGCTACCATTATACCTACATCGTGCCCATCCTCGCCTACTGCTACTTGGTGTTCTTCGGCATCAAATGCACGAGGGAGTTGAAAGTTAATAGTTAATAGTTAATAGTTAAGAAGTTAAAAAGCGAAACTTGAAACGGTTTTCATCGTATAATCACTTACTCATATCCTCACATCCTCTTTTAATCTTTTAATCCCTTCATCTTTTAATCAAAAAACAAACATCATGAAACGAACCATCACCTTTTTCCTGCTATTGTCGCTGTTGGCCACCGCCGGATGGGCGCAAAGCGACGGGGTTGTTCAGGCTGACACCCCAACTCAGCCCTCATGGAAAGATTATCTGCCCCGCCATGAGGCGCATTTCACCATTGGCGATCCGCTGATTGCCGGTGCCGTCACCGACAATTGGTGGTTTTTTGGCTTAACTAGTCATGATCCGTGGGAGGAGTACAATCCATGGAATTGGTTTAACCCTGACCAGTACGATGGCATCACGTGGTCGTCGTTTGCCCTCAATGCGGGCTACTCCTACCGTGTGGCCAAGTGGTTCTGGGTGGGCGGCAACGTCAGCTACTGCGGGTTCTACAAGCCGGTATATGACCGTCCCACTGGCCTGCGCGACCACTACGAGTACACGCACATCTTCTCGGTCATTCCACAAGTCCGTTTCTCGTGGGTCAACACACCCATTGTGACCTGCTATTCCGAAATCGGAGCGGGTTTCAGCGTGGTGAACTTCAATAGAAATACCGAGAGCACCTTCGTACAGTTTGCCGGCCAGCTTACTTTTGTGGGCGTGCAGGTGGGCTATAAGTGGTACGGCAGCGCTGAGTTTGGTGTCGGCCCGATGGGTATCCTCAGGTTGGGCTTTGGTTATCGTTTTAATGGTCATAAAAATAATTAGTCATGAAAAAGTTTATTCTTATATTTTGCATTCTTTCAGTATTTTGCACCAGTTGTATTTGGGAACTCGGTGACAAGGACCGTCGTCCCACCCAGCGCGGCAAGGAGGTCCACGAATGTTGGTTCAGCATCACCGACTTTGTGCTGAACAGCTCCGTGCAGACGGCTTTCTACTTCAACGCTTGGCTCGCTGCCGACAGCTTGGAACGCATCGCCATCGAAGATCAATATTTTCCGTATCAGCGCATCCGCGTAGATGAAGATGGTAATTATCAGATTTATAAGGGAGAACAGTTGATCGGCATCATCAATACTCACCAGACTCTGCTCTCTGACATCGGGAGTGCATGGGAGGTGATTTATAGACATGATGATTTGATGAGTAAATATGGATTTCTTTGTAGCGGCATGACTGTCAGTTGTGTGGAGAATGGTTGCTGGGAAATTTCCTCTGATTGGCCCGTGTCGCCGGAGGATTATCTCCCCGTGACAGGCGATACTATTTCGTGGAATCTGCGTCTGACTGCCGCAGCTACACCCATGAAGCTCAGCGAGACACCCTACCAGCTGGAGGGCAATGGCACCTTTTGTCTGGGGTATGCCGTGCTGAATTACCAGATTGACACCCCCATCCAGCAGGCTGCCAACCAGTGGGGACGTTTGGATTGGACAGGAGGACAGGTAAGCCTCACCGCCAAGATGTACCAGCGAGAGGATGTGGAAGTGGGAGCTGAGTATCTCGGCAACGGTCAGGTGCGTATCGACTACAAGGGCATCAAAGAGACTTGGGATCTTTCGTATTAATACGGGATATTTTTTCTCTTTTATAATATTTGCGCCTTTGTGCCGTTACATTTTTCTAAATTTTTTAAAGTGAAAAAGTGTAAAGCTCTTCTCATACTCTTGATGGTGCTTGCGTTGTCCATTCCCGGGCACGCACAAAAATTCAACTTTGGCGTGCCGAACCTCCAGAAATACGACAACCAGTTGTTCCATTTCGGCTTCCTTTTAGGTTACAACCAGTTCGACTTCTCCATCCGCTCCGACAACGACCTCAGCCAGTACGACTCTCTGATGGTCATCAACACGGCGGCCATGAGCGGCTTCAACCTCGGTATCGTCACCAACCTGCGGCTCGGCAAGTATTTTGACCTCCGTTTCATCCCCGGACTTTCATTCGGCGACCGTGTGGTGCGCTACACCATTCTGTATCCCGACGCCTCGCAACTCATCACCAAGAAACGTATTGAATCGGTATATCTCGACTTGCCGTTGTTGGTGAAATTCAAATCATCGCGTATGCACAACGTGCGCGCGTATGTCATTGGCGGGGCGCAGTACAGTCTCGACTTGATCTCGGCCGCTAAGAAAAAGAACAGCAATCCCAACGAAATCATGCTCAAGCTCTACCCCCACGATGTGCAGGCACAGGTGGGTGTAGGTATCGACTTTTACTGCACCTACTTCAAGTTCACCACCGAGTTCAAAATGTCGTTCGGACTGATGAACCTTTTGGTGAAAGAGGACAACATGTACGCCCAGAGCGTGCAGTCGCTCAAGTCGAAGATGCTCCAAGTTTCCTTTATTTTTGAGTAGGGGGAGGATATGAGGATGGGATTAAAAGATTAAAAGATTAAAAGATTAAAGGATGAAGGGATGAAGGGATGAAGGGATGAATGTGTATTGATATCACGTAGAGACGTAGCGCGCTACGTCTCTACATTCTCAAATTTCAATTCTCAATTTTCATTGTTTCTGCTTCTCGGTGTACTCCTCAATGAGGGCCTTGAACTCGGGCAGGTCGAAGAGGATGGACAGTTCGTAGTCGTTTTGTATCCACCTTCTTCCGTAAAAATACCCCAGTTCGAACGACTTGCGGAGATATTTCAGAGCGTTGTCGGGATCATGCATGTCGGCATACGCCTCTGCAAGATAGAACAGATCTTCGGCATTTTCAGAGTTGAGGTCGTATTTCTCCATTAGATAGCGGTTGGCGGTCTCTTGGTCGCCCAAAACATAGTAGGCTAAGATTCTGTCAGGTTTCAGGGCGATGGCTTTGCGGGCAGCATCCTGGGCCGATAGGGTATCACCCAACTGCAGGTACATCATCATTTTAAAGCTGTATATACCTGAACTGTCGGCGGCATCCACGGCATGGGGCCAATCCTGTTCTACGAATTCGAGAGCCTTCGCCCATTCGCCTTTGCGAGAATAGATGAGCGTACGCAGTGCTGACACTCCACCTATTGAATCAATCATGGTGTGCCGGATGACGCTATCGGCGGTGGGTTGCAAGAGGATGATGGTGTCGCCCGACTGCCGCGAAATGGTGGATTCGTACACCTGGATAGCCTCATCAGGGCGGCCATCATTCGCCAGACCCATTATCTTGCGACAGAGGAAATTATCATACGGGAGCCCCCATTCCATCAGCTGTTCGCAATGCTGGATCGACTTGTCATACTCGCCGGCAGAGACTTCCACATCAATGAGTCTTTCCAGCGAGGTGGAGTCGCCCGACAGGTTGAATACAGCCTCGGCGTAAGGAATAGCGCGGTGCCATTGATAGAGGTATGTACAGGCATAACAGGACGCACTCGGCCATATGGGATGTGTCGGGTATTTTACCGCCTGGGCATCCAGTTTCGCCAGCAGCTGCTCGGGCACCGTATCCGCCAATGCTTCTAGGACTGCGAGAGTCTGGTCTGATACGGCACCTTCAGTAAGGCTGCGCGACAGATGGTAAATCGCATCCTCATATTGTCCCAGCTTGTATTCCAGGTCGGCAGCCGTAAGATAAGCCTCCGCGCTGTAGGAGATTTTGGCCGCCTCGACTGCCAATTGCAAAGCCTCTTCGTACTTTCCACGTACTGACAGCAAATTCGATTTGATGAGCATGGCATCAGTGTTCGAAGGATTGAGTTCCAACATCTTGTCGCAATCTTTCATGGCAGAGACATAGTACTCCATATCTATATAAATGTTGGCACGAATCCAATATAGCTCTACAAATTTGGGGTAATTCTTAATCCCTTTTTCCAGCGTAGCCAATGCCGCATCGGTGTTCTCGGTTAAGTAATAAGACATTGACAGGAGTGCGTAAACTCCCATATTCTCCTTCTTTTTCGAATATTGGAGGGCTTTTTCAAGGTAGGGAACCGACTCTTCGTAGCGTTCTGATAAGAAAAACACATACCCAATCCCGAAATGTGCTTGCCAGTTTTTGGGGTTGGCTTCCACACTTTTCTTGAACCACTCCACCGCTGCATCACTGTCACCGGCCTCAAACGCTTCTTCTCCACGGTTGAAAAGCTCATTGCTATTCTGAGCCTGCAGGGGAATGAGAGCAAAAAAGAAGATAATGATAGGAAGTAATTTTTTCATAAAAACATGGGATTTTATTTTTAAGCGGCAAATTTACAACAAAAATGTTTTATATTTGCAAAATTAATTTTGAATAGATAATTGGCCGTTTTTTTTATGCGGGAACTTCTTTTATATTATTGATAATGAATAATTTCGAGATTCTTCCACCTATCCACTGTGAAACTGGCACCGTGCGGAATATTCTCCATTATTTCGGAGTGGACTATAGTGAGGCGATGATTTTTGGCATTGGAGAGGGGATGGATTTCGGCTCGCCGCGTCTGGTGAAATTCAGTGGCATACGGGTCATCGCTTGTCGCTGCTGGCAAGGCACCATCATGACCACTTTCTTCAAAAAAATTGGAGCCAAGGTCTATTATAAGCGTTATCCTTTCCTCAACAAGGAGAAGGCGATACGGGATATGGATGCCCTGCTGGAAAAAAACATCCCTGTTGGTATCCTTACCGAGGTCTCTTCGCTCTCGTTTATCCAGGCGGAACAGCGCTTCTTTTTCAATGGACACAGCGTGCTGGTGATTGGCAAGGAGGGTGACCATTATCTGGCGGTAGACAATTTCGAGCCTCGCGAATCCCTCAAGACCATCAGCCATGAAGAGATGCTGACGACGCGTTTCAACCTTCATATCCCACCTATCTGTGGTAATATCTACTATCTGAAAGAGGCGCCCAAACAGCAATTTGACATGCGCAAAACGCTGGTGGGGAGCATCCGCAAGGTGTGTTGGAGAATGTTGCACCATCCTCTTTCCTTCGAAGGCGTCCGTGCTATGCGAGGGATGAGCAAAGTAGTGCGTGCCTATCGCGACAAGGAATTTGACGACCGCGACCGCAAGTTCTTCATCCACATCTACCGTATGCTGGAGATCGGTTCTGGCGGTGCTGGCTACCGCTTCCTCTATGCCGACTTCCTTGATGAGGCCGCTGCCATACTGCAATGCGACGAACTGAAGGAAGCGGCCAACCTGCTGCGTGATGCGGGCAGTATCTGGCGCGTGGTGGCGCTCTCCTCAGCCCATCTTGCCACCCGTCAGGTGGATGCCGACACCCGGCGCGCAGAAGTGGACACTGTTGCTGACCACTTCCTCCTCGCTGCCGACAAAGAGACGGAAGTCTTTACCAAATTGGAAAATTGCATGAAGCGGATGAGCATCTGACGTTCAAAACAATGCGTAATAAACTTCTTCTACCCATACTTTTTCTGTTTCTGCTGCCTCAGTTGCACGCACAGGGCAATGGCGCACTCTTCACCGATGAAGCCACCGCCAAGGAGCTCTATTTCTCGGGCAACATGCACGATGCCGCCCGTCATTTTGAGGAGCTGCTCCGCGTGGACTCTCTCCACTACGAATACAACCTCTTTGCAGGCTACGCCTACCTCAACTCGCATATCGATTACGCAAAGTCGGTGCTGCACTTCCAGCGTGCCCAGCGCAACCCCAAGGCCGATCCGTATATTCCCTTCTACCTCGGCAAAGCGCTGATGCTCTGCTACCGTTTCGACGAGGCCATCGAAGCGTTTGAGACGTTTGCCCGCAAGAGCCTCCGCCTTGACAAGAGTGACTTCCCGCCCGAACGCTATATTGAGATGTGCCGCAACGCCAAACTTTTGATCGAGATGCGCGGCAATGTGACCCTAGAGAACGCCGGCACCGCCATCAACAGCGAGTTTCCCGACTACAACGCCTATATCAACGGCGATGAGAGTGTGCTCTATTTCACTTCCAAGCAGACGCAGAACGGCGGCACCGTGCTCGACAACGACGGCTACAAGCTGCCCGATGTCTATTTCTCGGAGCGCGTGAACGGCAGCTGGACCAAGGCCAAGAAGCTCTCCAACCCCGTGAACAGCGCCCTCGTGGAGGAGGTGGTCGGCCTCAGCAGCGACGGGCAGCAACTGTTGCTCTATTTCAACAATGACAAGGGGTTCGACGATATTTTTATTTCTCAGAAAGACAAGAAGATGTTCGGGCGTCCGGAGATGCTCAACACGGCGGTGAACAGCGAGTTTGCAGAGGAGGCGGCGGCCATCTCGCCCGACGGCAACTGGCTCTTTTTCGCCTCGAACCGTCCAGGCGGCTATGGCGGCATGGACATCTACTACTCACGCAAACTGCCCAACGGCGATTGGAGCTCGCCTAAAAATGCAGGTCCCAACATCAACACCGAATACAACGAGAGTTACCCCTACCTCGCCCCCGACGGCACCACTTTCTATTTCAGCTCGCAGGGGCACAACAGCATGGGCGGCTACGACCTGTTCCGCACCACATGGCAGTCGGAAGAGCGGTTCTTCGCTGTGCCCGAGAATCTCGCCTTCCCCATCAACACACCTGATGACAATAAGACCATATCAGTCACAAAATCAGGAAGATATGCTTATATTGCTGACTTCCGTGCCAACAGTACGGGGGAATACGACATTTACAAAGTCACCTTCCAGGACGTGCCCGCGCCCTACTGCGTGGTGAAGGGACAGATAGAGGGTCGTGACAGCACGGAGGTGATGACGGAGCTGGCGCGCTATCGGGTGGAGATTCGGCAGGCCGGCGACAAGAGCCAGGTGGGCACCTACCGTCCCAACACCCATAACGGAATCTTTACGTTCATCCTTCAGCCCGGATTTTATCTGGTTGATTTTTACATAGATAATAAAATGGCAAGCTCCTCACAACTGCGGATTGAAGACCGCGAGTATGGTGACGAGTTTCCTGTCATCTTTTTAAAAGAAACCCCATGAAACACACCAAACGATTCTTTTTAGTCATGCTGGTCTGCCTATTCGCGGTGGGCGGTCAGGCGCAGAATTTCCGCGGCGGGTTGCGGGCGGGGTTCACCGCCACGCAGATGTCGGGCGACGAGCTGTCGGGCTTCCACAAGATGGGCGCGTATGCCGGCGGTTTCGTCAACTGGCGGTTTATGCAGAACCCGCGCTGGGCCATCCAGCCTGAGATCAACTTCGTGATGAAGGGCAGCAGCGCCTTCCTTCGTCCCGACAAGAACGGCAACATCGGCAACAAATATGTGCTCACGCTGTATTATCTGGAAGTGCCTGCATTGGCTAAATTTATGATTATAAACGGATTGGAGATTGAATTTGGCCCCACCTTCGGCGTTCTGTTTGCCGCCACTGAAAAGGATGCCAACGGCAAGATGCCGGGGCGGATGCCGTTCCGCCGCTTCGAGCTGTGCGGCATGGCCGGCATTTCCTATACTTTCAAAGAGCATTATGGCATCAGTTTGCGTTTTGTGCAGACCGCCATCCCGGTGCGGGTGAACGACGGCTACCACAGCCGACAGTACCTCACTAAAAAACAGTTCAGTACCGAGATTGCTTTCAGTCTGTTCTACCAATTCTAATAATTTGTAATTTTGCACATTCAAAACCGGCTCCCATGAGATTAGCGATTTACAGCAGACCCGCCAATGGTGAGGGCAGCGATTTCCTCACAGAGGTCATACAGTTTTTGATGGGGGAACACGCTGATGTGGTGGTATTCCACCCCTTGTCGGCACAGTTTCCCTCGGAGTTGCTAGCCACCTCCGCTGCCACCTTCGCCACCCGGCAGGAGCTGGCAGCCCTGCGCCCCGACTTCATGCTCTCCATCGGTGGCGATGGCACTTTTATTGATGCCGCCAACCTCGTGGGCGACAGCGGCATTCCCATCCTCGGCATCAACACTGGCAGGATTGGATTCCTCACCAACGTGAATCGCAACAACTACCGTGAAGCTTTTGATTTTTTACAAAATACTGATTATCAGATAGAAAATAGAAGTCTTCTACAAATCAAGAGCGACAATGGAATCGTTCTGCCTTCAGATTTCGCCTTGAACGATATCTCCATACATCCGCATGGCGACTCGATTAACACGGTGCATGTGGAGACCAATGGAGAGCGGCTGAACACCTATTGGGGTGATGGCCTCATTGTGGCAACTCCCACAGGCTCTACCGCCTACTCGCTCAGCTGTGGCGGTCCCATTCTCGTACCTTCGGCCAATGTGATGGTACTCACCCCCATCGCATCCCATAGTCTGACGGTACGTCCCATTGTGCTGCCCACCGATAATGAGCTGAAAATCAAGGTAGAAAGTCGCTCACACAGATTCATCTTGTCGGTGGATTCGCATCGGCTGACTTTAGACGATGCCGTCACGCTCACCGTGAGTCGTGCTCCTTACACGATACCCACCATCCGTCTCCCTAACGCAGACTTTTATTCGGTCATCCGCGAGAAGCTGCTGTGGGGGCTTGACAAACGAAATTTTTCCAACAATGAATAAAAAGACCTCTAAGAGGCTGCTTAAGCCCGGCAACATGCTCAATCCCACCCCTGTGGTAATGGTGAGCTGTGGAGAGACACCTGATGAGTACAACATCATCACTATCGCGTGGTGCGGCACACTTTGCAGCGACCCGCCGCTGTGTTATATCTCCGTGAGACCCAACCGGCACTCCTACCCTATCCTGAAAGAGCGAAAAGAGTTTGTCATCAACCTCGTTTCCAAGGAGTTGACAGAACGCACTGACTGGTGTGGAGTGCGATCGGGACAGAAATACAACAAATTCATCGAGACCGGTCTCACGCCAGTCAGAGGCAGTGTGGTGAAGGCGCCAATGATTTTTGAGGCACCCGTGAATTTGGAATGTGTGGTGAAACAGATCGTTCCGCTAGGTACACACGACATGTTTGTGGCCGAGATTGTGGCGGTGCATGCTGACGAATGCCTTTTCGACAAGAAGACAGGGGCGATGCATCTGGAGCGAGCCAACCTCGTGACCTACTCCAACGGCCACTACTACGACTTGGGGAAAATCATCGGAAAGTTCGGATTTTCTGTCGAGAAGAAAAAATAGCAGAAATTTCGGTGCATCGGTCGAAGGAATAGAAAAAATTACTATTTTTGCACCCGCTTCCCTGCACTACAAGCACTCATTTTCTACTGCAACGCTACCGCCCATGGTTCAGTACTGAGGGGAGGTGGTATTTTTATATCATATTCAGAATCAATTTATTAGCTTAATCTTAACTATTTATAAATTTGACAAATCATGAGAAGAAGAACGGATAGTATTGTTTGGACGTTGAGTTTATGCTTTTTCATCCTTCTAACTTTAGCAAGTTGCAACAATGGCCGGAAAAACGGAGAAAATGGAACTGATAAAAACGACAAGAAAACAAGTGAGGTAACGGCCGCTACCGCTCATCCGAGAGTGAATGTGTTCATCGAGAACAGCGGCAGTATGGATGGCTTCATCCTCGCCGGGCTTTCTGACTTCAAAAACACCGTCGGCAAGGTTTTGGTGGATTTGAAATACTATTATGACACCGACAGCATTCAAATCTATTTCATCCGAAATGAAAAGATCAAGGATGGGGAAAAGCTGATTGTAAAAAAGGCCTTTGAGTCGAACATTGAGTCGAACATCAGTGATTTTGCCGATGCCATTGAATTAAAATGGCGGCAAGACATGCAAGAGAACAAAAGAGGCGCGAATACCAAATTGAACAATATCTTCAAAACGATCTTAGACAGTACGGAAGAGAACACCATCTCTATTCTTATTTCAGACTGCATCTATTCCATTGGCGCCGATGATGCTCTCAAATCGTTGGATGAGGCTGAGAACACCACCTACAATGCCTTTCTCATGAAACTGAAAAACGATCCCACCCCCTGGTCAACCATGATTGTGCAGATGGAATCAAGTTTCAACGGCAGTTATTTCCCCTACACCTCCGACAAGGACAAATTCACACACCAGGGCACGCTGCCCTACTATATCTGCGTCGTTGCCAGTCAGGCGAACATGAACGCTTTCACCCACAACAATATCCTGAAATTGAGAGAAGACAAGGGGTACTGCAACCGATACATCCTTTCAGCAGAAAAGGAGAAGGACTTGTATTATTCCATATTGCTTTATACGGATAAAAATGGTCGGTTTAAGGCCAACCGTCAGGAAAGCACCTCCGAGTATGTTCATGGCATTGAGGACATTGACATGAACGATGGCGGCAGTGGTTGTTCGAGGAGGGCGGCAGGAAGTGAGAAGCTGCAGTTCTCGGTTGCTGTTGACCTTTCCCACATCAATGTGGACAAAGACTATCTGCTGGATGCCAACAACTACTTCACTACCGACACCTTAAACTTCCGTGTCACCAAAGTCGAGCCCCTCAACAAGAACAACACCAACTCATCGGACTGGAAGAGGATAGCCAATTCAAAGAAGAAGCCCACGCATAAGATTGTGGTGACTGCCAACGGCACGGCCTATTCCGATTTCAGCATCGGGCTGAAACGTCAGATGCCCCAGTGGATTCATGACTGCAGCATCATCAATGACACGCGGGAAGAGCTCATTCAAGACAGAAAGACTTTTGGGTTAGAGTATTGGGTCAATGGCATCTCGGATGCTTATAAGACCAAATACAAGAGTCAGATAGACAGCTATTTTGAAATCGATATTAAAATCAAAAAATAACCAACAACATTAAACCGAAATCTTATGAATGATTTTTTTGCCAATTGGTATGAACTGTTCGGACTCATCAATGGGTTTTCAGACGACATGTATAACCAGGAATTGTATGTACCCATAGGGTTCTGCATGGTGCTTATTCCCATTATCGCGCTCACCTTATATTACTATGTCATCAATTCCGTACGATTGAGCAAATGGTGGCAGTGGTTGCTTTTGGTGGTCATCATTTGCGCGGTGAATTTCGCCATTGCCTACGGGGTTTCCTACCGCGGGATTTTGGAGGAATATTTGGCGTCAGATACCCTTCCCGAGTATGCGCTTGCCATCGACTGTCTTACATTCGCCTGCATCAACACATCATGGTGCTTTGTCATTTCGTTTGTATGGTCACTCATCATCAAGTGGGGGAGCAGTCATTGCCGACGCACTCCATTCTAACAGATTCAATCAATTAAAATCGCAACAGATATGTCAAAGATTTATGTATTTGGAATAGGCGGCACCGGTTCGCGTGTGCTGCGCTCGTTGACTATGCTTCTCGCTGCCGGTGTGGAGTGTAAAGCTGACACCATTGTGCCGATAGTTATCGATTCAGACTCCGCAGGTGGTGATGTGGAGCGTACCGCCACCCTGATGAGGCATTATGGGGAAATTCGCAGGAAACTTGATTTCGGGAAGCATTTGGAGAACCAGTTCTTCCGCACTGAAATCAGAGAGATCACCTCCAACTATCATCTTCCTTTGAGCAATGTGGAGGATTGTCTTTTTGAAGATTATATCGAATATCCGAGCATGAAGAGGGAGAACCAGGCGTTGGTGAACGTGCTGTTCTCGCAGCAGAACCTCCATGCCGACATGCAGGTAGGTTTCAAAGGGAATCCGAATATCGGCAGTGTGGTGCTCAATCAGTTTGAGGATTCGGAGATATTCCAGAATTTCGCCAATGAGTTCACTGCTGACGACAAGATTTTCATCATCTCCTCGATTTTCGGCGGCACGGGGGCGAGTGGGTTCCCCCTTCTTCTGAAGACCTTGAGGGAGAACCGCGACATTCCGAACCAGAATCTCGTGAACAATGCCCATATCGGCGCTGTGACTGTGCTGCCTTACTTCAAGGTGCGCCAGGACGACAGCTCGGCCATCGACTCCGCCACTTTTGTGTCAAAAGCCAAGTCGGCCTTGGCGTATTACTACCGTTCTATCAGCCAGAATCATACGATTGACAATCTGTACTATATTGGGGATGACACCCGTTCCACCACCTATAAGAACTGCGAAGGCGGCATCAACCAGAAAAACAATGCCCACTTCGTGGAGATGGCCGCAGCCTTGTCGATTATCGACTTCGCCAATACGGAGAAACCCATGGAGACACGGCATAAGGAATTCGGCATAGAGAAAGATGTGAACGAGATCATCTTCGACATCCTCGGACCCAGGACCAACAGCCAGGTTCGCCGCGGGATGACACAATTCATGTTGTTTGCCAAGTACATGGATGAGGCCGGCGACTATCTGCGCCAGCCCTGGTCCAAAGACCGCCAGTTGGACAGCACCTTCTTCAACAGCGACTTCATCCGCAACCTGAAACGGAACATCCTTGACCAATACCGTCACTGGCTGGCTGAGATGGATGCGCAAGATCGCAAATTCACTCCTTTCACATTCCCGTACTCTTACGACAGGAACGACGAGATTGTTGTGGAGAGGGGCAGAACTGACCGCGTCTTCGATCTTGTAAAGGGTGTGAAGCCCAGAAAATTGTTCACCACCGACAGCAACTACTACTTGTTCGACAACCGTTTGAACGGCACACGTGGGAACAGCAGAAGCGGGTCTAAGGAGCAGCAGTTCATGGAACTGTTCTATCTGGCGACCAAAAGATTGGCAAATGAAAAACTTAATATCAATTAATTATGGCAAAAGTATTCAGACCCTTTGACATACAGGGAAACAACAATATCATCGACTGGGACGACTCGACGGTTTACGGCACCACCGCCATCAGTCAAATCACCGACCCCGACGGCGCCACCGCATCCAAAGAGATCACCTCTATCCCCTCCCCCTTCGCCAGAATCGACCTGGTGAAAACCGCTTTCAAGGAGGTGGTGGAGATGGCGCGCAGGACCCCCAACTTCGACAGGCTGCCAGCTGAAAAGAAGAAACATCTCATCGAATTTGGCGACAAGCCGGACCCCACCATCTACCACAAGATGGTGTCGGAAGCTTGGGATGTGGCCGAAATTTTCTTCAACATCGACCGCTTCAGCGACAAATTCGAAATCATCACGTGGGACCGCGCCCGTGACCTCGACCTCGACAACGTGTTTGGCAAGACCCTTGACCTTTTCCTCACTTCCGACGCAAGAGGTGACGACCCGTACAACTTCAACCTCATGCAGCGCATCCACCTGCTGAACTACATCGGTCCTGACCGTCCGTCGGCCATGAACATTGTGGGCGCCACCTCCCCTGCCACTCTCTTCATCTCGTCCGCCAACGACTTGAGCTACGTGGCCAAACATGTGGTCTTCGGAAGCGACCGCCCCTTCGACGGAGACTTTCAGCCGCTCTACCGCAGAGACTTCGAGTTCCAAAAATATCTTTTTGCACTCCGCAACTCCGTCCCCAAATTCAACAAGAGATTTCCTGAAGTCCACGACTACCTCAACATCACCTATGAGTGTCTTTCCAACCAGCAGAAGAATGAGATCGACAAGCTGGACACCAACAGCATCCAGAACTACGAACCTATCAGAATGGGCCAGAACGGGAATGACACTTTGGACATTCTTAATTTCGAATTCCACAAAAGACCCAAGAACAGCAACTGGAAAAGCGATTTTGAAATCAAATCCAGCTATTACCAAAGTGACAAACGTCCTCTGGTGCTGCCTGTGGAACGGGGCACTACCTACGCATCCTACATTTACACCACCGACCCGTGGGGCAGAGACAATGCGGCCCCCCACAAGAGCAATGAGCCCTGGAGCTACCGCAAACTGCCCATCGTGAATGAGGACTACCCCTATCTCACGATCAGCGACTTTCTGGCCGACAATATCATCCGCATCCCCTATGAGCTCAATTCCACCGACTTTTACGACGGCGGTTTCGTCTGCCGCGATACCGACGAAAAGGTCAGCTACCTGCTCCCGCTCACCAAGACCTTCTTCCAGTTCTTCACCGTTCAGGAGCTGCAAAGCACTTTGCAAAACGGGAGGAAGATGTTCGAGTTCGTTGAGAACACCAACGGCATCAAAGTCATCCTCCGTATCCCGGTGAAGGGTGGCGTGATCGAATACAGCCGTCTCTATTCTGAGAACGGGAAGGCTGTGATTGACGATGAGGGAAGAAATGTGGATGGTGGAATGATCGACACCAAGATCGGCATGGGCGTGATGCCGCTGTTCCGTTTCCCTGAAAAAGTTCAGAAGCACTACCGTATCGCTTTCTTCGACAAAGGAAGTGCCAAAGCTACGCTCTCATGCTTCCTGGGCGACCGCATCGTGCCCATCAGCGACCCCGTGGTGAGAGCCGAAAAAGACCTTTCCGGCCGCGGTTGTAGCCACGAATCCTACGTGGTGGAGAATGCCTTCGACAGCATCCACATCACCACCGACGATGTGGAAGGCGTGGTCATCCCCAAATTCAAGACCGAGACCGGCAACACCGTGTTCACTTTCGCGGTGGACTTCGGAACCACCAACACCCATATCGAGTATTGCACCGACGCCAACCCGAACCCTGTCGCCTTCGACATCCGCTCTTCCGACAAGCAGATGCACAAGCTCCACACCCTCTACACCGACCCCGACATCCGTTTGGCTTTTGAACAAGACTTCATCCCTGACACCATCGCTGAAAAAGACACCTATTCCTTCCCCATGCGCACCGTTTATGCCGAACGCATGGACATTGACTACAACCGGAATCCGAAGGCGCTGGCCGATGGTAACATCCCGTTCCTCTACGAGAGAGACTTCACTCCCAACTGGAACAATATCAAGACCGAATTGAAATGGGGTGGCGTACATGAACGGCTTTTGGAGATGCACCTGGAGACCCTTTTCATTCTGATGCGGAACAAGGTGGTGATGAACCGAGGCAACGTTCCCGCCACCCGAATCATCTGGTTCTATCCCGCCAGCATGACGCAGGCCAAGGTCAACCAGTTCAAGAAAATATGGAAAGAAGCTTACGAAAAATACTTTGGTGAACAAAGTGATGAGAATGTCATCAGCATCTCAGAGTCGAAAGCTCCTTATCTCCACTTCATCACCTCACAAGGTGCTAAAGATGAGGTTGTTACCATTGACGTAGGTGGCGGCACCACCGACATTTTCGTTGTGGAAGGCAGTGAGGATAAGATGCTGATGTCGTTCCGCTTCGCCTCTAATGCCATTTTTGGAGACGGATACAACAGCAATCCCTCTCAGAACGGTTTCGTTTGCAAGTACAAGGAATGTATCAAACAGATTCTGCAGGACAATGGGCTGCAGGAGTTGCTACAGTCTTTCAACCAGATTGAAGCCCAGCAGAAATCGACCGACATCATCGCCTTCATGTTCTCGCTGATGGGCGACAAGGTCAACAACAACCGTGAGCTCGACTTCCTCAGAAAACTCTCGGGTGACGATAAGATGCGCTATGTGTTCATTTTCTTCTACGGCTCGATTCTCTATTTCATCGCCCAAGCGATGAAGGCGAAAGGTCTGATGAAACCCAAGACGGTTGCCTTCTCCGGCAATGGTGCCCGCACATTACGGATCCTGTCGGACGACAACGACACCCTCGCCAAGTTTGCCAAACTCATCTTCGACGGAGTTTACGGCGACACCACCGGCAGAATCTCTGTCATGATGGAGCGCAACCCCAAGATCGCCACCTGTAAAGGCGGTTTGGAGAGACCTGAAGCACAGCCTTACGATGAAATCAATGACATCAAGGCCGTCTTTGTGGGTGACACCTTCACCGACAACCGCTCCACCCCGACTTACGCAGACATCTCTGAAGACATGAAAAAGGACGTGGTGAAATCGCTGACTGACTTCTTCTCCTTCATCTTCCAGATGCACAAAACCAACAACGACTTCTTTGTCAACCAGCTCGGTGCCGACGCCACCATCTTCAACCAAATCAGAGAGTACTGCCTGGGCGAAGAAGGAGTTCAGGAATTGGAATCCTCATTGGCACAAGGGTTGAGAAACAAGTGTGAAGTGGATAAGGTGAACGATGAGACACTTCTGGAAGAGACCCTGTTCTTCTACCCCATGGTGGGCATGCTGCATGAGTTGGCCTACAAGATTTATCAGATGAAGAATTAGTTGACCCTTCAAATTTTTCAAAGCATGAGAATCAAAAACATTGTTATACTGGTGTGTGCGCTGATCCTATCGTCAGTCGCGCTGTCGGCTGCGCCACAGGATTCCACACGCAATCACCCCAAAGGGAAAAACGTCCAATCACACACCATCACGATCACCTACAAGACAAAAAATGATAGCATAATTGGTACAGAAACGAAAACAGTAGCCAACAAAAAAACTTTTAATTTGGAAAAAACGTACCAAGGTTACGTAGTGGATTCTGTTTCTGCCAATTATGACTACCGTCAGGCTTTCACCGAAAATTCTCCGGAAAATGTGCAGGTTTCGGTCACCGTCATCACCCAGCAGGAGGCACAGGCAAAGGTTCTGATGCCTGTACTCTGGCCGATGTTCCGTGACTCATTGGACAACCAAAGCAAGAATGAGGACAGGAGCGTCGGGGAGAGACTGCTGAGCCCATCTGAGGATTCTTTCGGGATTCTGCCTTTGCTGCTGGCTGCTCTCGCCCTGTTGGTATCCATTGTCGCGACAGTGGTGCTGGTGCTGTTGTACCGGCGCGACAAAAAGCAGGAGACCGAAAGAATTGTCAACACCATCATTCCCAACCCCCAGCTCACCGCTTGGCGCAACGAGGTATTGAGTGGCTTAGCTGCTCGCACCCCGCAGGCACCCGCCAAACCCAACGGTGAAATCAGAGAGCTTCAACGTAGGATTTCCGAACTGGAGGATAAGTTGCGCAACGCTTCCTCCTCTCTTGCGGATGCCAAGGCCAGCACCCCGCCGGTGCAACAGAAAAGGTTGCTGTATGCCGACAGCATTGTTAACGACCTGTTTTCAGGGGTGAGAGAAAATGCCGGCAGCGACTCCATCTTCAAGTTGGAGCTGACCAGCGACACGCGCGCCATCGTGACCATTTACGATGATGCCAAACGCAAAGTGCTGGCCAACCCATCCTATCTCGCGGGCTGTGAGAAACAAATCACCGGCAATTATGAGGTGCAAACCGCCCACAACGGAGAGGCCGAAAAAGACAGTAACGGGAAATGGAGAGTGAGAACCAAGTTAAAAGTTGTCCTCCGATGATGAGATATTCCCTTCCTTTACCATTCCGTACCAGTATGAGTTTCCTGCTCATACTGGTCGTTTTGTTCTTGTCGGCTTGTTCCGAAAGAACCGATGAATCTCAAACGGCACCCGCCAACACCGGGCAGAACGCCACCCCCTCTGCGGGGGCATCAAAAGAAATGCCTCAGGAAGAATGGGACAATCTGGTGGAATATGTGGCCTGCTACTACGCTTGGGCCTACTATGATAAAATGCATGGGGCATTTCTCGTAGAGGGATCAAAACCCACAGACCTTTACCAGCATCTGGACATTGATAGTTTGCATGCCAGCATTAATAATTGTAAGGGTGACGATGTACACAAAAAGAATTGCAACATCCTCATTGACAGCATTAATGCGAAGAAGAAGTCTGAAGACAGAACTTTAGAAAACCTGATTCAACTGCCGGACACGAAACCCGAGGAAGTTGGAAATTCCCAGAATTATCCACAGTGGTTGGAGAACTTTACCAACCAATTAAAAGAGGACACGATTCTCATCCAAAGTTTCTCTTCCAAGAGTATTCGGCAGAAGAACCTCCGTAAAAGAGCTAACGACGGGAAGAAAAAAGAAGACAGAACAGTTGAAACTGCTGATACAGAGCAAGCAATAGAGAAGGACGAGAAGAGAAGTGGCAACTCTTTATGGTGGTTGTTCTTGCTGCTCGGTGCGGCTGCCGGCGTGGGCGGTGTGATGGCTTGGAGAAAATGGGCCACCCCCTTCTTTAATCCCCAGCAGGAATCGGCTCCCAGAAAGCGGCAGGAGCCTTCCCTTCAGCACGATGAGTATAAAAAGATGCAATTGCAGCTGGAGAAATACAAAGAGGACAATCTGCAGTTGGAGTCCAAAAACCGCAGGTTAGAACAAGAGAAGCGGGAATTGGCCCAACAGAACAAGTCGCTTTTCCGAGAGAACATCGGCTTAGGAGACGAGATTGAAACCCTTAAAGCGAAAAACGAACACGAGGTGCAGGAGGATTTTCCCGAAGACGACCAACCCGCCATCTCTTCCCCCCACCCCTCCCCTGCTCCTGAGCCCATTTCCCACCCCACTTCATCCCCTTCCGTCTTCTATGCCGCCTCCATCATCGACAACACCCTGATGGGAATATCGGAAGAGCCAACCGATGACACCGTATTCAGACTGACGATGACAGAATCGGATACGGCCACGATCACTATTTTCCCTGACGCTGTACAGCGCATCATTGCCAACCCTGCTTTTCTGGAGGGATGCGACAAACAGGTGCTCACCAATGCTACTGCGGTAACAGTGGAGGAAACCGGCACTGCCCAAAAAAGAGCCGACAACGGCAAGTGGGAAGTGCGTAAAAAATTAAAAGTCATTATCCAATAAAAAATGGGCACACATTACCTCATCATCATCGCGATAGTCGCCACCATCGTCATTATACAATTCTCGATTTTTCTCAAAACCAAGAAAAAGATCCGCATCCTGGCGAGTATTTTTGCTCCGCAGAGTGAGCAATATCATTCCAAGAGGGATTTAGTGAAGTCATGGGAACAAACGATTGACATGGCTTCCGAGCCCGATTTGAAAAGGATGTTGGTAAGAGAAGTGCTGTTTGAAGCAGATTTCATGAAGAAGGTGACCATTTCACGAGTGGTGGATGGGGTATCGGTGGAAGAAGAGGTAGAGGTTTTCAGTCTGGAGGATGCACGGCGCGCGCTAAAAGAGAGAATTTATGTAACCGACAGCATTGCCTCCGACCACCACAACAGCGTTTTAGATGCCATCTTCAGAGCCATCAACAGCTATCTTTCCAACAACAAGGGCAACATCAGCGATTTTGCCTTGATGAAGGATATTGTGGACCGCAATTGCGATTCGGTGGAGGAGGAGATCAACACCCAGATTCCGGTGCCGCTCTATCTCGGATTGATGGGTACGATGGGCGGAATTCTGGTGGGCATTGGCTACTTATGGGCTTCCGGGGATTTGAATGCCTTGTTAAACGCCGGCTCGGAGGCTTCCGGCACCACGGGAGTAGAGGCCCTTTTAGGAGGTGTGGCATTAGCCATGATATCGAGCATCTGGGGCATCTTGCTCACCACCACCGCGTCCATGTCGGCCAAAAACGCAAAGGCAAAATGCGAAAACACCAAACACATCTTTCTCAGCTGGATACAGGCTAACCTGCTCCCCACCTTGTCGAATGATACAGCCCAGGAGATTGAGAAAATGTCGCAGAACCTGGCCGCTTTCAACCAGACTTTCTCCAGCAACACGGCCGACCTGCGCGACACGTTGAGCCAAGTGAACCAGACCACCGCCATGCAGCAGCAACTGCTGGAAGCTGTAGGGAAAATCAACGAACGCGATCTGACCCAACAGAATCTGGAGATGTTCACGGCCCTGAAAAAGAACACCGGCGAGATCGAGCAGCTCTGCACCTATCTGCACCATTCCTCCGAATACCTAAGGGCTGTCAAAGAGCTGAACGAACGCCTCGACCATGACAACGAGCGGGCCAGGGCCATCGAAAACATGCTCCACTATTTTCAAGAAGAGACCCGTCAGATTGAGCAGCGCAAAGAGGTGATGAGCCAAGCGGTTGGCAAGGTGGACAGCCGTCTGGAGGAGCAGCTGCGCAAACTCACCGAACACGCTGAAAACAATATTGAAAATTTCAACAAAGCACTTGGCAAACAGCAGGATGCGTTGGAAAAGAAACTGAATCAGACCGAAGTCCTGATATCAGAGATCCAACACCTCAGCGCCATTAAAGAGGGAATATCCAAGTTTGAAAAAGCCACCAAGGAACAGTCCCAGAAAATCGACAACCTGACCCGATCCATAGAGAAGTTAGCGGAAATCAAGAGCGTGGGGGCAACCCATATTCACAAAACCATCAACTGGAAACGACTGCTCATCTGGCTCGTGCCAACGGTGGTCGCCGCCTTCATGATCTTCACCCTCCTCATCCTCCTGCTCATCGCCAATTGGGATACCTTCTATTATAACTTCATCTCCAAATTTGCCTTCTAATGAAAACCTGTCCTAACTGTAGCCAAGAAAATCCGAGCAAAGCAAGATTCTGCACCAACTGCGGGCACTCACTCGACGAGGAAAAACTTCCTGAAGAACTTCTGCTGCGTAAAGAATTGGAAGAGGCAAAAAGCACGATTAAAGTGCTGAAAGATTCGTTGAACGAAGCCCAACAGCATAAGGAACGTGCCGAAGAATATGAACAGACCATCAACAACATGACGGATGAGATGGCAGAAAAAGACCGACAACTCTATGCCATGTCCGACTATATCAATAGACTGAAACAGAGTCTGTTCCAATCGAAAAACAAAAATGGAAACTGGAAATGGATTGTCACCTGTACCGTCTTCTTGATATTCATCATTGGAATCTTCATTCAAAAAGAGAGTAAAGAAAAGAGACAAAGAGATCAGATATCGGTCTACCGATCAGAACTGTACGAGACGCGAGATGACCTGAATCAGATGCTAAAAGTTTATCCTTTTGCCATCCAGGACATTGACATGGCTTTTGTGGACAAGAAAAACAACATCATCACAGACTTTGGGATGCCTTTGTACAGCTACAAGTCACAATACCTCCAACCAAGAATCTCCTACTCCAGCACCAAGAACCAAACCGTGAATCTCAACATCAAATGGTTCTACAACGGGAAGCTTCATTCCACACAGAACTATAGTCAGCATGTGAACAAAGGAAATCATCTGCTGAAACTCACAGGTTGGGGTCGCAACTGGAAAGGGAATTGGCATAAGGGTAAATATACCATCGAAATTTGGGTGGGGGACGCCTGTCTAAAATCGCACTCATTTTCTATAAAATAATGAAAATCAAATAATATCATCCTATGAAAACACAAGCATTCATGAGAAGTGCCATCATCTTGATAGCAGCAGCCGTACTTTCCTTGCTATTTTCTGACTGCGTCAGGTGTTCGTCACCACGTTCCCGTGCAAAAGGGGTTAGCAGCACACGCGACAATTCACCACGGACGCGCAGATCCTCCGGCGGGCAGTCGGTCATCAAAATGCGGCATGAGAACGGCGTGTATTACGTGCCTTGCGAAATCAATGGGGTGGAAATGGAATTTATATTCGACACCGGCGCCTCCGACATCACCATCTCTCTTACCGAAGCTCAATTCCTATACAAACAAAACAAGTTGAGCGAAAAAGACATCAAAGGGTCTGAGTATTACCAAATCGCTGATGGATCTGTTAGCGAGGGCACCGTCATCAACCTGAAAAGCGTGACCATAGGCAACAAGACCCTCTACAACGTAAAAGCCTCTGTGGTACACAATTCTGATGCCCCATTGTTGCTGGGGCAGTCAGCCCTGTCGAAATTCGGCAAAATCTCCATCGACTACAAACACAACGAAATAACGCTCGAGTGACACGCCCTCCGTTATGAAAAAATCCAAGAAAGAATCGTTTTTCTGGACAAGTTACAGCGACTTGATGACAAGTCTGTTTTTTGTGATGCTGGTACTTTTCGTATTGGTGGTCGCCTTGTTGCACAAAAAGATTGAGGAGCAACAGGGCACCATTGAAGAGTATGAGACGTTGGAGAAAATCAGGGAATCGTTCGACAACATCGACTCCACATACTTCACTTATAATCCTGAATATAAAAAACATATCCTTAATATCAAGGTGCATTTTCCCAAAGGGAAATACGAAATGCAATATGTGGATGACGACACCAAAATGCGCTTAAGGAATGCGGGAATGGCCATCAAGAATCAAATCGACAAAATCACGAAGACCTACAGCGACACACAGTATCTGTTGATTATCGAGGGGCAGGCTTCCAGGGACAATTTCGCGGCGAACTACGAGCTGAGCTACCAGAGGGCGCTGGAATTGAAAAGATTCTGGGAGAGATCGGGGATTGATTTCGGGAAAAACTGCGAGGTGTTGATTGCCGGAAGCGGCACCGGAGGCAACATGCGTGAGGTTCATGAGGAGCTCAACCAGCGATTTTTGATTCACATCATTCCCAAAACAGGAAAAATCGATTTGAACAAGAAGGGAGAATGATTTTTTTCTTCCCCAAATAACCAAAGAAAATTGTATCTTTGCAGCGGGAAAATTATACCCTTTTCAATCCAAAATTCACGTTGGGTGTTTGGAATGTAGTGTATTGATAATGCGTGAATTAACTACTTAAACGTTACAATATGAGCTTGTACCAGTCTGCTGTAAAAAAACCGATCATGACCGCCCTCGTTTACGTGGCCATCGCTATCCTCGGTGTCTATTCGGTCATGAAACTGCCCATCGACCTCTTCCCCGACATGGGTTCCAACCACATCATGGTGTTCACGGTGTATGCTGGCGCCAGCGCGGCCGACATTGAGAACAACGTCACCAAGCCTATCGAAAACGTGCTCAACAGTGTGGAAGACCTCAAGGAGATGACCTCCCAGTCGAAGGAAAACTACTCCATCATCACCCTCGAATATGAGTATGGTATCGACATCGACAAGGCGACCAACGACGTGCGAGACAAGCTTGACATGATGAATTCGCAGCTGCCCGACGGCTGCAACCTGCCCTTCCTGTTCAAATTCAGCATGGAGGACATCCCCATCCTGATGCTGTCGGTGAAGTCGGCCGAGAGTACCAATGCCCTCTACAAGATTCTCGATGAGCGTGTGTCACAGCCCATTAGCCGTATCAAAGGCGTGGGTACGGTCTCCATCTCCGGAGCCCCGAAGCGCGAGATCGCCATCTACTGCGACCCCGACAAACTCGACGAATACAACCTCACTATCGCCAGCATCTCACAGAAAATCGCCGCTGAGAACCGCAACCTGCCGTTAGGCTCAATGGACATCGGCACCGAGACCTACTCGATGCGTGTGCAAGGTGAGTTCAGCAATGCCGAACAGCTTAAAGACATCGTGGTGGCCGGCGACGGCACCACCAAGAGCGTCTATCTGCGTGATGTGGCCCAGGTGATCGACACTGTGCAGGAACGCCTGCAGGAGGTGTATAACAACGGCACCCGCGGCGCTATGATCATCGTGCAGAAACAGTCGGGCGCCAACTCGGTGGAGATCTCCAACAAGGTGATGGCCCTGCTGCCCGAACTGCAAGAGACCCTCCCTTCAGACATTGAAATCGGCATCATCGCCAACACCTCCGAAAGTATTGTCAATACTATCGACAGTTTGAAAAGCACCATCTATACGATCCTCCTGCTGGTGGTCATCGTGGTGCTGTTCTTCCTCGGGCGGTGGCGCGCCACCTTCATCGTGGCCATCGTCATCCCGGTGTCGCTCGTGGCCGCCTTCATCTACCTGCGACTTACAGGCAACACACTGAATATCATCTCTCTATCATCTTTAAGTATCGCTATCGGTATGGTGGTGGACGATGCCATTGTGGTGTTGGAGAACATCACCACACATATTGAGCGAGGCACCAAGCCCAAGTCGGCGGCAGTGTTCGCCACCAGCGAGGTGTCGCTGTCGGTTATCGCCACCACGCTCGTGCTCCTCGCCGTCTTCGTACCGCTGACCTTCCTCGAAGGCCAGGCCGGTATCCTGTTCAAACAGCTGGGCTGGATTGTGGCCATCGTCTGCTCGGTGTCCACCCTCGCGGCACTATCGCTCACCCCGATGCTCTGCTCCCTCATGTTGAAGAGCAACCCGAGCCGCGGCAAGGTGTTCGGTGCCATCTACAAACCCATCGAATGGTCGCTCAACGGGCTTGACAAGCTGTACAGCCGCTTCCTCGGCTGGTGCGTGTCGCACCGCTTCATCGTCATCCTGGTTGCCCTTGCCATCTTTGGCGGCAGCCTGACCCTGCTGAAGGTCATCCCCACCGAGTTCTTCCCCACACAGGATATGGGCCGACTGTCGGCCACGGTGAAGCTGCCCGTCGGCACCCGCATGGAGAAATCCCGCGACTTCGGTCTCCGCTTCGCCGAACACATGAAGAAGGATTACCCCGAACTGCTGATGTGCAACTTCTCGGTAGGACAGCCCGACGATGACAACTCCTTCGGCATCATGTCGGAGACGGGCTCCAACATCGTGAAATTCAACATGCGTTTCAAGAACAAGACTGATCGTAAACGTTCTATTACGGAGATTGCCGACCAGGTGCGTGCCGACCTCAACGAGTATGAGGAGCTGTACAAGTACAATGTCACGGTGGGTGGCGGCGGCATGGGCGGACAGAACTCTGTGGATATTGAGCTCTACTGCTACGATTTTGCCACCTCCGACAGGGTGGCGGCCGAGCTGGCCGACAGGATGCGCAAGGTGAAGGGATGTTCGGAGGTCAACATCAGCCGTACCGAATATGTGCCTGAGCTGCACATCAGTTTCGACCGGCAGAAGCTGGCCGAACATGGTCTCAACCTGACCACGGCGGCCACCTACGTGCGCAACACCTTCAACGGCAACATCGCTTCCTACTATCGTGAGGAGGGCGACGAATACAACATCCGCGTCCGCAACTTGCAGGATCGCCGTGAGAGCATCGAAGATGTCGAGAACATCCTCATCTACCCGCTCACCGGCGGCAGCGGCATCCGGTTGAAGGAGCTCGCCACCATCGAGGAGACCTTCACCCCGCCAACCATCGAGCGTAAGAACCGCGAGCGTATGATCAAGGTGTCGTGCGTGGTGGGCAAGGACGGTGTGCTCAGCGAGGTGGTGGACGGTGCCAAGGAGCAGCTCCATCAGATGGACATCCCCGGCGAGATGACCTACAACATAGGCGGTTCGTGGGAAGACCAGCAGGAGGCCTTCGCCGACATGACGACCTTGATGGTGCTCATCGTGCTGTTGGTGTATATCGTGATGGCCTCACAATTCGAGTCGTTCACCTACCCCTTCGTCATCATGTTCTCCATCCCCTTCGCCTTCACGGGCGTGTTCATCGGGCTGGCCCTCACCAACACCCCGCTGGGTGTGATGGCCTTAGTGGGATTGCTGATGTTGATCGGTATTGTGGTGAAGAACGGCATCGTGTTGATTGACTACACGATCCTCTGCCGCGAGAGGGGCATGACCATCCGCGACTCAGTAGTGACCGCCGGCAAGTCGCGTCTGCGACCCATCCTGATGACCACCCTCACCACGGTGCTCGGTATGATTCCGATGGCCGTGGGTACGGGAGAAGGAGCGGAGATGTGGAGATCATTGGGTATGACGGTGGCATGGGGTCTCTCGGTATCCACCCTCGTCACCTTGGTTCTCATCCCCATCCTCTATAGCTGCTTCGCCAGTTTCGGCGAGTGGCGAAAGAACCGCAAACTGAAAAAGAAAAGCGTCACCTTATCATAATGTCCATCCCGTATGACCGTCAATCTGCATAAAACCATGTTCTGGACTCTCCTCTCCATCCTCATTATCACCTTGGTGGCGTGTCGCACCAAGACAAAAGAGGAGTTTTATCCTAACGGCGCACTGAAGTCCAGCATCGAATACAAAGGGAAAAAGAAAAATGGAGAAGCCCGCGAATACTATGCCAACGGCAACCTCCGCTCGTTGGTGCGTTACAAATACAATAAAGAGGAAGGCCTCGCTGAATACTACAGTCAGGATGGCGTGCTCACTATGGATATTGAGATGAAAGAGGGGAAGAAGAACGGGCGGATGCGCACCTATTTTCATACTGGGGAAAGGGAGATGGAGTGCTATTATGAAAACGACAAGCTGGAAGGTGTGCAACGTTATTTCGACAAACTCAACAAGAAGGTGTCGGAGATGCATTACAAGAACGATGTGCCGGAAGGCCCCTACACAGCATGGTACAGCAAGGCTGAAACCGTCAACGGACTGAATGCGCTGCGGTGTACCGGTTTTTATAAAAACGGCATGATGGACGGTGAATGGAATTATTATGATGAGAATGAGATGCCCGTCGGACACGCTGTCTTTCAGCAAGGCACCGGCAAGATGACCACCTACCAAAACGGCGAGGTGGTCAAAGTTACGAATTATGTCAAAAACATGAAAGAGGGAGATGAGATTGAATATGATGGACATGATCATATCGTGAAGACCACCACCTATCACAACGACCGTATTGTGGCCATCAACGGTGTTCCCATCTCCCGTTCTGAAGAAAACCCAGCCCAATAGTTATGCTCCGACGGCTGCTCTACTTCCTCCTTCTGTTGCTGGCTTCCGGCCTCACGCCCGCTTTTGCCCAACAGAAAATCTATTTCCAAGCCGATCTCCTCGAATATGATGAGGACATACGGCCTGGGGTGGAGCAATATACCGGCAACGTCATCTTCCGGCATGGTGAGACCGTCGGCTACTGCCAGTCGGCCGACAACTACCGCAACGAGAACCGGCTGTACGCCTACGGCAACCCCGTACGGATTCACGTCAACGACTCGGTAACCCTCTACGGGAAAGAGATTCTGTACGATGGCAACAGTCGCGTAGTTACCATATACTATAACGTGCGGCTGACCGACAACAGCACGACGCTCTACACCGACAGCATGACCTACGACCTCGACGCCAAGATGGGCTACTACCTCTGCGGCGGACGTATGGTGAGCGACTCCAACGTGCTCACCAGCCAGAAAGGTTATTATTATACCGACACCAAGACCGCCTACGTGAGCGACAACGTGCTGTTTGTGAATGAGACCTATACCGGCACCTGCGACAACGCCGCCTACAACACCGCCACAGAAGTGCTCCATTTCACCTCCCGCACCCATCTTTACTCCACAGAAAACGAGGCCTGGACCGATGGCGGCTGGTACGACTCGAAAGAAGATATCACCACCCTCATCGGCAACGCCGAACTCCACAACCAGAACCAGCATATCTCGGGCGACAGTCTTTACTTCGACTATAACATCAAGTACGGACAGGGCTGGAATCATGTGCATCTGGTGGACTCGGTGCAGAATTACATCGTGGACGGTAACTATCTCGAATACCTCGACTGCCAGTACGCCACCAGCACCGACAGCTGTATGCTCACCCTCATCGATGGCAACGACTCGCTGTTCCTGCATGCCGACACGCTGCGCGTGCTGTTCGACACCACCCAGAACCCGACCGACATGTTCGCCTACAACCACGCCAAGTTCTTCCGCCACGACATGCAAGGGGCCTGCGACTCGCTCGTCTATCACCTCGAAGACTCCCTCGTCCTGATGTTCTACTCGCCCGTGGTGTGGTCGGAATCGAACCAGCTTACTGCCGACACCATCAAGTTCGTCATCCTCGACTCGGCCAACATCGACGTGCACCTCTGCCGTACCGCCTTTATCGCCTCATCGCTCTTCCACGACACAGAGTTCAACCAGATCAGAGGCATCACCATCACAGGCAGGATCCACGAGCGACAGCTCAGCCGCGTGGATGTTGTGGGCAACGCCGAATGCCTGTACTACATCCAAGAGCAGGACAGCTCGCTCATAGGCGTCAACTCCACCATCACCAGCGAGATGACGATCTTCTTCAAAGATAACGAAATACAAACCATTCGCTTCTACAACGACCCCGACGGAAAACTCCATCCTGACCAAGAGCTGACTGACAACGACCGCCGTCTCAAAGACTTCAAGTGGATGAGCGCTTTCCGTCCGGCCGACATCAGCGGCATCTTTGACCATCCCGTCATCAGACCCGCCCTCACCAATAACCCAACAGAAGAACCATGAACACTTTCGGAGAGAGATTCAGACTGACAGATTTTGGCGAGACCCACGGCAGCTGCATCGGTGGGGTGGTGGACGGCTGTCCGGCCGGACTTCACATTGATGAGAACTTCGTACAGAAAGAGTTAGACAGACGGTCGCTGGCAGTTTACGACACTGCAATAGACGGACAGGACAACACCCGCCGCGAACCCGACCGCGTTCAATTCATATCGGGGTTGTATGAGGGAGAAACCACTGGTGCTCCTATTGCTTTTTTAATTGAAAATAAAGATGTTAGAATTGTTGAAGAGAATAATTTTGTGCTGAAACCCTCTCATGCCTCGTACGTGCTGAAAGAGAAATTCGGTCACCGCTGCAACGAGCAGGGCGGACGGTTTTCTGCCCGCCAGACCGCCTGTCGCGTAGTGGGCGGCGCGATTGCCAAACTTTTACTTCAGCATGATCATATTGAAATAAAATCATTTACAAAAGAAATAGCCAATGCTGGTAACGATGATACTGCCGGCACGCTCGTGGAGTGCATCATTCGCAATGTGCCGGCAGGATGGGGCGAGCCCACCTACGGCGGACTGGATGCCCGTCTTGCTGCCGCCATGCTCTCCATTCCCGCCTGCAAAGGCTTTGACATCGGCGAAGGTTTCGCCGCCGCCCGCATGACCGGCTCGAAGTATAACGATCTGCAGGACAATAACTTCTCCTTCCGCACAAACCACGACGGCGGCATCCAGGCCGGCATCAGCAACGGTCAGGACATCCGCTTCCGCGCCGCCTTCAAACCCATCCCCTCCCTTCCTATTGACCAAAACACCATTGACTTTCAAGGAAATCCGACCCTATACAAAGGACATTCTCGCAACGACAAATCGGTGGTTCCCAGAGTGTTGCCTGTAGTAGAAGCCATGGCAGCGCTCGTCATCGCCGATGCGATGCTCCTTCATTTTCCAAACTTAAAATCAGAAACATGTTCAAAACACCTATTTTAGTTATCGCCTACAATCGCGTGGAATTCACCCACGACCTTTTCACTGTGCTGCATACCCTGCAGCCCGAAAAGCTGTATATTTCAGTTGACGGGGCCGCCCCCGACGACCGCGTGGACTATCGCAAAACCCTTGAGGTACAGTGCGTTTTCGCCTGCGAATGGCCCTGCGAATTGCATACCAATTTCAATGCGAAACATCTCGGCAAATCGAAACATGTGGTGAGCGCCATCAACTGGTTCTTCGAGAACGAAAGCGAGGGCATCATCCTCTTCGACGACACCATCCCCCACCCCGATTTCTTCCCCTTCTGCGAAGAACTGCTGGACAAGTTCCGCGACAACCCGAAGATTGGACATATTGGAGGCTGCAACATACTGAAAAAGAAGTCAGTAGATGCATCCTACTACTATTCTGCCTATCCCACGGTATGGGGATTCGCCACTTGGCGCGACCGCTGGCAGGGTTTCGACATCCATGCCAAAGAGGTCTCCGTCTCCGATTTTCCAGACATCCTCTCCCCCTATACGGTGAAAAGAAAAGTACCCAACTTCTGGATGCGCCGCTTCAAGCTCATCACCCAGTACCCCACCATCGACATTTGGGAATACCAGTATTTCATCCATCTCTGGAAAAAACAGTGTTTCAGCATCATACCCAACACCAATCTCATCGAAAACCGAGGTTTCTCCACCAAAAGCAAACGCAAGCTCCGCCGACTCGACCGCCCCACACAGCCCATCCTTCCCCTCGAACACAATCCCGAAATCGTGCAGAACGAATATGCCGACCGATATATCTTCAGAAGATATTTCCGCAAAGACAATCTGACCTTCTTGCGCCATTGGATTGAGGAAAACATCCTCATCAACGACTAAAGTAATTTTTATAAAAAAATAAGACGATGAAACCTTACGAACACGTGGTGAAATACTATGAGTGCGACAAGATGGGGATCGTGCATCATTCTAATTATGTGCGCTTTATGGAAGAAGCACGAGTAGATTGGATGGACCAGCTCGGCTACGGATTCGACCAGCTGGAGGCTGAAGGCGTGGTCTCGCCCGTGGTGGCCATCAGTTGCAATTATAAGACTCCCACGAAATTCAAAGATGTAATATTCATAGAGGTTAAAATTGCGGAGATGAGCGCTTTGAAGATCAGTTTCGCCTACACCATGAAAGCGAATGGGAAGTTAGTATGCCAGGCCTCCAGCACCCACTGTTTTTTAGAAAACGGACGACCTGTGGGCTTAGAACAACGTTTTCCTGAACTATATCAGAAAATCAAGGATTTGGATGCGTGAACATCTCCTATAAAGTCTCACAATTCCCGTATTTTTTCGTACGCTAATTCAAAAAAAATCAGTATTTTTGCAGCCGCATAGTATTATGCTATTCGATCTGTTAAAATATTAATTGATAAAATATAACAAAACATGGCGTCCGAAAAATTATTCAACGAATTTGCACCCATTTCAACAGAAAAATGGGAAGAAATCATCAATAAAGATCTGAAAGGTGCTGACTACGAGAAAAAGCTCGTATGGCGCACCAACGAGGGCTTCAAGGTCCGTCCCTACTACCGTGAGGAGAATCTGGCCGACCTCGCCTACCTGAATGTCATGCCGAACGAATTTCCTTACACTCGTGGCACGAAAGCCGATACCAACAACTGGGAAATCGTGCAGAACGTGACGGAGACCGACCCCGCGAAAGCCAACGAGGTTGCCCTTTCCGCCCTCAAGGGTGGGGCCACCATGATTGCCTTTACCATGCAGGGAGTGAAGACTGCACAAGACCTCACCACCATGCTCGCTGGCATCGATCTGGCTAAAGTCGGTGTGCAGTTCACCCGTCCCCAAGGCCGTGCCGTTCAGCTGACGAAGGATTTCATCGCCTACCTCGAGGCTAACCGTATCGACAAGGCAGCCGTGAAGGGCGGCATCGCTTACGACGGCATCTCCTGCTGTCTGCGTCACGGCAAGTTCCCCACCTCCGAGAAGGCCGCGATGGACACCGCCATCGAGCTGGTGAACCTGACCGCCGACATGCCCAACTTCAAGGTGGTGAACGTGCGCGGCATCCAGATGCACAACGGCGGCGCCACCATCGTGCAGGAACTCGGCTACACCCTCGGCATCGCCAACGAATATCTGGCCTACGCCACTTCCAACGGTCTGACCGTGGAGCAGATGGCCAAGAAGATGGAGGTCACCCTCTCCATAGCTTCCAACTACTTCATGGAGATCGCCAAGCTGCGCGCCTTCCGTCTGCTGTGGGCCACCATGGTGAGCCAGTACCAGCCGAAGTGCGACTGCGCCTGCAAGGTGCGCATCAACTCGGTGGCCTCCTCGTGGAACAAAACCCTCTACGACCCCTACGTCAACATGCTCCGCACCACCACCGAAGGCATGGCCGCCTCGCTCGGCGGTGCCGACACCATCGCGCTGCAGCCCTTCGATGTGGCCTTTAAGCACGACGATGACTTCTCGCGCCGTATCAGCCGCAACGTGCAGATCATCCTCAAGGAGGAATCCTACTTCGACAAGGTGGTGGATCCCGCTGCCGGCTCCTACTATATCGAAAACCTTACCGACTCGCTGGCCGAGCACGCCTGGAAACAGTTCCAGGAGGTGGAGGCTCAAGGCGGTATCATCCCGCTCATCCTCTCCGGCGAAGTGAAAAAGGCGATCGAAGAGAGCTGCAACAAACGCAACATGGACATTGCCACCCGCAAATATGTGCTCCTCGGCACCAACCAGTATCCTAACATCAACGAGACGATGCTCGACAAGGTGGAAGAGAAACCGGAAGAGAAGGTGGAAGGTTTGCAGCCCTACCGCGGCGCCATAGCTTTCGAACAGCTGCGTCTGGAGACCGAACGTCACGCCAAGCAGAGCGGCCGTCCGAAGGTGTTCCTGCTGAAGATCGGCAACCTGGCCATGCGCCAGGCACGCGCCGGCTTCACCTCCAACTTCTTCGGCTGTGCCGGTTATGAGATTGTTGAGAACGCCGGTTTCGCCACCGTTGACGAAGGCATTGAGGCCGCCAAGGCTGTCAAAGCCGACATCGTGGTGGTGTGCAGCTCCGACGAGGAGTACGCCACCTTCGGCGTCGAAGCCGCCAAGGCCGCCAAGGCCGCCGGCTTCATCTTCATCGTGGCCGGCAACCCCACCGAGAGCATCGACGCCCTCAAAGAGGCCGGCGCCGACGACTTTATCCACGTGCGTACCAACGTGCTCGAATGTTTGAAGAAATACAACGACATCCTCTGCCGCTAACTCCCCGATTCTAGCCTGCCTGCTACAATGAAAAAACTGACCTCCATTATCGTCATTCTTCTTTGGGTAATGACCGCCTTCTCACAAAACACCTACATATCGGAAAGCACCATCCAGAACACCTGTAGCGAGATTCTGAAAGAGAGCAAAATCTCTTCGCAGATGGTGAACCGTGGCATCACGCAGACCGCCAGTCTCTGGACCGAAGCTGATGGTACCGAAGAAGAGTTCATGCAGTTTTGTTTAACTCATTTCTGCAAAACCCCTTCCGAAAAAGAGTTGCTGTTCAATCGTTTGTGCGATAACTTTGAGACCATCATGGGACACAATCATGCTATGGTGGTGAACTTGTGTCTGCCCATCCATGTGGCGGGCTACAAGCAACTGCCTATCGACGAGATGTTTGCGACTTACGATGTCACCTCGCACTTCACCTCCGACATGTTCGACACCAAGATCGCCTTTGTGGTCACGATGAACTTCCCGCACTACACGCTGAAGGAGAAGGCCGAGCAGGCCGACAGGTGGAGCAGCCTTGAGTGGGGCTACGCCCGTTTGGGCGACTGGTTCATCTCGCGGGTGCCCGCCGACAAGTTGCAGGCCATCAGTGCCGCCACCACCGCCGCCGACAGTTACATCTCCAACTACAACATCTGCATGGGAGCGGTAAAAGCCAATGATGGACGGATGTTCTGGCCTAAAAACCTGAAGCTCATCTCCCACTGGGGGCTGCGCGACGAGCTCAAGGCCGCCTACGCCGACAAGCGTGACGGCTTTGCCAAGCAAAAGGTCATCTATGCCATTATGAAGCATATCATTGCGCAGACCATCCCGAGAGATGTCATAGACCAAGACAAATATTTCTGGTATCCGGTGGCCGGCAGAACCTATCAGGGCACCATACAGTTTGAGCTGCCCCGCGAGAAGGATGTGCGCTACCAATATTTGCTGGACAACTTCCATGCGATTAGTGCGGCTGATCCTTACTACGGAGAAAACTCCACCTACTTGGACCGTCGCTTCAACGAGGAACTTGAGTTCTCGCAGCAGGACATTGAAAAGCTCTTCTCAGCATTTCTTTCTGCTCCCGAAGTAAAAACTGTGGCTGATTTGATTTCCAAGAAATTAGGAAGAAAACTCCAGCCGTGGGACATCTGGTACAACGGCTTTAAGAACCGCTCTGATGTGGAAGAGAGTTCGCTGGATCGGATCACCCGCACGAAATATCCCACCAAAGAGGCTTTCGCCGCCGACCTGCCTAACATCCTGCAGACCTTAGGGTTCACGAAAGAGAAGGCCGACTTCATCTGCGCCCACGTCACGGTGGACGCGTCGGTGGGCGCCGGTCACGCCTGGGAGTCGATGATGCGGAGCGACAACGCCCGCCTGCGTACCCGCATCGGCGAGAACGGTATGGATTACAAGGGCTTTAACATCGGCATCCATGAGTTTGGTCACAATGTGGAGCAGACCTTCTCGCTGCACAACGTGCCCAACTACTTCCTTGCCGGCGTGCCCAACACCGCCTTCACCGAAGCCCTCGCCTTCACCTTCCAGCAACGCGACCTCGAACTGCTGGGCGCCAACACCTCCGACAACATCGGTGAGTATTACGAACTGCTTGACAATTTCTGGAGCTGCTACGAAATCATGGGCGTTTCACTGCTCGACATTCAGGTGTGGAAATGGATGTACGCCCATCCCGATGCCACCGCCGCCGAACTGAAGGAAGCGGTCATCAGCATGGCAAAAGAGATCTGGAACAAGTACTATGCGCCGGTCTTCAAAACCAAAGACCAGACCATCTTGGCCGTCTATTCGCACATGATTGACGCGCCTCTTTACCTCTGCGCCTATCCGTTAGGATACCTCATCAGCTTCCAGCTGCAGAACTATTTCAAAGGGAAGAACTTGGGTGAAGAGGTGGAGCGCATCTTCTCGCAGGGCCGACTGATTCCGCAGTACTGGCTGCAGAAGGCTGTCGGCAGCAAACTCACCGCCACGCCTTTTGTCAAGGCCGCCGCACGGGCCGCCGTCCTTATCGAAAATTATGAAAAACAGCAGGCTGAAGCAGAAAAAGCCGCTAAAAAATCCAAATAACAGAAAATGTTCGCACTTTTTTCAAAAGAGATCAAATCCTTTTTCACCTCCATCTTGGGCTACATCATTGTCGGGGTGTTCTTTGTGCTGACGGGCCTTTTCGTTTGGGTGTTCCGGGGAAATGTCATCGAAACCGGGCGTTCCACCCTCCAGAATTTCTTCGACATCGCCCCGATGCTCTTCCTGATTCTGATTCCCGCCATCACGATGCGAATGTTCGCCGAAGAGCGCAAGTCGGGCACCATCGAGCTGCTGTTTACACAGCCTATCTCCGATGTCAAACTCATCGCGGCCAAGTTCCTCGCCTGCGAGGTGCTGCTGCTGATCGCCCTGCTGCCCACCCTCATCTACTTCTGGTCGGTGTGGCAGCTGGGAGCCGCTGACGGCAAAATCGACGTGGGCGCCACCTGGTGCTCCTACCTCGGACTGTTCCTGCTCGGCACCATCTTCGTCTCCATCGGACTTTTCGCCTCCAGCATCACCAAAAACCAGATTGTGGCCTTCCTGTTGGCCGCCCTGTTCTGCTTCCTCATGCACTACGGTTTCAACTTCATCTACGACCTCGACATCCTCGGATCGGCAGGTTATGTGGTGAAAAAAATCGGCATCGAACATCACTACTCCTATATCAGCATGGGAGTCATCGACAGCCGCGACATCATCTATTATATTACGGTATCTTTCCTGTTTCTGTTAGGCACCCGCATCTCTTTGCTGAGCAGAAAGTGGTAATTTTCAATTGTTTTTGAGATGAAAAAAAGAACCCAATTCAAACGCGCCTCCATCATCGCCCTCTGCGCCACACTGATCGCCGTCATCGTCATCAATGTGGTGTCAGCATACATCAGCGGCAAGGCCGACCTGACCGAATACAAACGTTTCACCCTGTCGCAATCCACCATCGACCTGCTCAAGTCCACCGATGATGATGTGTATGTCAAGTTCTACCTGCACGGTGACAATGTGCCGGAAGAGTATGTGCCGCTTATTGAGCGTGCTAAGGAGATGTTGGCAGAGTTCAAAGATGTTTCTTCCAATGTTCATTACGAGTTCATCGACCCGCTGGCGGGCAAGAAACCCGAAGAGATGCAGGCCATCTTAGGACAGTTCTTGGATAAAGGATTGTATCCCACCCCCGTCAATAGCAAATACAACGCCGGACAGCAGGTTACGATGCAATACATCATTCCGGGAGCTACCATTTCTTATAAAAATAGAGAACACTCGGTGCTCTTGGTAGAGAATGATATGCGGGGTTATTATCCTACCATCGACTATTCGTATATGCGAATGGAGTACAACTTCGCACGAACCCTCAAGGCACTTATCCAGCCTAAGAAATCGCACGTGGCTGTCATTCAGGGACATGGCGAACTCGCCACCCCCAATGTGATGTGGACCATCGGGCAGCTCGGCGAAGGAATGGAGGATTTCTACTCCGTAGATATCGCCACCATCGCCGGACGTATCAACAGTCTGCGCAACACCACCTACTCCAGCAGCGACTCCACCCAGATCAAATACCTCGGCAACAAGTACGACCTCCTTATCGTGCCCCAGCCTACCCAGTGGGTGAGCGATACCGACCGCTATATCATCGACCAGCATATCATGCATGGTGGGCGCGTGCTGTGGCTTATCGATGCCACCAACGCCTCCATGGACAGCGTGGAGAACGTGCAGGCGATGTACGCCATCCAAAACCCTGGCTACCAGTCGCTGCAAAAGCTGTTCTTCAACTACGGCGTGCGCATCAACCCCGATATGTTGATGGATATGGAGAGTTTCCAGATGGTGAATGTGCATGGGAAAAACCAGTCGTTTCCCTATCTGCTGAATCTGGCCAATTTTAATGAACATCCTATCACACAGCATATTGAAAGCGTGCGTGCCAACTTTGCCAGCTCTATCGACTCGGTGAATAGTGGCGATGGACTGAAGAAAACTGTGCTGGCCACCACCTCGAAGAAAACCAAGATCAAGACCGCCCCGGGATTTGTGGCACTCAAAGAGGGGCGCGACCGTCCCAACGTGGCCGAATACAACCATAAGAACGTTCCTGTGGCCATGCTGGTGGAAGGCAAATTCAGATCCGCCTTCGCCGGCCGTCTGCCCATCGCCCTGACAACGGAGAATCAGTTTGACCACAAGGACTATAGTACTGACACCAAGCAGATTTTCATCTCTGATGGTGACATGATTCGCAACTTTGTTGATTCCGCTGCGTGGTTTCCATCGGTAATGATGTACCAGAACCCCAATGTGCAACGGCAGTTCAAGATGCACGAGTGGCTGCTGGTGCAGAAGGCCATCTTCCCCACCGGCTACGACCAAAATACCGGTAAGATGTACGACAACACCGAGTTCCTCGTCAACTGTGTGGACTACCTGTGCGACAATAGCGACATGATTGAACTTCGTTCTAAGATATTGCAAATCGGACAGTTAGACAAGTCGAAGACAGGTGTAGAAAAGGTGAAACTGCGCTACCAGTTGCTCAACCTCGGATTGCCGCTGTTGTTGCTGGTACTGACAGGAGCGATTGCCATTGTGGTGCGCCGCCTGCGCTATTCGCGTGCACGATAGAAGTGTAGTTTTGTAAAATTTTGATTGGTAGAATTTTAGAATTATGAAAAAAAAGACGCTCATCATATTGATTGTTAGCATCATCGCGGTTGTCGGACTTTTGACATTCGTCATTTATGAAAATCTTTCTTTAGGGAAGAATGGCAAGTTAGAATATTCGGAGAAGATGTTTGCCTGCGATGACTCCTCCACGGTGAAGCGGATTTTCATTGCCGATATGGCCGGAAACACCGTTTTGTTGCAGCGTGGCGAAAAAGGGTGGCAGCTGGAGGACAGCACCCCTGCCACTCCCGAGATGGTGAACTCGTTGCTGGCCACGCTGATGAATCTCCGTGTGGATCGTCCCGTGCCGGCCAAACAGGTGCAGAATATGAACCGCGTGATGGCCGCCAGCGCTATCAAGGTGGAGGTGTATGAAGATGCCCCCGCCTTCACACTGTTCGGACATCCTTTCTTTGTGAAAGAACAGAAGGTGAAAACCATCTATATCGGTCCGGCCACGCAGGAGAATACGGGCAACTACGCCATGCTGGAGGGCATGGAGGAGAAGCCTTGCATCATCTATCTGCCCGGGTTCCGCGGCATCATCTCGCCGAGGTTCTCCGCTTTGAAGCAGGACTGGGTGAGCCACCAGCTGCTCTCCACCAAACCCACCCGCATCCAGACCCTCGAGGTGTTCGACTGCCACAACAACGACCAGTCGTTCACCATCCAAAAGGTGGATGACCGCCATTACGACCTTTACAACCATGAGGGTGCGAAGGTCGCGCAGTACGACACCGCCCGCGTCTTCAACCTGCTGGCGGAGTTCCGCGACAAAAAATACCAGTCGATCTCCATTGGTCTCGACCGCGACCAAAAGCAGAACATTCTGCAAAACAACCTCTTCAAGGTCATCACGCTGACCGACACGCAGGGCCAAACCATCAAGCTGAACTGCTATTTCATGGATGATTCCTATGACTACTACGACAACGAGACGGGCGACAAGCTCACCGACATTGAGCACCTATATAACCAAGACCGTTTCTATGCCACGCTCAACGACGACAAAGAGAAACTGTACATTTTACAGTACTTTGTGTTCGGCAGGATGGTGCAGACCGAGTTGTCGCACCTGGCACGATAGCGGCGAGCCCGTATATAGACTGTCAGAAAACAATTGGGTTCTTATATATTCATCACTAACATGTACGTTAGAGATATGGTATAGTGTATCGAAGTACTGCATGTCGGATATGTTGACGTCATCGTCAGAGTATTGTCAGATAATTATTATGTCCTCACACCTTCTCCTTTTTATAATATTTTTCCTCTTAATGACATGATTCACTGCAGGCGCAGTCCAAGTTTGTGTGGCTTCATCCCAGTCAAATTGCTGAATCAAGGTGCCATTCTTTTTACTAATCCATGCTCCCATTAATCTATTTTGATTGTTGAAATTTAAAAACTCAATCATAATGGTAACTTTTTTATGATTATATACCCCTAAAAAACAGATTTGCCATGGTGTCCCATCACAATTATACGCAACATCAGTGCGTCTATACACTTTAAAACCATATAGATAGCACCACTTCCCGTAGTTCACAGGGAATGATTCTGTCTCTGAAGTAACCCCTCTTTTTTTATCAAATTGTTCTTTGAAAATTTGTCCGTTGGAATAATAGTAACGTTTCATTATGCATTTCCCTCTAAAGAACCAATTCTCATAACATATTGCCCCATTCGGATAATAGACAAGTTTTATGGAATCCATGCCCAGTGTATCTGTGGCAACATGCTGGTGATTTTGTATGTACTGTTCTCGGTCATCACCATAGAGAATACCATACAATTCGTATATATTGCATTCCTCGTTAATATTGGATCCTTGTCCAAAGCAATTCACAAAAGGTATAACCCATAAGTATAATATTATCAATATTTTTTTCATCACTATCTTTTTTAGTCATTAATCAAATTTATAATACCGGTTTCCCATATTCCGGCGTGTTCTGCAGATTTATCTCCTTTTCCCATGACCATTGTACTTATGTAAGGGCTTTCCATTATCCTTAATATTGTTCAATGCTTTATACTGGTCATCACTCAAGCCGTTTATGAATTGGTCTACATAATAGCAATTGGTCTTAGTGGCCGATACTGACGATGTGTCCCCGTAATATTTCATATAACGAATTTGAGCCGTCAAATATACAAAAGTTTTGTTTACGTTTGAAAGCCACTGCACCATTTTTCCCCATATGTCCTTGTGCGTAAATAATAAAGATAGTAGACCGCTATATAATAAATTTGCTGTTTATAAGAAAATATGTATTTTTGTAGCGCCAAAAACTAATAGTAGGAAAATTTGTCGAGAGTTGGATGGCGAGAAATGAATGAAAATAGAAGTCCCCAATAATTTATCCTAAACCATGAAAAAAAGAATCATCGCGTTATTTTATGGTTGTTTTTTCTGCAGCATGGCTGTAGCTCAAATCACCTCTGACAGAATATATTCCGAGAGCTACCAATACTCTGATGATGACGTCATCATATCCGACATTCAGTACTTCGATACACTATACCACATCTCTAACGTAAATGTTAGTGATGAATATATAAGAACCCATATTTTTGATAATTCTGCTGAATTTTACTTTTGGTCCGATTCGCTTGTTCTGCCCCCGATGAAGATCAGCAAGGAAAAGTTCGCTCAATACATGCTCAAGCCCCATTCTTTTTATAACGAAACGGATTATCTGTTTTTAAAACGTGTCGTGTTGCCTGCCATTCACGACAGTACTCTATACCATCGAATAGAACAATATTATGTTGAAACAGATGCAGTGTCCCGAACTCATACCATCAACACAGTTGACAATGGGCATTATCGTTATTATTCTTTTTCCTATAATAACACCAATTGTTTTCTGACAGTCTATATCCGGGCTCGCCGCTTCAACTATGAAATTAATAGAATCTACTCACCCCCACGATACTTGTTCCCCAATGAAGCTGAAGAATCGGATTGCTATATACGGTTTCTCGTTCCACTTGCCCCTGTAAAATAATACACCACCATGCCCCACCACCTGTCCCCTGAACCCTGTTCCCTGCCCCCTCCCGCGGCACGGCACTACCATTCCGCCCTCTCCATCTGGCTGAGCGTTGACCCGATGGCAGACAAGTACCCTTCGACCTCTCCGTACACCTATTGTGCGAACAATCCGGTGCGGTTGGTGGATGCGGATGGAAGGGAAATTGGTATTCCACCTTTTGGTATTGGAATTGGTATTGGTATTGGAATAGGTACGGTTATTGATGGCTTAATATACAAACAAAAAGCAAAGTGTTCTACTATGACTATTTCCGGTAATCTCCAGGCTGTTAGACATTACTATTGGGGAGGAGGTCATAAAGTGAAACTAGACTCCAAATACACTACATTGCTGATGAATACGGAAAAATTTAAGAAGATGCATCAAAAAATAATTAATGGAAAAATAACAACTAGTGGTTACTTTGCAATTGATATGACAAAGGAGAAGGATGCTTTTTTTATAGGAAGAACAGGTGTGGCTTTCAATATATCCACAAGTGAAGATGGCAAAATCAATACTGTTGCCTACACTTTGTTCACTTATCAGAATCAACCAGATGGCTTTTCTGACCCTAATTTTATCATAGAAAATATAATGCCTCAACTTGCTGACGGAAAAGGTTCCAACTTAGAATTAGGAGGAACTCCGTATGACTTTATTCCTCAAAAAATAAAAATCGAATATCCTAATCCCAAATACCATGAAGTCCAATAAATCCATTGTCTTAATTGCAATAGTTGCAATCGCTATTGTAATGACCATAGTTGGAATTGGTGGCTTGGCATGTTGGCATCATATATTAAAAACAGATGCGGAACTTTATTTCTATGGACGTAATCGTTTCGACAAATATCCTCCACTTGTAGCTGATGCCCGTCCAGTGACATGCTTCAATGATAGATTCTATGGTGTCGACAAATTCGGGACAGACGGGTTTTCAATTGTTGGTTTTGAATCTAGCTATACGTATATCGTTGAAGGTGAGAGTTATTGGTCGCAATCTAATATCTATCACGACAGCATCTGTTCTTATGGATATAACGATAGTGTCATTGTGGTAGAATTAATATCTCCGGAAGGGAATCGCTACTATATTGCTGATAATTATGTAGATAGTAAAAAAACAAAGCGAATAGACGCTGACACGGGCACTTTTTCCAATCCCTTGAGTTATTTTGGATTGACCAAATGGATTAACGATGTGAACAACCCACCAATTGAACTGATAGAAGCAGCTGCCCATGGGGTGCTATTGTTGCAATGGATTATTTTCTTTGAAGTCGTATGTTTCATTATTGTGATACTTATGATTATCAAATTGAAGAAACAACCGTCATAGAAAACACTAGCTTTCAATTGATTAATACACATTTCCGCAACTTTGCCCCCGTCAAATTCCCAACAAATAAACAAATCAGCGATTCAACAAATCAACATTCTCCTTCACCCATGCCCCACACCCTTTCACCACATCCCCGTATAAACGCATCCCCGCCCATTGTACAATGTTCATTGTCAATTGTACATTCTCCCTCAGCCCGGCACTACAACTCCGCCCTCTCCATCTGGCTATCCGTTGACCCGCTGGCCGACAAGTACCCCGGTCTGTCTCCGTACACCTACTGCGCGGATAATCCGGTGAAGTTGGTGGATCCGAATGGAAGGGAGATATGGATTCCCCCTTTTGTACAACGATGCGCTGATCTACTAAAAAACACTTACAATCAGGCAGTCAAAGACGTCCGTACGAAAATCAATGCCATCACGGACAATGTCATTAATTATTTCATACCCGCAACAATTCATAATACAGCAGAAGCGACTACTGTTTATTTTCTGGGTGAAGGAGAAGCGATGCCATTAAGTCAAGAACTCGGCACAACTCTTATGAATACCCAAAAATTTAAAGAACATCACCAAAGAATAATTAACGGAGAAACAACAAAAATGTCAGGCTATTTTTCTGTTGACATGACACACGAAAAAAATGCATTCTTCATAGGACGGACCAGAGTTGATTATAAAATCACGGTAAGTTCAGACAAAAAATATTGTACAGTAACCTATCTTCTGTTCGTAAATGATGGCTATTGGGATCCCATTGCAATCGGCGAATCAGTTGGTGTCGGTCCAAGGCCTGATGGGAAAGGCCCAAATAGAGAGGCTCATGGAGGTCATCCCTATTCTTTTAAGGTACAGAAACGAGTAATTACATTTAATAATCCTGGATATGATGAAACGGACAATTAAAATTAGTATTGTTATTATTGCATCTGTTATTTCATTATCGTTTTTGGCCACACTGTACTGTGTCAATTCCTTTTTGAGATATGATGAAAAACTGTATTACTATGGAGTAAATAGACTAGACAGATATGAGCCTATCAATGGCAGAATTATACCCGTCAATGGCTTTGTCAGATTTGGTAGCTTTGGCAATCCTTTTAACAATAGCGTTGAATTGTGGGATAAGGATGAATTCCCAATTTTGGAGAAAGGATGTGTGTACAACCATTTTGCCAACGTTGTTGTGGACTCCTTGGCCTCTTACGGATTCAATGATAAATGTTTGGTGGCAGAAATCATTGCCCAAAACCAACAGCATTATTATGTGATTTTTGATGATTCGAACATTGCAACTGTAATGCCCATGGACATTTGCAACGGCGAATCGCCTCAAAAGCACTTCAGGCTTTGTTCTTGGTTCCCCGATGTGAATTCTGCGCCACAGGAAATGCTGAGAAAGCGGCATCTTTTTGTATTAGGAAGCATTATTGGAGGAATCGTGACACTTTGTCTTTTCGTGGTTTTGCTTGTTTTGTTCGTTAAAATATTAAAAGTATACCATTCAGAATATATCCCCAAAATTAAACCATAAATGCGACAAAATTGCACATACAGATATCTTCCCTCAGCGCGGCACTACAACTCCGCCCTCTCTATCTGGCTCTCCGTGGACCCGATGGCGGACAAGTACCCCAGTGAGAGTCCGTACGTGTATTGTGCCAACAATCCAGTGGCGATGAAAGATGATGATGGGAGAGATGCAATATACATTACATATCCTCAATATAGGGCAAATGGAATCCCTTTTACAGGACACGCAGGTGTCCTATTAATTGATAACAAGACTGGAATTACAAAATACTATGAATATGGCAGATATGACAAAGACAATATAGGAATTGTCAGAACTGTAACAGTGCCCAATGTCGATATCGGGAAAGATGGGAAGCCCACAATTGAAAGTTTGAATAAAGTAATGCAGTGCCTTTCCGAAAATTCTGGAGCGGGTGGCGAAATCGAAGGGGCATATATTATCAGTGATAAGTTCAAAGAGATGAATGACTTTGCCAAAAATAGAATGAATGAAAACAACGATCCCAATAGAAAAAAATATTCCATATGGAGTAATAATTGTGCCACTTTTGCAGAAGATGTAATAACACAAGATAAAAGTGTTGACCGTCCTTGGATCGTAGTCAATAGTCCGATAAATATTGTAGATGAGTACCAAGAAGAGGGGAACGCCCGAGTTTATTACAACCCAGAGACATGCAAGACTACAATTGGACAAGGGGATGAGAATGATGCAAAAATAAAACAGGAATGAAATGAAACGAAATAAAACAATAAAAATACTATTGTTAGTTTTTGTCGTCTCTTTGACAGGAATGCTATGCGTGTTGAGTTTATATCAGCATGGTAGTCATATCAGAACGCATGCGATGCGTCCTCGTGCTAATTCCATATGGATCGGAGGCCGTGATGGGGGCTGCTGGATTGAATTGGTTGAAATCAGGTCAGATACATTACGTCTAAGAGTTTACGATGAAAGAGAAACGCTATATATAGACGCCGACTATATTTCACCATGTAAGAATCTGCCAATTACAAAAAGGAATTGGAATAATTATGTGACAAGCTTTGATGGAGAGAATTTACATACCAATATTATGCAAGAGCATAAATATTGCATGTTTAGTCCTGCTTTCATATATTACAAATCAAGTATATACTAATAAATGATTTTTCAAAAGAGACCTTTCAAAAAGCTGTGTTACAAGCCAAATAAATTATTCATCTTTGCCCTCCCAAAACAGACCCTCAACAAACCCTTACCGCCCATGCCCGTCCACAAAACCTTCACATCACTGCACATTGTACATTGTTCATTGTCAATTGTACATTCTCCCGCAGCGCGGCACTACCACTCCGACCTCTCCATCTGGCTCTCGGTTGATCCGATGGCCGACAAGTACCCGAGCATGTCTCCGTACACATATTGTGCGAACAATCCGGTAAGGTTGGTGGATCCGGACGGGGATACGCTTAAATTCGCAGAAAATGTTTCGCAGGAATTTAAAGATAAATTTAAACAGGCCTGGACATTTATGAAAGAGCACGGAACATCTGGGATTTTAGATAAACTTGATGAAAGTACATCAGTCATATATATCGATGAATGCAATGAAGGTAAAAATAGTTATTCAACCACAACGAGCACTATTTATTGGGATCCAATGACTGCGTTTCTTACCGAAGAGGACATATGTCTTTCTCCAGCCACAGCATTGAATCATGAAGCAGATCATGCACTAGAAAGTATACTAAACCCAGAAAAACAACTTATTAATGGAAGTACACCGGATGACCAATATGACAATGCAGAAGAAAGAAGAGTGATTACAGGATCAGAACAAGAAACTGCATTAAAACATGGAGAAATAAAAGATAATCAAGTCACACGAAAGAATCATAAAGTAAAATGCCATTATCCAGTAGACTCACCCACTTCTACTGGCTACCCTATAACTGCGCCTCGAGATCAACTACAAAATAAGAAAAACAATGAAAATTAAGCTTTTTATTTTCCTTTTAATTCCATACATATCGACATTTTCACAAGTTTACTGGCCAAATCATTGTATAGATAGTATACGGATTGACTATATTTCTATGACTGATTTTTATTTCGCACAAGTTACACCTTGTGATTTTGACAATATGATCACACATCGTGATTCAAAGAAGATTATAATTGAAAATGACACAATCTGCTTAAAAGCAGAAGCTGCTTTGAGTAAATTACAAAAGAAAAACTCTGCAAACGGTTTAGATGTTCGCAGGAGACTAATTCTTTTTTGTAACGGAAAATCTCCTGTGAAAGTGTATATCAGTCAATTCTACGTTTTTGTTAATGATGCTATATATATTTATTCAGATGAATTGAAAAGTATTATCGAACCACTCATAGAGGATGACTAAAAAAATACAACAATTGTCTTCCCGACTTAACTAAACAAGAGGGAATTAAGATGAGAATTTGCATTGATGTATCAATGCTGTGAATAATAATTGAAAAGTATACCACGATAATAACCGAAAAGTGCACCATTCGGAATACAACATAACCCCACCTCAATAATGCACCGTATTTGCCATTTTACATACCGCTCTACCACCCGCTACTGGTACCACCCCGACCACTTGGGCAGCGCGAGCTGGGTGAGCGACAAGGCCGGCAAGGGCATCCAGCACCTGTACTACCTGCCGTGGGGCGAAGAGCTGGACAACCAGCGGGCCACCGACTATGCAAGCCGCTACACCTTCTCTGGCAAAGAACGCGATGAAGAGACCGGTTACTCCTACTTCGGGGCAAGATACTACAACTCCGCCCTATCCATCTGGTTGAGCGTGGATCCGATGAGTGACAAGTACCCTTCGACCTCTCCGTACACCTATTGCGCGAACAATCCGGTGAAGTTGGTGGATGAGGATGGGGAAAGTTTTTCAGAATTTGATGAAAATGGAAACTATTTACGAACAATAAAGGATAATTGGTGGCATAATTTATGGCACGGACGGAAAGGCCGCATTGTTGATGGGGAGGGCAACATTATTCAAACATTCAGATTCGCTGATCCCATAAATGATGTGGCTGACCTAAAAAAAGGAACAATTAATAAAATTTACTTTGTACAAGAAAATGAGATTGTTCTGATGCTGACATGGGCAGGTGCTTTTGACAAAGAGAACAAAGTTATGGCACGTTAATGTTTAAAGGTTATGGTGATTAAAATAGGAGATATGCGAAAATATAAGTGTTTGTTATCTCATGCCAAAGGCAAGAATGAATGATTACATTGCTTTCAATTGGAAATAATAATTGAAAGTTGTACCATAGAAGATGATGATTGCGCATGGCCTCTAATCCCCAAACACTTCGTTGCGGAGCGGGAACCGAATAGGGTCTTTATGGGGAAAATCCTTGTTGCAAACTTTCAGCTGCACTTTGCCGCCCTTGACCGAGATCTGGTTGATGTCAATGCGCTCAATATGGCCCACATTACCCACATAACTCACGCTGCTGAAATGGATCATATAGAGCTTGGACACGGCATCGGTCAGGATGAATATCGGACGTGAAAGCGTGATGTTAGGCAAGTTTTTGGCTGATACCTCAGAACGTGAGTTGCGCTTGTTGGTCAGGTCGCGGGCATCCACCAGATAGTTGCGTTTGCTGTTGATATTGAAGGTGCAGTTGTAAAAGTAGAGATCGAACGGAGTAAAGGCGTTGTAGCTCGACTCCAACAATACCGGGATGTGGTTGTTGAAGATGCAGTTCTCGAATACCACCTTGCCGTACACCGAGGAGAACTGGTTATACAGATTGCTGAAGGTACAGTTCTGCATGATCACATCGCGGCCATAACAGTGGATGTCGTAACGGTTGATGTTGCAGCTGTCGAGCACCACATCGTTGATGTTGTTGTTGCCGAAGATGCCCCAGTTGGCCCGCGCTTTCATGTTGACGATTCGCGACCGCCACACATTGTCCATGGAAACGCCGTACCCGTAATGGTTGGTTTGCGAGTAGGTTCCGTTGATGACGATGTCGCGAAGGCGCACGTTGGCACAGTTGTTGATGCGGATGGCCGCATCGGCGTAGAAGTCGCTGGGCGGTGTGTTGATGGTGATGTCGCTCATATCCACATTGAACTGGTTCCGCACGTCGAAGCAGTAGGTTTTGTATCGGTTGCTGTCGGCTCGGTTGATGGTGATGTTGGAGATGAGTTTCACATCGCGGGTGGCGGGACAGATGCTGGCGGAAAGTATCGTCTCTTCCGTGTTGTAGGGCATCACCGGACGGTTGATGGCCTGGCACTTGTCCACCACAAGGATATCTTTCCTCTTATGCCCGTACGAGTAGCCTTGCCGCTTGTCCACCCACACGCTATCATCCTGAAGAACAAGCAGGTAGGTGGCATTAGTATCCATACGGGCGATATCGGAGAAGTCGCCGCTATCGACCTGTTCTTTGCTGATGCTGATGGTGTCGGCAGACTGAGTGAGGGCGAACAGGTAGAGGGTCTTGCTGTTGTTGGTCACGTTGAGCACCAGGTGTTGGAAGTCGCAGCTGCCGGTGAGCGGGATGGGCTGTGCGTCGGCGGGGATCTCAATATTGAGTTCTCCGATGCCGCTATAGTTCACCGGTTTGCCAAGGATCCGGGCGGCCTTGTGCATGTTATATAATACATAGTAGCGGTCCACATCGGATTTGGCCTTGTCGAGCCCGAACATTTTGGGGGTGAGGGAGTCGTTCTGTGCGTTCAGGAGAGAAGTCATCAGAAGCAGTACATTAATGAATATCCATTTTTTCATTGGTAACCATAATAAAAAACGAAAACCCGTTTGCGGGGGAAACAGGGTGCAAATATACGCACTTCGGGGCATTCACAGCACGCTGTTGGAAAATTTTCGGAATATTTTTTTCAACAAAATATTGTGTAAAAGAAAAAATCGTATATTTGCCAGCTCATTTGCGTAGAGTATGAAGCCGCGTTATGGCACAATAACTCTTTCTGTGTCAGAGTGTTGTAAAATAGTGTGGTGGTGATATTTTGCGTAGATGGCGTTGAATTTATTACCAAATCTATTTAAAAATGTCAGGATTAATAGGAAAAAAAATTGGAATGACTAGCATCTACGATGCCTCCGGCAAGTGTGTGCCGTGCACAGTGATAGAGGCTGGTCCTTGCGTCGTAACGCAAGTCAAGACCGTCGAGAAGGACGGTTACAGTGCTATCCAATTGGGATACGACGAGAGAAAAGAGAAGAACACCCCCAAGCCTTTGAAGGGTCATTTCGCCAAGGCGAACACCACGCCGAAGAAAATCGTGCGCGAGTTCACCCGTTTCGAGGAAGGCCACAAGAAGAGCTTCGGTGAGGTGCTGGATGTCACCGTCTTCGAGGAAGGCGAGTTCGTGGATGTCAGCGGCCTCTCCAAAGGTAAAGGTTTCCAGGGCGTTGTGAAACGTCACGGATTCGGTGGTGTGGGCGATGCCACGCACGGCCAGCACAACCGTCTGAGAGCCCCCGGTTCCATGGGTGCATCCTCATACCCGTCAAGAGTTCTCCCCGGCATGCGCATGGCAGGCCAGACCGGTCACGTCAAGGTGAAGGTCGCCAACCTCCGCATCCTCAAAGTCGTGAAGGAGAAAAATATGCTTGTAGTTAAAGGTTCTGTTCCGGGACCCAATGGTTCATATTTAATTATTGAAAGATGGAGTTAAAAGTTTATAAAATCGACGGCAGTGAGACTGCCAAAACGGTCACATTAGACGACAGAATCTTTAATGTTGAACCGAACGACCACGCAATCTGGTTGGATGTCAAGAACATCATGGCCAACAAGCGCCAGGGAACCCACAACACGCTTGACAGAGCCACCGTATCGGGTAGCACCCGCAAGCTGAAACGTCAGAAAGGTACTGGCGGCGCACGTGCCGGCGGTATCAAGTCTCCCACCATCCGCGGCGGTGCCACCGCTTTCGGTCCTCATCCGAGAGACTATAGCTTCAAGCTGAACAAGAAAGTAAAACGCCTCGCCCGCTTCTCCGCCTTCACCTACAAGGCAAAGGAGAACAAGATTACGGTCGTTGAGGATTTCGCATTCGATGCTCCCAAGACCAAGGCCTTCGTCAACATCCTCAAGAGCTTCAACCTCCAGGATGCCAAGACTTTGACCCTCGTCAACAGCAGCAACACCAATGTTTACCTCTCCAGCCGCAACCTGCAGCGCGCCAAAGTGATGAGAGCTTCTGACGCCAACACCTACGATGTGCTCAACGCCACCAACCTCATCATCTGCGAGAACAGCATTGCCGATCTCAACAAAATGCTCGGCGAATAATTCATTAACATCAAAATTTAGAAACAATGAGCGTATTAATAAAACCCATCATCAGCGAGAAACGTACGGCTGAGGCTGAGAAGTTCAACCGCTACGGTTTCATTGTGGAAAGATCGGCAACCAAGACCCAGATCAAACACGATGTGGAAGCCATCTACGGCGTGAAGGTCGTGAGAGTGAACACCATGGTACAGCGCGGCAAGGACGCTTCCCGCTACACCAAGGCCGGCATGATCGAAGGTCAGAAGTCCACCTTAAAGAAAGCCACCGTCTTCCTTGCAAAAGACGACAAAATTGATTTTTACAGCAATATTTAATTGAGATATGGCATTAAGAAAATTTAAACCAGTAACTCCGGGGCAGCGCTTCAAACAGATTAGCGCTTACGACGACATTACCACTGATAAACCGGAAAAAAGTTTATTGTGCCCCAGACCCAGCACGGGTGGTAGAAATAATAGTGGTAAGATGACGATGCGGAACCGCGGCGGCGGTCACAAGAAGATGCTTCGTATCATTGACTTCAGAAGAGACAAGGACAACATTCCGGCAACCGTGCACTCCATCGAGTACGATCCGAATCGTTCGGCACGTATCGCCCTGCTGTTCTACGCAGACGGCGAGAAGCGCTACATCGTGGCTCCCCACGGCCTGAAGGTCGGTCAGGTGATCGTTTCCGGCTCGGGCGTCAGCCCCGACCTCGGCAACTGCCTGCCCCTCGGCGAGATCCCGCTCGGTACTGAAATTCACAACATCGAGATGAACCCCGGTCAGGGTGGCAAGATGGTGCGCAGCGCCGGCGCTCACGCCCAGCTGATGTCACGCGAAGGCAAGTACGCCGTCATCCGCATGCCCTCCGGCGAAACCCGTATGGTTCTATGCGCATGCCGCGCTACCGTTGGTATCGTTTCCAACATCGACCACAGCCTCGAAGTCTCCGGTAAGGCCGGTAGAAGCCGCTGGTTAGGTTGGCGTCCGCGCGTCCGTGGTGTGGTTATGAACCCGGTCGATCACCCGATGGGTGGTGGTGAAGGTCGTGCATCCGGCGGTCACCCGCGCTCACGCAAGGGCTTACCGGCTAAGGGCTACAAGACCAGACATCCGAAGAAGAATTCGAATAAGTACATCATTGAAAGAAGAAAAAAATAATTTAAAGGGATAACACTATGAGTCGTTCATTAAAAAAAGGACCGTTTATTCACTATAAACTGGAACAGAGAGTGCTCGAAGCGCAAGCCTCCGGCAAAAAGACCACCATCAAGACCTGGTCACGCGCTTCCATGATTTCCCCCGACTTCGTCGGCCTCACCATCGCCGTTCACAACGGCAACAAATTCATCCCCGTTTACGTTACCGAAAATATGATCGGTCACCGTCTGGGTGAATTCTCCCCGACCCGCATCTTCCGCGGTCACGCAGGCCAGAAGGACAAAGGCAAGAAATAATTTTTTCTTCGATTACACACTTCAGTACATATTCAAAGCGGCTGCCACAGACAGCCGCTTTTTTATTTTAACCAGTCGCCACACACAAGAAAACATCTTCTCCCCTATCCATCCTCATTTTATTAAAAAAAGTCGGCCATCGTATTGATTTTTTCATTATTATTGCATGGTAAATTAGGGTGACAAGCGCCCTTCCAATTTTAGTATGCTAACTATGTGTGATTCAAAACATCCATACATTCGTTACGCATTTGTGTTGCTGTTGCTTTTTACAGGATTGGCGGCACAGGCACAGATACGTGACAGAATTAACCAGATCAAAACGGCAGATCCTTTTGCCATCAGCGGTACTGTGGGTACCGGCATGGGCGTTTCCTACAACTCCAACCAGCCTGGCAGCACCCCTTTCTCGGCTAACATCTATGCCAGCATAAACCTCTCGTTTTATAGTTTCCAACTTCCCTTCTCATTCTATTTTGCCAACAACACCACCTCCTTCTCCTACCCGCAGCTTCCCTCCTTCCACCTCGGCTTCATGCCCACCTGGCGCAACTGGAAGTTCCACATCGGTCACAGCAGCATGCACTTTTCCAACTACACCTATTCGGGACTCACCTTCCTCGGCGTGGGTGCGGAATACCAGGGCAAGAAGTTCCGTATGGGCGTGTTCGGCGGACACCTGCAGCAGGCCACCCGCATCAAGGGCTACGACGACCGCAGCGCCATCCAGCAGCTGGCCGACTCACTGCTCGGCCTCAACGTGCCGGAAGCCGAGCTGCCCCAATACCGCCGCGATGCCGTAGGCTTCAGAGTAGGCGCCGGCAACGAACGCAACTTCATCGATTTCAGCTTCCTGAAGGCGAAAGACGCCATCAAGTCACTGCCGCAAGAGTGGCGCGACTCCATCCCCCCGCAAGACAATATCACCCTGGGCATCTCCGGAAGATTCGCCATCAGGAAATGGTTCTCCTTCACCGCCAACATCGGCGCCAGCCTTTACACCCATGACACCCGCGACACCCTCGCGCAGATACTGCGACAGGATGAAAAGGTACAGAAACTGTTAGACCGGACCGACTGGCTCATCGCCTTCCGAAACAACACCATGCTGCGCTTCGCCGGCGATGCCGCCATGAATTTCATGGCAAGGGGCTTCACCGCCAGCCTCACCTACCGTTTCATCCAGCCCGACTACGTGTCGCTGGGAGCGGCCAACTTCAACCAGAACTCGCACAGCCTCGGCGCGGTCATCAACACCTCACTCTTCAAAGGGCACTCCAACATCAGCGCGGTGGGCTACATCCAGCGCGACAACATGAACAAGAAGCAGATGTACACCAACCAGGTGGCCACCTACTCCATCAACTGGAACAACACCATCGGCCAGAACTTCAACCTCGGCATCAACTACAACGGCATCAAACAAGACCAGTATAATGGCACCTACGAGGTGGTGGATAGTCTGAAAATCAATCAGATAGTTCATACCCTGACGGTATCACCCTGCGTCAGCTTTGAAAAGACCTACGCCCACTCCATCAACTTGAATGTCAATTTCGTACAGAACAAAAACCTCAACAAACTCTATGTGGGAGGTGTTAACGTGATGACCCTCACCATAGGCGCAGGCTACGGCATCGACTTCGACGCCATCCGCCTCGGCTTCGACTGCGGTTACGACTTCTCGATGTCCAGCTCCGAATATGCGCATTACGACGCCCACACGCTGAACTTGGGCCTTCGTTATAAAATCTTGAAAAAAGAAAAAACCAACTGGACGCTCTCCTATAACGGCTCTTTCGGATACAACATCCAGAAAGATGATGGAGTGGCCAACAACTTCTCTATCAGCAACAGTATCGGCAGCAACTTCAGCTACAAGAACGCGCACACTGCCTCCCTCTATTTCTCCATCAGCAACTTCAGCGACCGAGAAATCATCGGTCAGCGCGTCCATTCCGACCTTGACTGCCGTTTCACCCTCGCCTACTCCTATGCCTTCGCCGCACGCATTATCAAGAAGATGACTAAAGAAGAGCGTGCAGAGCACCGCCTCGCCCGCCAGGCACAAAAACTACAGAAACAACAGATGTCAACAAAATAAAATTCATATACTATGAAAAGAGCACATATCCTTTCCGTCCTATTTTGGGTCATGCTGTTCCAGATGTTCAGCGTGTCTGCCCAGACAGATATCGTGACCACCATCACGCCGAAAGTGAGAATGTTCCCGTCCACGGGGTTCAGCTATCTGGACGACCCTGGCCGGTATTTCAACATCCAGCTCATCAACACGACGGCGGAGGAGAAGCAGATCTATTTCACAATCTCACTCTCCTGCGAGTTCTCGTCCACCAACGAGAGTTTCTTCGTCTATACGAAGCCGGAGTACCAGCCGCAGACCCCCATCACCATCGGGGTTACGCCAGTGATGCTGCACCGCACCCATTTCGACCAGATCATTGGCAACTTGAATGCCAATGCCTACGAGACGAATGTGGACCGCAGCAAGTTGGTCAACAATGTGTTCACCCTCCCGGAAGGACAGTACAGATTCTGTATGAGACCTTATGTCTGGGACGGTTACAACAACCCCAACCCGGTGCCGGCGGGCGAGGAGGTGTGCTATACCTTCATGGTCTGCTATTCGGGCTCCGCTCCCGAGTTCACCTCCCCGGTGAACGGCTACAGCGCGGGCAATCTCAACAACAGCAATCCCGCCAACAACCTGTTGGGCGGCGGCGGCGTATCTTCCGACAACCGCAACAGCGACCAATATACGGTGCTGCCATTAGCCCGAACCGTCAACTTTACTTGGACGGGTGTCATTTCCAACTGCCTATCGCCCAACGATTTCAACTATACGCTTAAGATTGTTGAAGTCAACAAGAACCAGAATATCCAAGATGCCATCGTGCAGAACGCCACAATAGCGACCATCGACAACCGCAACCGCACCTCGTACCTTCACGACACCTTAGCCAACCGCCATTTCAGTCTGCAACGGGGACATGTATATGCCGCGCAAGTACAGGCCACGCTCAAAAACAGCCTGCTGACGGATGTTCAGCTGGGCAACGGCGGAAAGAGCCAGGTGATTGCTTTTGTATGGGGCGAAGGTGAAGTGATCCAACAGCTGCAAGGCAACACCACCTTCTCCATTTCCGACAACCACGAAAAGGTGTTGAAAGAGATCCGCGACCCCTATCTCGTAACCCCCGGCAAAGACAACAGCACCTATAACGCCCTGATTGGCAGAGTGCCCAGCGAATCGTCAGTCACCCCTGCCGACGACCACTACAGCACCTACATCGGGGGCGACCATCCCTACTACCAGGTGCCCAAGTCCGACTCATTGCAGGTGAAGTGGATGCCCGTGCGCGGCGACTCCGTGTTCCGCGTGAGATACACCGCCTCGCTGTACGAATATGTGGGCGGCGAAGTGGCCAACTCCATGAACACGCAGCCCCTCTGCTCCAAAGTCATCGAGTGCAACCGTCCCGACCAAAGCCTCACTTTGGAAGACCCTCATCCCATGACTTTAGCGCAGCATTGGGCCGACACCTTGGAGGAAGGCTACAAGTATGTGCTCCACCTCGAAGCGGAGAGCTTCTATTCCTATAACCAGAGAACCACTTACACCATCACGGAGTACATCCATAATATGCCCTCCACCCACGACAGTCTGGTGGACCAGGTGATGTTCGGCACCGAGAATTATGTCTCCGACCTGGTGTTCGCTTGGGGCATCGACAGTGGCGCACTCGACAGGGTGTGTCCGCCGCAGTTCACCTATCCTGTGGACCTCAGCGACAAACCGCTGAATGATTCCACATGGGTGGAGGCTGAGTTCCCGGAGGTGACTAAGCGCGAGAGCTTCTCCTTCCGCTGGAAAAAGGCCACCGGCGTAGATTACGGTGATTCCGTCTATTACAAACTTAGCGTCGGCAAACTGCCTAAAGGAAAGAAGCCTTACGAGGTCAAGACTTTCTTCTATGTGAAAGACAGCATCACGGAAGCCGAATACATCGATTCGGTGCTGTTCGACACCTTGAAGACCAAAGAACAGTATGTGGCCGTATTGGAGATGCGAATCAAGCAGATGGGAGACACATCTTCTCATTACAATATATTGAATAATGGCAAATCGCACTACGCCGCCTTTAAGTTGAAAGATCCGCCGGAATTTGTGGCCGACATCAACGACAAAATCAAGTGCTTCCCGAAGGCGTTGGACAAGCTGAGCAAAGAGATCATCACGCCGAAGGCGGACAGCTTGGTAGAGAACAAGGTACAGCTCAAGATGGGCGAATTTCCGTTGGTGATGCAGACCGTCACCTATGACACCGCGAAGAAAGTGTATAATGGTGACGGATATGTGATTTGGCATCCGCTGGGCGTGGATGTGCGTCTGAAGGTCAAGTTCGACTCGGTGCAGTTCAATAAGGATTACGAAATCCTGAAGGGAACGGCTGTAAGTACCGCCACCGACTCATCCACCTACCTTGAGGCCTTAACCAATGATTTGGATTTGGATGAATGGAGCAACGACGACATCAATGCGGTGGTTTCCAAATTAGGTGAGAATGAGACTGTTAAAGGCTATTATGATAAATTCAAAGAATATGGTGAGAAATATGCCAAGAAATATGGCGGACTGTTAGGACCCATTGTGGGTGAGAATGTCGCCACGCAGGTGATGACCTTCCCGCTCAGCATCACCGATGAGGAGATCACAGGTTCGAAGAATGTGGTGTTCTCCATCAACAACATGTATTTCTCGCCCGTGACGGCATTGATGAACATCTGGGCGATTTTTGCCGCCCAGAGCGACAACGCCTACGTACCCTTCCTGGCCAACAACATCTGTATGGACCAGCAGGGATTCCTCGGCAACTCAAGCAAGCATATCGAGCTCTTCATGGGCCGCGACTATGAGATTGAGTTGAACGACGGCTATAAGATGCGTTTCAAGAAATCGTCCAACTTCGCCGATCCGAAAGACGGAACCGTCATTGTGGTCGATACCGGAAAGCTGAGCTTCATGATGGCTGAAATCCAGTTCGACATGAACAGCAACGATGTGATGGGCATTGAGAAGGACGGTACGCCTCGTAAAGGCAAAGTGGTGCAAGCCACTCTTTTAGCCAAGATTAAAGATTGGGATGACTGGATCGCCAAGATCACGATGGATCCGTTTGCCATTGCCGGTTGCGACCGCTTCACCTTCGTGCCGACAGGCAAGGGCATCTTCTACGACCACTCCTCCACGGAGAGTCCGAAAGAGGTGGCCATTGACGGAGAATACCTCCTCGGTGATGAAGCCAAACCCAAGCCCAACGAAAACGAAGAACAAAAGAAAGAGCGTCAGAAGAAGATCGCCAAGGCCACAAAAGAGTGGCAGGGCTTCTATTGGGATGAGTTGCAGGTATTCCTTTCTGATGAAATCAGCAACACCTTCACCGACCAGGAGCAACCGAAAGACTCAGTGGTCTCGTACACTTACGGCATTAACGGAACCATTAAGGACTCCGTACACTATTGCTACCCAGGCAGCCGTATCAACTTCGGTGCCAAGGGGTTAATCATCGACAAGTATGGCTTTACGGCAGAGCTGTTCGCCCGCGACATCTTTAAGGCCGACACCAAATCGGGTGGCGGATGGGCATTCTCGCTGGATACCATCAGCGTGAAGTTCCTCAAGAACAAATATAAGGCAGGTATCATCAAGGGCGGATTCGGCATCCCGTTGTTCAGCGGCGGGTTCGCCTACAACTGCTCCATCGGTTGCGACAGTCTGGAGTTCAGCATCAATGCTGTGGAAGACACCCTCAAACTTGACATGTGGCTCGCCTCAGTCGATTTCGATCCCAAGTCTTCCTATTTTAGAATTAAAAAGATTTACAAGGAAAATGGCACCCGCATCGACCTGACCATGAACGGAAAAATCAACGTGGCTTTCGACAAGATCGGTATTCCGGTCAACTGCGCTTTGGCCAAGTTCGAACACATGGGTATGCGCAACTGGCAGAGCGGCAAGTCGGATGCCTCCATCGACAAGTTCGAGTTCGACATCGGTGACTGGTCGTTTGCCTCCCCGCAGAAGACCCTCGGCGGAATGCCGTCCAATGGCGCGGGCGAGCAAGTGGCCGACAAAGGCAACGAGCCCATCGGCTCCGTTTCCTTCGCCGGTTTCACCTTCAGCCTCACCAAGTTCGACCCCATTGTCACCTTTGAAAAGAGCGACCTGAAACTCGGTTTCAAGGTGGGCGGTCAGATCAAGTTCGCCACCGAGGGCACCGACCTGGGCGCCAGTTGCGGCTTCTCCGTTTGGGGCATCGTGGAACCCACCAACCACTTCCATGTCAAGAAAGTGGATGCCAAACTGGAATCCATCACCTTGGATAACATCGACTTTGATGTTTTCAAATTGAATGGTGTATTGGACTTCTTCAGCAGCACCGGTTCTGGTAGCAGCGGCTCTGGCAGCAGCGGCAATGGCGGTGGTAATGGTGGCGGCGGCAACAACGGCGGCGGCGGCAACAACGGCGGCGGCGGCAACAACGGTGGCGGCAGTGGTCATGGCGGCGGTGTCAACTCACTCAGCGGGCTCGCCATTTCGGGCGGCGCGATGGGCGACGGCTTCGGCGGTTCGCTGGAGGTCACCATCATGAGCAAGGTCACCTTGAGCATGAGCGCCGGCTTCGGTACGAAGAAGGACAGTAAGGGCACCTATACCTGGTGGTATTTCGACGGTGCTTGCAAATTCCCCGGCGGCATCCCGCTCGGCGCGGTCAGCATCAACGGTTTCTCGGGCGGTTTCGCTTACAACATGAAAGCGACAAAGAGCCTGAGCGACCCCAGCTACAGCGCCATCAACCTGCTGAAAACAGCCGACAAGAACACCAATGATAAGACGGTGAAAGCCTCCGGCATGGAGTTCACGCCCGAACGCAACAGCTGGGTGGCCAACGCCGGTATCAGCCTCGTGCTGACGGGTGCAGAGAACACGATGAACGCCGACGGTCTGGTTTCATTGCGCATCTCCAACAAGCACTTCTCCGGCGTGTTCATCGATGCCAACGCTTACGTGATGAGCAAGATGGACAAGACCAAGACCCCGGGCGACGGCAGCAACAACTCTTCTCCGTTGGTACGGGCCAAGGCCATTATGGGTTATGAAAGAACCGATGTGTACGACTATTTCCGTCTGTCCATCTCGGTAAAAGCCGATATCAACCTCTCCAAACTCTTGGAGGGCGCAAGCTCCACCGTGTTGGGAAGCACACTGAGTGGCGTTCATGGTGGTAGTTCCCTCCTCACCAGCTCCAATGTGACCAAAGCGCTGAATGCCCTGACCGGCAAATCGGGACTTGGCAGCCATGGCGCAAGCGAGCGCGATGCTGCAGCCGAAGCCTCTACCAGTGGCAACAGCGGCAAGCCCTCTTTCAGCCTTACCGCCAGTATCCCGATTGATTTCGAGCTGAAGCATTATAGAAAGAAGGACGGCAACCACAAAGCCAACTCCACCGACTGGTACTTCGCCATCGGCAAACCGAAATATGAGGAGCGCGTTCAGCTGAAAAGCAAACTCGACATGGTGGTTTGCAGTGCTGAAGCAGAGTTCACCTTCTACATGCAGACGGGTAACGCCTTTGCCTACCAGATGCCGCCACTCAGCAACGAACTGAAGAAATTCTTTGGATTGGAGGATGACGACAAGAAGATGGACACCGACGACGAAGGCGTGAAGAACGCCCGTAAGCTGAAGAGCACCGACTGGCTGGCCATCGACAAGGGCGGCGGTTTCTGTATGGGTTCCACCTTCCACGCCAAACTGTCACTCGACTTCTTCCTCTACGTGCATGTGACCGCCGACCTCGGTTTCGACGTGGCCTTGTTGGATGTGAGCGGCACAGGCTGTCCTGGACATTCACAGATTGGTAAGAACAATTTCTACGCCCTCGGCCGTGTGTATGCCGCCTTGCAGGGTGATGTGGGCTTGAAAATCAACCTCGGATTCTGGAAGGGCGAGTTCTCCCTCTTCAGCGCCGGTATTGGTGCGCTGTTGCAGGGTGGCGGTCCCAACCCGTCGTATGCTTACGGTATGTTACGTTTCAAGATCAACCTGCTGGGTGGTCTGCTCAAATTCAGCACCAGCATCGACTTCAAGGTGGGTGATGTGTGCGTGCCGGGTGCCGGCGACCCGCTGGCCAACGTGAAGCTGTTCCAGAACGTGACACCTGGCTTCGAGACCGAGGCTGCCGCCAAGACCAAGAGCAACCTCCAGTCGCCCCTCCAGGTGGGAAGAATCATCTCCAACATGCCGTGGGATAAAGAGGTCTATCTGGCTGATAATGACGGAAAGAATGCCCGTAAGTTCTACTTCACTCTGATTGATAAAAACATCAAATACCAGATCAAGACAAACGAAAACGGCAGCTATTCTAACACCAACACGATTCAGTCGTTGAAATTCACGGCCAGCCGCGACGATGCCAACGCCATGTTCTTCGAAACCAACGAAGGCGGTCTCGTGGAGGACTGCTACAACAAACTCTACCTCCAAGCCCGCGGCTTCGAATGGAGAACCAAAGTTCCCTCCAAAGAGCTTTCCAAGATTGACAACGGCGCCGGAAAAGACTATCCTTACTATGTATCCGGCCCCAACAAGGGAACGATGAAGAGCACCTGTAACGGCTACGACTGGTACGATCCCACTTTCATCGATGACAAGAATAACAAGAAGATTGTCAGACAATACAAAAAAGATAGTACTTTCTACTTCAAAACCAAAGCTTTAGGTTATGGATTGGAGAACCAGGTGGTCTATTCATGGCCGTACAACGGTGACCGCATGTTCCCGACCAAAGAGTATGTACACTCTGGTTCAGGAAGCAACGCCACCCCGTACGCCATGTTGTATCTCTACCGCCGCAAGGACGACCTTTTCGACAAGACTCGTCTCAGCAACAACGGCAAACAGCTCAAGATCTTCCTGCTGACCTACAGCGGTGAGATGGGCAATCCCGTAGAGTGCTCCTACACCTACTATCCCGATGCCACCGTGCCCTACGTGAAAGTGCAACTTCCTAAGAATCAGTATGGCGGTTCTGGTTTCGGCCCACACAAACTGACCTTCCTCGTGGTGGAAAAGAACGCCTACCAAAATGCGATGAATGCTGCCAACAATGCTCTGACAGAAAAGAAGAAAGAGTACAGCCAGCGCATCTCCAATGCCACCTACACCCAGGCACAGAATGCCCATAGCAGCAACCAGCAGTCGGCCAGAGGTGGCGGCAAGCCCAAGATCAACATCAAGAACCAGCAGCTGGAGGAGATTTACGACAGCAAGGTGGATTACGGCAAAGACTCCATGACCTATTATCGCACCCAGATGAAGAGCAGCTACAAGGTGGCCGCCTCCGTTGGCGACTGCGTGTATGAATGGACCTGGTGGGCCGACTTCAACTACCAGACCTACTCTGAGTTGGCTGCCCGCAGATTGTCAATGGGCTGTTACACCTACGGCAAGGATCCGGCCAACTACGACTATCTGGTGGATGATCTGCGCAACGGTACCGTGAATGTGGGAAGCAGCTCTATCACCGTGAAGTTCTCCTCATGGCGTTCCTACTGGATCTTCCTGCCTTACGACCCACAAGATGCGAAACGCTACAACACCTCCTGCACCATGCCTCCACGCTTCTTCCTCGCCCTCAACAATGGCGGCGACCCCAACCTGAACACCATGCACCGCAACTACTTCCAGCAGTTCATCGACATGGAACGCGACTTCAAGCAGACCCCGCTGCTGGAGGTTCGCCATACCGACGACAAGGGTGAGGTGGACTATAGCAAGACCGGAAAATCCACGGTCACAGATTATTACTTGAAGAACGAATTGAAGAGTATCCTCGCCAAAGGTTTTGTCGCCAACTACAGCTCCTCCTTCTCCCGCATCGACCTGCGTATCAAGGGCGGCACCCAGTACACCCAGTGCGCGGCCAACGGCTACCATCCTACCACTGTGGATGTGCCCTGCCTCCTCGACTTCTCCAGCAACCAGGAGCTGTTGCCAATGGATGACAAGTACTTCGATCCCGAATACACCTCTCGTCTCTCGCTCGGACAAGGCGACGGCACCTACCGCATCACCATCACCGACTACGCTACACATGCTATCGTGAACGATATCAAGATGTTCCACGACTTCATGCAGCTCAACCAGCAGCACGGCCAGAAGTTCAACCAACGTGGTTGGAGCCACAAAGTCGATTACTTCAAGGATTACTACTCCTCTAAGTATAAGAACGCCAAGTTCTCGCATCCCAGCTTCCCGTTCGACATTCCTGAAATCTATATCGTCACCCACTATATGACGGCACTCGATGACATCTGGCTGGGCGAACAGAGCTCCTACTACACCCCCAAAGGCGATTATCTCCACTTCTATAACAAGAATATGGACTTCGCCCGCGTGTCCGACCTCCAGCTCAAAGACCGTCTGTGGGCCAAATACTGGTGGAGCGCCGACGGACAGTGCCTTGACCGCGAAGGTTATGGTTTCGACCGTGACTTCTATTTCGAAAAGAATTCAACGAAATATTACGACTGTCGCAACAACCAAGCCAACAAGGGTGAACACAAATATTACTCAACCAAATCGAGTATGTTGGGATTCTGGTACAACAACAACATGTACAACAACATCAGCAAAACAATGAGAAACAACGTGTGCATCTATTACATGTCCTCAGAATTTGCCAACTTCGAAAGCAACTTGATGAAGATTGCCCAAGCGGTAAAATTGAGCGGCAACCAAGATTCCCGCATCTTCTATCCCAATGCGAAAATCACTCCCAACAACTGCTACTATAATGTCAATATCAAAAACACTACCATTGATACCAAATTGTCCAAGAGCGGTGTGCTTGAAATCAAAGACTCTGGCAATGCAGAATTTGGTCGCTAATGTTTCACTTTTCTAAAAATGAATTGAAGATGAAAAAGATATCGAATCCTATTTTAATGATGGTAATGATGCTGGGATTGATGTTGACCGGCATCCAGCTGAAAGCCCAGGAAGAGCTCACCACGCCAGATACGAACAATATCGTTATCGATGAGTACGACCGTCCGATGTACGATTTCACGGTGATTGCCAGAAGCTATGGCGACAGCGTGGTACTGCGCTGGGCACCCCAGAATGCGGGTGTGTGGCTTTCGGCCAACTACTATGGATGGAACATCATCCGCGACAAGTCCGAATCAGAGATAAAAGATGGCGACACGGTATTCACCAAAGTGCTGAACCCGCAGCCCATTAAGCCGCTCACCTTGGAGGAGATGATGCAGCGCTACGACTCCACCAACCTCTACGTGGGTGCCGCCGCTCAGGCCCTGTACGGACCTTCGTACTTCGACCCGAAAGAGTCGGAAGGCTTCGAGAACTTCGTGTTCCGCCGCGAGCAGGAGCAGACCCAGCGCCAAGCCATGGCTTACCTGGCCGCCGAGATGAGCCGGGATGCCGCCGATGCCATCGGTCTGCGCTACGTGGACAGGGATGTGAAAAAAGGAGAGACCTACACCTACCGGGTCGAATGCCTCGTGCCGGAGGAGATGGCCCTCACCCCCATCAACATCGTGGATGTGCTTTGCGTGCCGTTTGTCCGCTCCTTGGATGAACAGATTCCGCCCATCGAAATCTACCAGAACGGTCCCTTCACCGCCTTCATCTATTGGAACAAAAACAAACTTTCGGGCTACTACTTGGAACGCAGCACCGACAACGGCCGCCATTGGGAAACCCTCAACGAGACCCCCATCTACGGCTATAACCCAGACGAAGAGACCTACGAAGGCCTGGGGCACGACATCGGTATGCTGTTAGAGGACAATGTCGGCTACATCGACTCTTTGAAGCTCGGTGTGAAGTATATTTACCGGGTGAAAGCTTTCGACGCTTTCGGCGACTTCGCCCCGGAACGCAAATCCGAACCCTTCGAAATGGTGGACATCATCCCGCCTACCGTGCCGGTTCTGGATGCCATTGTTCCCGAAAACAACGAAGTGTGTACCCTCGACTGGTATATGGACAAGCAGGATGACGACCTGAAAGGTTTTGTTATCGCTTTCGCCGACAATCCAGAAGGTCCGTGGGACAAGGTCTCCGACCTGCTGCCCGCGAAGACCCGCCAGTGGGTCGATAAGAAGGCCCATGACCGCGGCCGTGGCTACTATCGTGTGTTCGCCGTCGATAACAACAACAACTTCTCCTTCTCTCTTTCGCAAATCAACAACATTGAGGACGATGTGGCCCCCACCCCGCCCACAGGTCTCGAAGCCGTAGTGGACACCACTGGTGCCGTGTTCATGCAATGGAACCGCAACCCGGAAAGAGACATCTTGGGCTACCGTGTCTATTTCGCCAACCAGATCGACCACGACTTCATCCAGAAGACCGGCCGCCGCGTGGAGGACACCGTCTTTACTGACACCATCACGCGCAAAACCCTCACCAAAAACATCTATTTCTATGTGGTGGCGGAAGACAACAGCCATAACTTCTCCAAACCTTCCGATACGCTGGCAGTGCCCGTTCCCGACATCATCCCGCCCGGCATCGCCGTGCTGCAGGACTACACCCAAACCAACGAGTCGGTAACTTTCACATGGCTGCAAAGCACCTCCGAGGATGTGGCTTATTACTACATCTATCGAAAATTGGATAACGAAAAACAGTGGCAATGCGTCCGCATCATCACCCCCGACGAGCTGGAACCCGACGCGCCAATCGTTTTCACCGATTATCCCGAGCCCTCTTCCAAGAACTACAACTATTGTATCGAAGTGTTGGATGATGGCAAACTCTCCTCAGGAAAAACTGGCCAAACCACTGTACGTTTCAGGGGCGCTTCCGAAGTGGAAATTCCCTTAACTTTGAAAGCATCTTTGAACAAAAACAAGGGATGCGTCAATCTGGAATTTACCTACGAATACAAATCCAAAAACAGCTATTACGGAGTGATTTACAAGTCTGTGGATGATGGTCCGGCCTACGCTCTGGCCAGCTTCCAGCGAGGTGAGAACTCCTACACCGACTGCCAAGTGAAACAGGGACAGAATGTAACCTACACCATCCAGATGTTCCTCGGTACCGGTAAACGCTCACAGAAGTCTAAAGCGGCGAGTGTGAATGTGAAGTAACTGACTAGTAAGGGGTGAACTGCTTCTCAGGAGATCATCTCCTATTCTGATTTTTTTACTTAATTTTTTTCAATATTGAATTTTTAATTCAATATTTTTATTATTTTTGCATCCGCTAAAATGACAAATAAAAGAGACATTTTAGCAAATTTGTTATTTATCGCATTTATTAATTAATCCTTACAAAATGAAAAAGTCCCTTACCCTATTTCTGGTCGCGATAGTGACCTCACTGATTGGTTTGTTATCGGGCAACGTGCTGAAAGCGCAACCCTGCACGCCGGCAACGATCACCTCTACCTCCCTGTACACAGAGGATTTCACTGCATACGGTGCGGTCACCGATCTTGCCACGGCGGGTGTAATGCCCACTTGCTATGACTACATCTACAGCGGTTCTTCCGAAGGTTACGAGCCGAAGGTGTTCCAAGGCAACTACACGCCGACCCACAACAACAGCGCCATTGCCATCACCTCCGGCATGACCACTCTGTTCGGATTCATTCCGCTGACCAATGCGGGCACCAACAACTACGTGATTCTCCCCGAGTTCACCAACTCACTTGATGAGCTGCAGATTCTCTTCAGCACGTCCATGTCAACCGACACCGCCGGTCAGTTAACCCTCGGTTTTATCACCGACCCCGCTGATGCCAGCACCTTCACGGCCCTCACCACAGTGCCCAGCAACAGCTTCGCATCCAACCGTTATGCGATGCACGCGTTCAAGTTGGGTGACTACGCACAGTGCGCCAACATGCACGCTCGTCTCGCTTTCTGCTGGACGGATGCCAGCACATCGGCCACCTCCACCGCCTGCATCGACGACATTACCGTGCGGTTGAAATTGGATTGCGAAGAGCCTGCCGACGTCCACGTGTATGCCATCTCCGACAACAGTGTGAACGTGGACTGGACTCCCGGCAACTCCAGCCAGACCCAGTGGGAAATCGAGTACAACGGTAGCACCACCATCGCCACCACCCATCCTTTCTCGCTCACAGGTCTCACCCCCACTACTGATTACACTATCCGAGTAAGAACCGTGTGCGGCACCAATGAATTCTCCTATTGGAGCATTCCTTGCAGCTTCCGCACCGCATGCACCCCCGTTTCCGTGGATGACGCAAACCCCTACACCGAGACCTTCACCTCCAACATTCTCGACTGCTGGCTCACCCATATCGACTCAGGCAGCGATGACTGGGAGGTTACCAACAGTGCCCACTCCGGATCCTACGGCGTGACCTACTCCAACTCTTTGTTCGGCGACCTTTTGGGCACTAACGAGCCCAGCATCATGGACATTCTCAGCATGTTCGGCGGCATGATGAATTTCGGCACTGGATCCTCTTATCTGATCTCTCCCATCATGGACCTAACTGGTCTCACCATGCCGGCGAGACTCACCTTCTACCGTCGCCAGCAATCGCTGATGATACCCCTTACCCTGCAGGTGTATTACCGCACCTCGCCCACCAGTAACTGGGGCTACCTCGCACAATATACCACCACCTCCTCCACATGGAATCTGGAGAGCATCAGTCTCCCCAACCCCTCCGCCGAATACCAGATTGCCTTCGTGAGCATTGTGGATATGAACAACATGGGCGACATTATGGACATGATGAACCCCAACATAAATCCTGACCTTGGCAGCACCATCGACCTTGATGACATCCGTGTGGGAGCCTCCACCGAATGCGACGTGCCCGCCAGCATCATCGCTTACAACATCGGCAACAACAGCGCTACGGTGAGCTGGGTGCCCGGCAATGCTTCCTCTTGGACGGTTGAATACGGTCCGACCGGCTTCGCCCACGGCAACGGCACCACCGCCCCCACCAGCAACCACCTGTACACCATCACCGGCCTCAACCCGCAGACCAGCTACGACGTGTATGTGCGCGGCGACTGCGGCAACAACATGATCAGCGACTGGAGCCCCGTGACCCAGTTCACCACCACCTATACGGGCATCAACGGTTACAATCTTAACGCCCGCGTGGTGCCGAACCCCGCCACCGACCACTGCACCGTGGAATGTGCCGCCACCTCCGGCGAAATCACCCTCTTCGATGTTTGCGGCCAGCAGGTGCTTTCCGCCCCGATTGCCGGCAAGAGCACCGACATCAACCTGAACAACCTCTCTGAAGGCATCTATATGCTCCGCATCACCGCCGATGATCACACCACCGCAACAGTAAAGATCATCAAACGATAATGCGACAACTCAAAATAAACGCATAAAAAATCCCCGGTTGGGGATTTTTTTATGGCATATACTACACCACCCATCTTAAGCGTTATTGATAAAAATTAGTTATGAAGAAGACAATACTTTTTCTTTTTCTCTTGTTGATGAGTGGAATGTGTATTCGAGCGCAGCAAGACAGCACGATACAGAAATTCCCAATTCTGAAAGCAGAGTTGCAGCTTAGCGATTCGCTGCCCACTCTTCTTTCCCAAAACCAGAATCCGACCTTTTGGGAGAACCAACACGACTGGCTTTCCTACCAGATGAAAGTATCGCTGAAAACCGATGACGAAGACATTGCCTTCCAGTGTTTTATGGTGAACCGCACCGATAGCCTCATTTACTTCAACCTGCACAAGTCGGGTGTGGAGCTGATGCGGGTGGTACTCACCCCCGACTCGGTGATGGTAGTCAACAAGTTACAGAAAGAGTACTACAGAGGTAACTATCAGTTATTCAAAGCCATCTTCAACATTCCGCTCACCTTCTCCATGATACAGTCGATACTCAACGGCACCGATTTCACAGAGTGCGAGGGTCACTACTCGACGGTAGCTGAGGAGCAGCAGATCAAGTATATCTGGCCGCAGCGGCAGTGTGGGACAATGGCGGTGATGCAGGAGATTACGACCGACGAGAACGGCCTGCTGGTGCGCAACGACCTCACCGAGCTGACAAGCGGCCGCGAGGTGCTTCTCACCTACAACAACCCTCGCATCGAGGAGGTAAATTTCACCCCCGAAGCGGCTGAAGCACAGATGAAACCGTTCGCCCTTTTCGACGGTTTCACCCTTACGATTGCCAGCGAGGAGGTGACATTGAAGGCCGATATTTCCAAGTGGAAAGTGAACGTGCCCGGTCCCACCAGCATCAAGATTCCCGACTCATTTACTCCGATGCAAAATCCTAATCCGCAGCAGTAATGGAAGATAGAAATAATATAGTAGCGATATTGGCAGGCGGAACGGGCAGCCGCGTGGGTGGTGAAGAGCCCAAACAGTTTTTGGATCTGGCGGGCAAGACGTTGCTGGAGCGGACGATAGAGGTTTTCGAGGCGCATCCCCGCATCGACAGCATCGTGGTGGTGTCGCATCCCGACCATGTCGGACGGGTGGAGGCCATCCGGGCGAAGTATCCTGGCGGGAAGTGGCGGCTGACGGTGCCGGGCGGAGCCGAACGGTACTGGTCAACGGCGGCGGCGGTAGAGGCCTGTCCCGCTGAGGGCAACCTGCTGATCCACGATGCGGCGCGCCCGTGCGTGTCGGCAGCGCTTATCGACCGGCTGCTGGACGCCTTGGAGAGCCATGCGGCGGCGGTACCCGCCATCCCCGTCAGAGACACCCTGCTGGAAGTGGAGGATAATAGCGTAAAATGCGTACCCAACCGCCAAAACTTCCGATTTGCACAAACCCCGCAGGCTTTTCACCTCCCCCTGCTTCATCAAGCCATCTCACAGCTAAAAATTAATTCAAAATATTGTTTTACAGACGATTGTGGACTTTTTAAACATTATTTTCCAGAAATCCCCATTGCGATAGTGGAAGGAGAAATTAGCAATAAAAAACTTACATATAAAACTGATATTCAAGAATTTATAAAATATTTTCAAGAAAATAATAAAAAAGGGTTGCAGAAATAAAAAATAGTCGTATTTTTGCACTCCGATTTTGAAGGAAATAAACACACAAAATTAGAGAGAGATGTCAAGAGTTTGTCAAATCACTGGAAAGAAAGCCATCGTAGGAAACTATGTTTCCCATTCCAATATTAAAACTAAAAGAACCTTCAAGCCCAACCTCCACACGAAGAAATTCTTCGTTCCTGAATTGAACGACTGGGTAGTTCTGAAGGTTTCCGCCAAGGCCATGCGTACGATGAGCAAGAATGGCGTATGGAACAGCATTATTGAAGCAGACAAAAAAGGGGTTTTATAAAATTTTTGTTTGGGATTTTATGGAAGGACAGCTGCTTTCGGGCGGCTGTTCTTTTTTTAAACCGTTTCCTTCTGTCAGCAATCTGTCGCATTGTAAAAAAAACTCCCTTTTCTTTTCGCCCATTCATGCAATAAAAACGCGGGAAAATAGTTATAGTTTTTTGTGATTGTAAAAACGAAACCTTTCTTGAGATTCAGACCCGCTACTTTATTGTGGTTGCTGCTGTTTTTCGGCATGATGCCGGCGTGGGCGCAGCACACCACCCAGCTAAGAGGCCGCGTGGTGGACACGTACGGCAATCCCGTTGAAAATGTGCTCATTACAACTGTTCACAATACCGCCACGTATTTCAGTCAAGCGGAAGGCGAGTTCAGCATCACCATACCTGTGAACCGCGAGACGGGCATCACCTTCCAACACATCTCCTACCGCGACACGACCCTCTACGTGAAAGTGGCACGCGGCACCGACACCAGTATCGTGATGGTGCTGGCCACCAACGGCGAGATGCTGGACGGCCTGACGGTGACCGACAAGTATGCCGACTCGTACACGCGCATCGACCCGAAAGCATCGTTCACCATGCCGACCCCGAGCGGCGGTGTGGAGTCGCTCATCAAGTCGATGCCGGGCGCATCGTCCACCAACGAGCTGAGCAACCAGTACAACGTGCGCGGCGGCAACTACGATGAGAACCTGGTGTTTGTGAACGACATACAGATCTACCGACCCTTCCTCGTGCGCAGCGCCCAACAGGAAGGCATGGGCTTCGTAAACCTCGACCTCGCCAAGAACGTGCGATTTTCGGCCGGCGGTTTCGAAGCGAAATATGGCGACAAGATGTCGTCGGTGCTGGATGTGGAGTACAAAAAGCCGGTGAACTACGGCGGCGGCTTCACCCTCAGCTTCCTCGGCGCCACCGCCTACGCGGAAGGCAATGTCAACGACAAGTTCACTTTCCTCGTGGGGGCAAGATACAAGACCAACAGCTACCTGTTCCGCTCGTTGGAGACCAAAGGCACCTACAAGCCCAACTTCTTCGACCTGCAGATGCTGCTGACCTGGAAGCTGTCGGACAAATGGAGCCTCGACCTTTTAGGCAACTTCTCGCGCAACTCCTACAAATACATCCCCGAAGACCGTAAAACCAAATTCGGTACCTTCTCCGAGGCGCGACAGATCACCATCTATTACGACGGACAGGAGGTGGACAACTACGAGAACTACCTCGGTGGCCTCACACTGACCTTCCAGCCCAACCAGCGCGACCAGTACCGCCTCATCCTATCGTCCTATTACGCCAAAGAGACAGAGACCTACGACCTGCAAAGTCAGTATTGGCTGAGCGAGATCGAGGCCGACCTGGGCAGCGAGAGCGATGACATCGCGCAGGTGACCGACGTGCGCGGCTACGGCACGTTCCTCGAACATGCCCGCAACCGACTCACCGCCGTGGTGGCCACCGCCGACCTGCGCGGACAACACGTCTTCCCCAGCAACAAGATCGAATGGGGAATGAAGGTACAGAACGAAATCATCCACGACCATATCAAAGAGTGGAAAATGTTTGACTCGAGCGGCTACACCCTCCCCTGTCCTCCCACCATGCCAGGTGTGGAGGTGCCTTGGAACGACCCTTCGCGCATCCTGGACTTCGGCACGTTTTTCACCGCCGACAACTCCCTCAACACGTTCAGACTCAACGGGTTCATTCAATCCACTTGGACGATAGACGCCGACCAAAAGTGGGTGCTCAACAGCGGATTGCGGGCGCACTACTGGACCTTCAACAAGGAGTTTACGGTGTCGCCGCGCTTCATCCTCTCGTTCACGCCCCGTTGGAAACACGAGTGGGTGTTCCGCCTGAAGGCCGGCAGCTACTACCAGCCGCCTTTCTACCGCGAGATGCGCTACCGCGACGGCACCCTCAACCACAGCATCCGATCGCAACACTCCTACCAAGTGGCCCTCTCGGCCGACTACTCCTTCAGGATGTGGAACCGTCCGTTCAAACTTACGGGCGAGGCCTACTACAAATATCTCACCAATCTCATCTCCTATAGTGTTGACAATGTGCAGATTATATATTCCGCAGAAAATGATGCGAAAGGCTATGCCACCGGCATCGACATGAAACTGAGCGGAGAGTTCATCCGCGGCATTGAGTCGTGGATCTCCCTCTCACTGATGAAGACTGCCGAGGATTTGCTTTACGACCATTACATCGACAAAAACGGTCAGTATGTGGAGCCAGGCTACATTCCACGCCCTTCCGACCAGCGATTCGCCATCAACATCTTCTTCCAAGACCATGTCCCGTTCTTCACGCCGCTGCGGGTACACCTCAACTTCGTGTTTGCCAGCGGCTTGCCCTACGGCGCGCCCAACGCTCAACGCTACCAGCAGACCTTACGCTCGCCGTGGTACCGCCGTGTGGATATCGGATTCTCGTACATGTTCCTCCAACAGAACCGCGACAGAATGAAACACAACAGCAAGTTTCTGCGCTCCATCAAAAATGCAGGCCTTTTCCTCGAAGTATTTAACATCCTCAACATCAACAACGTATCATCATATCTTTGGGTCACCGACATCAACAACACCATGACATCGGTGCCCAACTACCTCACCAGCAGAACCATCAATCTGAAGCTGGCGGTAGATTTTTAGCCCCATCATAATAACCATAAAAAAATGAAAATCGTCATCATAGGAGCTGGACTGGGCGGATTAGAATGCGGATATCTGCTTAGTAAACAGGGATTTGAAGTCTGTATTCTGGAACAAGGCAAACAGATTGGCGGCTGCCTGCAATCATTTGAGCGTAAAGGACATCGTTTTGACACTGGTTTCCATTATGTTGGGGGAATGGGCGAAGGAGAAGTATTGTACCGCCTGTTCGAGGATTTCAATCTGCTGAACTTGCCCTGGAAAGAACTCGACAGAGAGTGTTTCGATGAGGTTTATATAGATGGGGAAAAATTCTCCTATATGAATGGTTATGAGAACTTTGCAGAAGAACTTTCGCGCCAATTTCCTAACCAGAGAGAAGCCTTGCATCGATATGCGACAATTTTAAAAAATGCGCAAGAAGGTCTGCAGGATTTCAGCAAGATGGCCGACAATCCGACCTCCCGCGAGCTGATGACCACTTCCGCGTATAACTTTCTACAACAGAACTTCAGCGATGAGAGGTTGCGCAACGTGCTGTCGGCCACCTCGTTGAAGATGGACTTACTGGCAGATTCACTGCCTTTTTACCTGTTCGCGCAGATCAACGGCACGTTCATCCAGAGTGCATGGCGGTTAGTTGGAGGCGGACAGGTGATAGCCGACACACTGGCCGCCGGCATCCGCAGTCACGGCGGCGAAGTACGCACACGGGCGCGGGTCACGGGGATGCAGGTGGACAACGAGCGGGTGAGCCGGGTCATCATCAACGGAGAGGAGGAGATGGCTTGTGACTTAGTGATTTCCGACATCCATCCTAACATCTTGTTCCCGCTTCTGCCAGAAGGTGCAGTACGCAAGCGTTACATACAGAGAATCAAAAATTTACATAACAGTTTCGGCGTTTTCACCGTTCATCTTCTACTCAAAGAAAACAGCGTAAAATACCGTAACCGTAATCTGTTCATCCATCATCAACCTGAGTTGTGGCGCACGGTGGAGCAGCCTGTTGACGGCTGCACCCGCTCCATCGGGGTACATTTTTCCGTACCCGAAAACGGCGGCGAATACACCCGCAACATCGACCTTTTCATGCCGATGTATTGGCAGGAGGTGGCGGCGTGGTCCGACAGCCAGCCCCTGCGAAGACCCGGCGACTACGAGGCTTTCAAGCAACGCCGCGCCGAAGATGCCATCACGCAAGTGCTTCCCTATCTTCCTGAATTAAAAGGAAATATCGAACAGATTTTCACCTCTACTCCCCTCACCTACCACGATTATACGGGCACCTACGAAGGCAGCGCATACGGCATTTGCACCGATTGCAACAACCTGATGGTCACCATATTGCCCACCAAAACACCCCTACCCAACCTGTTCCTGACGGGACAAAGCATCAACTTCCATGGGGTGTTAGGCGTAACCGTGACGGCCAAAATCACTTGTGAACAAGTTATTGCAACTCTTCCAACGCTCTGACAATTACTTTGTCGGAGGTATTGACGATGGGATAGAAGCCTTCTTCCTGATATAAATTTCTTCCTATCAAAGCTTTCAACCACAATTTCAGTTCATTAGAAGAAGCTGTATTGAGGGAAACTGTACCTTTTTTCTTCTGATAGAAGGAGAGGAAATCCTGCACAACGGTGGCAGGAAGCTTCATGCGCTTCACATACGAATTGGCGGTCGGATAACTCTTCAGCAACTGATCTTTATTCTGATTGGCAAAGTTAAAGGCATACTCTGTCAGCAATCCCGTATTAAATATCTCATTGAACACCACTGCATTAGAATCTCTATCAAGAGGCACGAAAATGTCGGGCATAATGCCGCCGCCGCCATACACGGTACGGCCTTTCTTGGTGGTATAACGAAGACTTTTGTCCAGTTTGATGCTGTCGGCGCTATCCATCTCCCCGTTTTCATAGCGGCGCACCAGATCTTCGTAATAATCCTCGGTGCCGGCGGAGTAGTTGCGCTGGATGCAGCGGCCGCTGGGAGTATGGTAGCGAGCCACGGTGAGGCGCACCGACGAGCCGTCGGGCAGCTCAAAAGCCTGCTGCACCAGTCCTTTACCGAAGGATCGGCGACCGATGACCGTGCCGCGGTCGTTATCCTGGATGGCGCCCGCCACAATCTCGCTGGCGGAGGCGCTGAAGTCGTCAATCAGCACCACCACACGACCCTTCTCGAAACTTCCCATGGCGGTGGCGAACACCTCCTCCTTTTTCACATTCTTCCCTTCCGTATAAACAATCTTCTCGCCTTTCGGCAGGAACGCATCGCAGATGCGGATGGCTGCGGTAAGGTAGCCGCCGCCGTTGCCGCGCAAATCAAGCACAAGGTCGGTCATACCGCTCTGTTTCAGCTTTTTAACAGCCTCGTCAAACTCGGCATCGGTCTTTTCGCCAAACTGGTTGAGCTTGATATAACCGACATGCGAATTCAGCATATAGGCCACATCGAGGGTGGTGGTAGGAATCTGGTCGCGCACAATGGTGTATTGGGTTGTGCCTTTAGCACCCGGACGGTATATGCCCACCTTAACCTTGGTACCTTTCTTACCTCTCAGCGACTTAAACACCTTTTCTTGTGTAACGTGCACACCGGCAATCTTCTCATCATCAACGGAAATGATACGGTCTCCTGCACGGATGCCTACTTTTTCGGAAGGACCGCCCGAGATCACCGCCACCACCATCACGGTATCGTTCATGATGTTGAACTGGATGCCCACTCCCTCGAAGCCACCGTCCAGCGATTCCATCATCTGCTTGTTTTCATCGGCAGTAGCGTAAACCGAATGGGGATCCAACGTCTGGAGCATTCCTTGGATGGCTCCGGCGAAGAGTTTCTCCTCGCTCACATCATCACAATAATACTGGTCGATGTAGGAGAGTACCGCATCGAATTTCTGCTTACCGCTGGATTCAGCCAGATCGTTAGTATAGAGTTTCTTAGCGAGAAAGAGTGCCACTGCCATTCCAAACAAAAAGGTGGTAACAGGCAGCAGCCAACGGTTGATGTTTCCCATTATCGACTGATAATTAACTTCTTGAAGGCAATATCGTTGTCGTTCATGACAGAAATGACATATACACCGCAAGACAGGTCGCTGACCGACAGGACGTTCAGTTCGCTGCTGGGGTTCACAGGCAGGGTGCGCACCACACGGCCGTTCAGGTCGGCAATACGCAACTGACCATTGCGGAAGGATGCGGGCACCAACACGCTCACCTGTTCGTGGGCGGGGTTCGGAAACACCTCCAAGGAAAAATCGTTGAAGTCAGACACCGCATTTTCGGGATCCTCAGGATCTTCTGGGTCTTGCACTTCCTCACCATCAGAGTACCAAGAAGCGGCAAAACCGCTACGTTCGATGTAGTTGTCGCTGATGAAACGCACCCGCATCACACCCGTATTGCTCAATATCACGCTGGGGAGCGCGCTACCCGTATAGGTGCCCAGCAGATGGCTTTCGTCCTCATCCTCACTATCATAAACCATCACCATATCCTCGCTGCTGATGTCAAACTGAGAGAAGGTAAGTCGCACATAGGTAGCATTTTGCGGTTTGATGGTCCATAAACAATTGGCATCTTGGGCGTATGTTTCATCACCGCTACCATCCTCAAAAGTGCCGGATGGGGCAGTAAGATTGGTGTTGGCGACACAGGTGACATACCGTTTGCTGGTGAAACGCAGTTTCCAGCCCGCGGCGCGACCTGCCCAGTCGGAAGTGAAGCGCACGTATGCGTAGGGACCTTGCACATACGGACAGTCGGTCGGGTTGAAGGTGTTGCCGGTATATTCAGCCACAAGATTACCGCCATTATCGGGGTTGGCATCATAGATACGAAGATAGTCGTGACCTTCCTCCAGATCCAAATCAACGATACCGATGGTAACCGACTTGCCGTTTTCAGGCTGGATGATATAGTTGCAAGTCATATTATTCTGATAATCCTGGGGACCGCTGCCATCCTCCAATGAGCCGGCCGATGCGTTAACCGTCACCGTGCCCTGGCAGTATGACGGATAGCCATTTGTAGGCGGATGAATATTGTGGACTACAGTCTGCGAACCGGTGAATCCGCCCACGGCATTGTTACCATTGGTGGCAACCGTATAGTAGCCGTTACCTGAGCCTCCCCATCCCCAGTTGAAGTGGAAGAGGTTGTCGGAATCGTAGCCGTCGCACACGAAGGCATGGCCGCCTTCGCCTTCAGCATAACCACTATAGATGATAGGATAACCATTGTCAAGGTCCCCTTTCAGCAGGTCAATCCACTGTTCATCGGTATAGCTGCTGCCGCCCCAAGGGCCCCAGCCGCCACCACGCGTTACAGTGGCGATATCGTTGGAATATTTGTAATAATCTCTCAAAGAATTCTTACAATCAGCAGTTTGCGCACCAGAACCTTCCGGATCGAAGCCCATCTCAACGGCGATTGCGCAATGGAAGATCAACTTGGCCACTTCATTGTTCTTCTTGTTCAACGAATATGGCATCACGTTGTAGTTGTAGTTTTGCTGGGAATAGTTCACGGAGAAATAGCCGTAAGTGGAATAATAGCCATGATTCCCCTGGCCGGTGGCGGGATAGCGGTAGTAGTGGATGACCGAAGCCATGGCGAGTGCTACGCAGCCGCAGGGCACATGGCCGCCGTAGCCGTATGGTGAAGCATCATCGGCGGGACAGAGGTCGTTGTAGTATTTGCTCTGGTTCCACTTGGAGAGCAGAAGCGGGGCCACCACCTCGCTACGGGTAGCGCGGATGCCAGCACCTTCGAGCTCTTGCCACTGACGCGCCACCTCCTCGGTAGCGGCAACATGCTGTTGGCGGGTCTGATAGACCATCTCCTTATAGCCGTTCAGCCAGTACAAGGCAGCGGGTGCGGAGTTGTCCAACGGGAAATCCTCATCCAGCGAGTAGGCCACGACGGGCGAGAAGGCATCGTCGGCTGCCATGATGATGAAACCGCCGTTAAGAAAATGCAGAATAGCCATCAAGGTGTCGCTGCCTTCGGTCAGGAAGTCCACATCCTTGACGGTAGTAACCTGATGAGAACGCTGCTGGAAAGCATTACATCCTAATTGAATAACTCTTGACGCAGGCACTCCTTCCGCAAAGATTGACAAGGGCAACAGTGCTGAGATAATAAGGGATAAAAGAAATTTTTTCATGTTAAATATTTAAGGCCACAAAAGTACAAAAAAAGAGCTTTGTGAAGTGATTTTTTTTAACGAATTTCAAAAAAAATCGCCAACCTCACTTCTCAAAATCACGCCGTGCGGCAAAGTTCGTGGAGGAGAGCGGCACAACCGGCGGTCACATCCTCCCAGGTGGCATCAAAATTACCTGTGTACCAAGGGTCTGCCACGTCGTGTGGGTGGTCGGTATGATCCATCAGCAGGGAGACTTTGTTCTGAGAATCAGCACCGATGATGCGCTGGATACCGCGCAGGTTGGAGTGATCCATAGCGATGATGAGGTCATAATAGTCGTAGTCGGCACGCGACATCTGACGGGCAGTCTTGCCATCGCAGCGGATGCCATGTTCAGCCAATTTCCGACGGGCAGGAGGATATACCGGATTCCCCCACTCCTCGGTAGAGGTGGCCGCCGATGCGATCTCAAACTGCCGCTCCACTCCGGCATCTTTCACCATTTTCTTCATCACAAACTCCGCCATCGGGCTCCGGCAGATATTGCCCAAGCAAACGAACAATATTTTATGCATTATTTTATTGAATAACAGTAAATTAAGGAATTTCAAGAACAGAAATCACATCATCAGCAAGAAATTTGGCCCCGGGATAATGGTCGGTGTAATCCAAGTTAATCCATATATCACCATAACCATCTTCGTGATAATAGATTTTCTTCTTCCGGGCCATCTTGCTAAACAACTGATAGCGAATCAATTTTTTGACGAGCACAAAATCCTCCTTACTCTCTATTTTGAGTTCAGGATAGACATGGGTTTCCGTTCTGACGAGACGGACCGTGCCACCGATAGAGGTAATGCAGGCGGCCATCAGCACCGAATAGTCATCACAGTCGCCACAGAATGTGCCCAATGACTCTTCCGCCGGAGCGATATAATCGCGGTGGACGGGGTCGCTGACATATTTCCACTTGGAGTCAATTTCCTTATAGATAGAGAAATACTGCACATACTGCCAACCTTTTCCTTTCTGTTGTTTGGAGAAATTCTTGGTGGCAGCTTTGAGCGAATACTGCCGCACTGCGGGGGTGAAACGGGAGGCTTTCAGAAATTCGCGGTACTTGGGGAAAGGCCGCTGCAGGAATACATCCTTCAGACTCTTCTTCTCATTGGAAACATTATAAAGAAAACCGCTATAGTCGTAACCGACATCTTTGAAGGAATACTTACCGATGAGGGTAGTGATGGTGAGCAAAACCAGTATCACCCCGATGATGGTCCAGATGGTGTATTTGATTTTTCTGAAAAGATAGAAGAAGCCAGAGGTACATACCAGGCCGGCGATGCCTGGCACAATCCAACCCGTGACAGGGAAAATGCGTCGGAGCAGCACCACAAAGGGGAAAACGAGGAAAGCGACCAAGAAGAAAAAGATGATGCGGCTCACCCACGTCTGCTGTTCATGGAAAATCTCCTTCGCAGTACGGGGCTTCTCGCGTTTTTCGCGCCTCCTGCGTTTCCACCGCTCCCTGCGTCTCTCCTTTGCAGATGCAGGAGCATTCGCAGCCTGTTCGGCGGCAGAACTCTGCACTATTTCCGTATTGTTCTCACTCATTTTTCAGCAATCTTATTCAAATTTTCGCTCAAAAAATGTCCGCAATCCTCGAAAGTTTTGAATGTCAACTCCTCTGGCACGAGGTTCGGAATCACCTTCATTTTCGTGAGCATATACATCGGCTGGGGCTGGATGATGGTCATCAGCACCGTAACGCCCTTGGCTTGCAAATCCTTGATGGCGGTCTCCATGGCATACAGTCCCGACTGGTCCATAAACGACACCAGTCGCATACGGATGATCACGATTTTGGCATCATCGGGGATGTCGTGCATCACCTCTTGGAAACGGGTGATGGAACCGAAGAAGATAGGGCCGTTGAGACGCTGGATATAGATTTTGCTACGCACCTCGTCGGTCAGCACCTTCTCATCCTCCCATGGAATTTCCTTGTCGAAGGCGGTCATCTGGTCGGAGTGGTAGCCGCCCTCCACGAGGTCGCTGGCGCGTTTCATGAAGAGCACGCAGGCGATGATCATGCCGATACCCACGGCGATGAGCAAATCCACAAACACGGTGAGGAACAGCACAGTAAGCAGCACCACGGCATCGGCGCGGGGGATCTTGAGCAGATCTTTGAAACCCTTGACATCGATGATGCCGATACCGACAGTGATGAGGATACCAGCCAGCACCGACAGCGGCACGAACTTCACCAGCTTGCCGAGACCGAGCAGCACCGCCAACAGGAAGATGCCATGTACAATACCCGACAACCGATTGCGGCCACCGCTCTTGATGTTGACGACCGTACGCATAGTGGCGCCCGCACCCGGAAGGCCTGCGAACAAACCGACCAGCATGTTGCCCACGCCCTGTCCCATCAGCTCCTGGTTGCTGTTGTGCTTGGTCTTGGTGGTATTGTCGGCCACCACGGAGGTGAGCAGCGTGTCGATGGAACCCAGACCGGCCAGAGTCAACGCCGGCAGCACCGACATCTTGATGACCGACAGCCACTGCACTTGTGAGAAGTCCATACCCTCTTTGAGGAAGAAGGGCATCGGGAAGCCTGACGGAATTTCGCCGATGGTGAGTTTATCATCGAAGTGTATGCAAACAGCCACAATGGTCATCACCACCAAAGCCACCAACGTGGACGGCACTTTCTTGGTAATGAGAGGGAAAAGATAGATGATGGCCACCGTGCCAAGTCCCAACAGCAGCGCAGCCAGGCTGAAACCGCTGATATGCGAAGGCAGCTGGGTGATCATATCCACAATCAGCACCGGCGACTTGAGGCCGAACAGCGGGTAAATCTGCTGCACGATGATGATGATGCCGATACCGCTCATGAAGCCGGACAGCACCGGATAAGGGATGTAGCGGATGTACTTGCCGATTTTCAGGATGCCAAATAGAATCTGGAAGAGGCCGCACAGGATGGCGGCAATGGCCATGCTGACGATGACCGTGGAGATGTTGTGCGAGCTGGCCCACACGCCCGAAATCAGCGTGGCGGAGATGACCGTCATCGGACCAGTGGGACCGCTGATCTGCGAGGGGGTGCCTCCGAACAGGGAGGCGAAAATGCCGATCATGATGGCACCGGTAAGACCTGCCAAAGCGCCGATAGCCCCCGCCCCGACATTTGGGTCGTCGATCACACCAAATGCCTGAATACCAAAGGCGAGTGCCAACGGCAACGCCACGATTCCAGCGGTAATTCCTCCAAAAATATCACCCTTCAAATTACTCTTGTCAAATATTTTCATCTCTCACTAATATTATTCAAAATTACTTATTTTCTATGCAATAACATCCCTTTCGCTGCATCCCACACCTTACGCACCAGCACGCGCTCCACATACATCAGCACACCCACATAAACCAGCAGGAACAGCGTGTTCAGCACCAGTCTCAGCCAAGTTCTATCGGGCAGATAGCCCAGCTCCATCAAGTGCGAAGTCACCCTGACCAGCGCGTACACGACACCGGCCAGCATGAAATAGCCGAACACCACCTTCAGCTGATAGGGAACGGGATTGCGCTTCTGGCCCACCAAGTATGAGAGCACCATGCAGATGCCATAACCGGCGAAACCGCCCCACGCACAGGCCATATAGCCATATTTTGGCACAAACAGGAAGTTAATGGCCAGCAGTGCGGCACACCCGATGCCCGAGAATATCGCGCCCCACCACGTCTCCTTGTTGAGCTTGTACCAGAAAGAGAGGTTGAAATAGATGCCCATGAAAATCTCCGCCATCATCACAATGGGAACCGCCTGAAGACCATCCCAGTAATCGCTGCTGATGATGAACTTGAAAATGTCGAGGTAGCACACCACGATGAGGAAGGCGAGCAGAGTGAAGATGACAAAATAGTTCATCACCACCGCCTGCGACTCCTTGCTGCCCTTTTCGCGCTGGCCGCCAAACACAAACGGCTCGTAGGCATAGCGGAAGGCCTGGGTGAACATGGCGATGATCATGGCGATTTTGACGCAGGCACCGTAGATGCCGAGCTGCACCTCCCCTTCCGCACCGGGCACGATGAAACGGTAGCAAATCTTGTCGGCCACCTGATTGAGGATGCCGACCAAGCCCAGCAGCAGCAACGGCCACGTGTATTTCAGCATCTGCTTCAGCAACTGCCGGTCGATGCCGAACCGCAGGTTCTTCATCTCGGGAATGAACCCCAAGGTGATGAGGGCTGTGCACAGCAAGTTAACGGCAAAGATGTAGGCCACCTGCTGGGCAGGCTGGTACCACGCCATCAGCGACGGAGCAGACTCCTTCAAGGAGGGTGCCACGAGGAAGACGAACAGGTTCAAGCCGATATTCAGCACGATGAAGAGCAACTTCAAGGCGGCGAACTTGACGGCTTTATTCTGGTATCGAAGTTGGGCAAACAGGATGGCCTGGAAAGCGTCGAGGGCCACCACGGTCGCCATCATCCGTAGATACTCGGGATGGGCGCCATAGTCCAAGGCCCCTGAAATCGGGCCTCCAAACACCATACATACAATCCAAAACAGCAGCGACAGCAGTCCGACAGAGTTGGCTGCCGTGGCGAAGGCTTTCTTGGCATCCACCTCCTCGCGGTTGGCGAAATAGAAGAAGGTGGTCTCCATACCGAAAGTAAGCAGCACCAGCAGCAGCGCGGTATAGGCATACACGTTGGTCACTATGCCGTAGCCCCCCGACTCAGCCGCCATCTTGTAAGTGTATAACGGCACGAGCAGGTAGTTCAGAAACCTTCCTATAATACTGCTCAGTCCGTAAATGGCCGTTTGACCGACTAATTTTTTAAGCGAAGGCATTTTTTAGATATATTTTTCTCCAAAATCAAGCTCCACATCATTCACATACTGGCGAATCTGCTGTTCGCTGTTTTTCTTGCAAATCAGCAGCACATTGTCGTTGTCCACCACAATATAATCCTCCATCCCTTGCAGGACGACGGCCTTATTTTTCGGCACATTAATAATACAACCTGTTGTGTTGTAGGTTTTTACCTTATTGCCGGCCACCACATTCTGGTGCTCATCTTTCTGACTCACCTCATAGAGAGAACCCCATGTGCCGAGGTCTGACCAGCCAAAGTCGGCGGCGTACACGCACACATTCTTGGCCTTCTCCATGATGCCATAGTCAACCGATATATTCTTGCAAACGAGATAGATAGACTTGATAAACTCATCTTCGGCGGGGGTGTTGTAAATTCCCTCACCGCGCTTGAAGAGTTCGTAAACCTCGGGAAGATGGGTCATGAAGGCTTTCTCGATTTCGGGAAGCGACCACATGAAGATGCCGGCGTTCCAAAGGAACTCGCCGCTCTCCACAAACTGGCGGGCGACCTCCAGCTCCGGCTTCTCGGTGAAAATCTTGACATCGTAGATGGAAGTGCCTTCGTACTGGCGGTCCTCATTGTACTGGATGTAGCCGTAGCCCGTGTTGGGCGATGAGGGCCGAATGCCGATGGTGAGCAGCTTGGGATTGTCTTTCACGAACTGAAGGCCTGTGGTAATCACCTCGCGGAACACCTCCTCCTTGAGGATGACATGGTCGGACGGGGCCACCACCACCACGGCGTTAGGGTTGCGCGCCTTGATCTTGAAGTTGGCGTAGGCGATGCAGGGGGCGGTGTTGCGACGTGCCGGTTCGAGCACCACTTGGTCATCATTCAGCCCAGGAATCTGCGCCCGCACCTGCTCGGCGTAGATGGCGTTGGTGATGATATAGATATTTTCGCGCGGACAAATCTGGGCGAAACGGTTGAAAGTTTTTTGAATCAAAGAACTTCCATCATCCAGTATATCAATAAATTGTTTTGGTTTATGCGAACGGCTCATGGGCCAGAAACGGGCACCCACGCCGCCTGCCATTATTACACAAAAAAGGTCATGGTTCATACTATTCTTTCATCTTAAAATAAGTCTGCAAAGATACAAAAAAATTCGGCATTTTCTCGTACTTTTGCAAACGTATTTTTTAACAGAAAAACTACTATGAACAGCAGCCTTATCAATATCGGCGATGAGCTCCTGATCGGGCAGGTCGTCAACACCAACGCGGCCAAGATGTCGCAAATGCTCGGTGCCGCCGGCATCGAAGTCACCCAGGTTCTCACCATCGGCGACGATGCCGATGCCATCCACAATACGCTACGCAAATGTCTCGAAACCAGCGAGATTGTACTCATCACCGGCGGGCTCGGTCCCACCAAGGACGACATCACCAAAAAGGTGCTGTGCGACTTTTTCCACAGCGAGCTGTACGAGAACGAGGCCGCCTTGGAGAATGTGCGCCGCCGTATGGAGGCGTTTGGCCGCGAGCTCACCGACATCAACCGTCAGCAGGCGTGGGTGCCGCGCTGCTGCACGGTGCTCAACAACCCGCTCGGCACCGCGCCGGGAATGTGGTTTGACACCCAGAACGAAAATGCCCCCCATCAGGTGGTGGTGTCGCTGCCGGGCGTGCCCTTCGAGATGGTGGGACTGATGGAGAACGAGGTGGTGCCGCGCCTTCGCGAGGCTTTCCATACCGGCCACATCCTGCACCGCACCCTGATCACGCAAGGCATCGGCGAATCGTTTCTCAGCGACCTCATCGAGCCGTGGGAGCTGGCGCTGCCCCGCAACATCCGGCTCGCCTACCTGCCCCAGCCCGGCCTCACCCGTCTGCGGCTGACCGCCCGCGGCGACGACCCGGCCATTTTGCAGCAGCAGGTGGAGACCGCCGTGCAAGGACTGATGCAGATCGCCGGCCAGTACATCCTCTGCGACGGCTTCGACACGCTGTCCGAATATATCGCGCATACCATGACCGAGGCCGGGCTGACCCTCGCCACAGCCGAGAGTTGCACAGGCGGCGCATTGTCGGCGCAGCTCACCGCCCTCGCCGGCGCCTCCAACTACTTCGTTGGCGGCGTAGTGTCGTACAGCAACGAGGTGAAGGAAAGCGTGTTGCATGTTCCGCACGACATCCTCGCCACCCACGGGGCGGTGAGCGAGCCCACTGCCATCCACATGGCGGAGGGGGTGCGCCGGCACCTCCACGCCGACTACGGCATCGCCACCACGGGCATTGCCGGACCTGGGGGCGGCACGCCCGAAAAGCCGGTCGGCACGGTGTGGATTGCCGTGGCCTCAGCGCACGGCACCGTCACCCGCAAGCTGTCCATCCCGCGCCAGCGCGCGCAGGTGATCGAGGGCGCCTGTCAGCAGATTCTCGGACTGTTAGCAAAGTACCTGAAAGAGAGGAAATAAAGGCAAGACTAATCTGGCTGATATTTAGAAGGCGCCCACGCTTGAAGCTGGCTCAGAATATCAACCGAGTTGTTTTGCTGTATTGGGAACTCCTTCATCATATTATGGGCAACCACACGAACGGTAGTTTCATTGTAGGTTTCAATCACTGAGTAGGCCGCGATGACGCTTCGATTGATTCGGATGAACCTATCGGAGGGCAAATGTTCTTCAAAATATGCGAGGGAAGAGTAGGTGTAAACACGTGGAGCAGTTTTGCGAACAATGGTGACTCGCCGCTTTTCATACGTCAGATAAGCGATGTCATCCATCGCCAACAGCGCGGTCATTTGGGATGGAATATCGACAAAAATACAACCATCATTTATTTCACTAGCGGTTTTGTCTCTCTGCTGCAGTTTCACGGCTTGCAGCTCGCACAATTTCGCAATATCACCGACAATAATGAAGCAGGCGTCCCGCAAACACAGGAAAAAGAATATATTCCATCGTATTGTATTGTACAATGCAGTTTCACCAATCTGTCCATAAACAACTTTCAGATTTTCCTCCATCATAGCCAGTTCTATGAATCCATTCAGCAAAATCAGCAAGAATGTACAGACAAAGAATGGTACAAAACACCTGCGCATCAACAATTTAGGAACAAGCACAAAGTACGACACATAAAACAACGCTACGATGCAAAGCAGTGCGCACACCTCCACCCATAGCGAGGGGTGCATGGGGCGCAGAAAAGAATTCGCCAAAAACAGATAGCCCACAACTGCCCAGAACAGCAGATGGACGATGGCAAAAACGATTTTTTTAATGCGAATGGACATTGTGACGTGGTATGGTTTTGTTGAATTGTTGAATCGTTGAATCGTTTATTTGTTGAATTGTTTGGTTGTAGAGGCGAATAATGATTCGCCTCTACAATTTTCGCCTGCAAATGTAAGACATTTCCCACGAAGAATCCACCCCCATTCTCAATTTTCCGTTTCCCCTTTTCAGTTCTTCACAAACCGTGCCGTTTCCACGCCGTTGTCGGTTACGGCACGCAGCAGGTAGATGCCATTGGGCAGGGATGATACGTTGAGGGTGTATGGTTATCACGAACTGTTTCATATATGTTTTTACGTTTAATTATGGATGTCCTCAATATTGAAAAAGAAACCTCTTGATCCACAATGGCCTGGTTCTATTGAAGCTATAGGCCACGCAACATGTGTCGAGCAAAAATCAAATGTGAGCACTCCTGTCGCATAGCAACGGGCAGACATGTCAATTCCTTCGAGTTGTGAGGTCAAACACTCCGCCTCCAGGATGCGCCCCACCCCATTTCCTCCACTTGTGTCAAAGAAGGTGAGACGCACCCACGAGCTGTCCGGGTATGAATACTCCATGCGGCCAACATTCCCGTAAAACATGATGGTGTCACCTTCATGCGAGTAGTAGGGATAATCCTTGTTGTCAACGGAAGCATA
>JAGCUN010000034.1 GCA_017962845.1 Bacteroidales bacterium | reverse complement strand
GGAGAACCTCGTCATCGACGACGAAGGCAACATTGACCTCGACTCCGCCGCCAAGACCGAGAACACCAGCGTCTCGTACCCCATCTACCACATCAACAACATTGTGAAGCCCGTCTCCCGCGGCACTCACCCCAGCAAGGTCATCTTCCTGTCGGCCGACGCTTTCGGCGTGCTGCCGCCCGTCTCCGTGCTCAACCGCGAACAGACGATGTACTACTTCCTGAGCGGCTACACCGCCAAGCTGGCCGGCACCGAGCGCGGCGTGGTCACCCCGCAGCCCACCTTCTCGTCCTGCTTCGGCGCAGCCTTCCTGATGCTGCACCCGACCAAATATGCCGAGGAACTCGCCAAGAAGCTCACCGAGCACAACGCCACCGCTTACCTCGTGAACACCGGCTGGACCGGCGGCGGCTACGGCGTGGGCAAACGCTTCTCGCTGAAAGATACCCGCACCATCATCTCGGCCATCCTCAACAACGAGCTCGTGAACTGCGAAACCACCCTCGTGAAACCGTTCAACCTGTTCGTTCCGAAGCACATCAACGGTCTCGACGACAGCCTGTTAAACCCTGAGAACGCTTGGGCCGACAAGAAAGCCTACAAGGAGAGCGCCGACCAGCTGGCCTCCTTCTTCATCAAGAATTTCGAGAACTTCTCCGACACCGAGCAGGGCAAGGCCCTCATCGCTGCCGGTCCGTCGTTGTAAATCATTCATCTTTAATCCTATAAAAAATGCCCATCCCAAAATCCACCCGCATCATCAAGACCGATTTCCTCCGTACCGGTTTCGGCGAAGAGGACATCACCGAACAGGAATATACAGAATCGGAAATCCAATATGACGAGAACGGCCACATTCTGACGGAAAAGCACTTCAACAGCGAAGGCGCCATCGAAAGTGCCGTGGAAAACGAGTACGACGAACAAGGCCGACCGATTTCTTCCGCGCAGTATGATGAGAGCGGCGAGTTGTGCCAGCAAAATGTCTTCACCTATAGCGAAGAGGGCAAACTATTGAAAAAGAGTTGTTTCTATGGTGAAGGTTCGCCCGAATACGCCACTGTCTATGTCTATGAAGAGGGTCGGCTGGTGCGTGAGGATTCGTATAATGAGGATGAGTTTGACTTTACCGAAAAATCATACGAATATGATGAGAACGGGCATGTGGCCGTGACAGTGGAGTACGATGAGGAGGGCAAGGTCATGTACCGCACCAGCGACGAGTACGACGAGAACGGCCGTCTCGCACAGCGTTTGCGTGAGGAGCCGCAGGAGCACGACAGCCGCACCTACGTGTACGCCTACGACGACCAGGGCAACAGGGTGAAGGAACTCACCTACAACTTTGGCGGCAAGCTGATTGCCAAGTCGTACTTCACCTATGATGCGGAGGGACGTATGACCGAGCAGGAGGACGAGAACCTCGACACCTACCGCCGTACCACCTACCAGTACGAGGGTGATAAGTGCGTGAAAGTGACACAGTTTGACAAGGATGAAGCGAAGATCGGCTGGACGGAATATGAGTATGACGAGCAGGGCAATGTGACCCTTCTGAAGAATTATATCCGCGATGAGGTGCGTCCCGATTTTCACCGGTCGGCATCATGGATCAAATACGAAACTGAATGGCGATAGACAATGGAAAACACTGAAAAGAGACACGGCAAGAGCAGGTTTTGGCTGGGATTCTCCATCGGACTGATGGCGGGATTGGTGTTTGCGGTGGTGTTTTATTTTGTGGATAAATCGCTGAAAGGTCCTATACAGTTGCTGGTATCGCAGCCGGCCACCGAATCCGCCGCGGTAAAGGAGGAGCCAGTGAAAGAGGAGACGGTCAGTCCGTATGTTGGTAAGAAGCTGACCGATAAAAGAGTAGCCTCGTCCGTACCGGTAAAAGACACCTTAGACAACATCGGGGAAGACTCCATTTTGATGGATGATGAGTTCTCGTTCGACCAGGCCGATGGTACCGAAATGGTGTATCATGAGCGGTGTTTGGAACAGCGCACCATCGCTGTGAAAAGCGAGGAGGGAACAGCCCCGATAGCCGCCTTTGAGGTAGAGGAATGGAGCGAGTCGGCGGTGAATAAGATTTCCTATTTTAGGAAAGGTAATGTTTTGAAAATCAAAGGATTAAAAATTAAGAATATTAAAATCCTTTATCACCAAAGTCAATATTATATTGAAAATAACGGGCGCTATTACCCCATTCCTGAAAACGATGATTTCCATCGCCTCATTTCTGCGCCTCTGCCCTAAAGATTGAAAAAACTTCCGGCGATGAAAAACTACCTGCTCCGAATCGTCAAATATTTAGTGCTGATTTTCAGCCTCTTTGCGGTGGAGCGTATGGTGTTTTTGTTGGTGTATCGTTCCCATATTCCGGGTGTGGGCTGGCACGACATCTTCAGCACCTATCTTCATGGGCTGCATCTGGACCTGTCGGCGGCCTCGTACATGTTCATCATCCCCTTCATCCTCATCACTTTACAACTGATGATTCGGCAGAAATGGCTCGACCGTTCATTGCACATCTACACGCTTATCTTATTGATTATCATTGTATTTTCTGCCATTGGCAATTTATTTTTATATGATGAATGGAGTACGAAAATCAACTATAAAATCTGGTATTATCTGCGAAAACCCTCTGAGGTATTCCGCACGGCCACTTGGTTCCAACTGGTAGGAGGCTTCCTGTCGGGAACGGCGTTGGTGGGCGGACTTTTCTGGTTTTATATCAAAGTGTTAGCCAAACCCATCATCGAAACCCGTCCAAAGTTTTATTGGCAGTCGGGCAGTATGTTGGCAGTGGGTATCTTTTTAATTTTTATAGGAATGCGTGGGAAAATCAGCGGCATTCCCATCTCACAGAGCAATGCCTATTTCTCGCAGCACCAGATTCTGAACGATGCCGCCATCAACACGCAGTGGCATCTGATGAAAACCACGCTCCGATTCGGTCGCGCCAACCAAAGCAACCTCTATGCCTGCATGGACTCGCAAAAAGCGAAACAGCTTGTCAAACAATTATATACAGCCGAAAAAGACACCTGTATCTATGTACTGAAAGAAGAACGACCGAATGTGGTGCTGATTTTTATGGAAAGCTGGTCGGCCGACTTGGTGGAGAGTTTGGGCGGAAAAGCGGGCATTACGCCCTATTTTCATGAATTAGAAAAAGAGGGATTGCTCTTCACGCAGGTGTATGCGGCAGGCCGGCGCTCGCAGGAGGGCATCTCCGCTATGATCAGCGGGTTCCCGCCCATCCCCGTCAACACGGTCACCGACAATTTCGAGAAATACCACTCGCTGCCCAGTCTCGCCAAATCGTTGAAACGCGAGGGTTACAGCACCTCCTTCTACTTCGGCGGCGACCTCACCTACGGCAACCTAAAAGCCTATCTCTCGGGCATGGAGTTCCATCGCATTGTGGATGAAAAGGACTTCGCCCGTAGCACACCCCATGGCAAACTCTCCATCTACGATGAGCACACCCTCGCCCGCCAACTCCAAGAACTGCACAGCAGTCGGCAGCCTTTCTTCTCGGCCCTCTTCACGGCCAGTTCGCACTCGCCCTACGATGTGCCCACCACCGGCGGCACCTTAGACTGGGATGTGGAGCAGCTACCCTACCTCAACTCGGCCCGCTATTCCGACTGGGCTTTGGGAAAATATTTCGAGAAAGCGAAAAAAGAGGGCTGGTACGACCACACTCTTTTCATTCTGGTGGCCGACCACAGTCACGAGACCTACAAACAATGGAATTATCATGATGCTGGTTACCAGCACATTCCCATGCTCTGGCTCGGCGGCGCCCTGAAGGAGGAATTCCGCGGGCAGCACCTCGACAAGCTGTGCAGCTACATCGACCTGCCGCTTTCGCTGCTGCACCAGATGGGAGTCAGCACCGACGAGTACCATTGGTGCAACAACATTTTCAACCCCTACACCCCGCAATTTGTCCCGTTCCTCAACAACTGCGGCATCGGCTGGATCACCCCGCAAGGGTCGTTCAGCTACAACATCGAAAAAGAAGATGCCTACCGCCGCACCATTGAGGATGATGACATCTACTGGCGCGAATACTGGAACGCCCGCGCCTTTTTGCAGGAGCTGTACCAAACCTATTTAGACCTATGAGCACCCTACAACGCACATTCATCGGCATTTTCGGCCGCCGCAACCAGGGCAAGAGCGCCCTCATCAACGCCATTGCCGGACAAGATATCGCCATCGTGTCGGAGGTGGCCGGCACCACCACCGATCCGGTCAAAAAGACCATCGAGATTCTTGGCATCGGTCCGGTGGTGCTGGTGGACACTGCCGGTATCGACGACAGCGGCACCGACATCGGAAAACAGCGCGTACGCAGTTCGTTGAACATGCTGTCCGCCATTGATTTAGCCGTCCTGGTTATCAGTGGCAACACGCTCTTGCCCGAGGATGTCAGCCTGATCGGGCAGTTCAAATCGGCCGGCATTCCCTTTGTCATCGCGCACAACAAGAGCGACTGGCAGCCCTTGTCGCCCGATTTTGCCGAGCAGCTTGCGCTTTATGGGGTGCCCGTAGTAGAATGCAGCGCGGTGCAAAAGGAGGGTATTGAGCAGCTAATCAGCGCGATAACAGCATTGCTGCCGCAAGGCAGGGGAGAGGAAGAGTCGCTCACCGGCGGCATCGTGCAGCCGGGCGACACGGTGGTGCTGGTGATGCCGCAGGACTCGGAAGCGCCGGAGGGACGGTTGATACGTCCGCAGGCACAGCTCATCCGAGATTTGCTGGACCACCATGCTGTTGCTATCGCCCTGCAGCCCGAAGAGCTGGCAAGCTTCCTGCAAAAACATACACCCAGTCTTGTAATCACTGACAGTCAGGTATTTGCCACTGTGGCGCCGCAAATCCCCCAGCACATTCCGCTCACCAGCTTCAGCATCGTGCTGGCCCGCTCGAAAGGGCATTTCGACCTGTATCTCCACGACACGCCCCGTATCAGCCAGCTGCATGATGGCGACCGCGTGCTGATCATGGAGTCGTGTACGCACACCTCCTCGTGCGAGGATATCGGGCGGCACAAACTGCCCAAGCTGCTGCAGAAGTGTGCGGGATGTCAGTTGCAGTTCGACTTTGTGGCGGCTCTCGACCCGCTGCCCGACGACCTTTCGCAGTACGCCCTCGCCGTACAGTGCGGCGGCTGCATGGTGACCCGCCGGCAGTTGTGGAACCGCGTGGAGACGGTGCACCAAAGCGGCGTGCCTGTCACCAACTACGGCATGGCCATCGCCTACACCACCGGCATATTCGACCGCGTGACGGCGATGTTTGGAAAGTGATTCGTTCACTATTCATAAATAAATCCCCACATCGGAAAATGTGGGGAGAAAAGGATGGTAATTCGTTTTTTGCAGAAAGAGAGGGAAGGTGACTATTCGTAGTCCTTCACCTCCACGCTGCCGTCGAGGATCATACGGGCGTTCATGGCCATGGAAGCCATCTCGTCCTCGCCGGGATAAACGGCGACGGGGGCGATCCACTCCACGTGGCGTTTGATGTGGCCTACGATGGGCTTGCCGTAAGCGATACCGCCGGTGAGCAGGATGGCATCGACTTTGCCTTCAAGAACGGCTGCGTTGCCGGCAATCTGTTTGCCGATCTGGTAGGCCATGGCGCGCTCGATAAGGTCGGCGTATTTGTCGCCGGCGAGGGCGCGTTTCTCTACTTCGTAGGCGTCATTGGTGCCGAGGTAGGATACGAGACCGCCTTTTCCCACGATGACTTTGCGCATCTCTTCGTAGGTGTATTTGCCGCTGTAGCAGGCCTTGATGATCTGGTCCATCGGAAGGGTTCCGGAACGTTCGGGGGAGAACGGTCCTTCGCCTTCGAGAGCCTGGTTCACGTCGATGACGCGGCCTTTGCGGTGCGCGCCCACGCTGATACCGCCGCCCATGTGCGCCACAATCAGGTTCAGCTCCTCGTACTTTTTACCGATGGATTTGGCGTACGTGCGGGCGATGGCCTTCTGGTTCAACGCATGGAAAATGGAGAGACGCTCAAAGTCTTTGTGTCCCGATATGCGGGCGATGTCTTCCATCTCATCCACGATGACGGGGTCGGCGATATAGGCCTCTTTCAAGCCAATCATCTTGGCCACGCTGTCGGCAATCAGACCGCCGAGGTTGCAGGCGTGAACTCCGTTATAGCCCTCCAGCAAGTGCTTCTTCATCAGGTCGTTGACACGATACACTCCGGAGGTGAGCGGTTTGATGAGACCGCCGCGACCCATCACGATGGCGATTTCGTCCAAGTTGATGTTCTGGTTCTTCAATTCTTCCAGAACGAAATTCTTGCGGTAGTCGTACTGGTCGGCAAGAACTGCGAATTTCGACAGCTCGTCGACTGAGTGCTTGATGTTGGTGGTGAAAATATTCTTTTCGCCTTCAAAAACAGCGATTTTGGTGGAGGTGGCTCCTGGATTGATGGCAAGAATCTTGTTTCTCATTACAAATATTTTAGGTTTAATGGTGATTATTCTGCGGTTGATTCGTAGGTGGGGATGATTTTGGCTTCGCTATAGCCGGTGCCTGCATTGGTGCAAACGTATGCGCGCACGTAATAGACGGTGTCGAGCATGGCGCCGTTGTAGGTGATGTTGAAAGTCGTGCTCTTGCCGTCATGCTCTTCCATGGCAATCGTGGTGACACCCTCTGCCTTGTAGGTCGGTTCTGGGGTGAGACTAAACAGGAAGCCCACTTCGTTGAAGTATTTGCATCCGCCGTTCTCGGTGATAGTGCCTTTGCAGTCCATGATGCAGGTGCCCGGATAGGAGATGGGGGTGACAGAGGCATCCACAGTGGCTGGCTCGAATTTCGTGCATCCAGAAATTAAAACTAACAAGATGCCCACAAATAAGGTGACGAAATATTTTTTCATGATAATTAATAATTAGATGGTTTTCTTTGAAAGTGCAAAAATAATATTTTTTTTCGGATTTCAGTGCATTTTGTCCAAATTAAAATTTATTATGTCGGTACTTCATTTTGCGCGTAGTTTTTTGTATCTTTGCAGCGAATTTCTAAAATTGTGCTTATGGGCTTTTTCTCTATATTTTCAAAAGAAAAGAAAGAAGAACTGAATAAGGGACTCGAAAAGTCGAAGGAGAGCTTCTTTGCCAAATTGGCCAAGACGGTTGTCGGAAAGTCGAAGGTGGATGATGAGGTGTTGGATGATTTGGAGGAGGTGCTGGTGACTTCAGATGTGGGCGTGGAGACCACGCTGACCATCATTGAGCGCATAGAGGCTCGTGTTTCTCGTGACAAGTATCTGGGTACCGGACAGCTGCAAACGATTCTCAGGGAGGAGATTGCGGGTTTGCTGATGGAGAATAACCAGGAAGATCAGTCTGACTTTTCGATTCCGGCCAATCTGGGCCGCCCGTATGTCATCATGGTAGTCGGAGTGAATGGCGCCGGCAAGACCACCACCATTGGCAAGTTGGCTTACCAGTTCAAGAAGAAGGGTTACTCGGTCATGCTTGGTGCTGCCGACACTTTCCGTGCCGCCGCCGTGGACCAGCTTGAGGTGTGGGCCGAACGTGCCGGTGTGCCCATCGTGGTGCAACCTATGGGTGCCGACCCCGCCGCCGTCGCCTACGACACCGTCAAGTCGGCTATCGCCAAAAAGTGTGATATCGTCATCATCGACACCGCCGGACGACTCCATAACAAATCCAACCTGATGCGTGAACTTTCTAAGATAAAGAATGTTACGGGTAAGCTTCTGCCCAACACTCCCGATGAAGTGCTGCTTGTGTTGGATGGCTCCACCGGCCAGAACGCCATCGAACAGGCCAAACAGTTCACTGCGGCTACAGAAGTCAACGCCCTCGCCATCACCAAGCTCGACGGGACTGCCAAGGGTGGCGTGGTCATCGGCATCTCCCATCAGTTCAAGATTCCAGTCAAGTATATCGGGGTGGGTGAGAAAATCGACCAGCTCCAGGTGTTCAACCGCCGCGAGTTCGTGGATTCCTTCTTCCCAGAATCCTAACTACTTGTCGCGCGTGCCGTGACAGTCGCAGGTGGAGGTGTACTGAATCTTGGTGTTCGGCAGTAGCTTTTCCATCGCCTCCAGCTCCTCATCCCAGAGTTCCACCTGCCGGATGTCAATCTCTCGCAGCACTTCCCGCAGCGCCGCGATGCTCTCGGGCAGCACGTAAAGCGGGTTGTTCCATGCATCGATGTACTCCAAACTTACCATGTTGCCGATGTTTTGCGGCAGCGCGGCGATGATGTTGCGGTTGATAATCAGGTCTTTAAGATTTTTCAGCTGACAGATGCTTTCTGGCAGCACCACCAAGTGGTTCGCCGACACATCGAGCCGCTGCAGCTGGGTGAGTTCGCCGATGCGGGCGTTGAGCACGCTCAACTTGCAGTGCGACACCACCAATTCTTGCAAATTGGTGAATTGGAACAGCTCGTCGGGCAGTGAGTCGGCCTTGATTTTCAGCTTCATCCGGTAAACCTCTTCCGGCGATTCAGACGCCTCTTCGATTGAGGTGAAAACGGGCTTCTTCTTCAGCTCCGCCTCACTCAACAGCTGGCATTGCCCATCCATCATCCATATTAGAAGAAGAAAAATCGGAAGGATAGTACGGTGACGCATGGTTTATCGGTATTCTATTTTATTGATGAAGAACACATAACGTTTCGCCTTGGTGGATTTGTCGCGGTTGCGAAGGTAGTGGTATCCGCTCACTATAAAGTTGTCGCCATACCATCGTTGAATTCCTATCCCGTCGCTGTATTCCACCACGTCGCGGGTACTCATGGTCTCGATACTCATGGAAGTGAGCTTCTCCAATGTCTCGTATCCGTTGATTAAAGTGCTGCTCAATCGGTTGTTGCGGGTGTAATAGATCAGTGCGTCTTCACCGATGTACGAAAGATGGAGTACAGGTCCCAGCTGCATGTTGCTGATGGAGGTGAGCGGGAAATAATGGTCCCACAGCAGGTGCCCTGTGCGGTCGAAAGTGGTGATGTAGGCGTTCACAAACTGGTAGCCAAGGAAGACCGTGGTGGGTGCTGAGCTGTAGTAGTTGTAATCGTTGTAATGATTGTTGTAGGTGTAACTGTAGTCGGGATAATAGACTTCCGACACGATGCTGTATTGTTCTGACGTACAAACGGATGCGCCAAGTTGCAGTTGCAGGTTGAGGTTGGCATTGGGGGTGTTGGCCGCACTGCCGCTCTTGAGGCTGGTGAAGTTGTAGGTCTGAAGAGTGTCGAATTGGTGGCGGGTGAAAAGCACCGAGTAAACGCCGGAGTGCAGGTTAACCGACTGACGGTCGGAGATTTTGTTGTAGGTGCCGAGCAGCAGGGTGGTGTCGGTGTTGAGCGGGAAGGCGTGTGCGGTCTGGCACAGCACGTTGGTATGATCGGGCAGCTGTTGGGGAAAGCGGACGAGGTTTCCGCTGCCGTCTGTCCAGTTGTATTCGTACAAAAATAGGTCATCCTGCACACTGCTGATCTGGTGCAGTCCGATGAGCCACCGTCGGGCGGCCGTGTCAGCAGTGCGAAATTCCACCTTGTAGCTGAAAATGTCGCTGAGTGTCGTCAGCTTGTGTATAGATGGATGGTAGAAATACACGAGGTCGGATTTGGCCCCCGTGGCCAGCAGCAACAAGTGTCCGCCCGCCGCATAAATCCCCGACAGGTCGTTGGCCTGAATCCCGTCAATCTCAGACACTTCAAGAGTTCGTTTTTCTGGGGTGATGGCTACGATGAAAGTGCGTGGCGGAGTCTTCTTGGGTATTCTTTTTTGCATGAGCAAATAGAGCGTGCCGTCGCTATAGTCGGAAGCAATGAAGTCGGTTGTTGGCGGCAAGAATACGTTGGAGGTATTGATTTTCACGAGGTTAGAATCGTAATGCAGAAAAATCCAACGGTTGGTATCCGCGCTGATGCTGCCGGCATCATAGAAGACGAACAGCCCCATGGTGTCGGCAGGGGCCATGTTGTAGTCGTGCTGGTCTTTGGCGGCGGGCAGTTCCACGCGCAAGGGAGCGTCCGACTGCGCCACCACCATTCCCGGCAGCAACAGCCACCCGAAAAGCATTGTAAGGTAGGGGAGAAGTCGGCGTTTCATGGCGGGGATAAAATCGGTTAGCCGTTCACCAGGTGCGGACAGTGCAGCACACATTGGTCGCAGATGGTCAGCTCGCCATTGAGACGTTTGCGAATCATCACCAGGTAGCGGTCACGCAGCGAGTCGATCTTGATGTTGTTGGCAATCTCATTCGCGAAAGCGAACATCAGCAGCATGCGGGCGTTGCGCTCGCAGATGCCGCGGGTGCGGAGGTAGAACATCGCGTCGTCATCCAGCTGTCCCACTGTGGTGCCGTGGTTGCATTTCACATCATCAGCGTAGATTTCCAAGAACGGCCGCGAGGTGACGTGTGCCGTGTCGGTGAGGGTGATGTTGCGGTTGGTCTGGTCGGCCAGCGTGCGCTGAGCATCCGGACGTACCACCACATGCCCCAAGAAATTGGCCTTCGCCGAGTCATCCACAATGCCCTTGTACAGCTGGTGACTCTCGCAGTCCGGCACCTGGTGGTCCACAAACACCTGTGTGTCAATATGCTGCTGGCGGTCCACCAAATACAGACCATGCATCGTGGCGGAGGCAAACGGCTCGGTGAGCAGCACGTTGATGCGGCTTCTCAAATAACCCGTGTTGAAGGTCATCGCGTTGGAATAGAATTGCGAATGCGCCTTCTGCACCACATCCACCTCATTGAACAGCATCGACTCGGGATTCTTGTTCTCCATTTTATAATAAGAAAGACGGGCATCCTCCGCCAGATGAATCTGGGTGACATTGTTGATGAAACTCTTCTTGAACTGGATGGAGTCGTCGCATTGCACAAACGACAATTCCGCATTCTTCTCCAAAACGATGAGATGGCGGTTGTTGATCATCAGTTCGTCGGGCGAGTCGGTGAGGGAGATGAGCTGGATGGGTTTCCCAACGGTCACATTTTCAGGTGCATATACAAAAAGTCCGTCGTTGTAACGCTGACGGTTGAGCACCGATAGGTCATCTTCTTTGGGAAGCGATTTTTGGTTGAGGTAGGGGAGAACTTTGTCGGGAAAGCGTTGTGCGGCTTCCGTCAGTGAGCCTACAATCACCCCTTCCGGTGAAATGGTCAGCGGCATGTTGTCATGCACATACCAGCCGTTCAGGAAGATGCACATCTGCGTGTCGATGTCCTTGACTTTGCAGTGGAAATACTCCTCCACCGGGCGGTACGGGGCGGGGTGGTCCTGTACTTTCCATTGGAAGAGGTCGGCCATACACTGGTCGATGATAAGCTTTTCTTCTTTTGTCATCTTATTGTTTGTTAGCCGATTCGTATTCCTGTTTGATCCATTCGTAGCCGCGGTGCTCCAGTTCGAGGGCGAGCTCCTTGCTGCCGCTCTTCACGATTTTTCCGTCGAAAAGCACATGCACGAAGTCGGGCACGATGTAGTCGAGCAGTCTTTGGTAGTGGGTGATGACGATGGTGGAATTTTCCGGTGACTTGAGCTGGGTGACGCCGTTGGCCACGATGCGCAGGGCGTCGATGTCCAGTCCGGAGTCGGTCTCGTCGAGGATGGAGAGCTTCGGCTCCAGCATGGCCATCTGGAAAATCTCGTTGCGCTTCTTCTCGCCGCCCGAGAATCCCTCGTTCACCGAGCGGGTGCTAAGCTTCTCGGTCAGTTCCACCACTTTGGCCTTTTCTTTCATCATCTTGCGGAATTCCAGCTCGGTGAGAGGTTCCTGTCCGTGGTAGCGGCGCTTCTCGTCGATGGCGGTGCGCATGAAGTTGGCGATGCTCACGCCAGGGATCTCCACCGGATACTGGAAACCGATGAAGATGCCCTCACGGGCGCGCTCCTCAATGCTCATCTCCATCAGGTTTTTCCCCTCGTAGGTGATGCTGCCTTCGGTAACTTCGAAAATGTCCTTGCCGGCAATTACAGACGCGAGTGTGCTCTTGCCCGTGCCGTTCGGCCCCATGATGGCATGCACTTCGCCTTTGTTGATCTCAAGGTTCACTCCTTTGAGAATTTCCTTCCCATGGATGGATACGTGTAGGTTTTCTATCTTTAACATTCGTTGAATTGTTGATGCGTTGATTCGTTTATTCGTTGAACGTAGAGACGTAGCGCGCTACGTCTCTACATTTTCCATTTTCATTTTCCCATTTTCAATTTTCCAATCAGTTCCTCCGTCTTGTCGTGCAGCTGCTGGCGGAAGGGATTCTCAATCATCTTCTTTTTCAGCCGCACGGGCTTTTTTCTGGCAAAACATTTTCCTGTACAGGTCACATCGGGCGAGAGCGCCAGATGAATCATGGTGCTGGCCCCCTTCGCAGGCTTGTATATGATGGGCCGGAAGAACCAGTCGCACATCTTGTCCACCACGATGTTGCCCTGCCGTATGATGTTGGTGCTCACGATGCCCGGGTCGGCGCAGTTCACCAGAATATTCTGATCCTTCAGCTCCTCGGCCAAGTCCAGCGTGAAATACAGCAACGCCAACTTGGAGTCGGAATAGGCGGTGAAACGGTTGAACTTTTGGGCCGGAACGGGGGTGAAGATGTCGTGGTCGACCTTGCCGTAGCGGATGGTGAGCGACACCATGTTCACGATGCGGCTGCCCGGCGGAATCAGCGGCAAGAGTTGTCTGGTCAGCAGATAGTGCCCGAGGTAGTTCACCCCGACGGTCATCTCCACGCCGTCGGCGGTCACCTCCAGCTGGTGGCAGAGCCTGCCCGCATTGTTGAGCAGCAGGTCCACATGCGTATATTGCTGGCGGATCTCCTCCACAAAAGCGTAGATGCTGGCAAAAGAGGCAAGGTCGAGTTTCATGACACGGATGTTCGTGTTATGGGTCTTCGCGATGAGCTCCTTGCAGATGGGCCATGCCTTCTGCGGGTTGCGACACGCCATCACGACCTCGTAGCCGGCCTTGCTGACCGCCTTTACATGCTCTTGCCCCATGCCGCCATCGGCACCGGTGATGATTGCGACTTTCGACATACTATTTCCCTTTTGTCGGAACGGTCGTTACAATTATTTCTTTCTGGCAGGAAGTCCCAGAATGACTCTCGCCTCGTCGGAGGTGGCCACCTCGCGGCCCAGCTCCTTGGCCAGACGAACTACCTTCGCCACCAGTTCGCCGTTCGATTTGGCCGGAACGCCCTTCGCCAAGTTCAGGTTGTCTTCGAAGCCCACGCGCACGTTGCCGCCCATGGCGATAGCCGCAGCTGCCATCGGGAAAGCGTGACGGCCAATGCCAGTCACTGTCCAGGTGCTGCCCGCCGGAATGGCATTCACCAGCCAGCAGAGGTTCGCCACCGTGGCAGGTGTGCATCCGGGAACGCCCAACACGAAGTTGAACTGCATTGGCGCACCAGGCACCTGACCCTTGCGGGCCATCGTCAAAATGGTGTCCAAATGACCCATCTCGAAACACTCGTACTCGGGCTTGATGCCGCGCTCGATCATACGCTTGCCAAAAGCACGCATCGTCGGCATCGTGTTGTCGAAAATCTCATCGCCGAAGTTGCAGGTACCACAGTCCAAAGTGGCCATCTCCGGAATCGGAGTGGTATCGGTCGATTGCAGACGCTCGTCGGGAGTCATGCCCACAGCACCGCCGGTGGAGGGGATCAGAATCACGTCGGGACATACCTTGTAAATAGCCTCCTCGCACTCCTGGAAACGCTCGCGGCTCTGGGTGGGCGTGCCATCGTCAAAACGCACATGCAAATGCACAATCGCGGCACCGGCATCCACCGCCGATTTCGCCTCGCGAACGATCTCTTCTACAGTATAAGGTACAGCAGGATTCTGCTCTTTCGTGACTTCTGCTCCGCAAATAGCGGCTGTGATAATCAGTTTTTCCATGTTATTTTTTTGATTTTTAATTATTTATAATATTCTATTTCACCTTTTAAAAAGTGGGCAAAGTTACATTTTTTTTACGGATTATCAAAAATATTTCATGTTAACTTTTATTAAGAAATTTATTTTATTGAAAATTAGAATAATAAGCTTAAATTCTGAAAGAATATCCCTTGAATTGATTTTTTTGTTGTACTTTTGCCGCTCCATTTTTGAGACGAATCTAATATATTGTAAATGATGAAAAAGGTAAGTTTGTCAATACTTTTGATGATGATAGGTTGCGTTGCTTTTGCGCAACAAATCCTCTATGTTGCTCCACAGGGTGATGATGCTGCCGATGGCAGTGCCACCGCGCCCCTTCGCACCATTGCCCGCGCACTGGCCCTCGCCGACGACAACGGCACCGTCATCCGCGTCGCCTCCGGCAGCTATGCCGAAAGCCAGACGCTCGACCTGCGCAGCAACCTCACCATCGAGGGCGGCCTCGACGCCACCACGTGGCAGCCCGACGGCCTCGCCACCACCATCACGGTGGATGCCCTCCAGTCGGTGCTCGACTACAACCAGAAGATCGCCTTCCGCTCGATGGGCGTGAACCACTGGACGCTCATCCGGCTGCGGATGGCTGTGGCTTCGGCCACCGCCGCCGACCGCGCCTATTCTGGCAAGGGTGCCTCAACCTATGTGTTGTTGATTAACGGCGATGCTGATGGTAATCAACTGATTGATTGTGAGTTGCTTTGTGGTAATGGCGGCGATGGTATCTCCGGCACCACGGGCGCTGCGGGGGCTTCTGGCAACAACGGCTCCAGCGGCGGCGACGGTGGCCTCTCTGAGTGGACCAACGACGGCGACGATGAAGGTATCGGCGGCTCGGCAGTCGGTTCGGGCGTACGTACCGGCGGGCGTGGCGGCAACGGCGGCGAAGGCTCCGTTACCCACAGCCAGGGCGGCTACTCAGGCGTTACGGGCACTACCGGCGGTAATGGTTCCGGCGGCACGGGCGGCTACGGCGGTTCGGGCGGTTCGGCAGGCCATACCGGTTCGGTGGGCGGCACAGGCAGCAATGGTGCCAACGGTGTTACTCCCACTACCCCAGTGACTTATACGTGGGGCTACTACTTCATTCCCGCAGCTCAGGGCCTCTCTGGCACCGATGGTGCCGGCGGTGGC
>JAGCUN010000033.1 GCA_017962845.1 Bacteroidales bacterium | reverse complement strand
TGTTGCTCTCTGATGCGATGATGGAGTAGCGGCTGTCAGCGTATGTGAAACTTCCTCTTATCCACGTGGTTAGAGAAGTGTTGGAGGAATTCCTTACCCTCCATATTGTACCCTATTATCAAGGTATTGTGGGAGTGGATATGTTTGTGTATCAGAAAGATGGAAAATATTACCTGCATCCTGCTGTGGAGCTGAACCTCCGGCTGACGATGGGGTGGGCGGCTCACCAGTTTTACAGTCGCTATGTGCGGGTGGGGAGCGTAGGGCGGTGGCGGTTGCGCTACCTGCCGGGTGATAATACTCTGTTAGAGGAAGATGCAGAGCTTCGTGCCCGTTACCCGCTGCGGGTGGAGCAGGGCAGGGTAGTGGCCGGCTATCTCTCGCTTACGCCCGTCTTTGCCGACACAGAGTATGCGATCCAATGTCGGTTAACGTAGGGAAAGCCTTCTCCGGAGGCTGCTGCCGAACTCAAACGCGCCGATGTCGGGACGGTCGTCGCGGGGCGCGCCCGTGATGTCGGTGGTGATGCCCAGACCCGTCTTGCCCGCATCAATAGCGGGAGAACCTTCCTGCAACCCGTAGTCTTGGTCGCTGTTGGCGTTGAATTTGGGATTCTGGTTTCGGATGCAGTTGGTGAAGCAGTCCAAAGCCTGTTCGCAGCGCACCAAACAGTTCTCAAACAGAAGGTTATGTTCTTGGTCGTCGTTGAGCGAAAGCCCGATTTCATTTTCGATCGAGCCATAAACGATGCAGTTGGTGAACGATGCCGCAAGGGGGCCCACATATTGGTAAACGCCATCCGTGTAGTTGGTGGCGGCGTAGAGGGCGGGATTCTTTCTGCCCGACTGGTGGAAGTAGTTGGCGATGGTGACGTGGCGGAAGTCGTAGTTGCCGATATGCAGTTCGGCGCCGCAGGAACCGTTGTTGCTGAACTGGCAGTTTTCGGCGCGGATGTTGGTGGCGCGGGCGAGCAGACCGCTATTGTAGGTGTTGTGTACAACACAATTTTTCAGAATGGTTTTCCCATTCAAATATTCGCTCAAACTCTCCACCTGCAATCCGATGAAGGCGTTGGTGATCTCCACATTTTCAAAGTGATTGTCAATATTACTTTCGTTGATCCAGATGCGGTCCCATTGGGCGTAGTCAGTGTCGAACCAGCTGTTCAGCTTGTCGCCGCGGAAGGTGATGGGCTGCTCCTGCGTGCCCACCGCCTGGATATTGCCGTAACGGTAAATCCACAGTCCGGCGCCGTTGTGGAAGTAGATGGTGGTGCCGGGGTCAATGATGAGCGTGCCGAGCGAGTCCACCGCTGCGTAGCCGCCGTAGATGACATACGGCAAGTCATTGGTCCAGTGGACGGTCTCGTGTTCGTGGGCGATGATTTTGTAGCGCAGGCTGCTTCCTTGGTCGGCTACGATGAAATGGGCGTTCTGCCCGTAGGCCATCAGGTCCACATCCTGCATGGTGTTGCCGTGCAGAAACACCACCGAGTCGGTCACCACAAACGGCTGGCTCTGGTCGTTGGGGTTGACATTCACCTTCACATGAACGAAAATGCTGTCTTTGGCGGGAATCTCCACATCCTTGAATGAGGTGCCTGCCACGCCGTCCACGTTGATGCTGAACTGAGAGTGGTCGCCGCCCGCAAGGTAAACATCCAACTTGATGTCGTAGTTGTAGGGGTTATATACGCGAAAATTCTGTGTGGCAGAGCCCACCGTGGTGAAAACCGTGTCAAACTGTACCAAGTTGGTGGAGAAACTCACTTTGGAGTCCTCTTCGGGATGGATTCTATGGCAGGATGTAAAGGCCAAAATGGCGGTACATAGAAGAAAGAATATGAGAAACAGATGGAATTTTTTATTCATATTAAATATTAAACACTCACCTTTAACGCATGAAGTGGTCTTTTATTTTAATTTTTTTGACAAAAGAGAATGTTGTTTGTCGAAAAATCACTATTTTTGCAAGTTGTTTGGAATGTGGGGGCGGACATCTCGTTAAGTGCAATCTTAACACATTTATAGAAGCGTTTCGCTTTCTTTGGTAACTAAAATCTGGAAAATTTAAGTCATCATCCCAAAGAACGAAGCGTCCGCGAGTAATCGTGGCGCTACGGGTTTGGGTGATAGGTCTCCAGAACCTTAGTTACGAACTTCGTAGTTCCACGATTTTTTTCAAATTTTTAGTCGTATCTTTGCAACCGAAATTTGAAACTTTTCTATCGCATTATTTTATGAAAAAAATCCTCCCCACTTTTATCCTTCTCATCGCAACCTTTCTGTTGTATTCACCTTATAGGATTGATGCCCAGAACTATACCCAATACGTCAACCCGCTCGTCGGCACCGGCGCCCATGGGCACACCTTCCCCGGCGCGCTCGTTCCCTTCGGGGCTGTTCAGCTCAGCCCCGACACCCGCCTCACCGGTTGGGACGGCTGCTCGGGCTACCACTATAGCGATGATGTTGTGTACGGTTTCTCCCATACCCACCTCAGCGGCACCGGCTGCTCCGACTACGGCGACATCCTCGTGATGCCCTTCTCCGGCAATGGCTCGCCCGTCAACACCCGCTACTGCTCCACCTTCTCGCACCAGAACGAGACCGCCCAGCCGGGCTATTACGCCGTGCAGCTCGACGGCCCTAACGTGTTCGCCGAGATGACCACCACCGTCCATGTGGGCTGCCACCGCTACACCTTCGCCAACGACGGACAGCCCCACGGCATCGTCATCGACCTCGGCCACCGGGACATTGTAGTGGATAGCTATTTAGAAGTTGTTGATAATAACGAAATTACTGGATTCCGTGTGTCGAACGCTTGGAGTGAGAACCAGCATGTTTATTTCTGTATGAAGCTCTCGCAGCCTGCCATTAAGGTGCTGTTTTTCAGGGATTCTACCCTCCTCAGCAACAACGACCATGTGCAAGGCGGCAACCTCAAGGCGCTGGTCTATTTTGCCAATGATGTCAACCAGGTGTGCCTCAACGTGGGCATTTCGGCGGTGGACATCGACGGGGCTCGTGCTAACCTTGCCGAAGCCCCCACTTTCAACTTCGACCTCTACCGCCAACGTGCCAACGATGTGTGGAACAAAGAATTAGGAAAAATTGAGGTGAAAGGGGATGAGAATGACATGCGGATTTTTTACACGGCATTATACCACTGTTTTACATCGCCTTACGAATTTTCTGACCTCGACGGTCGCTACCGCGGACAGGACGGAAAAATCCATCGTGGCGACGGACATAAGGTCTATACCGTGTTCTCGCTGTGGGATACCTACCGAGCCCTGCACCCGCTGCTCAATCTCATCGACCGCGAGCGCACCAACGACTTTCTCAACACCTTCCTGCTGGCTTACCGACAGGGTGGCCAGCTGCCCATGTGGGAACTGTCGGCCTACGAAACCTGGTGCATGATCGGCTACCATGCCGTTCCCGTTATTTTGGATGCAAGTCGCAAAGGAATAGGGGATTACGACAAGCATGAGATGCTGAAAGCGATGGTGGCTTCGGCGGAATTGCCGAAATTGGGCCGTCCCGAATTTGAGAAATACGATTACATTCCCGCCGACAAGGAGCACGAGTCGGTGTCGAAAACATTGGAATATTGCTTTGATGACTGGTGTATCTACCAGTATGCCGATGATTTAGGCATTACGGACACCGCTGTTCGCTTCTTGATGCGTTGTCAAAATTATCAGAACATCATGGATGAGAACGGCTTCATGCACCCAAGAAGCAATGGCGCGTTCATCCAGCCATTCGATCCGGCGGAGGTGAACAACCATTTCACGGAGGCCAACTCTTGGCAGTATTCCACGTACGTGCCGCACGACTTCGACAACTACGTGCTGCGGGCAGGTGGCAACAGCCATGTGGCCGAGATGTTGGATTCGCTGTTCTTTGGCACGGCGCAAATGACGGGGCGCGAGCAGGCCGACCTCACCGGTATCATCGGGCAGTATGCGCATGGCAACGAGCCGGGGCATCACGCGCCTTACATGTACAATTACGTGGGCCAGCCGTGGAAGACCCAACAGGTGGTGCGCCGCATCCTTACCGAACTCTATCAGGATGCTCCCGACGGGCTGTGCGGCAACGAAGATTGCGGACAGATGTCGGCATGGTACGTGATGAGCGCCATGGGATTCTATACCATCGCACCCGGCAGCAACCGTTACGACTTTGGTTCACCCATTTTCGATGAAGTGAAGATCCACCTCGAAAATGGCAAGACTTTTACTATTATTTGTAAAAATCAAAGCAAGGAGAATGCTTATATTCAATCCATTACAAAAAATGGGGAAGAGCATTGGCATAGCGGGATGTTTTACCATGAAATATCGGATGGCGACACATTTGAGTTTGTGATGGGTCCCACGCCCAATCAATATGCGTTCTTAGGAATGATGGGTTGTCGCCGAGAGAGTCACCGAGATATTAGAATGCCCGCCGTGGCCCCAGTCCCCGTTTTCCAAAGCTGCGAAAGTGTTTTTCGGGATAAGATGACGGTGGCCATTCACCCAGGCGACAGGTCCCTAGCTAAACCCAAACCACAAATTTTCTATACCACCTCGGCTGACAATTTTAGCAAAAAACATCGTTACAAGAAACCGTTCACCATCACTGAAACCACGACCATCCGTGCGTGGGATGAAACAGAATACTTTTTCAGCAGTGCCGTTGCCGAGGCCACTTACATCAAGTTTGTGAAAGACAAGTCGGTACGCTACATCAGTCCGTACAATCCGCAATATACGGCGGGTGGCGATGATGGACTGGTGGACGGAGTGCGGGGCAATGTCAAGTGGCGGCTCGGCGGCTGGCAAGGCTTCCAAGGTCAGGATTTTGAGGCCGTGGTGGACCTCTGGTCGGTGAAGGAGGTGCATGAGGTGTCGGTCGGCTTTTTGGAGGACATCCGCGCCTGGATCTGGTTCCCGACCGAGCTGATTGTGGAGGTGTCGGAAGACGGCGAGCATTTCGTTCCCTTCGGCACATACAAGAACAATGGCCCCACTGATGACTATACGGAGAAAGTGGAAGACTTTACAGTAAAAGGGTCTGCCAAAGCACGTTATATCCGCATCAAGGCCAAGAATTTTGGTAAAATTCCCGAGTGGCACCTTGGTGCCGGCGGCGATGCCCATATCTTTATTGATGAGATTGAGGTGAGATAGCCGATGCTTAATGGCTATTTGCCAGAGCCTCTTCTATCACCTTCCACAAACGGTACGGTAGTCGCACCATTGGCAATGGTCTAAATCATCTGCCTGCGCAAATGGGACCTCCGTGTCCATGATGCGGCGGAAAAGTTTTTTCAGATTTTCCTCATAAAGTTCAAGGAATTCTGTTGTCATCTCCAAAGGTACTTTCCCTCTGCCTTTGGGATTGTTCATTTGGGGGGGCATCAGGTAATTGCCGCCCGACATCAGTGACTGGAAACTCACCAGCGCGCAAGTGATATCTTCGGGGAGTGTGCCTTTCAACTTCCAATACAAGTAGGCGTAGGTGATGAGTTGCAGCAGCTGGTGGTATTTCGGATCGCCAAACAGGTCGTCCATATCCGAATAGCACAGCTCATGGATATAGCCCGTCTTATAATCTAAGATGGCCGTCTTGCCATCTCGTTTTTCCACCAGGTCTGCAAATCCTTTCATCTTGAATTTCCACTCATCCACGGGGAACTCGTACTCCAACCGCATTTCTGGAGCCACAATTTCAACATGAAGGGCGGGGTCGGAAAGCTCTTTTAGCCACTCCTTCAGATAACTTTTCAGTTGTCGCTTCACCACCTCCACGGCAATGAACAGCTTGCCTTGCGTCAGATCCTGCCCCTTCACCTCCTCACTTTCCCAAAACAAATCGCGCAGATAAACAGGGTCTTTGTCAACAAGCGTTAGGTACTTGTGTATAATGGACTCACGCGAGTCATTACCCGTTTTCAATTCGTTGGCCGCCTGTTCCAGCACCGCATGGATGACCTTGCCCACCACACTCTGTTCCACATTCTCGTCGATGGTGCGAGGAGGCTCAATTTGGGCAATTTTGCTCAAATAGAACTGCAACGGACAGTTGATATAGGTGGATAACGTGCTGACCGAGAAGGTCATCTGCTCAAGCGTGGCCACGTCAGAGGTCGTCTTGGTGATGGAAATGGCATCCCCTTGATCGGAGAGGGTGGGTTGGACCGAAATTTGCTGGCGGTGTATTTTAATAATATTGTTGAGATGTTGATGCTGAACTTCATACTCCAGCTGGCGCACAAATCTGCTCTCCTCGTTGGCAGAGGTGGAGGTGTCGGCATTGTAAATCAGGTGGATGTTGGAAGCCCGCTGCAGGAGACGGAAGAAATGGTAGGCATACGCCGTGTCGTGATGCTCGTAGGTGGGTAGTCCGAAATGCTGTTTCACGACAAAAAGCAGCATGGAGTCGGTGGACTTGCCCGTCGGGATACCCCCCTCATTGACCGACAGCATGATAACGGTGTCGAAGTCCAACATTCTGGTTTCCAGTACTCCCATCACCTGAAGTCCTTTGGTAGGATTGCTCATAAATGGAAGCCCCAGCATACCCACCTGCTCGTTGATGAAAGTGGTAAGGGTGCGGAAATCCAAAGGGAAATCTTGGAATCCGACAGCGAGTTCATCCACCTTTTTTAGTTCCTGCACCAATAGTTTCAGCACTTCTCTATCAATATCCTCTTTTTCGCTATCCAACTGTTGGACAGTGTTTTGTAGGAAGGTGGTGATTTCGTTCAAAAAGTCGCGTCCCTCTTTCGACAGGTCTGGGAAGTCGCATTTCAGCACCCTTTTGAGGTGGTCGGTAGTAAGGAATACCTTGTTGATGGCAACTGCCTCATCCATTGCGTTTTGTGAGGTCCATGTGTCGGAGAAGTAGGCTTGTGTGAACACGGGGTTGCCGATGAGGGCGGCAATATCCTTGTGGTAATATCCGGGAACCCCGCTGGCATCCAAGTGGTTGAGGCGACGATAGTTTTGGGCTGCAGCCATCAGGTCTTGGAAGAGGTGGAAAGCGGCGGTGTGTTGAGCAGGATAGCGCATGGTGATGTTGCACTTTTCCTGTCCGTAGGCATGCACGAATGGTACCAGCAGCGACTCGTCGGCGAGGACGACAGCGGTATTTTCCAGCTGTTCGGGCGACATTTTCTCCAAAATCTGCACGGCGGCATATACCTGTGCCATGGCCTGCGAGGCCGCTGTGATCGTGATCTTTTTGGGAATTTCCCGATAGTCGTCGCTTATGCGTTCAATCTGCTCGATTTGCGTAGTGGCAGCCACCTCCTGCACCATCTTGTGGATGCCGAGATGTTCATTATCATAATAAAAATGGTCTAAATCGAAGAAGAAATCCACTTTCGCATGGTTGCGGATTTCGCGGGCCAGTTTCTGCTCGGTGGGAGCGAGTGCCAGAAGTCCGGCAAAAATCACGTAATCGTATTCAAAATCATGCAAATATTGTGCCGCATTTTCAGCTACATCCCTATAAATCATTCCGTTATATCCCAGCTGACTTTGGTATAAATGGCTGCGGAAACGCTCGTACAAGTTGTGGAGATGTTGGTAGAAATCGAGGTATTTGCGCTGATTATCCGTAAGATTGTGCTGCCCGAAGAAATCGAGTTCTTTGAGGTCGGCGATATTGGAGAAGATGAGCCGTGCATCGCCGCCGTATTGGTCGATTTCATCAATGTCCTTCAGAAAAGTGCGCGACCAGTTCATGAAAGTGATGAAGGAGTCGTCGTTGCGGAAGTCGCACTCCCGATACACACGGAAGAGTTCGATCAGCTGCTGTGAGGTGTCGGCCAGAGTGAGGGGCGAAAGGCTCTGCACCAGCTCGTCCATCGTGATGATGGTGGGGGCGAAGACGGGATGTTCGATGCGATTCGCCATCTCCAGAAGAAGGTGCTGTCTTGCCCTCTGGTTAGGCAGGACTATCATAATTTTCTGATTGTCAGAAATATGATCTACAATTTTTTGGGATAAATATGCGATAAAATTCATGCGATGGTTCAATTCAGTCAGCAAAGATACGACTAATTTTTCATTTCAAAAAAGAGAGTCTAAAAAATATTTCACAGCCCTTCGATAACCATTCATATTCAGCGATAATTTTGTAATTTTGTACACCTATTTTTAATGAGTAGAATTATTTATAAAATATTTATAATCAGTTATTTATAAGATATAATAATGAGCAGCATTGCAGAAGCGGAAAGCGAAATCATTGAAGAATTTGAGTTGTTCGACGACTGGATGGACAAATACAATTATATTATTGAGCTGGGGAAAAGCCTGCCCCTCATCGACCCGCAGTATAAGGATGATGCGCACCTGATTCCCGGTTGCCAGTCGCAGGTGTGGCTCCATGCGGAGATGAACGACGGTAAATTGTTTTTCCGCGCCGACAGCGATGCGATCATCACGAAAGGCATCATCAACCTGCTCATTCGTGTGCTGTCGGGACATACCCCGCAGGAGATCTTGTCCAGTGACCTCGCTTACATCGACCAGATTGGCATCAAGGAGCACCTTTCACCCACTCGCTCCAATGGACTTGTCTCCATGATTCAGCAGATTAGAGGGTATGCGCAGAGGAATGTTTAGGGGATGGGAGGAAGAGAGGAAAGGATGAGGAGATTAAAGGATGAAGAGATTAAAAGATTAAGGATTAAGGGATTGGGGAGAGTAGCATGATAGCGATTAACAATCTTTCGGTAAATTTTACGGGCGACTACCTATTTAAGAATGTCTCGTTTGTGGTGGGCGACCATGACCGCATTGGACTGGTAGGGAAGAACGGGGCGGGCAAATCGACCCTGCTGAAGATTCTTCACCGCATCCAAGCGCCTGAGTCGGGTGAAATCACTGTGACAGCGGGACACCGCACCGGCTACCTTCCACAGGAACTGCACGGACAATACGACACTACCATCTGGGACGAAACCTTGACCGCTTTTGTGGAGCAGCGCGAATTGGAGAGCCGCATCCACCGCATTACCCAAGAACTTTCCGACCGAACCGACTATGAATCTGAACAATACGCTCATCTTGCCCAGCAGCTTTCCGACCTCAACGACCGCTTTCACCAGATAGGCGGCACCACCATGGAGGGCGACGCCGAAAAGGTGCTCATCGGTTTGGGATTCCGCAAAAAAGACTTCACCCGTCCCATGAAGGAGTTCAGCAACGGGTGGCAGATGCGTGTGTCGTTGGCCAAAATCCTGCTCCAGCAACCTGAAATCATCCTGCTCGACGAGCCCACCAACCACCTAGACATCGAATCCATACAATGGCTGGAGGATTATTTGGCCAACTACAGCGGCGCGCTCATCCTCGTGTCGCACGACCGCGCCTTCCTTGACCGCGTCACCAACCGCACTATCGAAATCACCTTCGGCAACATACAAGACTACAAGTGCAGTTACTCAGAATACGTTCAGCAACGATTGGAACGTATTGAAGCACAGCAGAATGCCTACGAAAACCAACAGAAGGAGATCGCGCAGATTGAGAAGTTTATCGAGCGGTTCCGCTACAAGGCCACCAAAGCCAAGCAGGTGCAGAGCCGCATCAAGCTGTTGGACAAGATGGAGAAGATAGAGGTGGATGACATCGACAATTCGCATATCTCGTTCCGCTTTCCACCCGCCCCGCACTCCGGTCGCGTGACCGTGGAGACCGAACACCTCACGCTGGGCTATGGTGAACTGGAAGTGCTGAAAGACATCGACTTCCATCTGGAGCGTGGCGAAAAAATCGCCTTTGTGGGCCGAAACGGCGAAGGCAAATCCACCATGGTGAAAGCCATCGTAGGTGAGTTAGCGCCGCAGAAAGGTACGGTGAAATTAGGGCATCAGGTGGTGATCGGCTATTATGCCCAGAACCAAGCGCTGATGCTCAATCCCAACAAGACCGTTTTCGAGACCATTGACGAGGTGGCCGTAGGCGACATCCGTCCCAAAATCCGCACCATACTGGGCAGTTTCCTCTTCAGCACCGAAGACACCGAGAAGCGCGTGTCGGTGCTGTCGGGCGGTGAGAAGTCGCGGCTGGCATTGGCCAAACTGCTGCTTTCTCCCTTCAACCTGCTCATCCTCGACGAGCCCACCAACCACTTGGACATGCAGTCGAAAGATGTGCTTAAAAACGCCCTGCTGCAATACGAGGGCAGCATGATCCTCGTGTCGCACGACCGTGACTTCCTGCAAGGCCTAAGCAGCAAGGTGGTGGAGTTCCGTGACCACGGTATCAAGACCTACCTTGGCGATGTGTATGACTTTTTGGAGAAGAAGAAAATCGACTCGTTCCAAGCGTTGCAGATGCGAAATACCGTACAGGATGAAAGCGGTAAGGTGAAGAATATCAGCAATAAAGCGCAATACGAGCAGAAAAAGGCGCAGGACGCTGCCGAGCGCAAGCGCAACAATCAGGTGAAGAAGTTGGAGGCCGAATTGGAGGAGCTGAACAAGAAGAAAGCCGAGCTGGAGGCACAGTTGGCGCAGCCGGAGCTTTACGCCGAACAGATCGCGTCGGGCGAGCTGTACCGCGAGTACCAGCAGATACAAAAACAGATTGAGGATACCGAATGGAAATGGCTGGAGGTGGCGGACAATTGAGAATGAACAATGTACAATTAACAATAAACAATTAAAATTGAGAACTGAAAATTGGGAGGCGTTCAGCTATCACAAAAAAATAGTATCTTTGCAGCCGCATTTGTAAGAATCAATTTTTAATAAAAACCATAAAACAAAATTGCTATGAGTAAGATTATTGGAGTTTTCGCTCGTCAGATTTTGGATTCCAGAGGGAATCCCACTGTTGAAGTAGATGTTTACACCGCTGCTGGTGTCATGGGTCGTGCCGCTGTTCCGTCAGGCGCGTCCACCGGCGTTCACGAGGCTGTGGAGCTTCGCGATGGTGACAAGAGTACCTACCTCGGAAAAGGCGTGCTGAAAGCTGTCAACAACGTGAACAAACGCATTGCAGAGGCCATCAACGGCATGGAGGTTTCCGAGCAGGAGGCCATCGACGCTGCCATGATTGCCCTTGATGCCACCCCCAACAAAGGTGAGCTGGGTGCCAACGCCATCCTGGGCGTGTCATTGGCCTGCGCCAAGGCAGCAGCACAGGAGACGGGTCAGCCGCTCTACCGCTATATCGGTGGCTGCCACAGCCACATCCTGCCTGTCCCGATGATGAACATCCTCAATGGTGGTTCACACGCCGACAACAATATTGACTTCCAGGAGTTTATGATTATGCCCATCAGCGCTCCCACCTTTGCTGAGACCCTCCGCATGGGTGCTGAGGTATTCCACAACCTGAAGAAGGTGTTGAAGGAGAAAAACTACTCCACCAATGTGGGAGACGAAGGTGGTTTTGCTCCCAACCTGGGCTCTAACGAGGAAGCTATCGAGGTGGTGCTGGAAGCTATTCGCAGAGCCGGTTACGAGCCCGGCAAGGACGTTTTCATCGCCCTCGATGCCGCAGCATCAGAGTATTACGACAAAGAACGCAAGGTTTACAAGCTGAAATGGTCCACCGGCAAAGAGTACACTCCCGCTGAGATGGCCGACTACTGGGCTGAATGGTGCCAGAAATATCCGATCCTCTCCATTGAGGACGGCATGGATGAAGACGACTGGGAAGGCTGGAAGCTGCTTACCGACAAGATTGGCGACCGCGTGCAGCTCGTCGGCGACGACCTGTTTGTGACCAACGTGGAGCGTTTGAACATGGGCCTCGAGAAGAAGGTGGCCAACTCCATCCTCGTGAAGGTGAACCAGATCGGTTCGCTCACCGAGACCATCGCCGCTGTCAACCTCGCACACCGCAACCACTACACCGCCATCATCTCACACCGTTCGGGCGAGACTGAGGACACGACCATCGCCGACCTCGTGGTGGCTTTGGGTACGGGCATGATCAAGACCGGTTCTGCCAGCCGTACCGACCGTATCTGCAAGTACAACCAGCTGCTCCGCATCGAAGAAGAGCTGGGCGACATGGCCATCTTCGCAGGTCCGGAAATTCTGAAACGCTGGGGCAGATAAGCATCTATGGACAAAAAAATATCTGTACTTCTGATACTGACTGGCGGGACCATCAGCATGGGCGAGAATCCGGCGACGGGTTCTCTTGCCCCTTTGGGTAAAGAGCAGATGCTCAGCTACCTGCCGGAGCTGGACCAGCTGCCTGTGCGCATCTCCACCGTCTCGTTCGACCCGATGATCGACTCGTCGGACGTGGCTCCGGACTTCTGGGCACAGATTGTGGAGACCATCCGCAGCGAGTACGACCACTACGATGGATTTGTCGTGCTGCACGGCACCGACACGATGGCCTATTCCGCGTCGGCTGTCAGTTTCATGCTGCGCGACCTTTCGAAGCCCGTCATCTTCACCGGCTCGCAGCTGCCCTTGGGCATGCTCCGCAGCGATGCCAAGGAGAATGTGATGAACGCCATCGAGATTGCCGCCGCCCAGGACAGCGAAGGGCGCGCATTGGTGCCCGAGGTGGCCATCTTCTTCGAGACCTCGCTGATGCGCGGCAACCGCACCACAAAAAAGAGCACCGACAATTTCAACGCGTTCCGTTCGTACAACTACCCGGTGCTGGCCAAGTCGGGCGTACACATCAAGTACTTTCCCGAATACACCCACAAGGTGGATAAGCCGTTGCCATTGCAAGCTAACACACAGTTCGACAACAATATAGCTGTTCTCACCATCTTCCCGGGATTGCGGGAGGAGGTGGTGCAGGCCACCCTGGAGGTGCCGGGACTGCGGGCAGTGGTGCTGAAAACCTATGGCTCAGGCAACGCACCGCAAGCCGACTGGTTCTACCGTCAGCTGAAGGCCGCCACCGACCGTGGCATTGTCATTGTGAACATCTCGCAGTGCCACACAGGCTCTGTGGAGATGGGACGGTACGAGACCAGTCTCAACCTGCAAAAAGCAGGCGTGTTGAGCGGTCACGACATGACCTTGGAGGCGGCAGTCACCAAACTGATGCACCTATTAGGGAATTACAGCGACCGTGAGGAGGTGGTGCGACAACTGCAACAACCCCTCTGCGGAGAGATGAATCAGTAAAATATGATCGGATAAAGGAGGCGCAACAATAATTATTTATGGTGCGCCTCTTTTTTATGATACGACCGTGCCGAAAACACCACATTACCCTTGATCTCCTCTTTCGGGGTGAAATGCACCCGTTTCGGCTCGTTCGGCAATAATGTGAAGTAGTTGTCCTCAAAGGTGCCGTCCACGTTGGCCGACAGTTCCACGCCGTACTGTAGCATCGTGCTGCTGACTTCCACTGTGGTGTCGTCGATGCGGCGCACGGTGATTTCCGCTTCGGGAATCTCCAGCTCGCCTGGGTAACAGAAAAATTTGATTTTCTGTGTGATATCATGACATTTGATGCGCAAATAGCAGCTTCGCAGGTCATTGCTGTCGAGTTGCGCCGCACCGGCATAGTCGATGAAATGAACGGGGTGGTTGGCGGAAACTTCCAGATAATCAGTAATTTCTTCATCTATGACAGTACCGTCCATCCGGCAAAGGCTCAACGTGAGGGAGCATTTCAACGTGTCGCCAACGTTAATGTGGTCGCTCACGACATAGATGGGCAGTTTGCCCTCTTGCATCGTGTCGCAGGCGATGATGATCGGCTCGAACTGCCGTTTCATCTCGTAGTAGAGGGCTTTGCGCCGTCCGTAGTAGTCGATGCAGCTCCACGAGGCGACGGGCCAGCAGTCGTTGAGCTGCCACACCAGCGTGCCCATGCAGTAGGGAGCGCGGCGGCGGTGTTCCTCCAACGCCATCCCGATGCCGTAAGCCTGCACCAGCTGACTGACATACACGTAATCTTCCAGATTGTCAGGACGATAGAAATACTGGTTCATCGCCTTGTCGATAATCTGAACGCCGCGGGCGTGCTTCTGATGGTTGTTCAGTTCGGGACTGCCGAGGTGGAGAGCCGTGTCGGGCATCACCGTTTGGAGGGTGCGGAGGTCGGGGTAGCTCTGGAAGCCATACTCCGACATGAAGCGGCCGGTTTTGCTGTACCACATCTCGAATGGCTGCTCGCCCCACCACACGCCCCAGTAGTGGGAGTCGCCCTCGGTGCAACATTCGGGATGTCCCCAGCCCCACAGGGGCGAAGTGGGGATATACGGCACACCACCGCCATACTTATTAACGACATTAGCCAACAGTGTATCAAAAAGATAGTGCATATCGTGGTCGAGCTGCTCGCGCTGTTCGGGCGTGTAGTTGTTCTTCCAGCCCCAGTCTTCCCAACCGTTTTTCACCTCATTGTTGCCGCACCACAGCACGATGCACGGGTGCCGCCGGAGCCGTTCCACCTGCTCGATGGCCTCTTTTTGCACATTTTGAATAAAAGAGGCATCGCCCGGATAGAGCGTGCCGGCAAACATAAAATCCTGCCATACCATAATGCCCATCTCATCGCACAAATCGTAGAAAATGTCGGGTTCGTAGATGCCGCCTCCCCATACCCGTATCATATTGACATTTGCATCTTTACAGGCTTGCAACAATTCACGGTAACGCTCTTCGGTCATCCTGTGGGGGAAGAAGTCGGCGGGAATCCAGTTCACCCCTTTGGCAAAAACATGCGAACCGTTCACAACAAGAGTAAACGAAGTGCCAGTAGAATCTTCAATCTGCTGAAGTCTGACATTACGGAAGCCTGCGCGAACACGTAGGGAATCTTTTTTACGACCATGCTTGATGATAAATTCCACATCATTCATAGATGGATTTCCCAAACCATTGGGCTCCCAAAGGGCTTTATCGTAGAAATAATGGTCGCAACCAAATCCATAACGGGATTGGCCATCTGTTTTTCCCAAAAAAGGAAATTTTGCTTTAATAACACGTTTGTCCTTGATTTTTAAAAACACACGAGTCCCTGATGGGATCCATTTCGCAGGATCAATAACAACATAATATGCTGCATAGTTCCCGCTCGTTATTTGAAAATCAGGACTGTGGAACCGTGCTAACGAATAACTTTCGATGGCCGCTTTCCCCGTGATGCCGCAGGTGGTGAGTTTCGGTCCCCAGTCCCAGCCTGACTGGTAGGGCGGCATCCGTAGCCACGCACGCTCTTCCGGCAGTGCGTACGGAACGGAGAATTTCCTTTGGTCAATAATTTGCTGTGCAGGAGTGAAGCGCACCTCAAGAAGGTTGTAGGTGCGGATTTTTTTGTCCAACGGGAAACGCCATGTGCGGTAGGCATTGTCCATCACATTGTTATGGTCTTGATGTTCGAGCGGCTGACCGTTCAGGAAAACTTCGGCATAGCCGGTAACGCCCGCCAGCACCAGCTCGATATTCTTTTTGGCGGGAAGTTCGTCGCGCCAGAACTCGCAGGAGTAGGTGCAGGGTACAACCGACAACCATTGGAGCGACTCCTCGTTGGTACCGTAAAACGGGTCGGGGATGAGGCCGTGGTCGAAAAGGTCGGTGTGGAGGCAGCCCGGCACCTTGACCACGATCGAGGTGGAATAGGCCGTGTCGGCGGGGTCGGGACAACTCAACCGCCACTGGGGCAACGGCAAAGTCTGCTGCGCAAAGCCCGACACGGCGAGCAGTAGCAGCAGTATGAGGGTGAGGTGACGACGGGGGGACATATTGAATATTTTGGTTGATTTGGGATAATTGGGATTCTTAATGGGATAATTGGGATAGAGCAAATATCAGTTTATCAACATCTTCTGGGAGGGTGGACCAGCTGGTGACGAAGCGGACGGTACTTTCGGTTTCGCCGCGCGGTCCCCAGTATTCGAAGGTGGCCACTTCCAGCAGAGCATCCACCACGGCATTCGGAAGGGTGAAAAACTGCTGGTTGGTGGGTGAGTTGACGGCGACAATATAGCCTCTTTCCTCGAAGGCGGCACGCAGTTGCAAAGCAAGTGCAACAGCCTCTTTTCCAATCTGTTCGTATAAATGATGGGAGAAAAGTGTGGCGAACTGCACCCCTTGCAGGCGACCTTTGGCGAGCAATGCACCGTGCTGTTTCACCAACGGGAAGAAATGGGGCAGCCGCTCCGGATTAGGAGCCACTACTGCCTCGCCGAACATCGCCCCGCACTTGGTGCCACCGATATAGAACACGTCACAGAGTCGGGCAATATCGGGAAGGGTGAAGTCGGCAGCGGGTGAGCCGAGCGCGTAGCACAGACGGGCACCATCGAGGTAGAGCGGGATGTTGTGCGCATGGCAGCAAGCGCTCAACGCCTCCAGCTCGGCCAGCGAGTAGAGGGTGCCCAGCTCGGTGGGCTGGGTGATGTACAGAATGCCCGGTGCCACCATGTGCTCGTAAGTGTCATCCTGATAGAAAGTTCGCAGATAGTTCTCCACATCGTCGGCCGACACTTTGCCGTTGCGGGTGGGAAGCACCAGCACCTTGTGGCCGCTATGCTCCACGGCACCGCTCTCGTGTACGTTGATATGCCCGGAGTCGGCTGACAGCACACCTTCGTGGCGGCGCAACAACGCGTCAATGACCGTGGCATTGGTTTGGGTGCCGCCCACGAGGAACTGCACCAGCGCGTTGGGAGCATCGCAGGCCGTCCGAATCAGGTTGCGGGCCTCCTCACTATAGTCATCCAAACCATACCCAATCGTGCATTCCAGATTGGTTTCCGCCAGCCGCCGCATCACTTCAGGATGCGCACCTGCCATATAGTCGTTGTCGAAATGAAGTTTTTTATCCGTAGACAAACTCATGTTATCCAATTATTTACAAAAAAATTATCGACTCAAATTCTGAACTGGGAATCTGAAATAGGTATCGGGATAGGGTTCGTTGGCCAGGGTGAAATGCCACCATTCTTCATCGTAGGGTTTGAAACCATGCTTCAACATCGCCTTACGAAGAATCATACGATGTTGGAATTGCTCTTCCGTAATCCTTTTACCCTTCTGATATTCAGCCGTTTCTGGATTTCCTCCAAAGTCGGGATGGCTTTCAACGCCAAACCAGTCGAAGGTGCCGCCCATATCCACCTCCCTTTCGGAGGTCATGTCGAAGAGAGTGAGATCGACGGTTGAACCGCGCGAGTGACCGCTGCGGCGGGCGATATAACCCTGGTCGAACAGGACGGCCTTGTCGAGATCGGGGTAAAAATACTGTTTCATGAGCGTGTCGTTGAGGTCTTTACCCCACTGCACGAAATGATCTACAGCGCATTGCGGGCGGTAAGCGTCGAAAATTTTGAGGCGGTAGCCTTGTTGCAGCAACTCATCGCTGACGGCACGCAGACTATCGGCGGCCTGACGGGTGAGCAATGCCGTGGGTTCAAGATAACCATCTATGCGCGAGCCAATGAAATTATAGGTGCTGTAATAGCGGATTTCGAGAATGGCATCGGGCACCACATCAGTAATCACCACAAAACCGCTCGGATCGTCGGCCAGCTCTTTGGTTTTCTTTTCGGATGAATTTTGGACATCATTTTTAGCACATCCCCCCAAAAGAAGAACGGCCATCATGCTGAATACAAATACTAACTTGCTAATTTTCATATTATTAAAACAATTATTATAACCAATAAAATAGGACAGGCAAAAATACTAAAAAGTTGACTTGTGAAAAGGCGTTTTATGGAAATGATTTCAGGAATGTGCGAAAGACTTCGCCTTCACAGAAGGCCAACGGAACGAGAGGTAGATGGCACGAACGAGCAGATGAACGAAGTACCCAACATAAAGGGCCTGGATACCGATTTGTTTGTGCAATATCACATAGCCCAAAACAAATCCTAAAGCTGCGAATAACATACAGTTACGAACAGCCGCACCGGCAGTAGCCCCGATGAAGATGCCGTCCCACATGAAGGCCAGACAGCTCACTAACGGCATGGCGATGAGCCACGGCAGGAAGGGATGCGAGGCCTTGATGACCGCCGCATCAGAGGTTACGATGCGCACAGAGTCATCGCCGGCGATGGCAAAGAAGAGCGTGAAGGCCACGCCCACCCCGATGGTCCAGTAAAAGAGGATGCGCACCGAGCGGTCGAGGTTGGGACGGTCGCCAGCACCGATGAAACGGCCCGTAAGTGCCTCGCCGGCATACGCAAAGCCATCCACAAAATAAGAAAAAAGCATGAAAAGCTTCATCATGATGGTGCTCACAGCCAACTGCTCATCCCCATATTTGGAGGCTATCGCCGTAAATCCGACATAAATCACCATAAAACCCACGGACCGGACAAACAGGTTGCCCGCCAGTTTCGCCACCTTCTTTATATTCTTAAATACCTTATTTTCAAAGAAATAAAGTTTGAACATCTTGCCATAAAGAATCAGCAAGAAGGACACTGCCGTCAGCAGTCCCACATATTGTGCGATGACGGTGCCGTGCGCCACGCCCAACATGCCGAGCGAGGTGTGGAACGCCAGCAGGTAGCTGGCCGCCATGTTCACCACGTTGACCACAATGTCGCAGACCATCGGGGCTATCGTGTTCTGCATACCGATGAACCAGCCTTTGAACATCATGAGGGAAAGAGTGGCCGGGGCGGCCCAGATGCGGATGTAGAAATATTGGCTGGCGAAATCGGCCACTTCGGGCGTGCAGGGAATGCACTTGAGGGCGACGGTCAAAAACAGCCACTGGATGGCCCACACCAAGAGGGTGGAGAAAAATGCTAACAGCAGGTTCTGGCGGAACATACCCACCGCCAACCGGTCATCTTGGGCGCCGTATGCCTGTGCGGTGAGGCCGCTGGTGCCGACGCGGAGAAAGCCGAAATTCCAATACAGCAAGTCGAAGAGCAGCGTGCCGATGGCGATGCCGCCGATGGCCGTCGCATCGGAGATATGTCCGATGATGGCCACATCGACCAGTCCCACCAACGGGATGGTAATATTGGCTAAAATGCTGGGAATAGCGAGTTTAAGGACTTCCCTGTTGATTTTGCTCATGATGAAAATTTCGGATGCAAAGATACGCATTTTTAGAAAAATTGAGTAAATTTGCCCATTCAAAAATAGGGAGGAAATGAATATGAAAACAAGATTTATCTTCTTATCTTTCATTATTTTACTATTTATAAACGTTCAAGCACAAATCGTAACCGACGGCAATGGAACGAAATACACGCTAACGGACCTTGCGACTGCCTATCCCGAAGCGGTGATCTGCACGGAGCCGGGAGTGTACCATCTGCACGAAAACCTCACCCTTTCGGCGAATGACACCCTCTTTTTGGATGCCACCTTGCAGCAGCTCGTTCTTCATAACGAACTGACTATCACCATACAGGGAGTACTAACCAGCGCAGAACGCACCGACCTGCTGACGGTCACCTCCGAACGCGAGAATGCCGAAAGCGCTTCCTACGAGTGGCGCTTGGAGGAGGGTTCGGTGGGACTTTTACAGCATATTTTATTTGAGGATGGAAATGACATATTCCTGACCGACGGCGAGTTCACCCTCCGCCACTGCGAGTTCACCGGTTTTGCGGAATCCGCCGTGCGCATGATGAACTGCAACCCTGTGATTACCGGCTGCCATTTTCACGACAACCATGCCGCGGCGATCCAGTCGCCTGCCAACGCATCCAGCTCGCCCGTTATCACCAATAACATTCTCTATAACAATGTATTAGACAATACCAACAATCCGCAAATCAACTTGGGTACCGGCGGCACCGACACCATCGTCATCACCGGCAACCGCATCGAGGGCGTGGCCAGCACGATGAGTGGTGGCATCGCCATCTCCAACCTGGTGGGGGCCGAACAGGTGACACAGGTGCTACTGTCGGGCAACACCATCACCCACAACCGCTACGGCTACACGCAGACCGGCACCAACATCTCGGCGGAGATTCTCGACAACATCATCACCGACAACAACTTGGAGACCGACCCGATGAATGGGGGCAGCGGCATCTCCATCTACGGCTACGACACCACCTGCTACGCCAAGATCCGGCGCAACATCATCGCGGGCAACCTGTGGGGCGTGACGGCCGTTTACCGCTACCATATCGACATGGGGACTGCCAACGACTGGGGACGTAACGTACTGTACGACAACGCCAACAACGACGAGCTGTATGCCTTTGCTATGAGCCAGTACTCCACACTGGACGTGACCGCCATCGGCAACTACTGGGGCAACAACGACACGGCCTTTGCCGAGAGTGTCATCCTGCACCAGCACGACCAGTCGAACCTCGGTCTGGTGGAGTTTGAACCCATCCTGCCGCTCTACCCGACAGTAGAGGGCGTGAGTTCATATTTCCATTTGGATCCCAACTTTGGCTTATTCGATTGGGATTGTGGAATCGACTCCCCATATATTTATGTAGAAAATTATGATTGCGAACCATCTGCTTCATTAGATGAAATCTATCTACAAGTGCCTCTGGGAGTCACTTATACTCCAATTTTTGACAATCCATATCCTTATGATACTACAATTGAAGCATGGGTTTTCCGTCAAATTACATATTGCGTCACAACCCCTCACCATGACACGGCAATTTGGTATCTGGACATATATGCGCTGTTGGACTCCTACGAAGAATTCCCGAATACTTTCACCCTCTACCCCAACCCTGTCAGCAGCGGACAGCTCAACCTCCAAAACGACGCGGCTGCTCCCATCGACATTGAGGTTTACGACATGAGCGGGAAGCGGGTGTACCATGGGTATTCACAAGACCAGTACACCTCTATCAATGTATCGAATTGGAAAAGAGGTGTTTATATGGTACGGATAAAAGAAGGGCAGAACATTCACACGAGAAAAGTTGTGGTACAATAGGGAAAAATGCTACCCTTGCCGATGACAGAATAGAGGTAGCGCTCATGCTACCTCCTTCCCGTCTCCAAGACATCCTTAAACAGTCTGAATACCCTATCTTTCAAAACTTTAGCGCTCTTACTTCCAGTCGGATAGATGGGTTTCATAAATTTCACATCCACCCTATTTTGGAAGCGCGGCAACGCGATGTTGTCGTACACTGCACTCTCGGAGCCTTCTATCGCCACCGGCACAATCGGCACGTTCAGCGTGCGGCTCAGGATGGCGAAAGTGTCGCGGAACTCGTGCAGACGGTTGTCTTTCGAGCGCATCCCTTCGGGGAAGATAATCACCTTCTTGCCTTTCCGCAGGGCGGCCGCCATCTGGCGCAACGATTCGGTGAGGTTTTTGTTGATATCCATCAGAATCACATTATTTTCCTTGGCCATAAAGCGGGCGAAACGGCTTTTCCAATGCTTGGCTTTGGCGAAAATGAAAGTCTTTCTGGCGGAAAAAAGCCGCATCTGCGAGGTGATGAACACGCCGTCGAGGGCGCTGCGGTGGTTGGCCACGATGATGCAGGCCTCATCGGGGATGTTCTCCTGTCCTTTTGACTTGCAGCGACAGAAAATGCGCACCAAGAAATCGCACACCGTACGGGTGATGAGCTGGACGAATCCCGGATTAGGAAGCTGTATATCAGCAATATTGCCCAGCAATATGCTTTCCCATGACACCACCTCCTGCGAAATCTGCTCATCGGAAACGTGCTGCTCCAAGTATTCGGCAAGAACCGACAAGTTGTTGAGTTCGTCCATCTTCACCTCATCGATTTGCACCCCGAAATTAGAGTAGATAAAGGCCATCAGCGCCACACGGGAGAGTGAGTCCATGGCGAGGTCGATTTCGAAATGGTCGTGCGGATGAACCGTGCGGTTGGTTTCAGCTTCGAGATATTTCTTAAGGATGAGATAAATAGGGGAGGGGTTCTCCATCTCGTCCTCCTGGCGCGACTTGCCCACCTCTTCCATCAGCGAGGGGAGCATAAAATGCTGCACCTTGCCGAGGCGCGTTTTGGGCAGTTCGCACGACACCACATGGAAGCGCTGGATGCGCTTGTAGGAAGCCTGCGTCTGGTTGAAATCGGCCACCACATCTTTCAGCACCTCATGGAGGTTTTCCACGTACTTGTCGCGCAGGGCCGACATCTCGGGACGGATAATCGCCTGTAGGATACCGCCTTCCATAAAGATGCCCACCTCCTTGAACATCTCAGAGAATGCCACCATTTCGGCCTCCATGTTTTCTGGATTGATATTCTTGCCGTTCGGGGTGACGATGATGTCTTTGAGGCGGCCGGTCAGTTTCAGGCCGTGCTTGCCGAGGATTCCGATGTCGCCGGTGTGCAGCCAGCCGTCGCGGAGGATGGCTGCGGTTTCTTCGGGACGGTGGTAGTAGCCTTCCATCACGTTGTCGCCCTTCACGCACACCTCCCCCTGCTCGTCGATGCGCACCTCTATGCCGGGCAGCGGACGGCCCACAAAGCCGATTTTGCGCTCACCGGGACGGGTGAAGCTGATCATCGGGGCGGTTTCGGTCATGCCGTAGCCTTCCAGCACGTAGAAACCAAAGGTTTTGAACACCTCGGCGGTACTATCCGACAGAGCCGCACCACCAGAGACCAGATAGTCGATATGGCCGCCGAACTTCTGATGCACGCTGCGGAAAAGCACCTTCGACAACCAGCGGCTGCCGACGAAGCGGGCGGTTTTGTAGATGAGGCGCGCCAGCGGATGGGCATTCACCTTCGCCATCATACCTTTGGCCAACATGTCGTACAGACGCGGCACCCCAATGATGATGCTGACCTTGCCGTTGTTCAGCGTTGAAAGGATGCTCTCGGCGTTCATGCCATCGGCGATACAGACCGTGCCACCCACATAGAGCGGTGCGATGAGCGACCCCATCAGCGGGAAGGCATGGTGCAACGGCAAGAGAATCATCACGTTGCGATTGGCGGTAAAGATGGGCACCTGCTTCGATACGGCATCTATATTATATAGCACGTTGCGGGTGCTGAGCATCACCCCTTTCGGACTGCCCGTGGTGCCGGAGGTGTAGATGATGAGCAGGGTGTCGCTGAGCGGACGATTTTCAATCGGCGAAGCAGGTAATTCTGCGATACGTGAGATTTCCACATCCTCGCTGACAACGACCGCACACCGGTAGTCCTCCACCATGGCGATGGCCTGCTCCAGCGTGTTTTTCTTTGCCGGTGAGGTGAAGACGATCTCGGGGCGACAGTCGTTGAGGATGTAAGCGATTTCTTTCGGGGTGGAGAGCACGTCGATGGGCACCACCACGCTGCCGTTGCGTACGGCACCATAGAAAGCGAAAATCCATTCAGGGGAATTCTCGGCGAAAATGGCCACCTTGTCAACATTGGGTATGGTGGAAAAATGTCGTGCATAACATACGGAGAGCTTCAGAAGCTGCTCATAAGTATAAACAGTGTTGCGGTATTTGACCGCCACTTTGTTTCTATTTTCTAACATGATGAAAGGTTTAGGTTTTTCGGCGGCAAAAGAACATCATTTTTTCATTCATATTGAAAAAAAGGTACTTACAACCGTTTTGTGGGGTGAAATTTTAAAATTTGGGGTGAATTTTTGAATTATGTGGTGAAAAATAATTTGTGTAATTTTGCACCCCGCAAAAAATGGGGCGAAAATGAACAAAAGAATACCTGAATATTTGGCCAAGAAAACCACCAACGTCTATCTTTTGATGTTTGTGACCTTTTTCTCACTATTTTTCGTCAACGTATATACCCCCTTCAAGGATGCCGGCTGGTTCAACGACAGTCAATACCAAGCGACCTCCTTCTATTCCACCTGTGTCATACTCGGTGGAGTGGTGGTGATGATCATCAGCCGTATCATCATGCACTTCGTCAACAGGAAGAAACTACTTTCAGTTCTTGCCTACGTGCTATGGCTTTTCGCGGAAATCTTCATCATCGCCATCCTTTATCTTTTTATCTCCAAGATTGTTTTGCACGACCCTCGACCGGCTCAAATCATCTTCCAAAAAACCCTCATCTTCATCCCCACCATTCTCGTTATCCCTTATCTTATCTCCTATCTTTTTATTGCCATCAAGACTAAAGAGATAAAAATCAGAGAGTTGCAAAGCCGCCATTTCCGAGAGAGCCATGTGGGTAGAGAAGCTGACGAGGTCATCAATTTTATGGATGAGAAAGGGAAATTGCGGCTATCCATCAAGCGAAGCACCATCCTTTTTCTGGAGTCTGACGACAATTACGTGAAGATACATTATATAGATAATGGGAAAAGCAGCACGGCCATGTTGCGCAACAAGCTCAAGGCCATGGAGGATGAGTTGGCGCAGTACGGCTTTGCGCGCTGCCATCGTTCCTATATGGTTAATTTGCAGAAAGTCAATATTATAAGCCGTGATAAAGAGGGGTTGTACATCTCTTTCGATGAGTCGGGCAGCATCCGCATCCCGCTTTCGAAGACCTACGCCGACATGGTGATGAAGCGGTTTTCGGAGTAGCGTTAATTATTAGAATGATTTAGCGACAAAAATGTGCGTAAACTGCGTACGCAGCAAGAAATGAGGGCGGGGGGGGGCTTTTAAACAGAAAGAGCCGCTTTTCAGCGGCTCCATATTGCAATTTCTCTTTTTACGTTTGGGTGTCGGCCTATTTTACGAGGTCAACGATAGCTGTGAATGCCTCAGGATTGTTCATCGCGAGGTCGGCGAGGGCTTTGCGGTTAAGCTCGATGCCCTTCTTTGCTAAACTGCCCATGAAGGCAGAATAGGACATGCCATATTCGCGGACGCCCGCATTGATACGGGTAATCCATAAACTTCTGAATGCTCTTTTCTTTGCCTTACGGTCGCGATAAGCATATTGCTGTCCCTTTTCCCAGGTGTTTTTCGCAACTGTCCAGACATTTTTCCGTTTTCCAAAGTAACCTTTGGTACGGTTCAAAATCTTTTTTCTTCTTGCTTTGGAAGCAACGTGATTGACTGATCTTGACATTTGATGTTCTCCTTTCTTTAAGTCAGCGGTTTTCTTCTAAAAACTCTTAATTTGCTGATGATAAAGTTAATAAATAATGTGAATTAGTAGCCCAACATGTGTTTGACCGTGTTCTCCATCGTTGAATCAACGAGGGCGCTGTAAGCCAAGTTACGTTTTCTTTTCTTGGACTTTTTGGTCAGGATGTGGCTGTGATAGGCGTGGTGTCTTTTCACCTTGCCGGTGCCGGTGAGAGAGAATCTCTTCTTAACGGCAGCTTTGGTTTTTACTTTTGGCATTTTCCAGTTTGTTTTTTAAGTTAATGTATATGAGAAAATTGCAATTATTTCTTGATGGGGTTGATGACGATGAACATACGCTTGCCTTCGAGCTTGGGCATCTGTTCGGGCTTACCGTACTCTTCAACAGCCTGTGCGAATTTCAGCAGGATGAGCTCGCCCTGGTCTTTATAAACGATGGAACGACCTTTGAAGAAGACGCCCACTTTCACCTTGCTGCCCTCTTTCAGGAAGCGGATGGCGTGGTTGGTCTTGAACTCGAAGTCGTGGTCATCGGTCTGGGGGCCGAGGCGGATTTCCTTCACCACCACCTTCACCGACTTGGCTTTCTGCTCTTTCTCCTTGCGTTTCTGCTCATACAGGAACTTCTGGTAGTCCATGACCTTGCAGACCGGCGGTGCGGCTTGGGGAGAGATCTCCACGAGGTCAAGTTCCATGCGCTCTGCAATGGCCAAAGCCTCGCGCAATGAGACGATTTGCGGCTCCAAGCCGTCACCTACCACACGTACGGTGGGAGCGGTGATGTATTCGTTAATCTTGTGTGCAGCCTCCTTTTTTGGCGGCGCGCCCCTTCTGATGATGGGTCTGTTGAATTGTGTTGCGATAAGAAACCTCCTTTGTATTAAGTGTTTATAATTTTTTTAGCCTTTTTAAATTAAGCCTGCAAAATTACATAAATTTTCTTTATTAGCATCTATTGTTAAAAAATTTTTTAACTGCCTCAATTTTCGGGATTTTCTTGTATTTTTGCAAAAATTTTTTTACGATGAATAAAAACGATAACTTGCAGAGTAAGAGGAGTTTCAACAAACAGCGTCCGGTGCGTTCAGGCGATTCTGATAGGGGAGATGCTCCCAAACGCCGCTCTTTTGACCGCCGCCGTGAGGGTGGAGATGCCGCAGATGGCGACGAGGGCCGTGAGAAATCACCCCGCCGTTTCGACCGCAAACCTGCCGGCGGAGGCCGCTCCTTCAACAAGGACCGCTCCTTCTCGAAAGACCGCGACCGCAAGCCGTTCGGCGACCGCAAACGCTCGTTCTCTTCCGACCGCAAGCGCGCACCTCGCAACGACGATGACCAGCCGCGCCGCCGCGATGTGACCGCCGAGTCCGAAATCCTGACCGAGATTGTCAACAAGCGCCGCCGCGAAGGCCGCTATGCCCCGCAGAAGGTGAAAATCCGCTCACTGGAGTATGAGGATCAGATCGGTCCTGTGCGCCTCAACAAGTATATCGCAAACGCCGGCGTCTGCTCCCGCCGCGAAGCCGACACCCTCATCGCCGCCGGCGCCATCTCTGTCAACGGTCAGGTCGTCACCGAGATGGGCTTCAAGGTGATGCCCACCGACGAGGTCCGCTTTGGCGACAAGGTGCTGCAGCGCGAAAAGCCGGTCTATATCCTGCTCAACAAACCGAAGGACTATATCACCACCATGGAGGATGAGTTCAACCGCAAGCATGTCATGCAGCTCATCAAGGGCGCCTGCAAAGAGCGCGTCTATCCCGTAGGCCGCCTCGACCGCATGACCACCGGCCTGCTGCTGTTCACCAACGACGGCGAGATGGCCAAGAAGCTTACCCATCCCCGCAGCGGTGTCCGCAAGATTTATCACGTCTCTCTTGACAAGAATCTCAAACCATCTGATTTAGATAAGATTGCACAAGGCCTCGACCTTGATGACGGCCTCATCCAGGTGGATGAAATTGCCTACGTCGGCGATCGCAAAAACGAGGTGGGTGTCACCCTCCACTCCGGCCGCAACCGCATCGTCCGCCGCATCTTCGAGTCGCTCGACTACCAGGTGGAGAAACTCGACCGCGTGGTGTTCGCCGGTCTCACCAAGAAAGACCTTCCCCGTGGCAGCTGGCGTTTTCTTACGCAGGCGGAAGTCAATATTTTGAAAATGAGCATCAAAGGAGAAAACTAATTCTCCCTCAACATTTTATTCTATCAGTTTGAATGTCTTTTGCGCTTCAGGACCGCGCATCAGTTCGAAGTGCCACCACTCTGAACGGATGGTCAGCATTCCGTTGTCGGTCATGAGTTTGCGCAGCAGCAGCCGGTTGTCTAGCTCCTGCTGACTGATGGCGCCGCTCTTCACCAGCGAATCCTCGTGCGTGATGTGCGCCTCGACCCCGAACCAGTCGAACGGTGTGCCCATGGAGATCGGATCGCCACGGCCGTCCACAATGGTGATATCTACCGCTGCTCCGTAGTTGTGCAGTCCCTGTGCCTTGCGTGGATCGGCAACGTAATAGGTTGTGTTAGTGGCTTCTGCAACCTCCCACATATCCCACTGCACGCTGAGCGGACGCGCCGCATCGTAAACCAGCAGACTGTAGTCGGGATGCTGCGCCTTGAGCTGCGCCTGTGCTCGCTTCAATATGTCGGCTACCACCGGCAGCATGAAAGCTTTGTGGATGTCTTTATATAATATTGTGTGGGTGAAATTGTCGGGCGTGGAATAGACCAGATGAACCTGAATGGTCGGCTCGATTTCCTGAATATCCACCAACCCTAACGCCCGCATGGCCGCCTCTGTCTCGGTGTCGGGAGCCAACGTATCAGCTTTTGTAACTATTTGTTTTACAGTATCTTTTTGTGGGGTTGGGGCAGGTGCGGGGAGCTTGGGATGTTTGCAGTTGGTGCAGCATAGAAGTGCGATAATGATGGGGAGGATGGATGCTATTTTTTTCATAATATTGGATGATTTAATAGATTGACGTTGTTGGAGTTTCGATTTGGGAAGGGTAGGACTGGCGCATGAGTTTGCGGGTAGCGAATGCCATGACCACTGCGGTGACCGCTGCGGCGCAGAAGTCGGCGGCCGGCATCGACCACCACACTCCGTTGATGGAGAAGAGTCGGGGAAGAAACCACAGGAAAGGCAATAGGAAGATGAGCTGACGCAGGAGCGATAGGAAGATGGAGACCACGGCCTTGTTGATGGCTTGGAAAAAAGTGGAGGTCACAATCTGGAAGCCAACGACCAGCAAGGCGGCGCAGCTGATGCGCAAGGCGGAGATGACAGCGCTAATGATTTGTGAATCAACGGTGAAGATGTGGGCTATCTGCTGCGGAAAACATTCGATAGTCAAGAAAAAGGTGGCGCAGATGATGGTCGCCCACAGGAGCGTGAGTCGGTAGGTCTTCATCACGCGGTCGATGTGGCGCGCCCCGTAGTTGAAGCCCACGATGGGTTGCATGCCGTGCGTGAGCCCTAATACCATGGTGACTACCAGTGACTGTAAGATCGCAATAATGCCATAGGTGGCGATGGCGAAGTTTCCGTATTGTTCTAATTGTCTGTTAATAAATATGTTGATAAGGGATGCACAGACATGGATGATGAAAGGGGAGAGGCCGATAGCGAAAATGGCGAGTGCAGTTCTGAGGTGGATACGGATGAACTTTTTCTGGAAATGGATGCGCGATTTCGATCGGCTGAAGTGGGCCAGCACCCAGCACATGCCGACAAACTGTGAGATGACGGTGGCGCTGGCCGCCCCGCGCATCCCCCACTTGAAGGCGAAGATGAAGATGGGGGCTAGGATGAGGTTGCAGGCCACGGTGATGAGGATGGAGAACATGGCCTTGAAGGGGTAGCCGCTGGCGCGCATGATGCTGTTCAGCCCGAACAGTATGTGGGTGAAGAGGTTGCCGGCAAGAATGATCTGGAGGAAGGACCGTGCGTAGGGGAGGGTGACCTCATTGGCCCCAAACATCAGCAAGATGGGGTCGAGGAAAAGAAGCACGATAATGGTGAAGGCGATGCTGATGATGATGTTGAGCAGCAGGGCGTTACCCAATATCAGCGTGGCTTTGTCGTTCTCTCGTTCGCCGAGACGGATGGAGGTGAGGGCGGCGGCACCAGCTCCTACCAGTGTGCCAAAAGCGGTGGCTAAGTTCATTACCGGCAACGCAATCGTCATGCCCGCCAAACCTAACATGCCTACCGCATGGCTGATGAAGATGCGGTCGATGAAGTTGTAAACAGAAGTGGCTGAGGTGGCGATGATGGCGGGCAGCGCAAACACAAACAGCATTCTGCCGATACTACTCTGCTCCAGTTGTGTTGCGCGGTCGGTCATGGAAGTCGGTTAGAAAGTGTCGCCGCGCAACTCGCGGTAGCGTTTGCGCGCATCGTTGGTGTAAAGACTGTCGGGGTACTCTCTCAACATTTTCTGGTACAACTCCATAGCCTTTCCGGTATCTTTCAGATAGTAGTCGTAGAGCTGCGCCATCAGGTAGGTGGCATCATCGGCCAACAGGTCGTACGAGTAGGCCGACACAATCTTCCCTAACAGCTGTTCCGCCCCCAAATAGTCTTTCCGTTTGATGGCCAATTTCGCCTTCTGGTAATACACGTCGTCGGCGAGTTTCCCGTAGGGCGACACCATCAGCACAGAATCCAGCATTTTATCGGCTTCATCATCTTTGTTTTGGAAGATGAGGAAGTCGGCCTTGGCATAGTAGCGCAGCGGCTGGTTGGTCTGGTTGGTGTCGGCAAAAAGTCCGATGTCTTCATCGCTCTCCTCCTCATTGTCGGTGATGAGCAACGAGAAATACATGGCATCGTTGGCGATGAGTTTGGAGGTGGCGGCACGCAGCACGTCCAGCTGACTTTTCGCCCATTCAAACTCCCCGATATAGAAAGAGAGTTTCGCATTCTTGAATTTGGCATTCTGACCGATCACATCGTTGGGCAGGTCTTTGTCCACTTGGGAATAATGGAGGGAGGCTTCCCACACATCACCCATATAAAGCTCAATATCAGCGAGGTCGGTCTTGAAGTTTGCCCGCTCTTTAATGTCGCGGGTGGAATTGGCAATCGCCTGATTCAGAATTTTTTTCGCTTCTTCGGGCTGGTCGATATAGAAGGCCAAGAGGTGGGCATATTTGCGGGTCCAGTCGGCAGTGCCCTGGTGCAGCCCATATTCTTGCAGCTGTTCGGCATATTCATCGGCGAGCCGTTGTGCCTCCGCCTTGTCGATAGGGGAGGTGGAGGAGAGTTTGTCGTACTTGACATCCAGCAGCAGGAACTTCGCATCAGCGTAGTACTTGTTGTCAGAGCCTCTCTGGATGATATTCTCCAGTGCGGCGATGGACGCGTCGTATGCCTTGGCACGGTTGGCATCCTTGGCGAGGGCAAACACACGTTGGCCTTCTCCCTTCTGCTTGCGGTCTATCGCTTTGGCCAGCACCAATGCGTCATCGTAATTCTTGTCCAACTCATATACCCATTGAAGGATGATTTCATAACATACATTCCCAGGATCCTCCTGCGTTTTTTGTTGTAAGGTGTTGAGTACGATGGTGTATTTCTGCTTGTCTTCATCGCTGGCGAGCAGGTTCTGGATGATTTTCTGCACCTCGGGCACCTTGCCCTGCACACCATCGCTCACCAAACGCAAAGCCTCCTGCACCACCATGTCGGTGCGGTTGGTCTGGATATACACATTCGAGAGTTCGCTGACAAACAGTTGCTGGTTGTTAAGCAGCTTGCGTCCGCGCTCCAGTGTCGCAATCGCGTATGAATACTGCTTTCGTGCCAGAAATGCGTTGTATAACTCCCTCACACTCTGTTCTTTCGCAGGCACTTCCTTGATGGCATTGTTATACACCTGCTCCGCTTTCTCCATGTCGCCCGAGCTTTCGTAGATGTAGCCGAGGTCAATCTTGTAGCGTTGGGTGGTCGGGAATTTCTTCTGCTGTTTCTTCACCACCTTTTCCGCCTCTTTGAAATCACCGAGTTGCAGAAGGGTTTGGTAATAATAGTAGTAGATGTAGGAGTTGGGATTGGCGTTATAAACCTTCTCAAACATGGGGGCTGCCTTCTCAAACTCTCCATTCTGATAATACTGAATGCCCAACTGTTCCTCTTGGGAACGCTGGTTCTGCCCCATGGCGGTACACAGGACAAAGGAGAGAAGAAGAAGGGTGAGCAGCTTTTTCATTAGTTGATGAGGTCGAAGCCGGTGAAGGGACGGAGCACTTCGGGCACAATGATGCCGTCGGGAGTCTGGTTGTTTTCGATAAGGGCAGCCATGATGCGCGGGAGGGCCAAGGCGCTGCCGTTGAGGGTGTGGGCGAGGCGCATCTTGCCGTTGCTGTCCTTGAAACGCAGGTGCAGACGGTTGGCCTGATAGCTTTCAAAGTTAGATATAGAGCTGACTTCCAGCCATTTCTGTTGTGCTTCTGAGAAGACTTCCAAGTCGTAGGTGAGGGCTGATGTGAAGCTGATGTCACCGCCGCAGAGTCGCAGCACGCGGAACGGGAGTCCGAGCTTCTGCAGCAGCGACATGCCGTACTGCTTCATCTGCTCCAAGGTCTCATACGACCGGTCGGGATGCTCAATCTGCACGATCTCCACCTTGTCGAACTGGTGCAGACGGTTGAGACCGCGCACATCCTTGCCGTATGAGCCGGCTTCACGGCGGAAACAGGCCGAGTAGGCGCAGTTCTTGATGGGGAAATCACTCTCTTTCAGGATGACATCGCGGTAGATGTTGGTCACCGGCACTTCCGCAGTGGGGATGAGGTAGAAGTTATCGAGGGTGGCATGATACATCTGCCCTTCCTTGTCGGGCAGCTGGCCGGTGGCGTAGGCTGAGGCCTCGTTCACCATGTACGGGGGCTGTACCTCCAAGTAGCCGGCTTCGGTGGCACTGTTCAGAAAAAAGTTGATGAGCGCGCGCTGCATCTTGGCACCTTTCCCTTTATAAACAGGGAAACCTGCGCCAGTAATCTTGCTGCCGAGGTCGAAGTCGATGATGTCGTACTTTTTCACCAATTCCCAATGAGGCAGACAGCCCTCGCCCAGCGGGGTGGCATCGCCTTCCTGGTACACCACCTCGTTGTCTTCAGCGCCCTTTCCGAGCGGCACAGAAGCGTGCGGCATGTTGGGCAGCAGCACCATCATCTCGTTGATTTTCTGACCTTTCTCATCCAACTCGGCTTGCAATTCTTTCTCTTGAACTTTTAGCTCGGCGGTCTGTGCCTTCATCTGTTCGGCCTCTTCGCGGCGGCCTTCCTTGAACATCTGTCCGATGGATTTGGCGATCTTGCCCTGCTCCATCAGGTTGTTGTCAAGATTTTTCTTCATCTGGCGCAACTGCGTGTCAAGCTCGAGGATATTTTGGACCAATTCGGTGGCGTCGAAATTTTTAACTTTCAGTCTTGCAATGACTTCTTCTGGATTTTCGCGTAAAAATTGAATTTGTAACATGGTGTGTAAATTTAGTGCAAATATACGACTTTATTTTGTAATCATTTTTTCGTCTTCTATTTTCATCACGGCGTTGCCGGCCTGATAGGGGGTGATTTCGCCCGCCTGCACCTTGGGAAGCTCGCTCTCGATGGCGGCCTGCACGCGGGGATTGTTGAAAAAGTTGTTGTGGATCGTGAACTCTATCCAGTCATAGAAGATTTTGACATTCTGCTCGTTGCGGTTCTTGGTGAAATAGCCGTTGCCTTTGGTGAGCACCTCAAACTCGGTGATGATGTCCCACACTTTGTTGATGTTGGTGTTCTCTAACGACGAGCAGGTGGTAACGGGCACGATCCATCCGTTTTCGTTCTTGGGGAACAGGTGGAGGGCCGACTGGTATTTGGTCTTGGCCAGTTCGGCGGGTGTCACGTTGTCGCCGTCGGCCTTGTTGATGACGAGTGCGTCGGCCATCTCCATGATGCCGCGCTTGATGCCCTGCAACTCATCGCCGGCGCCGGCCAGCATGATGAGCAGGAAGAAATCGACCATCGACTTGACAACGGTTTCCGACTGTCCCACGCCGACGGTCTCCACGATGATGACGTCGAAGCCGGCGGCCTCGCACAGGATGATGGTCTCGCGGGTCTTTCGTGCCACGCCGCCGAGGGTGAGGCCTGAGGGTGAGGGGCGGATGAAGGCGTGCGGGTCGGTGGAGAGCTGCTCCATGCGCGTCTTGTCGCCCAAGATGCTCCCTTTCGACCGCTCGCTGCTGGGTCGATGGCCAGCACGGCGATATTTTTGCCGATGGAGGTGAGATGCGTGCCGAACGCCTCGATGAAGGTGCTCTTGCCGGCTCCCGGTACGCCCGTGATGCCGATGCGCAGCGAGTGGCCAGCGTAGGGCAAGCAGGCCTCGATGACCTGCTGCGCCACCTTCTGGTGGTCGGGATGGGTGCTCTCTATCAGCGTGATGGCACGGCTCAAAATGACACGGTCGCCCCGCCGGATGCCCGCCACGTAGTCCTCTACCGAGAGGTCGCGACGCCGCTTCCGCTGCAAGTACGGGTTTACCTGAGCCGGCTGCTCAATGCCCTCGCGCTCGTGCAACGCACTGTCAAAGGGTTTCTCTACCATGAGGTGGAACAGGATACGTTGCTGGCTACCACTTCGTCGCCGTTGACTTCAACGGTGTTGTCGCTCTCCATGCTGGCGCAGTCACTTGCGCTCATGTCGCTACCGTCCCAGCTGTCGTAGCCGAGCAATTCGTCATTCTCGTCATAATACTTGCATAAACAGTCGCTGGGTTCGCAGGAACTCAAAAATGCAATGGCCAGCGCTGAGAATACGATGGCTGAAAAAATCTTTTTCATTGTTTTGGTTGATGGTTTTGGGTTAATATTCTATTTCGTTATTTGTCTCTTTTGCATACTACTGTCATGTTCACAATCTCCACTTCATCTATGGGAATCTCATCAATCTGGTCTAAGGGGATGGAAATTTCGCGCGAGTCGTTCATCCCTTCACAGTCTTCATCAGTCACATGCTTGTCATCCCACGTCTTAATGTCGTACAATTTGCCATCACGATAGTATTTGCATACGCAATCCTTATGACATGATGTTGTTGATATACAAATGATTGATGATATGATAAGGGTAAAAATGACTTTTTTCATTCTTTTTTGAGTTTGACGTGCAAAAGTAACAATAATCTTTTGATTTTAATAACCCTTCTTTGTGATTTTTTTCAGTCTTTATTTTTTTTGTATTTTTGCACTCTAAAATATAAATTTTTTGATGATGAAGAGATTATTGCTATTTTTTGCTTTTGTGATGCCGTTGTGCTTGTCGGCGCAGGTACTCTCCTCCTTCACTAATAAGGTGAGTAACGGATACAATTTTTGGGTTTATACTCCCGCTGGATATGATTCCACAGATGCCAACAAGCCGATCGTGCTTTTCTTGCATGGACAGAGTCTTTGTGGCAGTGACCTGAATCGTGTGCGCCGCTATGGTACGCTTGATGCGTTGAAAATGGGTCGGCAGATTGATGCCGTGGTCGTGGCTCCACAGAATCCTGGAGGCTCGTGGAACCCTCAGCGTATCATGAATGTGCTGGAATGGGTTGAAGCACGTTATGCTGTGGATACCAATCGTTTATATGTGCTCGGAATGAGTTTGGGAGGCTATGGTACCATCCATTTCGTGGCGGCCTATCCCGACAAAGTGGCCGCAGCAATGGCGCTCTGTGGAGGCAGCAACCTCTCCGACCACTGCCCGCTCTGCCAGGTGCCCCTTTGGATTATGCACGGCACCGCCGACAAGGCCATCGCTTTCTCCCAATCCCAGAAAATCGTCAACGCCATGAAGGCCTGCGGCGACACTTCCCGCCTGCGTTTCACCAAGCTGCCCGGACAAAGCCACGGCGCATTGGCCAAGATCTTCTACCTCGAAGAAACCTACGAGTGGCTTTTCGCCCATCGCCTCAACGACACCAGCCGGCCGGTCAATAAAGATGTGGACATCACCGTGTCCACCATGTCGAAGGCTTACACCAACATCGATCGCTCCAAACAGCATTTCACTGTAGTGAATGGCAACAACAATGTGCCCGCTGCGCAGACTGACACCACGGTGCAGACTACTGATGTGACAGTGCAAAATGCTGACAATCAAACTGCCACACAATCGCAGCAAACCAATTCCCAGCACAAACAAAGCACTTCTTCTCCACAATATTACAAGGTGCGGAAGGGCGACACCCTCAGCTCCATCGCCCGCAAATATCACACCACCGTGAGCAAACTCTGCAAACTCAACAAGATCAAGGAGACCACTATCCTTCAGATTGGGCGCAAATTGCGGGTCAAGTAGCGATGAACTATATCGGTTCCAAAAGCAGGATGACAGGCTTCCTCCTCGGCGCCATGCGCGATGTGGTGGGGGAGGATTGGTCGGAAAAGGTTTTTTGCGACCTTTTCGCGGGCACCGCTGCGGTGGGCAATGCTGTCAAACCTCTCGCGCGTAAGGTCATCGCCAATGACCTCGAGACGTATAGCTTCGTTCTTAATAGAAATTATATAGGGAATTGTAATCCATTGTCCGATTGGAAGTTCTGGCTTAGCGAACTCAACAACTTGCCGCCCATCAGCGACGGATTCATCTATCGAAATTATTGTCTCGGCAGCGGCAGCGGACGCTGTTATTTCTCGGATGCCAACGGCATGAAAATCGATGCCATGCGCCAAGCCATAGGGGAGTGGCTGGCCGCCGGAAGCATCAACCAAGATATGTATTACTTCCTGCTATGCAGCCTGTTGGAAGAGGCCGACCGGCTCGCCAACACTGCTTCCGTCTATGGTGCCTTCCTCAAAACATTGAAGCCGATGGCGATGAAACCCTTGGTGCTCACCCCTGCCAACTTCGATTGCACCGACCAGCAGAATGAAGTTTATCAGGAAGATGCCAACACCCTGATCCGCCGTATTGAGGGCGACATCCTTTACCTTGACCCACCCTATAATGTGCGTCAATATGGTGCTAACTATCATATTTTGAATACAATAGCGATTTATAAAGCTTTTGCCCCCAAAGGAAAAACTGGTCTGCCCCCCTATAAACGCTCCCGCTATTGCAGCCGTGTGAAGGTGCTGGATGTGTTTGAAGATTTGCTGAAGAATGCCCGTTTCAGGTATGTCTTTCTTTCTTATAATAATGAAGGACTCCTTTCACCCGAAACCATCCGTCAGACCATGTCAAAATATGGTCGGTACGATTGTATCGAGATGCGGAATCAGCGTTTCAAAGCTGATAACAATACAAATCGCGTGCATCATGCCCGCAGCACTACGGAGTATTTGTTTGTAATGGAGGTGCGATAACTGCTACTCCCACTCGATGGTCGCCGGCGGCTTCGAGCTGATGTCGTAAACTACTCTGTTGATGCCGCGCACCTTGTTGATGATTTCGTTGGAGATGGCTCGCAGGAAGTCGTTGGGCAGGTCGGCCCAGTCGGCGGTCATGCCGTCGGTGGAGGTGACGGCGCGCAGGGCAACGGCATTCTCGTAGGTGCGCTCATCGCCCATGACACCCACCGATCGGATGGGCAGCAGGATGACTCCCGCCTGCCACACCTGATCATATAATTTATGTTTCCGCAAACCGTTGATGAAGATGTCGTCGGCCTCCTGCAGGATGCGCACCTTCTCGGGCGTGATGTCGCCGAGGATGCGCACGCCGAGTCCGGGTCCCGGGAAGGGATGGCGCGTGATGAACGATTCAGGGATGCCCATCTCGCGGCCCACCTGCCGCACCTCGTCCTTGAAGAGCAGCTTCAGCGGTTCTACCACCTGCATGTGCATGCGCTCGGGTAGGCCGCCCACGTTGTGGTGTGACTTGATGACCATGCCGGTGATGGAGAGCGACTCGATGCGGTCGGGATAGATGGTACCTTGGGCGAGCCACTTCACGTCGCTGAGTTTCTTGGCTTCGGCCTCAAACACTTCGATGAAGCCTTTACCTATGATTTTACGTTTCTTTTCAGGGTCGCTTTCGCCTTTGAGGGCTTCGTAGAAATGCTGCGAAGCGTCCACGCCAGTCACGTTGAGGCCGAGCAGCTGGTAGTGCTTCAGCACGGACGAGAACTCGTTGAGGCGGAGCAGTCCGTTATCCACGAAGATGCAGTGGAGCTGCTGCCCGATGGCCTTGTTGAGCAGCATGGCGGCCACGGTGGAGTCGACGCCGCCGGAGAGGCCGAGTACCACCTGGTCGGTGCCGAGTTGCTGGCGCAGCTCTTTCACCGTTGATTCGATGAACGAGGCGGGGGTCCAGTCGGCCTGGCAGCCGCAGATGCCATGGACAAAGTTGCGGAGGATGGTGGGGCCGTCCTCGGAGTGGAACACTTCGGGGTGGAACTGCACGGCCCAGGTGGGCTCGCCCTCAATGCGGTAGGCGGCCACGGGCACGTCGGCGGTGCTGGCGATGATGCGGAAGTTCTGTGGCAGTTCCACGATGGTGTCGCCATGCGACATCCACACCTGTGAGTGGCCGCGCACCCCTTGGAAGAGCGGGTCGCTGCCGTCGAAGGTGGCGAGGCGGGCGCGGCCGTACTCACGGCTGTCGCTGCTGCCCACGCGGCCTCCCGAGATGTGAGCGAGATACTGCGCACCATAACAAACTCCTAACAAAGGAATCCGTTTGCGGAAGGCCGACAGGTCGGGTTTGAAAGCCTCCGCCTGGTTGACGGAGAACGGGCTTCCGGAAAGGATGACACCCTTTACCGTAGGGTCGCCTTCGGGGAATTTGTTGTAAGGAAGAATTTCACAATAGGTGTGCAATTCGCGCACGCGGCGGGCAATGAGCTGCGTATATTGCGAACCGAAATCCAAGATGATAATTTTGTCCATAATTTTGCGGTTTTTCAGGCTGCAAAAATACGGAATTGTTATGAGTAATTTTTCATTCATATTATAATAAAAAACAATTTTTTTTCTTTTAAAAGAATGAATTGAGAGTAACTTTTTGATTTTTAATGTGAAATAATAGTGTTGAAAAGTTCATAAAAAAATTTTTGAAATTGAAAAAATCGAAAAAAAAATAATGTAATTTTGCCGCATCAAAAAACACATCATTATGGAAACAAAACATGTTTACACAGGGAAGACGAAAGACGTCTTCGCATTGAGCAATGGAAATTATCTCTTGAAGTTCAAGGATGATTGCACTGGAAAAGACGGTAAGTTCGATCCAGGTGAAAATTCTGTAGGACTTAAAATTGAAGGCGTTGGCAAGGTGAACTTGAAAATGTCCATCTACTTCTTTGAGAAGATCAACGCTGCTGGCATCCGCACCCACTATGTGAGCGCCAACTTGGACGATGTCACCATGGAGGTTCTGCCCGCTAAGGTGTTCGGTAAGGGTCTCGAGGTGATTTGCCGTTACAAGGCTGTAGGTAGCTTCTTCCGCCGTTACGGGGAATATGTGGAAGAGGGTGCTGACCTGCCTGAGTATGTAGAGATGACCTTCAAGAACGATGCCAAGGGCGACCCGCTCGTAACCAAAGACGGTCTCGTAGCCCTCAACATCATGACCGAGAAGCAGTATGATGATATCAAGGTGATGGTTCGCAAAGTCACCCGTATCGTCGCTGACGAGATGAAGGCAAGAGGCCTCGACCTCTACGACATCAAGTTCGAGTTCGGTTACGACAAAGACGGCAGCGTGATGCTGATCGACGAGATCGCTTCCGGCAACATGCGCGTTTACAAAAACGGCGAGTACATCGAACCGATGACCCTCTCCAAATTATTTTTTGAGAAATAATTGTTGAAATGAAAGTAGCAGTGATCATGGGAAGTGCAAGCGACTGGGACGTGATGTCTCCTGCTTGTACCACTCTTGAAGAGTTCGGAATCTCCTACGAGAAGAAGGTGCTGAGCGCACACCGCAACCCGGGGCCGTTGGCCGACTATGTCAGAGCGGCCCGCGACAATGGCTTTGATGTCATCATCGCCGGGGCAGGGGGCGCGGCACATCTGCCGGGGGTCATCGCCGCCCTCACCACACTGCCGGTAATCGGCGTGCCGGTGAAGTCGAAGGCGCTCAACGGACTCGACTCGCTGCTATCTATCGTACAGATGCCATCAGGAATACCGGTAGCCACCATGGCCATCGACGGCGCGAAGAACGCCGCACTGATGGCGGTCACCATACTCGCACTGCACCACCCGCACTTGACAGACCAACTGGAAGAGTTCCGCAAGCGTCAGAGTGAGAAAGTGCTGAATACGACTATATAAACCCATAACGCCCACGCGATAATACCGCGTGGGCGTTTTTCATTTAATATTAAACACTATGAACAGCAGACGCATCTACGTCGAAAAGAAACCCCAGTTCCGTGTCGAGGCCGACAGCCTCAAGGCGGAGCTGAATGAAAACCTTTCCCTTAACATCCGTAACCTTAGACTTCTCAACGTCTATGACCTCTTCGGCTTCAGCGACGAGCTGGTGGAACAGAGCCGCTACCGCGTGTTCGGCGAAATTGTCACCGACACCGTCACCGACAGCTGCGACCTCACCGGCAAGAAGTTTATCGCCGTGGAGTATATCCCCGGACAGTTCGACCAGCGGGCCTCTTCCGCCGTGGATTGCGTGCATCTGATTGACCCCGAAGCGGACATCCAGATCCGCAGCTCCCGTCTGCTGATTTTCGACGACGACACCACCGACCAGACCTTAGCACAGATTTCCCACTATTATATTAACCCTGTGGAAAGCCGTGCCAAAGACCTCAACGTGCTGTCGCTGTCGGAACAGGCTGAGGTGAGCCCGATGGAAGACCTGACGGGTTTCACCCAGATGACGCCCGACCAGTATCAGGAGTTCTGCTCCTCGCATGGTCTGGCCATGAGCACCGCTGACCTCGATGAGGTGGTGCGCTATTTCAAACGTCAGGGCCGCGACCCGTGGGAAACCGAGTTGCGCATCCTCGACACCTATTGGAGTGACCATTGCCGTCACACCACCTTTACTACAGAATTGAAAGAGATTTCCATCGACGACTCTTTTATCAAAGCCGATATGGAGCAGTCGTTGGAGTTGTTATACAACATTCGTGCTGAGTTGAAACGCGAAAAGAAAAGCCTCTGTCTGATGGAGTTAGCGACTATCGGCGCGCGTTTCCTGAGTGCGAAGGGACTTTTGGATGATATGGAGCGCAGCGAGGAGAACAACGCTTGCAGCATCTTCGTGGATGTGGATGTGGACGGGCGTATGGAGAAATGGCTGCTCCAGTTCAAGAACGAGACCCACAACCATCCCACAGAGATCGAGCCTTTCGGTGGTGCGGCCACCTGCTTGGGCGGTGCCATCCGCGACCCGCTCTCCGGCCGTTCGTATATCTATCAGGCCATGCGTGTAACCGGTGCCGGCGACATCTGCAAGCCTGTGTCTGAGACCATCCCGGGCAAACTTCCGCAGCGTGTTATCAGCCGCAAGGCTGCCGCCGGCTACTCCAGCTACGGCAACCAGATCGGTCTGGCTACCACCATGGTGCGCGAGATTTTCGACGCTGGCTATACCGCCAAGCGCATGGAGATTGGCGCGGTGGTGGGTGCCGTGAAGGCCGAGAACGTGCGCCGCGAGAGTCCGGCCCCCGGCGATGTGATCCTCCTCCTCGGAGGCCGCACGGGGCGCGACGGAGTGGGCGGTGCCACGGGTTCTTCCAAGAGCCATACCGAGACCTCCCTCGAGGTGTGCGGCAGTGAGGTGCAGAAAGGTAATGCGCCCGAAGAGCGCAAACTGCAGCGACTGTTTAGACATCCTGAGGTGACCAAACTGATTAAAAAATCCAATGACTTCGGAGCGGGAGGCGTTAGTGTCGCCATCGGGGAACTCGCTCCGGGTCTGGATATCTATATCGACAGGGTTCCTACCAAATACTCGGGACTTAACGTTACCGAGCTGTCCATCAGCGAGTCGCAGGAGCGAATGGCGGTGGTGGTCAGAGCGGAGGACCGTGCCGAATTTGAAGGCTATTGCCAGCGCGACAATGTGGAGGTGACCTATGTGGCCGATGTGACCGACCGCGGCCGTATGCGTATTTTCAACGGCAGCATGGCCGTCTGCGACCTTGAGCGCGAGTTCATCGACAGCGCGGGTGCCCGCCACTACTCCACCGTGAAGGTGGCTCCTGTTTCATCAGAAAGCCCGTTCCACCGCACTCCTGCTGGTGCCGACCTGCCCGCCCGCATGTCCGCGCTGATGGGTTCCGCCAACGTGGCCTCCCAGAAGGGACTGGTGGAGATGTTCGACTCCACCATCGGCCGTTCCACCGTGCTGATGCCTTACGGCGGCAAGTACCAGGCCACCGAGACACAGGCGTCGGTGCAGAAGCTGCCTGTGGATGGCTATACCGACACGGCCAGCGTGATGGCTTTCGGCTACAACCCCGACATCGCACGCTGGAGTCCGTACCACGGTGCCGCCTACGCCGTTGTGGAGGCCTGCACCAAGGTGGTGGCTGCCGGCGGAGATTTCTCCAAAATGAGATTCTCTTACCAAGAATATTTCGAGAAGATGACCACCGATCCCTACCGCTGGGGCAAGCCGTTCTCCGCACTGCTCGGCGCTTTGAAGATGCAGGTGGCGCTCGGCCTCCCGTCCATCGGCGGTAAGGACTCGATGAGCGGCAGCTTTGAGAACCTGAACGTGCCGCCTACACTGGTGGCTTTCGGCATCACCACGGTGAATGCCAACACGGTCATTTCGCCTGAGTTCAAGAAGGCCGGACATTCTATCTATCTCATCCAGCATCGTCCGGCAGCCAACTGGATGCCTGACACCGACCAGCTGGTTCGTAACTGGAATTTCATTCACCAAAATATTGAAAACCATAGAATTGTATCTGCTTGGTCGGTGGGATTCGGCGGTGTGGCCGAAGGTTTGGTGAAGATGTCTATGGGTAATGGTTTAGGCGTCGAGGTGAAGATGGCTGAAGATGAGCTGTTTGCGTTGAATTACGGCTCGGTCATCGTGGAAACCGACGGCGTGATCGACTTCCCGGGCGCTGTGCTTCTGGGTAAGGTGACGGATGATGCGGTGGTGACCATCAACGGTGCGGCGATGAAGCTCGCGGCATTGGAGAAGGCTTATGATGAGCGTTATGCGAAGATATATCCGGTGCGGGTGGCTCCTTTGTTTGATGAGAAGATGGAGAATGTGAAAGAGACCGCACACGAGGTGTTGGCCCACTATCCCGGCGAGGTGCCTGCTGGCGGACCTGTGGTCTGTCTGCCGGTGTTCCCGGGCTCCAACTGCGACTACGACACTGCCAAGGCGTTCCGCAAGGCGGGGGCGCAGGTGCGGCCTTTCATCTTCCGCAACCTCACCGCGCAGGATGTGCTGACCTCTATCAGCGAGCTGGAGAAGCGTATCGACGACTGCCAGATCTTGGCTTTCTGCGGCGGTTTCTCCTGCGGCGACGAGCCCGACGGAAGCGGCAAGTTCATCGCATCGGTGATTGGCAACGAGAAGATTGCCGCCGCCATCGGCCGGCTCCAGGCACGCTGCGGCCTGATCCTCGGCATCTGCAACGGCTTCCAGGCCCTCGTCAAGAGCGGCTTGCTGCCGTACGGCAAGGTCGGCGCCGTCACGCCCGATTCACCCACCCTGTTCCGCAACGACATCAACCGCCATATCTCTTTGATGGCCGAGACCGAGGTGGTGGCAACACGTTCCCCGTGGCTCGCCTCCTTCAAGCCCGGCGAGCGCCACACCATTGCGCTGAGCCACGGTGAAGGCAAGTTCGTGGTAGGGGAGGAGATGGCCCGCCAGCTGTTCTCCAACGGTCAGGTGGCCTTCCGCTACACCGACAACCCGAACGGTTCGCATTACGACATCGAGGGTATCGTGAGCCCCGACGGACTCATCCTCGGCAAAATGGGACATAGCGAGCGCTTCGAGCAGAATCTCTTCAAGAATATTGACGGGAACCGCTGTCAGGCGATTTTCGACAACGCAGTAAAGTATTTTCAAAAATAGAACAATCAACATCATTACGAAAACATTATAATTATGGGTTTACTTGGAATTTACAACGTACCGAATGTATCCACTGCACTTTATTACGGGATACACAACTTGCAGCACCGCGGGCAGGAAGGCGCTGGTATGGCAACTTTTGATGAGAATGGCAAATGCTTGCGCCATCGTGGCTTAGGCCTGGTGGACAGCATCTTCGATGCCAAATCTATCAGCGAGTTGAAGGGTAGCATTGGTATGGCCACTGTTCGTTATGCCAACATCGCCAATAGCGGTCTTGACACCGTGCAGCCGCTCTTCTTCCGTCACAGCACCGGCGACTTCGTCGTGGCCGGCGACGGCTGCCTCGTCAACACCAAACCGATTTTTGAGAGCTTGGAAGATATGGGTAATGTCTTCCAGACGGGTCTCGACAGCGAGCTTTTCGCCCATCTGATCAAGAAAAGAAAAAGCGAAGACCGTATCGAGAACATTATCAATGCTTTGCGTGGATTGGAAGGCGGTTTCACCTTCTTGGTGATGACCAAGAACCGTCTCTATGCTTGCCGCGATAAGAACGGTATCAAACCGCTGGCTTTGGGTAAGTTGGGCGATGGTTATGTGGTGAGCAGCGAATCTTGCGCTTTCGAAATCATGGGGGCCAAGTTTGTGCGTGACATCGAGCCGGGTGAAATTCTCTGTATCGACAACAAAGGTTTGCGTTCCAACTTCTATTCAGAAGAGAAACGCCACTGCATGTGTGGTATGGAGTTCATCTATTTGGCTCGTCCAGACAGCGACATCGACGGCTGCAACGTACACGCCTACCGTATGGAGTCGGGTCGCCGGCTGGCCCGTTTGTGGCCGGTGGAAGCCGACATTGTGGTGGGTGTGCCCGAGTCCAGCCTGAGTGCCGCCATGGGTTACAGCGAAGAGAGCGGTATTCCGTATGAGATGGGTCTGGTGAAGCACAAATACATGGGCCGTACCTTCATCCAGCCGGAGCAGCAGCTCCGTGAGATGGGCGTGAAGCTGAAGCTGAGCCCTGTCCATTCGATTCTGAAAGGCAAGAGAGTGGTTCTCGTGGATGACTCCATCGTGCGTGGTACTACTTCGTTGAAGATTGTGAAACTGTTGCGTGAGGCAGGCGCTACTGAGGTGCACGTGCGTATCGCCAGCCCGATGATGAAATACCCCTGTTACTACGGCGTTGACACCTCCACTCCGGAAGAGCTGCTCTGCTCGAACCGTACGCTGGAGGAGGCTTGCAAGATGCTCGGCGCTGACTCGCTCGGCTATATGACTCCGGAAGCCTCTCGCGAATCGACCTTCGGCTGTGCTGAGCTGTGTCTGGCCTGCTTCACGGGCGAATATCCGTCGGGTGACATCAAGTGCGGAAAGTGTAATTTTTAGAAATTTTAATAAAGAATAATTATGGCAAAATCTTACGAAAAAGCGGGAGTAAATCTGGAGGCTGGCTACGAGGTGGTCCGCCGCATCAAACAGCATGTGTCGTCAACCGAGCGCAAAGGGTCGATGGGCAACATCGGTTCTTTTGGCGGAATGTTCGACCTGAGTTGTCTGAACATCAAGGAGCCGGTGCTGGTGAGCGGCACCGACGGTGTGGGCCCCAAGCTGAAGATTGCTTTCGCGATGGACAAGCACGACACCATCGGTATTGATGCCGTGGCCATGTGTGTGAACGACGTGCTGGCACAGGGTGCCGAGCCGCTGATCTTCCTCGACTATGTGGCGCTGGGGCATAATGTGCCGGAAAAGGTGGAGGCGATTGTGGCCGGTGTGGCCGACGGATGCCGTCAGGCCGGCTGTGCCCTTATCGGTGGCGAGACCGCCGAAATGCCGGGTATGTATTCCGACGACGAGTACGACATCGCCGGTTTCACCACGGGCGTGGTGGAGAAGTCGAAGCTGATCGACGGCAGCCGCGTGTCGGTAGGGGACGTGCTGGTGGGCATTGCCTCATCGGGTGTGCATTCCAACGGCTTCAGTCTGGTTCGCAAGATTGTGGAACGCAAGGGATTCGGTTATCGTCAGCGCGTGGGCGACTGCGACGAAGAGTTCGAGGCCGCCTACGGCGATGCCACCCTCGGCGAGGTGCTGCTGACCCCCACCCGTATCTATGTGAAACCCGTGCTGGATGTGATTCACCAGTGTGATGTGCATGGCGTTTGCCATGTCACTGGCGGTGGTTTCGACGAGAACATCCCGCGTGCGCTGCGCGAGGGACAGGGCTTGGAGATTCAGGAGGGCAGCTGGGAGATCCTGCCGGTGTTCCGCATGTTGGAGAAGTGGGGCAAGGTGCCGCACCGCGAGATGTTCAACATCTTCAACATGGGTATCGGCATGGTGGTCATCCTATCGGCTGCGGAAGCCGAGAAGGCCATCGCCATCCTGGCGCAGCATGGCGAGAAGGCCACGGTCATCGGCAAGGTGACGGGCGATCCGGGCGTGAAGATTGTGTAGGTTTGTTTCTCTCATAATTATTCCTTATATTTGCACACTCTATTTGGAAAGAAATTTATACTGAAAACAAACGGTTTATCACAATTTTATAAATGAATATTAAAAAGAAAATCGCCATTTTTGCCAGCGGGTCGGGAACCAACTTCGAGGCGTTGGCACAGGCTTGTGCCGACGGACGGCTGAATGCCGACGTGGTGCTGATGGTGTGCGACAAGCCCGGCGCAAAAGTCATCGAGCGTGCCGAGCGTTTCGGTGTGGAGAGCTTCGTCTTCTCCCCGAAGTCATACGCGTCGAAAGCCGACTTCGAGACCGAAATCGTGCAGATGTTGCGCGACCGTCAGGTGGACCTCATCTGCCTCGCCGGCTACATGCGGCTCGTGGGAGACACGCTGCTGGCGGCCTATCGGGGAAAAATCATCAACATCCACCCTTCGCTGCTGCCCGCCTTCAAGGGCGCACACGCCGTGGAGGATGCCGTGGCCTACGGCGTGAAAGTGTACGGCATCACCATCCATTACGTGGACGAAACCCTCGACGGCGGCAAGATCATCGCCCAGCGCGCCTTCCCCTACGACGGCAACGACCCCGATGAAGTGCACCGCATCGGACAGAAAATCGAACATGAGCTGTATGTGGAGACCGTTGGGAAGCTATTGGGATGTGAGTATGTGAGGATATGAGTATGGGATGAAAAGATGAAAGGATGAAAGGATGAAAGGATGAAAGGTGCAACCTTCACTTCTTAACTCCTTAACTCAAACTCACTTTCAACAAATCAACAAATCGACACATCAACAAATCAACAAATCAACGAATCAACGAATCAACGAATCAACGAATCAACAAATCAACAATAATGAGAGCATTAGTAAGCGTTAGCGACAAAACCGGACTGGTACCTTTTGTGAAGGCCCTGCAAGAGATGGGCTGGGAAATCATCTCCACGGGAGGCACAAGCCGTCTTCTTCAAGAGAATAATATCAAAACTATCGGCATCAGCGAGGTGACCGGATTCCCGGAGATCCTTGACGGCCGTGTGAAGACCCTCCATCCCAACGTGCATGGTGGCATCCTCGCTCGTCGCGACCTTCCCGAACATCTCCAAACGCTCAAGGAGCACGCTATCGAGCAGATTGACATGGTGTGCGTGAACCTCTACCCGTTCCGCCAAACGATTGCCAAAGAGGGTGTTACCTTCGAAGAGGCCATCGAGAATATCGACATCGGAGGTCCCTCCATGGTGCGCAGCGCCGCCAAGAACTGGCGCGACGTGACCATCGTGTGCGACCCCGCCGACTACGAAACGGTGATCGCTGAGATTCGTGAGCATGGAAATACCACGCAGGAGACACGCCTCAAACTGTCGGCCAAGGCCTACACCCATACCGCCGAGTACGACAGCTGCATCGCTACCTACATGCGCAAACAGGCCGGTCTTCCCGAGAAACTTTTCTTGGAGTACGACCTGAAACAAAGCCTCCGCTATGGCGAGAACCCGCATCAGTCGGCCAACTTCTATGCTGCCTCCGAACCCGTTCCCTTCTCTCTCGCTTTTGGTAAGCAGTTACAAGGTAAAGAATTATCATACAATAATATACAGGATGCCAACGCAGCCTTGAATGTGGTGCGCGACTTCGACGAACCCTTCTGCGTGGCGCTGAAGCACATGAACCCGTGTGGTGCTGCTGTGGGCAAAACCATTGAGGAAGCATGGCAGGCTGCCTATGAGGCTGATAAGGTGAGCATCTATGGCGGCATCGTGGCCGTCAACCGTCCGCTCACGAAAGAGATCGCCCTCGGCATGAAACCTATCTTCTTGGAAATCGTCATCGCCCCGTCGTTCACTCCCGAAGCGATGGAGATTCTTTCCACCAAAAAGAATCTGCGTGTGATGGAGGTGGATATGCACAAGGTGGACAAGCCCGTGATGCAGTATGTGGGCGTGAACGGCGGCTTGCTGGCCCAGCATCTCGACACCCAGATGGAGACGCTGACGGCCGATATGTGCGTAACGAAGGTGAAGCCCACCGAGGCGCAGATGAAAGATATGGCCTTCGGCTGGAGAATCGTGAAGCATGTGAAGTCGAACGCCATCGCTGTGGTGCGTGATAACCATACCATCGGCATCGGGGCCGGACAGACCAACCGCGTGGGTTCGGCTGAGATCGCCCTCAATGAAGCAAAAGCCGCAGGTTTTACCGAGAATATCATCTTGGCTTCCGATGGCTTCCTGCCTTTCGACGACACGGTGGTGCTGGCTTCCAAGTACGGCGTGACCGCCATCGTGCAGCCCGGCGGCAGCATCCGCGACGAAGATGCCATCAAGAAAGCCGATGAGCTGGGTATCACCATGCTCTTCACCGGCGTCCGCCACTTCAAACACTAGGACAATGTACAATGTACAATGTATAATTATCATATAATCGCATCCTCATATAATCTCATAATCTTTTAATCTTTTAATCTTTTAATCTTATAATCTTTTAATCTTACAATCCAACATGAAAAAAGTACTAGTCATCGGAGGCGGAGGTCGCGAACATGCCATTGCGGATGCGCTACATCGTTCGCCGCAGGTGGGTCAGATTTTCTGTGCTCCCGGCAATGCGGGAACTGCCGCCATCGCTACCAACATCGGGTTGAAAGATACCGATGTGGAGGGACTGTTGCGTTTCGCCCAGGAGAACCAGATTGACCTGACCGTGGTGGGCCCCGAGGCGGCTCTGGCGGTGGGCATTGTGGATGCTTTCCGTGCCGCTGGATTGGCGATTTTCGGTCATACGAAGTTGGCCACCCGCATCGAGAGCAGCAAGGAGTTCGCCAAGGAACTGATGATGAAATACGATATTCCGACGGCTGGTTACCGCAGCTTTACCGACTATGCGGAGGCTTTGGCATACGTGCAGGGGAGACCTTTCCCAGCGGTGCTCAAATACGACGGGCTCGCTGCTGGCAAGGGCGTGGTGATTGCGGAAAATCTGGAGGAGGCCAAGGCCGCCCTCAAGGATATGCTCACCGACTCGCACTTCGGCGACGGCAAGGTGGTGGTGGAAGACTTCCTCACCGGTCCCGAGTTCTCGTTCATGTGCTTTGTGGATGGCGAGAAGGTGTATCCGATGCCGCTTTCGCAGGACCACAAACGCGCCTTCGATGGCGATAAAGGACCCAACACGGGCGGCATGGGTGCCTATACGGGCCTGCCGTTTATCACCGATGAGGACAGAACATTTGCCTTGGAGCATATTCTGAAACCTACCGCTGCAGCCATGTGCGCAGAGGGCTGTCCGCTGTCGGGCGTGCTGTATGCCGGACTGATGAAAACCCCGCAGGGCATCAAGGTGATCGAGTTCAACGCCCGTTTCGGAGACCCCGAAACCGAGGTGGTGCTGCCGCTGATGGAAAGCGACATCTTTGACATCTTCGCTGCGGTTGCTCGCTTTTGCGAACCGAAGCAGCAGCTGCATTGGTCGTCTAAAGTGACGATGGGCGTGGTGCTGGCCTCCAATGGCTATCCGGGCTCATACGACAAAGGGTTTGCCATTGAGGGCGTTGACACAGTGCAGGCCCGCATCTACCACATGGGTACCAAGATGGACAACGGCGTTCTTAAAACTGCCGGTGGCCGTGTGATGATGGTGGTGGCTGAAGGCGACGACATCCCCACCTTGAAACAGAAAGTCTATTCCGAAGTTGCTAAAATCCACTGCGACAACCTCTTCTATCGTAACGACATCGCCCACTGGGCGTTTGAAATTGATAATTGAAAACTAATAATTGTACATTGTACATTGTTCATTGTAAATTGAAATCTTCTCACATACTCTAATCTCTTCATCCTTTAATCTTTTAATCTAAAAACCATGGCTCAAATCATTGACGGAAAAAAACTGGGAGCGCGCATCAAGGAGAAAATCCATGAGCAGATCCCGTTGTTGGAGCAGCAGTATGGTCGCCGCCCGTCGCTCTACGTCATCATTGTCGGCGAAGACGAGGGCAGCCTGAAGTATGTCACCAACAAGGTGAAGACCGCCAAGACGATTGGCATGGATGCCCGTTTGATTGCCTTGAAGGAGAACATCAGCGAGAGCGAGCTCATCAACATCATCCATGTGCTGAATGCCGACCCGCTGGTGGACGGTATCTTGGTGCAGCTGCCGTTGCCGAACCATATCAACGAGGACCGTGTGGTGGATGCCATTGAGAAACACAAGGATGTGGATGGTTTCCATGCGCTGAATGTGGGTTCGTTGTGGCAGGGCACGCACTGTATCGCGCCGTGTACGCCGAAGGGCATCATCCAGCTCATCAAGAGCACGGGGATTGAGATCCGTGGCAAGATGGCCGTGGTGGTGGGGCGTAGCAATATCGTAGGCAAGCCGGTAGCGAAGCTGCTGCTGGACGAGAATGCCACGGTGGTGATGGCGCATACCGGCACCCGCGACCTCCGTGCCGTGACGCTGCTGGCCGACATCCTCGTGGTGGCCGCCGGTCAGGAGAAACTCATCACCGCTGACATGGTGAAGCCCGGCGCGGTGGTGATCGACGTGGGCATCACCCGCAACGCCGAAGGCAAAGTGGTCGGCGATGTGGACTTTGAGAATGTGAAGGAGGTGGCCGGCTACATCACGCCCGTTCCGGGTGGTGTGGGACCGCTCACCATCGCCATGCTGATGAAAAACACCATGGAGTGCTTCCTCTGCCATGCCGAGTCAAGCACCGACGTGTCGAAACTGTGGGCCACCATCATCAAAGCTCGTATTGGAGGAAGCGCGGAGTAGGGGAGAGTTATTATTTTTGAACATTATGAAAACAAACATCAATATCAACCATTAAAAATTAAAATCAAATGAATCAAGGAGTTATTGCTATGGGTCTCACCTGCCCCATCATCAGAGAAGGTGACAATCTCGCTGCTATCGTTGTAGAAAGTGTGCTGGATGCTATCCGCAAACCCAACAACGAGTTCGACATTTGCGACCGTGCAGTAGTAGGTATCACCGAGTCGGTGGTCGCCCGCTCGCAGGGCAACTATGTCACAGTGGATGACATCGCTGCGGATGTGAAGGCAAAATGTGGTGAGAACGCCACCATCTATATCTTGAACCCCATTTATTCGCGCAACCGCTTCGCCATCATCCTCAGAGGTATCGCCCGCGCCGCCAAGAAGATCGTGCTCGTCATGCCCGAAGAGGACGAGGTGGGCAACGTGCTTCGCAACCATCCTTTCACCAAAATGAATTATGATGAGTATTATAAGGAGATTTGCGAACAGGAGAAAGCCGCTGTTGAGGTGCGTCCCGACTTCTGTGGAGCTGCTGCTAATGAGTGGGTTATCTTGGGTAATCTGCATGATTATGAAGAGAAAAAACGTGCGATGGGCGGCAACAATGTGTTCACCCTCGCCGACATCCTGTCCGACCGCTGCCAGTATGGTTTGCTCGGTTCCAACAAGACCGATGAGGAGCGTATCAAACTGTTCCCCAAGACCGCCGAGGCTCTGGAGCTGGTACACAAAGTGCATGATGAGCTGAAAGCCGTTACGGGTAAGGATATCATCGTGGGTATCTATGGTGATGGCTGTTTCAAAGATCCTAAAGGTGGAATTTGGGAATTTGCTGATCCGATCACCATGCCGGCCTACACCCATCCTGAAATTATGGAAGGTACTCCCAATGAGTTGAAAGTGAAGGCTTTGGCAGATGATAAATTTGGTAAGCTGAATGGTGCTGAGCTGACGGCTGCTATTGAAAAAGAGATCGCTGCCAAGAACAGCAATCTGATGGGTTCGATGCAGAGCCAGGGTACTACCCCGCGTCTCTATCGCGACCTGTTGGCCAGCTTGATGGACCTCGTGAGCGGTAGCGGCGACCGTTGCACCCCGATCATCCTGATCCGCAATTATTTCCACTAAGAGAGAAAATTCTTATTTTCTCACTTTTCTCGAATCATCACTAAAAACCTAATATTATGTCATTTATACAAGATAAAATTCAATTTGATGGGCTGACATTCGACGATGTGCTCTTGTTGCCCGCCTATTCGGAAATCCTTCCCCGCGAGGTGACGTTGGGTACCCGTTTCACCCGCAACATCCGTCTGAATGCCCCGTTTGTGTCGGCTGCCATGGACACCGTCACCGAGGCCAAGATGGCCATCGCCATGGCTCGCGAAGGCGGTATCGGTGTGATTCACAAAAATATGCCTATCGCCGAACAGTCACATCAGGTCAGCATGGTGAAGCGTGCCCAGAATGGTATGATCAACAATCCCGTGACCATCACGCCCGACAAGACCGTGGGCGACGCCCAGCGTATCATGCGAGAGTATCGCATCGGTGGTATCCCGGTCATCAACGAGAAGGGGGTGCTGGTGGGCATCGTCACCAACCGCGACCTGCGTTTCGAGACCAAGATGGCACGTCCCATCACCGAAGTGATGACAACAGAAAATCTCATCACCACCACGCATTACGATGACATGAATGAGGTGATTGAGCTTTTGCAGCGCTACAAGATTGAGAAGCTGCCTGTGGTGGACGACCAGTATCGTCTGGTGGGGCTGATTACCTACAGCGACATCACCAACTCGAAGGACAAGCCGAATGCGTCGAAGGATGCCAGCGGCCGTCTGTTGGTGGCTGCCGGTGTGGGCATCTCGCACGAGACTCTTGCCCGTGTGGAGGCTTTGGTGGAGGCCGGCGTTGACGCGCTGGTGCTCGATTCCGCCCACGGCAACTCTGCCGGTGTCATCAATGCCTTGAAGGAGGTGAAACGCAACTTCTCCACTGTGGATGTTGTGGTGGGCAACATCGCTACTCCCGATGCCGCACGCCGTCTGGTGGATGCGGGCGCTGATGCCGTGAAAGTGGGTATCGGTCCCGGCTCCATCTGTACCACCCGTGTGGTGGCTGGCGTGGGTGTGCCGCAGCTGAGTGCCATCTATGGCGTGAGCAAAGAGCTGAAGGGTACCGACGTGCCGCTGATCGCCGATGGCGGTCTGCGCTACTCGGGCGACATCGTGAAGGCTTTGGCCGCCGGTGGCGACACCGTGATGCTCGGCGGTATGCTGGCCGGTGTGGAAGAAGCTCCGGGTGCCACCATCCTGTATAATGGTCGTAAGTATAAGACTTACAGAGGAATGGGTTCCTTGGAGGCCATGCAGTGCGGTTCAAAAGACCGTTATATGCAGAGCGATGTGGAGGATGCCAAGAAGCTGGTGCCGGAAGGCATTTCCGGACGTGTGCCGTACAAGGGAACCTTGTACGAGGTGTTCTATCAGATGGCGGGCGGTCTGCGCTCTGGCATGGGCTACTGCGGTGCCGCTACCATTGAGAAGCTGCATGAGGCCCGTTTCTGCCGCATCAGCGCCGCCGGTGTGGTGGAGAACCATCCGCACGACATCACCATCACCAGCGAGTCGCCCAACTACTCGAAAGAACTGTAGGATTCGCACTTGCGTTGTGTGATCAAACAATAGCGGGCATGCCATTTGGCGTGCCCGCTTGCTGTATATACTATCTGAACACCCTCCATTTCTACTTGGGCGAGGTAGGTGCGGGGATGGGCATTCTTCGGATCCAGCAGCTGCTTGATCAGTCTCCCGTCGTCAGTCAGCAGCAAGGCGCCCTCACTGTCATGGTCCAGCCGGCCCGCAGCATAAACTCCAGCAGGAAAACCGAACTCGTCAAGGGCACGATGTCCCCCCTCAGGCGTGAATTGACTCAGTACTCCGAAGGGTTTATTGAACAAGATTACCATAATGGGATTTCATAGCTTTATCCAACCTTACATGGGCTTAATCTTCCGTGCCAGCCGTGCGCATAGGCCAGGGAAAAACCGCTTGATATACACCATGATAAGCTCTTTTCCGCCGACCAGCACCTCGCGTCTGTTCCGGTCGATGGCGCGCACAATTTTCTTAGCCGCCTTCTCGGCGCTGATGCCGTTGGCCTGTCCGGGGTCCATCACACCGCGCCGTTGCCCGTTGCGGTCCAGCGAGTTCAGCGAGATATCGGTGCGCACGCGCCCTGGGCACACGAGGGTGGTGTGGATGCCCTTGTCGGTGTATTCGGCCTGCAAGGTTTCGAAAAAGCCGTATAGCGCGTGCTTCGACGAGCTGTAGGCGCAACGCAGCGGGAAACCGAAACAGCCTGCAATAGAGGTGGTGGCAGCGATGTTGCCCCCGCCATTCTCCAGCATCAGCGGCAGGATGGCCTTGGTCATCTCCACCGGTGCGTAGAAGTTGATGTCCATGATTTTGTGGAACACCTCCATGGAGGTCTCCTCCACGTTGGTACGCTGGCTCACGCCGGCGTTGCAGAACAGGATGTCAAGACCACCGTACTGTTGCCAGGCTTGCTGCGAGAGTGCCGGGATGCACGCTAACTGTTCGAGGTCGTAGGGGAGGAGGTGAACTTCCGCGCCCAACGAGCGGCATTTCTCGGCCACGGGCTCCAACTTCTGTAACGATGAGGAGGTGAGAATTAGCTGGGCTTTTCGCGCGGCATAAAGGTAGGCGCACGCCTCTCCCATGCCCGATGAAGCCCCCGTAATCCACACCCGCAAAGTTTTATTGTTTTTACTCATTATCAGTAAATTAGCGATTACTGGGCTTCTGGCGCGACACCCATCCCATCATGCGGAGGAGGAACTTGGGCAGCTGCTGCGTGCGGTCGCGCTTACGCAGGTCGATATACCAGCCGAGTTTCTTGACCACAGGGATGCGGTGCGTCTCCACAAACTCAATCAGCGTGCCGTCAGGATCCTCGATGTAGGTGAAATGGCCGGAGGCGTCGCCCATGTCGAACACCTCGCCGTCGGGACAGCTGTCCACGGTGAAGGGGTGGCCTTTCTCCTTGCAGAACTCGCCGAGAGCCTTCATGTTGGAAATGTCGTAGCAGATCTGGATGAAGCCGGGGTCGCCCCAGTAGCGGCCTTCGTAAATCTTATGTGGGGTGCGGTCGAGAGCCTGCACCAGCTCGATGGAGCCTTTGGGCATCAGGGCGCTGAAGGGGCCTTTGGCAGGGGTGGTGTCGGTCAGCAGCACGCGGCGGTACTGCTGCTCGCTTGCGGGCATGAGACTCCAGTCGTCGAATGTGCCGGTCTGGTCATAAACCACCGTGTCGTAGCCGAGTACCTCGCGGTAGAAGCGGATGGAGGCCTCCATGTCGGTCACGCCGACCAGGGCGCCGACCATACCGCCGGTGAGGCAGTGCTGCTCGATGAAGATGTCAGGCTGCTGTACCACTTGGAACGTGTTGCCATACAGGTCGTTGACATAGAAACAGGGGGTGCCGTCGGGCAGGGCGGATATGGGACCGCACTGCGGCCATTTGGCGCTGAGTTGCTGGTGGAAGGCCTGTACGTTGCGGCATTTGAGCTTGGCGGCGAAGACGCCGAGGTCGCCAACAGCGGCGGGCTGTGCGGGGGGCACAGGTTTGCGCTCACTGTACTGCCAGATCTCGAAACCGCCACCGCCCTGAAGGTTCACGGCGATACAGGCATGTCGTTTCTGCGGCTGGTTGCCCGTATAGGGAAGCATACGCTCCGCCACAGTGTCGTCTTCCAGAATCCGGATGTTGATGCCAAACATCTCAATATACCAATCCCATGACTTTCTGAAATTTTCAGTTCCGACTCCAATTTGTTGAATGCCAGATATTAAATAGTTCTCCATATTTCTGTTTAACCTTTCAATTTATCAAATATACCTTAATTCCCGCAGCTCTCTTTGCTGCAGCAGGGGGGCAGCTTGGCGCGGGCCGCTTCGTTGGCTTTCACTTTGTCGGCATCGTAGCCGAGGTTACTAATCTGCTTGCGGATTTGGTCGGCAGTGGTCTTTTTCGGATCGTAGGTTACCGTCAGTTTGGCGGTGGACGAGTCGAAGGTGTACTCTTTCACCCCTTTGAAAAAAGGCACGTTCTCTTTGAAGCGGTTTACGCAGCTCTTGCAGTTCTTGGAGGCGTTGGTCTGGATGGTGATGGTAGTGTAGCTGCTGTTTTTGCTCTGACTTTGGGTAGTCGTGTTGGTAGTTGCTTTTGAGGATGAGCTGGAAGATGTGGTTTTGCTCTGCGCCATTGCGCCTAAAGTCAGGGTCACGGCGGCTAACATTACGATGATTTCCTTCATGATTATTTGATTTTGGATGATAATCGGTTTCTTTTCTTATTCAAATTATTCGGCTGCAAAAGTACGATTATTTTTTTGATGAATGAAATCCAAATGACCTTTCCCTTTTTTCATTTCAACACCACTCGAATACCCACGTAGCCCATGATGCCGGTGATGGGCGCGTAAACCACCGTGGTATCGAAATTTTCACCGAAGGGATTCTCAGCATCCACAATCGGGTTCTTCTGCTTGTAGTTGAGCATGTTTTCTGCGCCAGCATAAATTTCCCATTTCCGGAACTTTTTGGTAATCTGTCCGTTCAGGATGCAATAGGTGGGCGAGTATTCGGGTAGTGTGCTGGCAGTGTTGCCGCTCATGTCAGGCAGCCGCTGCGGTCCGTTGACCTGCAATGTGAGGTTGAACTTCCACTTGTCGTATCGTGTGCTGTAGTTGAGGTTTACTAACGCCTTATGCGGACTCATCAGCGCCTTTTTACGCCACTGTCCTTGCGACTGGTAGCGCACGTCGTTGTAGCGGTAGGCGAGGAGGATTTCGAAACGGGCCACAGGCCACAGCGTGATCTCTGCTTGTACCGAATGCGAGTGCGACAGGTTGCCTGTGCCGTTGCCTGCACCGTTCAGGTTGTACATATATACATGGTGCGCGTCGAGGTCGAGGTCGACAAGGGTTTGTTGGATGAAATGGGTGTAGAAATAATCCACCGACACGGAGGCGATTCCGCCGGGCATGTGGAAGGTCTGCACCAGACTGATGCCGGCGTTGTAGGCCTCCTCCGCGCGCCTGCTCTCGCCTGCGTACAGGTTGAAGGTGCGATTGGAGGTCAGCAGCGACAGGTTCTCCACCTCGGGATACGCGCTGCGATAACCCTTGCCCGCAGAGGCTCTAATGGCCGTGCTCTCGGTGGCCTGCCACTTGACGTGCAGGCGAGGTGTCCAGAACAGCTGTCGGTAGAGGAAATTGTAATCTAGGCGCATTCCTGCCATCACCACCAGTTTGCGGTCAATGATATAGCTGTATTCGCCGAAAACGCCCGGCACCGCCTCATGAACGGTGCCATTCGTGTAGGCGTATTGCTCCAAACCATTTATGGATGTGTTTTTAATCGTGCAGGTGAAAAAGTCGTATTGCATACTTCCACCTGCCGTGAGCTTGTGTCGCTTTGAATTTCCAAACTTATTGGAATACAAAATGTTGAAATATGCACTGTGTTGCTGTGCCTCCACTGTGCGCAGCCCGAACACTCCGTTGGTCCATGTACCGGTATAGGAGGCGATGGTGCCGATGCTCTCGTCTGCGCTCTTCAGCAGGATTCCGTTCTTGGTGATGAAGTCCAACCGCTTGTTGTCCAAATGGATGCCGTAGATTTCTGTTGACAGGTAGTCTCGTTTCCAGTTGTAATTTTTCTGTCCGCCCACGCGGTTATCCCACACGAACCCCACTAGGGTGCGGCCGTTCAGCTTTTCGGGAATTGTGTAGTCCCAACGGTTCATTACGTTCACCTGCTGGTTGCGGGGCACATCGAGGAAGCCGTCCTTGTTCATGTCCATCTTGGCAAACTGGTCGGCGGCGTTGAGCAGCAGCATCGTGCTGGCCCGCTGCTGTTTGCCCACGTTGAAGCGGGTGTTGAGGTTCAGCTCGCCACGCCCCATCGTGTTGCCATAAAGGTTGAGGAAAAGTCGTTCCTGGTTGGTCTCGGGCTTCTTGAAATCCACATTGATCTGTCCGGTGATGGCCTCGTAGCCGTTGCTGACAGAGGCAACCCCTTTCGACACGCTGATGCTCTCCATCCATGCCCCCGGCACGAAGCCGAGACCGAACTGCTGGGTGAGGAGGCGTATGTAGGGCACATTCTCAAGGAGAATCTGGCTGTAAATTCCTGAAAGCCCCAACATGGCAATCTGCTTGGCACCTGTCACGGCATCGGAGTACTCCATATCAACTGCCACGGTGCTCTCGAAGCTTTCTGCGAGATTGCAACAGGCGGCACGTCGTAGCCCCTGCTGGGTGATGACGGAGGTAAGTATCGGCTCCACGGAGATGAACGAACCGTCGCGCGACACCACCTGCACCTCGTCAAGGGTCTGGCCTTTCGACAAGATGAAGGTGAGGTCGTCCTGCTCTTTTCCAATTCTCAGCTTTTCGGTGGAATATGCGGCGTAGGAGATGACCAGTGTGTCGGTGGTGGTGCGAGGCAGCACAAAAGTGCCGTCATCGTCAGTGAACGTGCCAACGGAGGTGTTCATCCATTGCACCATCGCATACACCACAGGTACAGTATCTCCTTCCTCGTTGATTTCCAATATCCTGCCACGCAGGTCTTGGGCTGAAATTCCGAGGGTGATGAACAAAAGTAAAATGGCGAGTGCCGGTTTTCTCATCGTTACGGGCGCTCTGTGGAAAACTGTCAGATTACTCTGCGTTGAGGGTGGCATCCACAAAAACGCGGGTGCTGAGCTCTTTGTCGAGGTTGTACATGGCAGCCTTGTCCTTCTCGATCATCTTCACCTTCTCGAGAATCTCTTCAGCGTTGGCCTCTTCTTCCACCTGCTCGTCAACGTACCAGTTGAGGAAGTTGATGGTGGCGTAGTCGCGGATTTCGTGGGCGGTGTCCATCAGCGAGTTGATGAGGCTGGTGACGGTGCGCTCGTGGCTGAGGGTCTGTTCGAAGATGGCCGTGGCGCTCTTCCATTTGGTATCGACAGCCTTGATGGGCTTCAAGGTCACCACGCCGCCGCGCTCGTGGATATAGCGGAACATCTTCATCGCGTGGGTGAACTCCTCCTGATATTGGATGTACATCCAGTTGGCGAAGCCGGGCAGGTTGTTCTGGGTGAACCATGCCGACATGCTCAAATAAAGGTAGCCAGACCACAATTCTGCATTGATCTGTTCGTTGATCTCTTTCTGCATTCTTTCGTTAATCATAATGTTTTGATTTTTAAATGGTTGATAATATTGGTTGATTTGTTCTAATTGCCTGTTTCGTGTTTTAGCGAAACTTACACTCCTTAACTTCTTAACTACTTAACTTCTTAACTTCTTAACTCCTTAACTCTTAACTTTCAACTAATATCCAAAGATCTCCTCCAGCGTCAATTTCTTCACCGGACCGAATTTCTCCTCAATCTGTTTCAGGTCGATTTCGCTTTCGCGGCCTAACACCATGTAGATTTTAGGTTGGTCTTTTATATATTGATGGTTGAAATCGACCACATCTTGCAGGGTGAAACCGTCGAGAGCCTCGTAGATATCCTTGCGGCGGTCGTAGCTGAAGCCGAACCGCTGGTTGGTGATGAAGGAGGTGAGGATGGCGCCCTTAGTGGTGCGGTTGGTGGCAATGTTGGTCTTGCTGTTTTGTTGGGCCAGCTCGAAGGCGGCCTGCGACTCGGGCATGCTGTTAAACAGCTCGTTGAAGGCCGTCCATGCGTCCACCACCTTGTCGTTCTGGGTGCCGATGAAGGAGTAGTTGTAGGTGTAGTCCATGGGTTTGCTGGAGATGATGTAGGAGGATTGGGCAGTGTAGGCGAGGGAGCGTTTCTCGCGCATCTCCTGGAAGACGATGGCGTTCATGCCGCCGCCGAAATAGCTGTTGTACATGGTGACGATAGGCATCATGGCGCGGTCGTACTGCGGACCACGGGTGTAGGTCACGAGGCGGGCCTGTTTTGCGTTGAAGGGCACGAAATAGACCTGGTCGGAGAGTACGGGACGGTTCTCAAAGTCGGTGGTGACGATGGAGGCGTGGTCGCTGTCGGGCAGCTGGTAGTGGGCGGCCAACACTTTACGCACCTGCTTCACGGTAAGGGGACCGTAATACAGGAACTCGGGGGCACACTCCAGCAGATGATGCAGCCCTTCGGTGACCATCTCGGGCTTCAGCTCGCGCATCTCGCTGGGTTTCAACGAAAAGTTGACCAGTTCGGGGCCGTATTCGCCATACACACGCAGTGCGGCCAGCACCTTGTCCTGACTCTTCTTGGCATCCTCCATATTCTTGATGCGGTTCTCAATCATGTCGTTGAAAGAGGCGGCATCGGGCTTTCCGTCGCGCAGCACATCCAAGGCGAGGGCGAGGGCGGGCTCGAAGTTCTCGCTCAGACCTGAAAGGTGGACGAAGGTCCTTTCATCCGAGCACGACACGCTGAAGTTGCAGGCCATCTGATAGAAACGGGCCTTCACCTCTTCGGCGGTGAGAGTGCTGGTACCCAAATAGTTGACGTATGCTGTGGCGATAGGGAGCTCGCGGCGCATCAGTTCGCCCTCCTCAAAAACAATCTGCAGATTGAAATATTGGTTCTCCACATTCTTCACGCAATAGATGTGCGACTCGATTTTCTTGTCGAGTTCACCGCTTTGGATGGCTTTTTTGAAATCTACAAAAACAGGCTCTATGTCAGTCACTTTGCGGGCTTTCACCATCTTGAAATAGTCGGATTCTGCATCGCGATTAACCTGGATGGGGGTGATGGGCGGTTTGGCCACCGGATGCACATCTTCGGGGTCGCCTTGCACCTTGTAGATGGTGACGTGGCCTGTGCCGTCGAAGTATTTTTTTGCGAATTCTACCAGTTGTTGCTTGGTGATGCCGGCATAGATGTCGATGGACTTGCAGGCTTCCGACCACGGAACGCCGTTGGTGAAGGCGTTGAGCATCTTGGAAGCTCGCGAACTATTGCTTTCTAACTGTCTCATCTCCTGCAATTTCATGTTGTTGATGGCGCCCGTCATAAGCTCATCGCTGAAGTTGCCGTCGCACACCAGCTGTAGCTGTTCCAGCAGCAGGGCTTCCACCTCCTTGAGGGTCTGTCCCTTCTTGGGTTTTCCATACAGCACAAAAGAGGAGTTGTCGCACAGCACGTATGGGTAAGCGGAGGCGCTGGCGGTGAGCTGTTTCTGGTTGATGTTCAGGTCGATAAGACCGCACTTGCCGTTGTTGAGCACGTAGTCGAGCATGCGGAGCAGGTATTGCTCCTGCGCGTTGGCGGGCTTGCCGATGCGGTAGGCAATGCTCACAAATTCAGCCTCTTGTCCCACGATGGTCAGCTCTGATGAACTTTTCAGGGGTTTGGTTTCGGCTTCGGCGGGGGCGGCCAATTTCGGGAAACGCTTGGCTTCCATCTTGCCGAAATATTTCTCAATGATGGCCACAGCCTCATCAGGGTTGAAGTCACCGGCGAGCACGATGGCCATATTGTTGGGCACGTAGTAGGTGCTCACAAATCGTTTGATGTTGGTGATGGAGGGATTTTTGAGGTGTTCGGGATCGCCGAGGGTGGTCTGTGTGCCGTAGGGGTAGGAGGGGTAGAGGGCGGTGAGCATGGCTTCGCTGGCCTTGCGGCTGTCGCTGGTGAGCGAGCGGTTCTTCTCCTCGTAAACTGTCTCTAACTCGGTGTGGAACAAGCGGATAACGGGATCGCTGAAACGTTCTCCTTGAATCATGGCCCAGGTTTCGAGCTGGTTGGAGGGGATGTCTTCCACATAGACCGTATTGTCGTTGGAGGTCCATGCGTTGGTGCCGTTGGAGCCGATATGTTTCATCAGTTTCACATACTCGTTGGGGATGGCATATCCGCTGGCCACATACGAGAGACTGTCGATGACGTGGTAGATGGCGGTGCGGCGGGCGGGGTCGGTCTCCGTGCGGTAGATTTCAAACTGCTGTTCGATCTGTTCCAGTATGGGCTTTTCTTTCTCCCAGTCGGAGGTGCCGATGTGGCTGGTTCCTTTGAACATGAGGTGCTCGAGGTAGTGGGCCAGACCGGTGGTCTCGTGCGGGTCGTTCTTGCTTCCCACGCGAACTGCGATGTAAGTCTGGATGCGCGGAGCATCTTTATACACAGACATATATACTTTTAATCCATTCTGCAAGGTATAGATTTTGGTTCCGAAAGGGTCTCCTTCAATGGTTTCGTAGCGGTAGGTTTTCTGTGCGCTGGCGCATAAGATAATGCTGAAAAGAAGGGTGATGATGGGTATGATTTTTTTCATGCTATTAATTTTTACGGCGGCAAATTTACAACAAAAAATTTTTTTGGGAGGATGAAGGAGAAGAAAATTGTCATTTTGGCATTTTATTGAAAAAAATCAATCGTTTGTTGTAAAATATAAATATATTTTGTACTTTTGCAAGCAAATTTATAGCTTATGCCTAAAAAGAGGATTTTGTATGTGGCTCCAGAGATATTACCATATCTACCAGAGAGTTATATGTCAAATGTTTGTAGATTTCTTCCGCAGGGAATACAGGAGAGAGAGAACGAGATTCGCACTTTCATGCCGAAATTCGGATGTATCAACGAGCGCAAGAACCAGCTTCATGAGGTGATTCGCCTGTCGGGACAGAATATCATCCTGGACAATTCCGATCATCCGCTCATCATCAAGGTGGCATCTTTGCAGGTGGTGCGGATGCAGATCTACTTCATTGACAGTGACGACTATTTCAAACGGAAGCAGCTCTACCGTGACCCTGAGGGGGATTTCTTCGCTGATAATGATGAGAGGATGATTTTCTTTGCCAAAGGTGTTATTGAAACGGTTCGTAAGCTGGGCTGGGCGCCTGACATCATCCACTGCCACGGCTGGATTACCTCGATGGTCCCTCTTTTTATCAAGACTTGCTATAAAGACAATCCTCTTTTCCAGGACACACGTTTGGTTTATTCTGTTTATAATGACCAGTTTGAAGAGCCTCTATCCGACAATTTTCAGAAGAAGTTGGTGGGTACGGGCATTGAGGAGAAATTCGCTGCCGGCCTTGAGAAGGCGGGCTATCCTGAATTGGTCCGCAAGGCCCTCGAGTTCTCCGACGCGGCCGTCGTCGCCCATCCCGACCATGACCCCAACCTCAAGCCTGTCTTTGACGCGTATCCTCGCGACCTCTTCGTACATCCCACCACCGATGACTACGTGGATCGTTACAACGAATTCTACGATGCCTTAATGGAAAAGACTCCTTTGACTTTCTAACCTCTTTTTACAATGAAAAAATGCGGTTCAATCCTGCTGCTCGCCCTTTGGGTGTTGTGCTTTTGCAGCTGCAAAAAAGATATTGACGTTATTGGCTTGAATCTTCAGGACGATGATATCCTCGGTGCCGACTTCACCGAGGTCGCCATTTCAGCCCATTCCATCCTAGAGGACTCGCTCCCTACAAAAGGGCTGCTCAACAACGTGGTGGGCACTATCAACGACCCCGTTTTCGGACAGACCGCCGCCGGTTTCTGCACCCAGTTCACGGTGTCGGGCAGCAACACGGTGTTCCCGAAACAGGCCGTGCTTGACTCGGTGGTGCTCAGCCTCCAGTATTCGGGCTATTTCGGCGACACGATGTCGCCCATCCGCTTCAGCGCCTTCGAGCTGGCGGAGGCACTTGCCGCCGACCAGTACTACAGCAACGATGATGCCCCGCAGGTGCTCCCCACCGACCTCGTGTACAACAGCACCTACATCCGCCCGCAACCCACCACGCCTGTGAGACTTGATACCGCAACGACCGCCGCCCACCTGAGACTCCGTCTCACCAACGAGTTCGGCGAACGGCTGCTTCACATGACAAAGTCGCAGCTGGTCAGCGCTTCCGCCTTCCAGAATGCCTTCTACGGACTCTGCGTGCGTGCGGAGTCCGTCCCCAGTCGCACTGGCAATCTCTGCTACATGAGCCTCACTTCCGCTATGACCGGCATCACCCTTTATTATAAAGTCGGTCACGAGCGTAAGAAATACACTTTCCCGATCTCCACCGACTGCGTGCGCTACAATTTTTATACCCATGACTACACTCGTGGCAATATCGACTTCCAGCGGCAGGTGCTGCAGGGCGACACCACCCTCGGCACACAAACCCTGTACCTGCAACCGACAGGCGGTGTGAAGACCCGCGTCACCTTCGCAGACCTGAGACAGGCCTTTGAGGGTAAGAATGTGATAATCAACCGTGCCGAGCTGGTGCTTACCAACATCTCTGCCGACGAGGACTACTTCTTCCAACCCTACAACCTCTCACTGCAGGTTGTCAAGTCGGACGGCACCACCACCTATACCCCCGATGATGCTTCCCTTACTTCCAGCAGCTATTTCGGCGGAATCTATGATGAAAAGACAAAGGAGTATCGCTTCAGGATCACCAACTATGTACAGCAGAAACTCAAACAGGAAAGTAGTGATGTCGGGCTCAATATCGTGGTCAGCGGTGCGGGTGTGCGTGGCAACCGGCTCGTTTTCCGAGGCACCGACGAGCTCTATTCCGACCGTGCCCGACTGGAAATCTATTATACGGAATATTAGACCTTTCAAAACCATTTACCATTAACCTATCATGTGCGGAATTGTTGCTTATACGGGATGCAAAGAGGCATACCCGATTCTGATTAAAGGATTGAAACGACTCGAATATCGTGGCTATGACAGCGCCGGCGTGGCCTTGTTGCAGCAGGACAGTATAGCCTTATACAAATGTCGCGGCCGAGTGGCCGACCTGGACGAGATGTGCGCCAACAAGAATGTGTCGGCACATACGGGTATCGGCCATACCCGCTGGGCCACCCACGGTGAGCCCAATACCGAGAACGCCCACCCGCATCTCTCCGCCGACGGCAAGATCGCCCTCATCCACAATGGCATCATCGAAAACTATCTGGTGCTGAAGCAGGAGCTGATCAGCCGTGGCTATACCTTCAAAAGCGGTACTGATACCGAGGTGCTGGTGCATCTGGTGGAGGATATCTTTAAAAAAGAGGATGTTACGTTGGAAGAGGCTGTGCGTATCGCGCTTTCGGGCGTGGTGGGCACTTATGCGTTGGCCATTCTTCATGCTGATGCCCCCAACCAGCTCATCCTTGCCAAGAAGGGCAGCCCGCTGCTTATCGGCGTGGGCGATAACGAGTTCTTTATCGGCTCCGATGGCGCCCCCATCGTGGAGTACACCAAGAAGGTGGTTTATCTGGAGGACGGTGATGTGGCTGTCGCCATTCCGGGTAAGAAATTGGAAATCAGAAATGTGAATGAAGAAGGAAAGAAACGCCGTTACCAGCAGAAACTCGAGATGAACCTTGAGCAGTTGGAGAAGGGCGGTTTCGACCATTATATGCTGAAGGAGATTTTCGAGCAGCCCAAGGCGATCAAGGATAGTATGCGTGGCCGCTTGAACGTCAAGAAGGATGTGGTTTCTTTGGGCGGAATTATTGAATATGAGACCAAGATGATGAACGCCCGCCGTTTCATCATGGTGGCTTGTGGCACCTCGTGGCACGCCGCAACGGTGGCTGAATACCTCTTCGAGAGCTTGGTGCGTGTGCCTGTTGAGGTGGAGTATGCCTCCGAATTCCGGTACAGGAATCCAATTATCTATGAGGATGATGTGGTGATCGCGATTTCGCAGTCTGGCGAGACCGCCGACACGATTGCTGCCGTAGAGCTGGCCAAGAGCCGTGGGGCCACGGTGATCGGCATTTGCAATGTGGTGGGCTCCACGCTCGCCCGCGCCACCCACGCCGGCTCGTACACCCATGCCGGACCTGAAATCGGTGTGGCCTCCACCAAGGCCTTCACCGCCCAGGTGACCGTGCTCACGCTGATGGCGCTCTGCCTCGCCCGCAAGAAGGGCACACTCGCCCTCTCCGAATATCACGACATCGTTAACAACCTGGAGGAAATCCCCGCCAAGGTGGAGGAGACCCTCAAGCTGAACGACCAGATCCGCGAGATCGCCAAGACGTTTGTGGACAAACGGAATGCGATTTACCTCGGACGTGGCATCAACTTCCCGGTCGCGTTGGAAGGCGCTCTGAAGCTGAAGGAGATCTCCTACATCCATGCTGAAGGCTACCCGTCGGCGGAGATGAAACACGGTCCTATCGCGCTGATAGATGAGGAGATGCCCGTCGTGGTACTCGCCACCGAACAGGAGACCTACGAGAAGACCGTCAGCAACATCCAGGAGGTGAAGGCCCGCAAGGGGAAAATCATCTCGGTGGTCACCCGCGGCGACGAACTGGTGAAACAGATGTCGGACTATTGTATCGAAATCCCGCAGACACAGGAGCTGCTCACCCCGCTCATTTCGTGTGTGCCGTTGCAGCTGCTGGCCTATCATGTGGCGGTGTTGCGCGGCTGCAATGTCGATAAGCCCCGCAACTTGGCCAAGTCGGTGTCGGTGGAGTAGGGGAGGTCTTATGAAAAAATCAAAAATAGCCATTCGTTATTGTCAGCTTTTTTTGTAATTTTGCGCCTCGAAAATTTTACCTTTAACCAAAAAATATATCAGCAATGAAAAGAATTTTGATCGTTGGAGCTTCCGGACAAATCGGTTCCGAATTAACTCCCGCCTTCCGTAAGATTTACGGCAGCGACAATGTGGTCGCCAGCGATTTGATTTATCCCCTCCGTCCCGAATTGGCCGAAGCCGGTCCGTCGGTGAAGATTGATGCCACCAAGGCGCAGGACATCGCCGACGCTGTCAAGAAATTCAATATCGACACCATCTTCAACTTGGCTGCCATCCTGTCGGCCAAGGCCGAGCTCAACCCGATGCTGGGCTGGAATGTCGGTATCGGCGCGCTCATCAACTGCCTGGAAGTGGCCCGCGAGTGCAACACCGCCGTCTTCACCCCCAGCTCCATTGGCGCCTTCGGCCCTGAGACCCCGCACGACGGCACCCCGCAGGACACCATCCAGCGTCCGAAGACCATCTATGGTGTTACCAAGGTCACCGGTGAATTGCTCAGCGATTACTACCACAAGCGTTTCGGCGTGGACACCCGTTCGGTGCGTTTCCCCGGCATCATCTCCAACGTCACCCTCCCCGGCGGCGGCACCACCGACTATGCCGTGGAAATCTATTACGCTGCTATCAAGGAAGGTAAGTTCACCTGCCCGCTGAAAGAAGGTACTCTGATGGACATGATGTACATGCCCGACGCCATCCATGCCATCTGCCAGTTGATGGAGGCTGATCCTACCCGTCTCATCCACCGCAACTCTTTCAATGTCACCGCAATGAGCTTCGGTCCTGAGACCATCTGCGCTGAAATCAAGAAACATCTTCCTGATTTCCAGATGACCTACGATGTGGATCCGCTGAAGCAGGGCATCGCCGACAGCTGGCCGAACTACATGGACGACAGCGCGGCTCGCAACGAGTGGGATTGGAAGCCCCAATACAACCTCGAAACCATGACCATCGACATGTTGGACGTTTTGAAGAAAAAACTTCTCAAATAGTTGAGATTTAATTGGTTATACGAAAGAAGCTGTGGGAGTGATTCCGCAGCTTTTTTTTGTGCCGAAATGTGCAAAATTGCGGCTTCTAAATGAAAAAAAATACGTAACTTTGCGCTTGTCACTTTATAAGTTGGTGTTTTGTGTAAAATGCTGACTTATAGGCATTTTATTGTTGAATTTGATATAAAAATTATAACTAAAAACATTAAACAATGACGAAACAGTACAAGTGGACGAACATTATCCTCGGATTGCTCGTGGGCATCCTGGCTTGTGTAGTGTACATCATGACGGCGGAGCCTACCGCCTCATGGTGGGATTGCGGTGAATATATCGCTACCGACTATAAACTGCTGGTGGGCCATCCGCCTGGAGCACCGACCTTCCAGCTGCTGGGCCGTGTGGCCAGCCTCTTCGCTGGCGGCGATGTTACGAAGGTGGCCTTCTGTATCAACTGTCTGTCAGCCATTTGTAGCGGTCTGACCATCATGTTCCTGTTCTGGACCATCACCATGCTGGGCCGCAAGCTGGTGGCTAAGAGCGGCGAGATGACCACGGGCCGCATGATTGCCGTGTTCGGTTCCGCCCTCGTGGGCAGCCTGGCCTACACTTTCACCGACACGTTCTGGTTCTCCGCTGTGGAGGGCGAGGTGTATGCCATGTCCTCCTTCTTCACGGCACTGGTGTTCTGGTGCATCCTGAAGTGGGACTTCGAATACGACAACCCTAAACCCGGTGCCAATCCGCACCGCTGGATCGTTCTTATCGCCTATCTGATAGGTCTTTCCATCGGAGTTCACCTGTTGAACTTGCTGACCATCCCGGCTGTGGTGCTGATTGTTTACTTCAAACTGTGCAAGAAGGCCGACCACATGGGGGTTCTGCTCACCATCGATGTCATCTCCGCAATTGCGGCCTTCTTCTTCCCTATGGCAGCCATGTTCGCCATCTGGCTTCTGGTAACCGTTCCGCTCACCATCTATTGCGCCAAGAAGGGAACTTTCCACTCTCTTGCCAATTGGGGTGTGCTCTTCTCCTTGGTCGGCTCGTTCATCTTGTTGGGCTTGGTGCTCTATTTCATCATCCCCAATGTGGTCAACTTCGCGGGCATCTTCGAGAGAATCGCCGTCAACAATATGCATCTGCCCTTCAATTCGGGTACGATCATCTTCTTCATCATCCTTGCCGCGATTATTGCGTTGGGGCTTTTCTTCGGTTATAAGAAGAAATCCACCGTCACCTTGGCTGTTTTCTACAGTTTCTTCTTCCTCCTTGTAGGTTACTCCACCTTCTTCGTCCTCGTGATTCGCTCCAATGCCAATCCGACCATCGACGAGAACAACCCGGAGGATGCCGTGGCCCTGCTGGCCTACCTCAACCGCGAGCAGTACGGTGACACGCCGGTGCTGACTGGCCGCACCTACAACTCCAAACAAGTGAGTAGCAAGAATGATGGTGTGGTGTATGTGCGCGACACTGTGTCAGGCAAATATATTGTCACGCAGACCAAGTCGAAGCCCATCTACAAGAGTGGACATTCCGTGTTCATGCCGCGTATGTACGATGCTGGTCACAAGAGAGAGTATGTGAGCTGGGTGGCTGGTGGCGACCCGCAGCTGGAGCAGAAGATGCTCAAGTCGCAGAAAATCCCATCCTACAGCGAGAATATCACTTTCATGCATCGCTATCAGTTTAACTATATGTATTTCAGATATTTCATGTGGAATTTCGCCGGACGCCAGAACGACATACAAGGTCTGGGCGATGACATGAATGGCAACTGGATTTGTGGGATTCCTTTCATCGACAATGCCCGTCTCGGTGACCAGCCGACCGATGTGGCCTCGATGAAAAACAAGGGCAACAACAAGTACTACATGCTGCCGTTGCTGCTCGGTCTCATCGGCCTCATCTTCTACTCTACCCGCGACCTGAAAAACTCGTTTGTGGTGCTGATGCTCTTCCTGATGACAGGTTTGGCCATCGCTTTCTACCTGAACATGTACGCCTACCAGCCCCGTGAGCGTGACTACGCCTTCGCGGCCTCGTTCTATGCCTTCTGTATCTGGATAGGCTTTGGTGTGTATGCCATCTATTCTTTGTTTGAAAAGATGAAGAGCAAGGTGGTGCAGATTGTCGTCCCGACAGCAGCCACGCTGGTTTGCCTGCTGCTGGTGCCGGGTGTGCTGGCGAAAGAAAACTGGAATGACCACGACCGTTCGAACCGCTATACGGCCTTGGCTGCGGCGAAGGCCTACCTCGACTCATGCGCGCCGAATGCCATCTTGTTCACGATGGGCGACAACGACACCTTCCCCATCTGGTACGCCCAGGAGGTGGAAGGCTACCGTACCGACGTGCGCAACTGCAACCTGTCGCTGCTCTCCGCCGGCTGGTATGTCGATCAGATGAAGCGCAAAGCCTACGAATCAGACCCGCTGCCCATCGACTTCACGTGGGAGCAGTACCGTGACGGTCGCCGCGATGTGGTGCTCATCGGCAACGATGACACTAAACCCATGGCACTGAAAGATTTCCTGAGAGAGGTGAAAAGTGCCAGCCATAATATCGGCCAAGTTATCATGGCCGATTATGGCAACCGTTTCTATATCGACGTTGACCGTAAGCATGTCATTGAAACGGGTACCGTGGTGGGCCCCGACACGGCCAATATTGTGGACCGTATCTTCTTCACCTATAAGCCCGATGACAAGAAAGCTGGTGATGCTTTCTATCTGACCCGCAGTGATTTGATGGTGCTGGAGATGGTGGCCAACAGCAACTGGGACCGCCCGCTCTATTTCGCTTCCTCAACGCTCAGAAGTTTCGGTCTGGACGAATATTTGCAGAATGAGGGCTTCGCCTACCGTCTGGTGCCCGTGAAGAAGAACTGTTCTTCTAACTCCGACATCCTTTATGATAATATCATGCACAAGTTCGACGACCACACCCGTCCTGATGTGGTGAAGAATCCCGATGCGTTGAAGACCCACACGCCATACCAGTATGCATGGGGCGGCATCAACGACCCGAGGGTCTATAATTCGGAGGACAATGTGCGTCTGGCGCTCTCCATCATCACCATGCACACGCAGGTGGCCAAGGACTTGGTCAACGAGTACAACGCTTATCTTAGGGCCTACGAGAATGCAGGTAATGGCGCGGAAGCCGCTGAGGGCAACCTCTATAAGCTGCAGCGTGCGCAGGAGGTGCTGGATCATTTGCAGATGGTGCTGCCCGACGACATCATGCCGTACAAGAACCAGCGTTATAGTCAGTACACGCTCTACTTCTTGGATGCGGCCAACACCTACGGGGAAATCAGCAAGGCATACGCCAGCGCTTCCGAGAAGTACCCCTCCATCAAGGGTAAGTTCGACGGCGACAAGGCTGCCGCTGCCGCTCATAAGGTGCGTTCCATCATTTTGGGCCATGTGGTGGATGAGCTGGATTTCATTGAGAAAAGCAAGAACCGCGACAAAGTGCGCAAGGCTCACGAGGAGAATATCGAGATGATTTACCAGCTGATCCTGCCGGAGCTTTCCGAATGCAGCAGCGAGGAACTTTCAAAGCTGAATGTGGCTGCCACCTGTAACAGCTATTTCGCAGATGTCAAGAAGCATCTCGAGGATTTGGAGGCCGATATGCGCCAGATTAGTCAGATGTTGGACGACTATAAGGGCATGAATTTCCCGTCGGCAGAGGTGGATGGCAAGCTGGTTTGGGTTGGATTGCCCGCCAATGTGCCTGCGGTGGCGGAACGTTTCTCCTCAGACCGTGGCGCAATTGAGAACCGGTATAAATATGTACACAGACCCAATAGCATCTATGCGTCATCACTTTATACCGATGCTTGCTTGTTGCAAGTCTTGTCGCAGACCAATGCTCCGGTGGCTGCCGAAGCCGGGAAGCTGGTGAAACGTTTTGAGGTCCTGCAGCAGCAGGTGGATGATGCCTGGGAGCTGGTGAAGAGAGTGAAGTGAGGATGAGAGGATGTGAGGATATGAGGATGTGAGGATATGAGGATATGAGGATATGAGGATGCGAGTATATGAGGAAAAGATGAAAAGATGAAAAGATTAAGAGATTAACGATACCAACACCCCTTAACTCCTTAACTCCTTAACTCAAACCCCACCTTCACTTCAAAACCTCATAATTTCACAACTTCATAATTTAATAATCAAACACCCCCAACCATGAAACCCACTCACAGCATCATTACCGCCCTTCTCGCCCTACTGCTGGTGGCGGGAGGGTTCAGCGCGAAGGCGCAGGAAGACACCTGTGCGGTAAACGTGATTCACACCTACATGAACGGAAGGCTTGTTCCATGGGACAGCGTGGAAGTACGGGTATGTATGCCGCCGTGCGAGTATCCGTATCATTACCAGACCTTTAAGATGTACTGGCCGGACACTATCCTGGCTAATTGTGCTACGAGGATTGACGAGTATGTGGCGGAGAACAAGCTGGAGCTGTCGCAGAACTATCCCAACCCCTGTATGGGGGAGAGCAGCGTGAAGCTGACTACCCGCATGGCTGGGAGTGTGCGCCTGCAGGTAATGGATGTGCAGGGACGGCTCTGCTGCCAGCGCACGGAGACACTGCCGGCTGGCGAGCACACCCTTTCGCTCACCTTCCCCCACAGCGGCCTCTACTTCGTGACGGCCGAGACCGCCGACGGCCGAGCAACCTGTAAGGTGCTCTGTTCGGAGGGAAAAGGAAGTGCTTTCGGCATTCGTTTGTCTTCCACCTCACCCCAGTTGGTGGAGAAGGCCGAGCGAGGCGGGGAAGGGTTGTTCGGGATGACCGACAGGATGCAGGTTACGGCTTATATCACCCACAATGGCAGCGTGTTGAGCAGCGGCGCGATAGACCTCAACTGCGATTTGGACTCGAACGGGGTGGCGCACAGCGAGTGGCTTTATCATCATGGTGCCATCAACATCCATTTCACGGAGGCCGACACCTGCAACAGCTTCACGCTGGCTGGTGAGACCTTCAGAATTCTGGTGTCCAGCTATGTGTGCCAGCCGTTCACGAACTCTCCGTCAGGGTGCACGGTCACATTCTACGATTCCACCTTCCACGCAGTGCCGGGCGTGCATTTCGAGCAGCTGTCAGACGCCTGGAACTATGAGGGGATGTACAAGTACCGCTACTATCCCGCTTTTGAACGCATCTGCATCTGCGAGATGGACGAGGTGTTGCCGCCGCAGGACATCACCTCCGCTGACGACCCCAGACTGATGGGTTACGACCTGCGGTCGCTCCGTGTCACCTCCTGCGATGTGGCTTCGATTGGACTATGCCTGCAGGATACGGAATGCTACGAAGAAGAGTTGATGGTAAATTTCCAGTGTGACACCTCGTGTTATGTGTATGATTTGTCAGGATCGGGTTGTCAGTGGCTTACCCCTGGCCATTTTCCTGATACTTTGATACTTGTTAACGATATGCAAGGCATCTGCCACTACACTTACTGTAATAGTGCACTCCTCCCGGAGATAGATTTTGAATGCCATAGTCTTGTTGTCGTAGGGGGAACACTAGCCGGTGGTATCACTGGATTGTATGCTAGTATAACTACACAAGATAGCACGTACATTATCACTATATCTTATTTGAATGATCTTTCTGCAATTAATGGGGAAGGGTACATTAGAGGGGTAGTAATCAATAGAATAGATGACATTTCGGATGCTCAATTTCAAGTGGTCATAACGAAAAGACTTTGGGTATATGAAGATAATTTATCAGGTTGTTTGCCTGATACGTCACAGAATGACACTGTGATTTTTCAGCAATATGGCCCTGAATTTAATTCCATTCTTATTCAACACTATATCACACTTAACTGTAACATTACCCATGTGACCATTGAACCTTCCGTCACTGACAATACCGTCAATATCGTCTATCATGTTGATGACAATGAGTCTGACGAATGTGTCTGTCCCAATCTTTTGGAATATACGATTGCAGAGTTGTATCACGGGCAGACATACAATATGGTCTTTTGGTTGAATGATCAAATTATTCATCAACAGACTTATACGTTTTAAGGGTATATAAAGAGGAATTAATTTGCGACAAATGGGACCAACACAACAAACCGTTTACAGAAAATTCACAGCGATATTTCTGACGATTTTTTTGTTTGCTATGTGCTCTTTAGCTGGACAAACAGAACATTTTTACTATTATAGAGGGGAACGAATAATATTGCATGAGATTACACAAAAGAAATTTGTTTTAATAAAGACAGAAGACACTCTGCTATTTAAGCACTCTTTTTCGGATTTGGAGAACAACACGCTAATCTTCCACAAGGTGTTTTTGCCTACAGTGCCCTACAACAGGAATCTTTCTTCCGATTATTGCTGGTGTATAACTGATATTAACGAAAAAGACTATAACTTTCAGAACTATGTCTATAAGTCTTCCTCCTATTGCACCTCACAGGGTGACACGGTAATGCTGTCCCATCTGTTTTATGTGAAGTTAAAGCGAGCAGAGGATATTGGCCTGTTGGAATCATTGGCGGATAGTATGGAGGTGTCGATTGTCGGGCACGATATATTTATGCCCCTTTGGTACACTTTGTCCTGTAACCAACATTCGGTTGGCAATGCATTGCAGGCAGCTAATCTATTTTACGAAAGTGGCCTGTTTGCCGCAGCAGGGCCTGATTTTTTAGGCTCTGTGAAGATGGACTGCGTCAATGACACGTATGCTTCTTCCCAGTGGGGACTTAATAATACTGGTCAAGATGGAGGAAGCGCAGGTGTTGACATTCGGTATTGCCAAGCCAGAGAAATATCACAAGGGAGTTCGGATATTATAGTGGCCATAGTGGATAAAGGATTTGAAAAGAATCATCCTGATTTAGCTAATGTTTGTCCTTTGAGCTATGATGCGCGCTTTGGGACACAACCAAGTCATGTTTATGGTTACCATGGGACAGCATGTGCTGGAATTGTGGGAGCGACCCCCAACAACAATTTAGGAGTGGCAGGTATCGCCCCATTATCCCCAATAATGGACATCAGTGGAGATCCTGATAATGGACTTTATATTATTGGACAATATGCGAATGGCATTAACTTCGCATGGCATAATGGGGCATCCGTCATCAGCAATTCTTGGCATTGCCCAACGCCAATAGACATGCTTGATGAGGCTATTGATAGTGCCCTACATTTTGGGAGAGGGGGAAAAGGATGTGTCCTTGTCTTTGCATCAGGCAATGAAAGTTATTCCACTGTGAGCTACCCAGCCAGTTCGGATGGAGTATTGTCTGTGGGTGCAATAGATAGATGCGGCTCAAGGGCTGGGAGAGCCGATTCTGTACCGTCATCTTGTGATCCTTGGACAGGTATTTGGCCTGGAAGTAACTATGGAAACAAGTTGAGTCTGGTTGCTCCAGGAACGAACATATATACAATTGATAACCAAGGGCAAGCGGGCTACAATACAATGCCAAGCCCCGCAGGAGACTACTGTTCAGATTTTGGCGGCACCTCCGCCGCAACCCCACATGTAGCAGGCGTAGCCGCATTGGTGCTGTCTGTCAATCCTTGTTTAACCTACGAGGAGGTGATTGAGATATTGGAGTCCACCTGCACCAAAATTCGACCAGATTTGTACACTTATGGAAGCAATCCCGATCATCCTAACGGAACCTGGAACAATGAGGTCGGATATGGTCTCGTAAATGCTTACGAGGCATTGCTGCTAGCCCAATCATATCTGCTTCCAGATACCATCACCACAACTGCCACTTGGAACGAGAAGAAGCGCATCTATGCTGACCTCATCATCGACTCGCTTGCCACGCTCACCATCACAGATACACTATACGTAGCAGGCGGAAGCCGCATCATCGTCCGGCCCGGCGGGAAGCTCATCGTAAACGGCGGCACGCTCACCAACGCCTGCGACGGCGAGATGTGGCAGGGCATCATCGTCGAAGGCAACGCCAACATCCGGCAGGCCGCCCTCGCTCAGGGCAGCGTCATCCTCAACAATGCCACCATTGAGAACGCACGCGACGCCATCTGCACCCGCAAGGCAGGTAGCGACCCGTATATTGAGCATGCCGGCGGCATCATACAGGCCACCAACACCCTGTTCCGCAACAACCGCCGCTCCGTGGAGTTCCTCAGGTATGAGAATCACACCACCGGT
>JAGCUN010000032.1 GCA_017962845.1 Bacteroidales bacterium | reverse complement strand
TCGCGGATGCCCACGCCCCAGCCGCCGGGGAAGCGCTCCACCCGTCCGCCCAATGCCTGCGCGATGACCTGGTGCCCGAAGCAAATGCCAACGAGGGGTACCTTCCGTGCCGCCGCCTTCCGAATCCACTCCTGCAAAGATAAAATCCACGGCAGGTCGTCGTAGGCGGCGTTGTTGGAGCCCGTGATGAGGTAAATTTCATGACAAACAGGATGTTCCGGCAATTCGCCGTCTAACGTACGATATACTTTGAAGATGATGTTTGAGTTCATGGAATGGAACCGCTTCTCGAAAAAATATTCGTGGCTCGGGATGCTCTCCGGCAGCAGTCCAGGGAACGTGTCGCAAAGCAGGATGTTGATGATGCGTTGATCCATAGGTTTGTTGATTTCAGGCGGCAAAAATACTTTTTTTCAACAAACTGCAACCTTTTGGATTTTTTGTGTTCTATGAATAGATAAAAGAATTAGTTTTGCAGCGTTGTTTGCTTATCTTGATGTATAACGGACTTCGCATCAAGGTCGGCGGCAGCGTGAGAAAGTAAAAAATAGAAGTCCCCTAATGAACTTGAAAGGTCGTTCCAACTTTACAAGTCGTTATTTACACCCCTCCATTGAACAAGGGTATGTAGCACCGCTATATCCCGATGCGCCCAAACGCCGGGACCAGGCCTATTATCTTACGGAGAAAGGATTGAAATTGTTTGCTGAAATTTCTAAAGAGAGCTAATTATTGTGATGGGGTCAGTTCTTTTAAACGTATAATCAAAACCGCTACCAACATGTCAAAAGCACAACTTAAAAAGCAACTCAACTCGTTAGAGAAGTCACAAATCATCGAAATGGTGATAGAACTTTATGATGCCCGCAAAGAGGCAAAGGAATATCTGGAGTTTTATCTGAACCCCGACGAGGACAAGAAGCTGGAGGAGTTCAAGAAAATCATCCAAAAAGAGTTCTACCCTTCCCGTGGGGAGCCCAAAACTCGCTTCAGCGTTTGCCGTAAGGCGGTGACTGACTTTATGAACATGAAGCCAGCGCCCGAGAAAGTGGCCGACCTGATGCTGTTCTATAGCGAGCAGGCCTGCCAGTTTTCATACGATTACGGCGACATGTGGGAAGCCTTCTACACCGCCACGGAAAATCATTTCGAACGCGCAATGAAGTTTCTTTCAGAGAATGGATTGATGGAAGCTAACAAGCTAAGGATTAAACATATCCTGAAGTTGACAGAAGTGTGTGGTTGGGGTTTCCCTGATAGTATGTACGATATTTTTGAGGAATACCATATGTAAAGGGCGTATCGCATACGCCACCCTGTAGAGACGTTTCATGAAACGTCTCTACAATCCCACAAAACGGGCGTGATCGATGATCGGTCGCGCCCGTTTTTCATATCCGATTTTTTTGTATCTTCGCAGCTAAATTTTGGTTTCCATGTTTTTAAAAATCACCGCTATATGATCACCCCCATCGAAAAACCTTCCGACTACCGGCACTTCCTCCTCGGAATTGTGTTCTTTGCACTGTTCGAGATCGTCTGGTGGAGCATCTCCCCCCTCTTTTTTGCACTGGAGGGACTGATGAACCCCATTCTGGTTATCATTGTGGAAAAACTGCTGAAACTGGCTGCCTTCTATTACCTGTTCTGCAAAGCCACCGTTTGGGACATCCAATGGAAGCACCTCATCATCGTGGTGGCACTATATGCCGCAGTTCAGCTGTTAGGCTACCTCACCTTGTTCTCCGACTTCTTCGACAATCATTATCTCATGAAAGATTATGATATCTCCAATCTCACTTTGAGGAAAGTCAGACTATGGTCGTGGGTGATCACCACACTCGTCATCATGTCTTTCCTGTGGTGGAATTTCGTCGCGTCGGAGTCTGGCTCTGAGTCGGACACAATCGATACGACCAATCGATATTTATGCGGCGGTATGCTTTTCTTTCTCTCATTCCACTTCGTCCTGTTTTCCGTAAATAACGTTGCGAATAGCTATTGGCCATACACGTATCATCCTGTGTTACTGGACTGTGTCTTCTATCCGCTGCTACTCGCCATCACGGCAGGTACCATATACCTGATTGTCCGCAAGAAGATGGTCGTGCTTCCGCTGGCCATTTTACTGTCTCTCCTTGCCCTCTTCGTCTTCACGAAATGGTTCCTGCCCAATATTGTTTTCGACCATTACTCCAAACTGGAACCCACGGATGATTTTTATGTCCATTTTTTCACTAATGTGTCGTACGTCTGCTATTTCGCAGTCGCCTTGACGGCATTGTATTTGTATCGCAAGGGCAAATTGGATGCACCCGCCCTGTAGAGACGTTTCATGAAACGTCTCTACAATACCCTAAACCGAGCGTGATCGATTTCGGTCGCACCCGTTTTTCATATCATCACCCCATCTTTCCCGAATTTTTATTACCTTTGCACTTTCAAATTAATCAAGCAAATGAGTAAGAAATTCAACCTTTTCTGCATCTTATTGATGCTCTTCGCCTTTGGTGCCCGCGCGGACGAAGGCATGTGGCTGCCCTATTCCATCAACGGGCAGAATCTGGCTGACATGCAGCGACTTGGCTGCAAGTTGACGGCCGAACAGATCTTCAGTTTCAACCAGCCCAGCCTCAAGGACGCCATTGTGCAATTCGGCGGCGGTTGCACCGGCGAGCTCATCTCCCCCGAAGGATTGCTGCTCACCAACCACCACTGCGGTCTTGGCCAAGTGCAGGCCCACTCCTCCGTGGAACACGACTACCTGAAAGACGGCTTCTGGGCTTACAGCAAAGATCAGGAACTTCCTAACGAAGGTCTTTCTGTGCTGTTCCTCAACTACATAGAGGATGTCACCGAGGCGGTGCTCAAAGGCGTGACCGACAATATGTCTGAAACCGACCGCGAGCAGAAGATTGCCGAAAACAGCAAACGGCTGAAAACCGAGAAAAAGGGCAAAAGCGATGTGCGCGTGGAAATCGTGCCCTTCTACCACGGCAATCAATACATTCTGTTTGTGTATGATGTATATAAAGATGTCCGTCTGGTGGCTTGTCCGCCGTGGGGCATCGGCAAATTCGGTGCTGATACCGACAACTGGACCTGGCCGCGCCATAAGGGCGACTTCTGCATCTTCCGCGTCTATACCGCCCCCGACGGCTCCCCTGCTGAGTACAGTAAGGACAACATCCCGATGAAGTCGAAACACTATCTGCCTATTTCCTTAAAAGGTGTTCAACCAGGTGATTACACGATGATTCTCGGCTATCCCGGCTCCACCGATCGTTACTCCACTTCTGGTTCTGTGAAAAATCTGATTGAGTTGGAGGATCCCGCCATTGTCGCTTGTCGAACCACCAAACTGGAGCAATACCGCAAGCACATGGACGCCGATCCCGCCGTCTTCATCCAATACGCCTCCAAGCAGGCCGGCGTGAGCAACTACTGGAAATATTCTATCGGACAGATCAAGCAGTTGAAACGCAACAAAGTTTATGAAAAACGTTTGGAACAGGAACAGGCTTTCCGGAATTGGGCGAATGCCGATCCGCAAAGAAAGGCTAAATATGCCGGTATCTTTGATGATTTTGACAAATATTGGGCACATCAGTCTAAATACACCAAAGCGTTGCTCTACCATCGCGAGGCTGGTTGGAACGGTGGCGAAGCCGTTCGTTTTTCGATGAAATTCAGAAGCGTTGATTATGCTTATGCAGAAAAAATCCCTCAAGAAAATATTGCGGCCTATACCAAAAAGATGAAGGGCGATGTAGAGGATTTCTTCAAGGATTATAATAAAGAATTAGACCGCGATGCCACTATTGCATTGCTGAACTTGTTCTATAAAGATGTGGATCCCAGTCAGTTGCCTGCAACTATCAAGAAAGTGGGTGATAAAACGGGTGGCGATTTCACAGCCTTTGTGAACAATGCATTCGCTAAGTCTATCTTTGTGGATAAGGCTAAATTCACTGCTTGGCTGGAGAATCCGAAACCCATCGCTAAAGATCCCATTTTCGCTTTGATGCAGGAGATTGTGAACTCTTACATCGCTTTGGGCGAAGAGGCCGAAAAGGTGGAATGCGGTCGTGCCGATCGCTTGTATATGGAAGGTTTGATGGAGATGCAGAAAGACCGCAACTTCTATCCAGATGCCAACTTCACCATGCGTCTCACTTACGGCAGCGTGCAGGACTACCAGCCGGCCGACGGTGTGACCTATAACTACTACACCACATTGGACGGCGTGATGGCGAAGTATATCCCTGGCAACTGGGAGTTTGACGTGCCGAAAGACCTCATCAAGCTGTGGGAGAATAAGGATTACGGTCGCTATGCCGACAAGAACGGAGACCTGGTGGTCAACTTCATCACCACCAACGACATCACGGGCGGCAACTCCGGCAGCCCAGTTATCGATGCGCAGGGCAACCTCATCGGTCTGGCCTTCGACGGCAACTGGGAAGCCATGAGCGGCGACATCGCCTTCGAGAACGAGGTGCAGCGCACCATCTGCATGGACATGCGCTATCTGCTCTTCATCATCGACAAGATGGCCAACGCCCAGAACCTGATGAAGGAGCTGAAGATAGTGCAATAACCCTGACAGCGACCAAGTGTAAACTTTACAATATATAATATGAAGAAAATCTTAGGTATCGGCAACGCACTGGTGGATATTCTGGTGCACATCGACAATGACGAGATTCTGGACCGCCTCGGACTGCAGAAGGGCGGCATGGAAATGATTGACGCCCAACGGAAACGCGAGATTTTGGAGGTCATCTCCGGAATGCCACAGACCATGGCCACCGGCGGCTCCACCTCCAATACCATCCACGGACTGGCCCGCCTCGGAGCCACCGCCGGCTACATCGGCAAGGTGGGCAACGACGAACTCGGCAGACTGTTCCGCCAAGAGTGCGAACGCTTCGGCGTGATCCCGCACCTCATTGATTCCGACGAAGATACGGGCGTAGCCATCACCTTCATCTCCCCGAACGCGGAACGCACCTTCGCCACCTACCTCGGTGCCGCCGCCACCATGCAACCCGATCAGGTGGATGCCAACATCCTAAAAGATTACGACCTGATTCATATCGAAGGCTACCTCATCTTCAACCACGACCTGATTCTGGCCATCTGCCAAAAAGCGAAAGCTTGCGGATTGCAGATCTCCATGGATATGGCCAGCTACAACCTCATCGAGAGCAACCTCGATTTCGTGAAGATGCTGCTGCACGACTACGTGGACATCATCTTCGCTAACGAGGAGGAAGCCAAGGCGTTTACTGGCGTGGAACAGGTCGAAGCACTGCACAAACTGTCGGAAGACTGTCCAGTGGCCATCGTGAAGGTTGGAAAGGACGGCTCCTACATCAAGATGGACGGCGAGGTGACCGCCATCGCACCCGTGGATGCCACACGCATCGACACCACCGGTGCCGGCGACATCTACGCCGCCGGGTTCCTATACGGACTCGTCAACAATTACGGTGCACTGAAATCTGGCAACTTAGCCTCCTATCTGTCCGCAAGATTGATTGAATATGTAGGGGCGAAACTACCTGATGAGGAATGGCAGAAACTAAAAAAAGAGGAACTTTAAGTTCCTCTTTTTTTGATTATGAGCCACTTGTGAGACTTGAACTCGCGACCTACGCATTACGAATGCGTCGCTCTACCAACTGAGCTAAAGTGGCTGGTTTTGCGCGGCAAAGATACACATTTTTTCGATTCGTGCCCTTACTCCGCGCATTTTTTTCTGTTCCTTATTCCTGAACAGGAATCACGGAAACGTAAGATCTGTCCTTGTAGGTTGTCTTGAATTGGACAGTGCCGTCAACCACAGCATAGAGCGTGTGGTCTTTACCCATACCCACTTTCTTGCCAGGGTTGTGAACGGTACCTCTTTGGCGGACGATGATGTTGCAAGCCTTGGCGAACTTAACACCGAAGATCTTCAAACCTAATCTTTTAC
>JAGCUN010000001.1 GCA_017962845.1 Bacteroidales bacterium | reverse complement strand
TAAGATTTTCACCAATCTTTCTGGGGCTTCCACCATCACAACGAATGGTATCGGTCACACTTTTATGGAGATTGACCTTAGCGGTGCCAGCCATCTGAATGCAGTCGGCCTTAACGCTCCGATGATATTTGGCGGCATGAGTGGCGGCAGCTTTGCCGATGTCACCTGCTGTTCCAGTTTGGAAGTGGAACTCAGTGGTGGCAGCACACTCACGTACGGGACAGTTTCTGACGATTGTCATCCTGTTATCAATTGTCCCTGCGCCGGCGGCTCAACGGTCGGCCCACGTCCATAGTTAGTGTAATTCAAAACCCAGAATCATAGTACTTTTGCCAACCTCAAAAAAACAGCGAATATGAAGATTTTCAAGAAAAGAAGTTGGGTGGTTTATCTCATCATGTTTGTCGTCCTTGCTGTGGCATACTTTCTGGCAGATTGGTTGATCTCGGGACTCAGTTTGCGCAGGGCCATCATTGGAGGAGTGGTAGGCAGCGTAATCATTACCATTTTATTTTGGTTCTTTGACCAAGGTTTTGAACAGATCAAAAAATCGTCCAAAAAAGCCAAATCTGAGGAATAATTTTGAAAATTTCAGGGTGGCGAATTTGGGGTAGAAATCGGAATTAGCAACGATTTTTTTCTGCCTATAATATTGATAATCAATAAAATGACATTAAATGTAATATCTCGCCAATCTTGTAATAAAATGATTACTAATAAATTTATTACTAATTTCTTTGTTACAAGATAATTTTGTATTTTTGCAGCAAATTATTATGATCAGATCTTTTCAAAACAACAAATAATTAGTGTCGCATGAATCCCCCCTTTTTATACGGAATTGCAGCTGACTCAAAGCATTTTACGGATCGCGAAGCGGAAACGCAGCGTCTGATGCTGAATTTTGAGAACGGTTTGAATACCATTATCATTTCGCCCCGAAGGTGGGGCAAAACATCGTTGGTCAACAAGGTGGCGGAACAGATGGCCTCCAATTCAGACATCCGCATGATTCGGATGGATGCGTTTTCGGTTCGCACACCCGAAGATTTCTACCGTATATTTGCTACCGAGGTGATCAAACAGACAAGTACACGTGCCGAGGAGTGGTTGGCAAATGCCAAGCGTTTTCTGACCTCATTAGTGCCGGTAATCAGCATGTCATCCGACCCGATGAACCCGATTTCATTGAGTCTGAAAAGTGTCACTTCCGACTACGGTGAGGAGGTGTTGGCATTGCCCGAACAAATTGCGCAAGCTAAGGGCATTCATTTGGTTATATGTATTGATGAATTTCAGCAGATAGGTGAAATGAACGACTCTATCGCATTTCAAAAGAGGTTACGGACAGCATGGCAGCACCAGCACTCGGTTTCCTATTGCTTGTATGGCAGCAAACGGCATCTGCTGATGAATATGTTCGGGAAGCGCAGTTTCCCTTTCTATAAATTCGGCGATATGCTCTTTTTGGAACGCATCCCTTTGGATTGTTGGATGGATTATATTCAGCAACGGTTTGCACAATTCAACAAGCACATTGACAAGCAGTTGATTGAAGAGCTTTACAAATATGTGGATGGTAATTCATCATACGTACAGCAACTGTGCTGGCTGGTTTGGTCACGCACCACCAATGAAGCGACAAATGATATTCTTGACGAGGCCAAGCAGGATTTGCTGCAACAAAATCACGCATTGTTTATAGAACAAATGAACGCTCTAACTTACTATCAATTACGCTTTATTAAAGTTGTTTTGGATGGTAAAACACAGGAAATCAATCACAAAAGCATTATTGAAGAATATGGTTTGGGGAGTTCTGCCAATGTCGCCACTATCAAAAAAGCTTTGCAGAAAAAGGAGTTGATAGACCTTGATGGCAAAAAAATCTATTTTTCCGATCCTGTCTTCCCGCATTGGCTCCGACAAAATTGCAATCTATTTTTATAACCTCACATCAATTATTATGACAGAATACAACATTTTGAAAGGACTCCGTCACAGCGAGCAGCTGGTGGTGGAGCACAAGGACACCGCCGCGGTGTATGGCTCCGGCGCATTGGAGGTGTTTGCCACCCCCGCCATGATCGCCCTGATGGAGAAAACCTGCCTGATGGCCGTGTGCGACAAAATCGGTGAGGGCAACACCACCGTCGGCATTGCCGTCAACATCAAGCACTTGAAAGCCAGTCCCGTGGGCGCCACCATCCGGTGCGAGGCCGAACTGGTGGAGGTGGACCGCCGCCGTCTGGTGTTCGCCGTGATGTGCTTCGAGGGCGAAAACCTCATCGGCGAGGGCGTTCACGAGCGGTTCGTGGTGGAGAGCGCGAAGTTTATGGCGAAACTGTAATATAGGAATTCAGTGGATAACATTTTTTGAACCATGAAACTATTGCGTGAAATCATCGGTTATGTATTGGGCGGCGTGCTTTTTGTGGCGTTGATGCCGACCGTGATGTGGCTGGCTTCCGGAATGCCGGAGCTGGAGCACATCGGTGCCGCGAGGGCCTCCATCACCGGCGTGCTGATGCTGGGCGGACTGTCGCTGAGCGTGTGGACCATCGTCTATATGAAGCGGCGCGGCAAGGGCAACCCGATGGACGCTTTCGGGCACGAGGTGGCGCCCCGCACGCAGCACCTGATGACCGACGGTCCCTACCGCCTCAACCGCAACCCAATGCTCACCGGCACGCTCACCTACCTCGCCGGCGTCATCGTGTGGCTGTGGACCTGGCAGGCCGCACTCGTGTGGGTGCTCTTCTTCGCCATCATGTTGACGCAGGTCATCAGCGAGGAGCGCCGCCTCCGCCGCGACTTCGGCGAGGAGTACGAGGCGTACTGCCGCCGGACAAGGAGGTTTTGAAATTCTCCCGCAGATTTCGCTGATGGTCGGGGGAAAAAGGTCTGCGAAACAAGAGTTTTTCCCGTGCCAGGCCCGAAAATAGTTTTAAATGTTGTACCTTTGCGGCAAGTTTTTTTTGATTACTGTGTATCTTAATTAATTTATTATCAACAACATGAAAAAGATATTGATAGTTGGTTCTTTGCTGTTTGCCTCTACGGTAAGCGTGGCGCAGCCTGCAATACGGGAACCCATTTATGCCCTTTCTGATTCTAATCGGGAAAGAATTGATGCGAATCGTGATTATTTTCTGCAAATTCTTGCTATACAAGATTGTTTGATGGCAGGGCAAGATATTTCTGTGAACCATTTACAAAGTCTTATGCCACAGAATAAGGATGAATTTTTGACTTTTGCTATTTTAGAAGAGTATGCTTGTGAAAAAAAGGGAAATGATGTGGTGATGTCCGAGAAAAACATATTTGAATCTGTATGGAAATATGCAATAGCCGACACTTTGGATATGATGGAACGTTATGTGGAATGGTTCAATTGGTGTGATGGGGGGATTGCAGAAGAAGTGTGGACTGTAGGAGTATCTGTGGAGGAAAAGCATCCGGAAAAATTCCAGAAACTGCTACGAACGATTGCCCCCAAATGGTATCCGGAGTGGCTTGTATGGCGAAACACAGTATATGGGCAAAGATCGCCCCATCAGGGTGTTAAGATTACTTTTGAACGATTAAACTAGAACTATTACCGAGCTATGAAACAAATTGAAGTTTCCGCCGCCATCATCCGCGATGCTCAAAACCGCATCTTCGCCACCCAGCGCGGAGGTGGCGACTGGAAGGACTGGTGGGAGTTTCCGGGCGGCAAGATCGAGCCGGGCGAAACACCCCAGCAAGCCCTCCGCCGCGAGATCCGCGAAGAACTCGATGCCGAAATTACAGTCGGCGAACTGCTGCATACCGTGGAATGGGACTACCCCAAGTTCCACCTCACCATGCACTGCTTCCTCTGCACTGTGGAGCGCGGCACGCTCACCCTCCTCGAACATGAGGCCGCCCGCTGGCTCGCCCCCACCGACCTCGCCTCCGTGCAGTGGCTGCCCGCCGACTGGGAGGTGATAGAGGTGCTGAAAACACACGGGACTACCGCTTCACACCCCCAAGAGGAGGAGGAAAAATCGTAATTTTGCAGGGCTAAAATCACATGAACATGGAAACGATTCTCGTATGTACGCCTTCCGGAAAAAATTCCTTCTATCCAGCTATTTGCTTAATTACTAGTGTTATAGCAATAGGGGTGACGGCTTATTACGCTTGGAATGGTACGCCACGTTGGGGAGCATTTTGTTACTTTTTGGCACTGGGAATCTTTTCTTTTTTCTTGGCGCGCTCCCAGTTTTTTGGCGAAGAACATCTGGGGATTGATGGCAAGGATTTCATTATCCACTACGTCAAGTATTTCCCCTTCAAAAGAGATAAACGTATTCCGTTGTCGGAGATCACCGAGGTGCGGTTCAACCAGAAAAGCAAAGCGCAAGAGGTAGGCGAAATAATAATGGAATTGCGAGGGGGAATGGTCAACGAGGATGGCATCCTTTTGATGACCAAGAGCGGGAAGATTTATATTTTCGGTAAAGATTTGTCGGAAAAACGGGCCAATGCTTTCTGCGAGCTGTTGCAGGAGCGCATCAATGCGGAGACGGAGATTGTCAATGAGCGTGAGTCTTGACGGTCTCTTTTAATCTGTTTCCCTATTCTTATTTTTTTTCTTTGGGCGGCCCGGCTCCCCGCGGTCGCCGTCGGGCTTTCCGCTTTACTTCGCTTCGCTCGTGCTCGCTCCAATCCCTGCCGCGACAGAAGTGCGAAGCGGCAAGCGTTTATGCGAACTTGTACTGCAAAATTGCCATATTTAATGCGTTTTCCAGCTTGCAGATGGTTTCTAACGAAAGGTTTTCCTCGCCTTTTAGAAGACGGGACACGTATTGCGGCGAGCACCCCATACGGGTTGCTACATCCTGCCGGGTGAGCCCCTGACACTTCATCTCCATGGCTACTTTGATGGCTATCTTGCGTGAATATTGTAGCCATCCCTTCTCTTTGGCAGCACGGCGTTTTCCCTCATCTTTACGCCAATCGGACGGCGAGTCAGACGACTTGTATCGGCTTAATCGGGCTATGGCTTCTTCTCTTGTCATATTGATACCTCTTTTTGATAATCGGTAAAACTATCTTCGTCAAATACGCGTTCCTTGATTAAAAAATCCCTCACTTTCTCCATTCTCCCCAACTCCTGCAAAGTGTGCTCCCGTTCCTGCATGGTTCGAGTAAGCTTGATGGCTCCACCTGTAATAATATAGATGCCCACATTCAACTTTATCGCATAAAGTCGGAGCCAACTTCCCTGGTGAGGCCGCGCTTTCTCTTTTCCCAATAGCATTTCAGCAGTGCGGCTATTCTCAAGGGGGCGGAAGAAACGGTCAAGGTTCGCATCGGGGGAAATGTCCATAATAACGCAGGCCAATTCGTCACGATCCTCCATCGTCTGGTAGATGGCATCCTCAATATTGGTAATGCGGAAGTAGGAGAGTAAGTCATCAAAATTTTGTGTGAAAAAGTCTGCCAACCACAATGCATCGCTCCATTGCGCCATAACTTTCTGAAATGCATTGACTTTGTCGTTGTCGTAACGCACAGCCCACAGGCGGCCATCTTCTAGTATTTGGTCAAAGGTCATAATGAGATAGTATTAAATTAGTGCTGCAAAAATACAACTTTTTTCAATTGGCGCAACTTAAAAGTTGCAAAAGTGGTATTTTTTTCTTTGTACGGCAAGCATCTATGCGAACTCGTGCTGCACATTTACCGCTTCACAAACTTTTGCGTGAAAACACCGCTGTCGCTCTGTACCTTCACCTCGTACCATCCGGCCGTCAAGGTGCTGAGGTTGAGCGTGGTGACATCTTCCTGCTGGAGTACCAACCGGCCCTGATTATCATACAGATAGCAGGTGAAATGTTGGCACGACTCCGGCAGCTGGAGGTGGAGCTGGTCGCTGGCCGGGTTCGGATAAACGGTGAAGCTTTCGCTCTCCTGTTCCATAATGCCATCTTCGGGATCAACAACAGGCTCCGGATAATTCAGGTGCTCTGCCATAAAGTTCACCGCGATACGGAAACAGGTATCGAATTTCTCGGGAAGCAGAGTGGTAAAGCCATCGATGTAGAAGCAATGTTCCTCTCCTTCAAACACATGCATTTCGTGGTCCACTCCGCGGTGGGTGAGGCGCTGGTTGATGTAATACGAGCCGTACATGTCGGGCAGCACCAGCGAGGTGATGCCCAGGAAATTCTCTTCGTAGGGTGCGCCGTAGTAGAACGATACGGTCTCGTCGGCCGTGCCGTGGACGAGGCAGATGGGAGTCTGGTCGTCGTTGCCGATGATGTTGGTGTCGAGTATGCCGCCCCACTGGGCCACCAGTCCGGCAATGCTGGGCGAGTACGACAGGTACTCGGGGAAGCCGGAAGTGTGCACCCCGCCGAGGTCGCTGTGCCCGCCGATGCCCAAAAAGCCGCTGTCCTCGTACGTCTCTTCCGGCCTTTCATCATCATCCATCCATACACAATGCATGGAGGCGATGGTGCCGGCCGAGTTGCCGATGACAAAAATGCGGTTGGTGTCAATCCGGTAGGCATCGCAGTTGCCCTTGAAGAACCGCACGGCGGCACTCACATCCTGTGCGGCCATGTAGGCGGCGCGAATGAAGTTGGTCTCCGAGATGCGGTACACGGGCAGCAGCCGGTAGTCGATGGAGGCCACCACATAGCCGTAATGGCTGAGCGCCTCAGCGTAGGCCACCATGTCGCACCACGAGCGGTTGCCCGCGACGAAGGCGCCGCCGAAGACCGTGATTACCAGCGGACGGTAGGCCATGGTGTCGCCAAGGGGGTGGTAAAAGTCGAAGTACAACGGGTCGGGGTCATCGGAACCCACAGGTGCCGCGCTGCTGTATTGCACTTCGCTTTGCACGGCGATTTCATCAAAAACGGGCGACAAAAACCGCTGTCCGTTCTGTGCCCGCAGCATCAGACTGCTACACAAAGCGAGGCATATCAAAAGGATAAATTTTCTGCTCATATATGATTTTGTTAAAAATGAGGCCGCAAAAATACAAAAAAAATTGTTGTATCTTTGCACCTTATTTTATTGACAGCCAATATTCCCACCCTAACGCGAAAGCGCAACTATAAAGAAACGCACGAACCATGTCCGACCGCCTCTCACCGGAACAGCGCCACCGCTGCATGTCGCACATCCGCAGCCGCAACACCCAACCCGAGCTGAAAGTGCGGAGGTGGCTGTGGAACCACGGCTATCGCTACCGCCTGTGCGTGAAATCGGTGCCCGGTAGTCCCGACATTGTCATGCGCAAATACCGCACCGCCATCTTCGTCAATGGGTGTTTTTGGCACGGCCACGGGGTGAAATTGAAAATTGAAAATGGAAAATTGAAAAATGGGGAGGGTATTCCTTCGTCCGTTGTCGGAAATGTCCAGCAGGATGGTAGGGACGCACGGCGTGCGTCCGAAACGGGGAACCTGAATGTGGAAAATTCCCCTTGTTGTAAAATTCCGAATACCAACCGCGATTTCTGGGTCAACAAAATCCGCCGCAACCAGCAGCGCGACCAGCAGAACTACAAGGATTTGCAGGACAACGGCTGGCAGGTGCTGGTGGTGTGGGAATGCCAGCTTGCACCCAAAAAACTGGAACAAACGATGTTACAAGTCGAGATCCTGCTCAACGAGAACCTTCTCGCCACCCTGCATCCCAAACGGTTGCGCTACGACCAGCCGGACGAAGCGCCCCTGCCCGTCGCTGCCGAACCGGAGGTGGAATACCGCCCCCGCACTCCCAAGGTCTCGCGGTAAAGTCCCTTTCATCTTTTCATCCCTTCATCTTTCCTTTTTCGAAAACGCAAGCAAATTTCCATAAATTGCGCTGATGCTCCTGCTCTTTTATTTGCAATATTCACCTGTTTGCTTGCAATTCATTGTGCTATCTTTGCAAAAATCCCACAATTGCTTGCAAAATAATCCTTTTTATTGCGTGAAAAATGAGGGTTTTTCTTTTTCACCGATTTTTGCAATCGGAAATGCGCAATCGATTCCGCGTGTGTCCCGTCGTAAAAAGGAATCGCTAAAATTCATTCGTTTATGAGAAAAATTGTTGTGTTGGCCGTCATGGCCTTTTGGTTCGTCTCTGCCGTCTCCGCTCAGGAGGTGGCCACCGACAAGAAGTTCAACTATTGTGAGTTGGTGTGCAAAAAGAAACTCCTCTCTAACAAGGTGAAATGCTTCATGGATTATGGTCAGCATACCTCCATCCTGAACGAAAAACGCAAGATGAAACTGAAGGACGAAGAAGGTAGGGTGCTGAAGTTTGAAAGCAATATCGATGCCCTGAATTTCTTGGGACTGCAAGGATGGGAGGTGATAGATACTTATTATATCACCATCAAAAAGGATACCTATTTCGGCTACCTGCTCAAACAGGAGGTCACCGAGTAAAACCCAATTGTTAACCATAAAAATAGTAACTATGAAGAAATTGTTTTTGATGCTGGCGGTTGCCACCCTTATTTTCGGTTTTTCATCTTGTGGAAATGCTGAAAAAGATTGCAAATGTTATGTTGATGGTGAACTGTATGACTATGATGAAGATATGACTGCTGAGGAATGCAGGGAGATGGAAGAGGATGTATGGGACGATTTTGAGGACGAACCGGCCGTTTCGATCAACTGTTACCACGGCTAAATCGCGGTCAGGATTATCGTAGTGCATTTTTTTGTAATTTTGCAGCTCATAACAAAGATTTATGCCATTCATGATAGATGATGTTTTCCTTCTGCTTGCTGCAGTGTTGCTGGCGGGCTTGCTGGTATATACGGTGATTTCAGGTATTTCCATCGTGCAGAACACGAAGTCTCGCAAAAAACTGCGACAGGAGAATGCCGATCTGTTAGCCGAAAACCATGAGCTTCGCACCAAATTGGCGCAATGGGAAGGTCAGTCCAAATCAACCCCGATGAGCCCTGTGTTCGTCAAGTTCGGCGCGATGCTCATCCAGGCCGACCGTATCAGCTATATTGTCTCCCAGTCGTTCGACATGCCTACCGGTGGCGACTCGCGGGTGAAGGTGATCCACTACGCCGATACGGAGAAGACAGATTCTGTTTATGAGACCTTCGATGGAATGATGTCGCAACTTCCAGACTATTTCATGTTGGTGAACAAAAACCAGCTGGTCAATCTTCACGAAATCAGCAAGGTGGATGGCTGCACATTGTATCTGCGCAAAGTGCGGATGCCATTCACCATTTCCGATTCTAAATTGTCAGATTTCCTGTCACGATTCCATTAGATCGGAATCATCTCAGTAGCATTTCATCCTTTCATCTTTTCATCCCTTCATCGCATAATCGATTTTCTTTTTTGGGCGGCCCGGCTCCCTACGGTCGCCGTCGGGCTTTACGCTTTACGTCGCTGCGCTCGTGTTCGCTCCAATCCCTGCCGCGTTCCGAAGGAACGCACTCTCAGTAACCTCAGACAAGCGTAACAAAGTAAAGCGCAGTCTGAGGTAGAGGCCGCGCCCTACCGCCATCCGCGGCACGCCGGCGGATAATCAATCCTTTTCGGGTTCATTTTGTTGACTGCTAAGAGCTACATGGATGATGTCTGCATCAAGTGCTGCAGAGATTTTGGCAATGGTGGAAAGCGTGAAGTTGTGACCACCACCCACCCAGTGAGAAACAGCTGCTTCGGATGTGCCCACCATCTTCGCAAACTCTTTTTGTGACAGGTCTCGAGCTTTGAGCATTTCATCAATCCAGTCGGCGATTTGGTATGACCACACCACTTGAAGTTTCAATGCTTTCGGAGTGTTGTCAAGCGTTTGCTGGAAAAGCTGTTCTGTTTCTTTTGAATGTTTCATATATCAAATTGTTTGTCATCTACACCATAAATTGCAGCTTCTTCGATTGTTATTTCACCCTTGGTTTCAGATAGTCTTAGCAAATCATCCAGTTTTTGTAGTTGTATCACATAGCCGTTAAGTTCTGTGTCATCTTCGTACTTTTTTGTGTGCTTAGTTCCTCCGTTACCGACTATCAAAACGCTGTCTGACAAGCGCAAACAATAGAGACGCAACTTGCTGGATTGAATTGGAAGCGCTGCTACTCTGTCTCGAAATTTCCCTTCTGGTCTGAAATATCGGTCAAGAAATCCCGTTGCATCCATCATGTGTTGCAAGGCGTTCAGAATCTTTTGGAGGTCAGGTTGAAGTGTAGCATTCTCATTGCCTTTCATCATAAATTTCTGAAATTCAGTGAAGCTTTCACCCTCAAAACATATAGTGAACAGTCCGGCTTTCTCTGTTTGCCTAACGGATTCGATAGTAGTTTTAGTCATAACAAGTTGTTTTAGTTTTTCGGCTGCAAAGATACAACAATTCTGATAAAATTATCTCAAATGATAATTTTTTTTAGTTGTTACAATACAAGATGGGAAAGTTTGGGCATCTCGCCTTTGCGTTGATGGAAGGGGGATTCATTCTCCGATCCGCACCGCCAATCCGCTTAAATAATTGGAAAATTAAGACGCAACTCAGATAGAATTGCGAAATTTTCTCATTACTTTTGAGAATTTTTCTGTTGTAAATTGAGAATTTTTCTTACTTTTGCAGCTCAAAATCAAATGGTTATAGTTGAACTTTGCAATTTGATAATTATGAATGAGACAAAATAGATAATATGAAAAAACTTTCCATTCTCCTCATCCTCTCTCTATTATCAATCACTTTTGTAGCAAAGGCCCAGCCCGACGCGCAGCCCGAAACCGACCCCGTCATCCTCCACCGCATCGACCAGTGGCAGGACCTCAAGTTCGGCTTCATGGTGCACTGGGGCATGTACGCACAGTGGGAAGTGGTGGAGTCGTGGAGCATCTGCAACGAGCCGTGGATCAACCGCAACGGCGCCGACTATACCGAGTACAAACAGCAGTATCAGGCGCTCAACAAAACCTTTAACCCCCAGAAGTTCGATGCCGCCCAGTGGGCCGCCGCCGCCAAAGAGGCCGGCATGAAATATATGGTCTTTACCACCAAGCACCACGACGGTTTCTGCATGTTCGACAGCCGCTACACCGACTACTCCGTGGCAGGCCCCGACTGCCCCTACCACACTGCCCCGCAACCCGATATCACCCGCGCCATCGTCGATGCCTTCCGCGCCCAAGGAATGTGGATTGGGCTCTATTTCTCCAAACCCGACTGGCACTGCGACGACTATTGGGCCCACGAGTGGGCCACCCCCGACCGCAACGTCAACTACGACATCAACACCTATCCCGAGCGTTGGAACAAATATAAAGACTTTATCTACAATCAGTTGCAGGAAATCACCCATAATTACGGCGACATCGACATCCTGTGGCTCGATGGCGGCTGGGTACGCCCTGAGTGGAGCCTCACCGCCGAAACCCGCGAGTGGCTCGGCTGCTACCAGCGCATACAAGACGTGGATATGCCCCGCATTGCCGCCATGGCCCGCGCCAACAATCCCGACCTCATCATCGTGGACCGCAGTGTGGGCGGCCGCTACGAGAACTACCGCACCCCCGAGCAGCAGGTGCCCGACACGCTGCTGCCGTACCCGTGGGAAACCTGCATGAGCATGGGCTACAGCTGGTCGTACGTCTCCACCGACGAGTACAAAAGCACCCGGCAGCTTATACATATATTAATAGATATAGTATCGAAGGGTGGAAATTTCCTGCTCAATGTCGGTCCCGATGCCGACGGACAGCTGCCGGCCACCGCCTTGCAGCGGATGCGCGAGATGGGGGAGTGGATGAAAAAGAACGGTTACGCCATCTACGGTACCCGTCCGTTGTACCCGTATGCCGAGGGCAATGTGCGCTACACGCAGAGCAAGGACGGGAAGCACAAGTATGCCATCACGCTGAATGCCGAGGGTGATTACGCCACGGTGAAAAAGATCAAGTGATTTTTCATTGAATTCATTCTTGCCGTCGGAAGCGTTTTTCTGCCGTTTTGCGCAAATTTCTCCGAAAAGTGCTCCAAAAAAATGGGCCGTAATTCAAAAATAGGCCAAAAATAGGCCTTTTTTTTGTTGAAAAATGGGTATTTTTGAAAATTATTTCACTGATATACAATAAGATGAATAAATTTCAAAAAAAATTTTTATAATAGTGTTGTATGAATGGAAAAAGCAGTATTTTTGCAATCCCGTTTTGCGCGTCACACGAACGGCGCGCCAGTAGGGAGACGCGCCCCAAGCAGGGGCGGAAGAGGAGAGGAAACACGACGGGGATTTGTTCTTTGAATGAATGGAATGATGTAGCAAACACTCAAGAGATTCTTTTGAGAGACTCAAGCGATAAGACGAGGCCGGGACAGACAAACAAAAGTAAAGAGATTAATTAGGATGGAGAGTTTG
>JAGCUN010000031.1 GCA_017962845.1 Bacteroidales bacterium | reverse complement strand
TCATTTTTATCGAAATAACCCAACAAATGGGGATAAGATTTGTTCAAAGATTCTCTTGTTTTTCGGTTTTGCTCTTTTATGGTCGGTATTTCCTTTTCGACAATCTCTGCAACTTTTTCTCTAAACAAGCCCTTGATTGTTTTTAAATCCGCCTCTTTTATCGTAAGGGTTTGCCTTGCCGCATCAACTTTGCCATTAAAGAAGGTCGAACGCAAAATAAAAACAATAGTATAACCTGTTTTAGGCAAATTCTCCAGTGAGATTATATCATCTAAAACTTGCGTCCTGTTATCCACGCATAATGCAGTCATTAAAAATGTTTCAGATGACACATTATTTTTACGAACAGCATAATCAAGGAGCGTATTTTCGAACATTTTGACAACATCAGTATTGAGCTCTGTTGTCATCATGTCAGGTATATCTGTTTTTGAGATTTCTCGTTCATAATTTCCCACATAGTGTTTTTTATTCTTATGAGGAATCTCTATCTTGAATGAAATCTTGAAATCTTTTCCTTCTTTTTTAAGCAAATAAAGCCTTGGATAAAACTCTAACAATATTTGTCGATGCAAATAATCAGGAGTAATAACTGAATTGCTACTTAATCTTTGTAGTGAGCAATCCTTGAAAGTCAGTTTGGTCTCTTGCTTACCTTCAACATCTTCCGACAACTGCATATCGGTTTTTTCCTTGTCAAATTCATCGTTAAAAGTAAAAGTACGATGCTTCCCATCAAAATAGCTAGAGACTTCGATTTTGTCGAAATAACTTAGATAAACCAATCGGCCAACTCCTTTGTGAGTATCTTCTTCAACCTTCAACAACTCACAAAACTTATCGTAACGCGTATCCGTAAAACCTTCTCCATTGTCAACAATTTCAATCTGCAAGGTTTCTTGTTTCTCAAATGAATCAATGTAAACATTAACTTTGATTTCAGTGGCATTTGCGTCCAAAGAATTGGCAATAGCCTCCTTAAACACCTGTTCTAAAGAAGGGTTTTGGAAGAACAATTTAACCGCTTGTTTTGTGTTTACTCTCATTGCTATTATGTTTTATCATTTTCTATTCCTCATACGCCTTCAATCCCGAAATCTCCTGTCCTGGCACCAAATGTTTCAACAGTGGCACAAGGTCGTTCATCAGTTCGGTCTCCTTGTGGGTACGGTCACGCCAACCCAAATCAAGGGGTTCAAGCAAGTCGTTCAACTTCTCGCCATCGAAAATCTTGCGTTCAACAATATCGTTGACAAAAGCCTGCAACGAGGCTATACTTAAACCATGCTTTTCAGCAATAGCCATCAACTCCTTGGCATATTTCTCCGTCTTAAAGACTTCATAACCATCTTTGATTTCCTGTTCTGTTTTTCCGTTCACCCCATCCAGACTATCAATGTAGGCAATGATGTCTTCACGGTCGTCCAACAAATTAGCACTCGAACGAATCAAGTTAATCAGCTCGTCCTTAGTCATTTTCCACTTGGCCGGTTGCCCCATGCACTTGGAAATCAATTCCATGATATAATCGTAGTCAATCATGGCTGAAGCGAACAACACAAACTCGAAATCAAGGTCTTCCACTTCGTCCGAAACCTTCTCGCCCGATTTTTCGCGCTTACCCTTTAAGTCACGGGCAATGTCCAAGTATGCACCACGGAATGCTCGCATGTCATCGTCTGAGAAACCGTATGAAGCTTGCGGTTCAGCCACCATGTTATGATTGCCGTCTGTAACTTCCACAACATCGGTGTATTGGTCAAGCTGTGTCTTGAAACGCTGAACCTCTTTGAAACGGTTGATAAAATCGGCTTTGGCCGCATCGCCTTTCAGATTGAAAACCTCTTCCGCCTTAAATTCCAAATTGTGAAGCGACATAAAACTCCGCAAATTATTCACCGCATCATAAAATTTCTTCTTTATCACGGAAGCCGGTTCTACCAGCCAAATCTGGCGGGCTTTCTCCTCTTTTTCACCAGAGAACAATGCGATTGCCGCATCAACCGCTTCCCGCTGGCTGCGGAAATCAAGAATATTGCCGTATGGTTTCGTATCATTCAAAATGCGGTTAGTACGCGAAAAAGCCTGCACTAAACCATGATATTTCAGGTTCTTATCAACATACAATGTGTTCAGATATTTGGAATCAAAGCCCGTCAGCAACATATCAACCACAATAGTGATGTCGATCTTATTTTTGTGGGCATAGTCCTTGTTGCTGTACTGCTGGTTTTTAATGCGCTGTTGCACGTCCTGGTAATAAGCATCAAATTCATATACAGAGTAATTTGTGCCAAACTGTTTATTGTAATCATCTATGATGTCTATCAACACGGCCTTTTTCTGATCAGGCTCCTGTTCATTGTCTTTCTGCTCCTGTGGCAAATCCTCCTGAATCTGCATAATGTCACGATTGCCCTCAGCAGGTGGAGAGAACACGCAGGCAATATTCAAAGGTTCGTATGAGTTATCTTTTTCTGTCTGTATTCTCTGCACTTCCTTAAACAGATGATAGTATTCGATTGCGTCATTGATGGAACTTGTGGCAAATATTGCATTAAAGCGACATTCGTTGGTGGCTGCACGATGCTTGGCCATAATGGCGTTCACAATCGCCGATTTTTTCACCGTTTCACCCATCGTATCCGAACTGTCGGGCTTAAAATAATCCACATGGAAACGCAATACATTGCAATCGTCAATGGCATTTGTGATGGTGTACGCGTGTAATTCCTTCTGAAACACATCCTTAGTCGTTCTGTATTGTGCCTGCTCGCCTGTAACCTGTGTGTATGTGGCATTTTCCTCAAAGATAGGTGTTCCCGTAAATCCAAATAGTTGCGCATTCGGAAAGAACTCTTTAATAGCCTTATGATTGTCGCCAAATTGAGAACGATGACATTCGTCAAATATAAACACAACCCTTTTGTCTTTCAACGGCAAAAGCCTCTCTTGATAGTTGCGACGATTTTGCGGATCAAGGGCAATGCCCAATTTTTGGATGGTCGTCACAATAATTTTGTCAGAATAGTCCTCAGACAACATACGACGCACGAGAGCGTCGGTATTAGTGTTCTCTTCCACACAACCTTCCTGGAACTTGTTGAATTCCTCACGGGTCTGCTTGTCAAGGTCTTTTCGATCCACCACAAACAGACATTTCTCAATATCTGGATTGTCTTTCAACAATGTCGAAGCCTTGAAAGAAGTCAGAGTCTTACCACTTCCGGTAGTATGCCAAATGTAACCATTACCTCGGTTTTCGTTGATACAGTTTGCAATGGCCTTCACTGCATAAATCTGGTATGGGCGCATCATGAGCACCTTTCTTTCTGAAGCCACCAAAACCATATAATGGCTAATCATCTCACCCAAACGGCACTTTTGCAAGAAAACATCCGAGAAAGCCTCCAATTCAGTAATTTTTTCATTTTTCTCATTAGCCCATCGATATACAGGCAAATACTTCTCTTCTGCATTAAAGTTGAAATGCTCCTTGTTATTGTTAGCAAAATAATAGGTATTGTGCTGATTGCTGACAATGAACATCTGCATAAAACACAACAGCGAATTAGTGTAGCCGTTGCCGACATCATTTTTGTAGTCTACAATCTGTTGCATAGCGCGGCGCGGGCTAACATCCAAAGTCTTCAATTCAATCTGCACCACAGGCAAACCATTGATAAGCAGAATAACATCATACCGTTGGAAACTATTCCGAGTGTTGATGCGCAACTGGTGAATCACCTCATAATCGTTTTTGCACCAATCTTTTATGTTTACGAGCATATATTGTAGCGGAGTGCCATCCTCGCGCATGAAAGTGTTGCGTTCTCGCAAACGTTTTGAGGCACTGAACACATCTGAATCCGTGATTTCTTCCAATAAGCGGTCAAATTCGTTGTCAGTCAAATGGCATCTGTTTAACAACTGGAACTTCTCTCGAAAATTCCGTTCTAGTGAGTCTCTGTCGTGAATATCGTCGCGATAAACATATTTTAGATTCTCACTTAGATAGCGGATGAATTGGTCTTCTATTTGTTTTTCGAGTGCCATAACTATCGAATTATAACTATTCTTTACTATAAAGTGAAAGGAATACTATTCCAATTTTTTTAGTCCGCAAAGATACGACTTATTTATCAGAATGCGGCAGACAAATATTAAATTTTTACAAATAATTATGATGCATTAGCAATGAGTTGCTGATAAGGGTACAACAAGTAAGAGACATGGGGACGCTCATCCCAATTGTGCCAATTCGATTGGCACAATTTGTCAACAGACTTTCCCTCCTATCCCCTCAAGCACCCTACAGGCACCACATACACGCCGTCGTCGCGCTGGTAGGGGAAATCGCCGATTCCGGTCAAAACCATCATGAACGACGGCGATTTCATGCGGGTGGTGTCGATGTCGGCGGCCAAGGCGGTGAGCGATGCTGCACCATCGTCAATCAAATTGTCACCTCCAAGTTTTATTTCGATAAGTCCGTAGGAGCCATTTCTTAGATGAACAACGGCGTCGCATTCCAACCCTTTTTTGTCGCGGTAGTGATACACCTGTCCGTCTATGGCATCGGCATACACCCGAAGGTCGCGCACGGCAAGGGTTTCAAACATCAACCCCATCGTATCCAAATCGTTCAACAGATCATTCGGGCCTGCGCCCAAGGCAGCGGTCGCAATACTCGGATCTATGAAGTAATGGTTGTCGCTCGTGCGTATGGCCGTCTTGCTCCGTAGGTTCGGATTCCAAGCCGGCATATCCTCCACCACAAAAATCTTTTTGAGCGCCTTGAGGTAATCATAAACGGTGTTGTCTGATAAACTGCTGGCTTCGTTCGCTTTCAGGTCTCCCAAAATGGTGCCGATGGTGGCCATCGTGCCTTGGTGACGGGCATACGAACGCATAAGCAGCCGCACTCTTTGCGGGTCGCGCTGCACATTATCTACACGAGAGATGTCGCTGTCGCACACCACATCGAAATAATCAAAAGCCTGCGCAAGTGCATCTGTTTCATCCAACTCCAATGCACCCGGCCAACCGCCCCGGCAAATCAGATAAGCCAACCGATTGATGTTGATGCAGCTATTCCCTGAAATAGGTTTCTTCTCTTCTGCAAATAACTCCGACAGGCTCACCGTGCCCGTCGAATCGCCGGATTCAAACAGCGACATCGTGCGCATCTTCAGCTTGGCAAAACGACCTGTGCCAGAATGAACGATTTCATCTGTAGATGGTGGCACGCTACTCCCGGTGAGAATAAAATGCCCCCACCCCTCGCGGTGATCGACTTCAAATCGCACACTGTCCCAAAGCGACGGCGCAATCTGCCACTCGTCAATCAATCGCGGAGTATCGCCATCCAAAAGTTGCTTTACGTTGATTTTGGCGGCCTGAAGGTTCTGCTGCTTGCGCATAGGATCCGCCATATACAGCACACTGGCCGCCTGCTGTTCGGCCGTGGTGGTCTTTCCGCACCACTTTGGTCCTTCAATAAGCACAGCCCCTTTTCGTCTCAATCTCGCCACCAACATCTGGTCGGCAATTCGCGGTTTGTAAGCACCCATAATGAGTATTTTTAATTCGCGGCAAAAATACTACAAATAAATCAATTACGCAAATTTTTATCTTCCATTTGGGAATTTGGCACGTTTTCGCTTGGGAACTTGGCCTATTTTCATTTGGGAAGTTGGCACGTTTTCGTTTGGGAACTTGGCATTTTTCACCCACAAAAAAATATTTTCAAAAGATGAATTGGGATTTCAAAAAAAGTTGTATTTTTGCACGCTTTTTTCAAAACCATAAATCAAACACAATGGCATTAGAAATCAACAGCGGAAACTTCGAAGAAGTCATCAAAAGCGACAAGCTGGTGATCATTGACTTTTGGGCAACGTGGTGCGGTCCCTGCCGCGCTTTGGCTCCGATCATGGACGAACTGTCCAACGAATATGAAGGCAAGGTCGTCATCGGCAAGTGCGACACTGACGAGAACAACGACATCGCCATGCAGTTCGGCGTACGCAATATCCCGATGCTGGTGTTCCTGAAAAATGGCGAGGTGGTGGAAACCCTGGTCGGTCTGCAGCGCAAGAACGACCTCGTGAAACTCATCGACTCGTTGATATAGCAACCCTGCCCGGGTGGCGGAATGGTAGACGCGCTCGTTTCAGGTGCGAGTGTCGAGAGACGTGCAAGTTCGACTCTTGTCCCGGGCACAAAAGCAGCCCTTCAGAATTCTGAAGGGCTGCTTTTTTTTGTTTAATGTGCCATGATGTGAAAAAAATGATTATTTTTGCCGCGTATTTTTGGAAATTCACTTTTGAGCCGACGTCATGATGGCCTATAACAATGGAAAATAATGATGAAAAAATTGTTGCTGCTGTTTTTTGCAATCACTTTAACCGCAATGGGGTATGCTGCTTCAACCTCCAATATCCCCGATGAACCACAAAGCAACGTGGAAGTTACTTTCACCGTAAATGGCCTTGATTGTAACGAAGGTGTTAGCTATGAAGTTTATTGGTACTCAACCCTGGAAGAGTACGTCATCAAATTCTACAATAACACCGACAGCTACGTGTCGATTACCTACCAGTACCGCGTGAAAGACGGTGAGTACAGCAGTCACTGGCGTGATGGGTATGCAGGCTGTACATCAGGCGGCACTTCCGACTACAACCCCGCTGGCGAATGGGGAGACGTGCGGGATGTGGAATATGAAAAGAAATAGTATTAAAACTTTAATATACAGGATTTTATGGCAAAAATCATAAGAATTGGCCGAGGACAAAATAATGATGTCTTTATTAATGACCCCGCGGTATCGTTGAACCATTGTGAGATTTCGCAAGACGACAATGGGGAATTCCGTGTTACAGACTTGAATTCCACTAATGGCACGTATGTCAACGACACCATGTTGTTGAAACCTAATACGTTGCTGAGAAGCGGCGATGTGGTACGCATCGGTACTACCACCTTGCCATGGCTTGACTATTTTTTGCCCCCTACACCATATCCGGCTTCTTATCAGCAGCCTTACCAACGTCCGGTTCCGCCCGCTCCCGCTCCGCGTGTCCGTTCCAAAAACGGCATGGGCACCGCCGGCTTCGTGCTCAGCCTGCTCGCTTTGGTGCTGTGCTGGATCCCTGTTGTGGATGTTATCCTCTTTTTGCTGGGTCTTGCCTTCTCCATTGTAGGAGTTTCGTTGAAAAACAGAAAGAAAGGACTGGCCATCGCAGGTCTTGTCATATCGGTAGTCGTACTTTTTATCATATTTTTGGTGATAGCCTCCATCGGCAACGGGCACTACGAAATCAGTGATATTGAGGATTTCTTTTATTAAAATCCACATGGCCTAAACATACGAGCGGCATCTGCGACTTCCAAATATGGAGCATCTGCATTTTTTAGGCATCCATCTCTTTTACTACCTGCTGGTGGCGGCTTTTTTGCTGCCCCGCATTCCGGTGGTGGGGAAATTCTTCAACATCATCAACACGCTCATCCATGAACTGGGGCACGCCCTGATGTCGCTGCTGCTCCAGGGTAAAGTGTCGAATATCAAGGTTTTCCAAGATACCAGCGGTGTCACCACCACCAAGTCCGACTCCAAATTCAAATCCACTCTGGTGAGTCTGGCCGGCTATCCGTTCGCTTCTGTGATGGCTTTCGTCTGCTTCTTCCTCCTGTCGGTAGGCTATGAAAAGTGGATTTTGGTGGGACTGACTGCTATTTTCATTCTCATGCTCATTTTCTGGATTCGCAACTGGTATGGTGCAATTTGGGTGCTGGTTTTCGCGCTCATCAATATCGCCTTGCTCTATTTCTGGCGCAACGATACCGCCAACGAAATCGTGGCATGGTTCTATAGCATGATGATCTTGGTGGAGTCGGTGTGGTCCACTTGGGTGCTGGTATGGCTGTCGGCAAAAACGCCCGACAAGGCCGGCGATGCCACCAACCTGCACAAATTCACCCACTTGCCCGCTATCATCTGGGCCGTGCTGTTCGCCCTCTTCGCCCTTGTGATGGCCTACCTGAGCTTGGTGAAAGTGAATATCCTTCCTTGGTGGTTTTAACTCCAACATAATAAAATAGAAATATTTAATAATCAATGAGTTATTTGTATTAATTAATTATTTTAACAAAATTTAACACAATAATTATAATTTCTTTGTATCGAAATTAAAAATTATTGTACTTTTGTAGCCGAATCCCCCTTAGGTGGAAAATACTAAGGCCTGCCCACTTTAACGAGTGGGCTTAATTTTTAAATGATGGAGAAACAGAAGGTTATAGTCTATATTGATGGTTTCAATTTTTATTATGGTTTAAAGAAAAACTATAAGTGGCGGCGTTTCTATTGGCTTGATGTGGTTAAATTTTTTGAAATGTTTATAAAACCAGATCAGGAGTTGCTATGTGTCAAATATTTTTCTGCGAAACCTGACAATATAGACAAAGCACTGCGTCAAAATGCATTTTTTCAGGCGAATAAAGAAAATTCAAAATTTCAACTCATTTTAGGTAAGTATTTACACAAAACCATCAAATGCTTCAACTGCGGATATTTGATTAAGACATACGAAGAAAAAGAATCGGATGTGAGAATTGCCACCCAAATCGTTAACGACGCTAATAATCACATCTGCGATGTGGCCATTGTTGTTTCAGCCGACAGTGATATGATTCCTGCAATTGAACTGGCAAAAGACGCAGGAATAAAAGTGTTTGTATATTTTCCCCCATTTCATCACTCCAATAGTTTAAATAACATCAGCTCATCTCGCGTGATTAATTTAGAACGTTACGAAACAAGATTTCGCAATTGTATTCTACCAGATAAGGTTCATTTATCTCAATCAGATTTTGACTTAAGCATACCCACAAAATGGAAAGAATACCAAGAAATATGAAACATTCTAACCCCGGCTTTATATTGTGGCTGCTGCTTCTGCCGCTGCTCTTTGCACCGCTGGTTCTTGCCTTCTTCCCTTCTCTGTCGGGCGAAAAGCTGTATGGCGTTCAGGACGCAGAAAGGGCTAAATTTTCATGGCATCATATTCAAAACCATGAGTGGCAGAATTCCATCGAAGATCAAGTAAAGCAGAATATGGGGTGTGCCAACCACTGGGTACGTCTTCACAATGAGTTAAATTTCAGACTTTTTAGATATACTAATGCCGAAAAATTAGTTTTGGGAAAGAATGACTGTTTTTATGAGGAGATGTACATCACCGAATATCTCGGTCATAATTATATCGGTAAAGATTTTGTAGAAAAAAAGGTTGAAAATCTGAAAGTCCTGCAAACTCTTTTGCAAGAAAAGTACGGGATAGAGTTGCTGTTGGTATTCGAACCGGGCAAAGCGCACTTCAGTCCGGAGAACATCCCCAACCGCTACCAGCCTACTGTGAAAACCACCAGCAACTACGAGGCTTTCACAGCGGCCTGCGACCGCGCCGGCGTGCACTACCTCGACCTCAACGGCTACTTCTCCCGCCGCAAGGCCACTTCGCCTCACCCGCTCTACTCGAAATACGGCGTGCATTGGAGCAGCTACGGACTCTGGCAGGCCGCCGACACCCTCGCCCGCTACATCGAACACGAATGCCGTATTAACCTGCCCGATATCGTCTTCGCGGGCGACAGTAACTCAAAATATAACAAGGACTTGGATTTCGACATGGAGCCCGCCATGAACCTGCTTTTCACCCTCCCTCACGAAACCCTCAACTTCCCCATCTGCTACTTCCGCCACGACGACAGCTCCTTCACCCAGCCTCGCGTGCTTACCGTCGCCGACAGCTATTACTGGAGTATCTGGAACAGCGGCATCGCCGAGAACCTCTTCTCCGACAACACTTTCTGGTATTACAACCTCACCGTTTACCCCAACATTTGGGACCCTATTGAATGGGTGGACAAGAGTAAAATAAAGGAAGTTATTGAAAATAAAGATGTTATCTTATTAATGATAACCGATGCCAATCTTTACAACTTCGGATGGCAGTTTGTGGAGGAGGCTTTGGCAGCCCTCGATCCCAATTGGAAGATCCAGCCCGACATTGCCGCTTTTAACTGCATCATGAACACTACGGAGAACGGCAAACACCAGTGGTACCTGAACCTGCTGGAGCGGTCGCGCCGCAAGCAGATTCCCTTCCGCGACGTGTTGCGCGAGGAGGTGCAACGCATACAATAGTATTTTCGCAGGTCTTAGCTATTTCTCTTTTTTTCGCGCCAGCCCCAGAAATCGAAGAAGTTGAACCACTGTTCGGGGTGTTTGCGGAGCACTTTCCCGAGCGTTTGCGCGTACTGCTCGGCGATGAACTTGGCGCGTGTGCGCAGGTTCATGCTAGCATCGGGCTGGGGCAGAATGTTGACATAGCCCAGATAGAGCGCGTGCCGTTTCTTGGCCGCCGACAGCTGCACCACGGGCACCTGCATCTGGGCGGCCAGCAGGAAACTGCCCAACGGCAGTTTCGCCGGATGACCTAAAAAGTCGACTTCCAGCGTTTTAGAACTGCCAAAGATGCGGTCGCAAATCAGCACCACCACCTCCCCGCGGTCCAGCGCCGTCTTGATCTGGAAGATGTGGTCCAGATTGTCGGAAACGGGAATGTCGTTGATGTTGTGCTTGCTGAACGACTGGCTTCGTTTCGCGCTCAAATCCTTGCCCTCGCCGCCGAAAATCACCACGTTGAGGGGCTTGCTGTTCTGGTTGAAAAAGTGGCCTATCAGTTCAAGGTTGCCGACGTGCGAGCCGGCCACGATGAACCCGCCGGGCTGCCCCAGCAGATGCTCAAACACCTCCCTGTTTTCCACCTCCACACGGAACTGACTGCCATTTCCTGACAAAATCGCAAAACGATCCAACACTGCCTTGCCAAAGACAAAATGGTTGTGGATGGCCATCCAAAAGGACTTCCACCGTGAAAAGCCATGAATATTCCTAAAATACCATAGAATATTGCCAAAGGCTTTGTGGTTGACCATGCAATAAAACGGCACCACCGGATAGAGAACGGGGTACAGCCATTTCACCTTCACCTTCTTCAAAAAAGCAAAAAGAAATCGCTGTCCGAAGTTCCCTCCTCCCGTCTTACCGCTCCACTGACGACCGTTCTGTGAGGAATCTTCAGCCATTATTGGAGCTTGCCTTCCACGTAATCATAGAACTGCACCAGCGTCTTCACATCCTTCATCTCCTCGGGCTTGATTTTGATTTTGAAATGACGCTCCACGATGACAGAAATATCTACAAAGTCCAGACTGTCAATCTTCAGGTCTTCTTTCAACAAAGCCTCATCTTTCAGCAAGGCTGCATCGATTTCCAATTCTTCGGTTAAAAATTCATTGACTACGCGAATAATTTCTTCTCTGTTCATATTGATTATTTTAAATTTGTGATGACAATTTTTTGGGAATATCCTCCATTATTGATAATATAGGTACCCGATGATGGAAGGGAAATGACCCATTGGGAGGCGGAATCATGCCGTGCTACCACCCTTCCAGAAATATCATAAATCACGGTCTCGTATGGAGCCAAGTTGTCGATGAACAACTCTCCGTTGGAGACCCTGACACGGAAAGGAGTATCGCCTGTTGTTGGGCTTTGCACGCCATTAGTGCCGGATGGTGTAGGGCCTGCGTTGAACGACACATTCTTGATCTCCCAGGTGGGACAGTTGTTGTCGGTGGGCACATCATAGAGGAAAGCTAAGGTAACAGCGGGCTGTCCGAGGTAGCTGGAAGGGATGGTGATGGTGTTGGTCTGCCAGTTCCAGTTGCTGGCGGGCCAATTAGCAATGGGAAGTTGTGCCCATGTGGCATCATTCAAATCTCCATGATAATCTTTGGAAATCAACAACTTGCAGGCAGATGGCCAAGCTGCTGGTGTGCCATAGCCCAATGTATGTACGAAGGTAAGGGTGGCCGACTGCATGTGGGTGAGGTCGAAGGTGGGACTCATCAGCCAGTCGGTGTTGGCCCCTGCGTTATAGGCACTCATGTAGGCGCACTGGTAGTTGGAATAGCCGAACCAGTAGCTGTCGCCCACCACATTTACCGGTTCAAAACAGCCCATCGACTGGGCGAAACTCTCGAAGTAATGCAGGGTGTCGCAGCACTCTGCCGGCTCCGAATCCAGCGTGAGGCCGATGATGATGGGGTCGTGGTCGGAGTAGCGATACATGGTGGTGTCGTCGCCATAGTTGTAATGCAGCTGGTAGGGCTCGTCGGCGTTGAGATGGTAGGGAGCAACCCCCGTGATCTGTTCCGCTAGGGTAGCACTGGCAAGGGCGTGGTCGAGATATTCCACCTCATCGTTGAAAGTGTAACTATAACCCTCTGGCGCATACCTGCTTATCAAATTCTCATAACCATATTCCTCTATCAGGCGCACTGGCTCTTCCATCGTGCCGCAGTTCAGGTCGCCTAAAATCAGCACGTCGGCATCGCCGTAGTAGTTGTTATTCTGTTCCGTTTCCAGAAAATCGAGGAGGTACTGTGCCTCCGACACACGGGTTTCATTGTAGTAATTGTTGGTGCTGTCGCCGCCCGACTTCGACTTGAAATGGTTGACACACACCACGAACCGCTCGCCCGTGGCCAGCTCCTCGAAGCATTGCACCAGTTCGCGTTTGTAGTCGCCTGCCTGCATCAAGTAGCTCGATGCCCCCGGGTGATACGGATGCCCCAAGTGAAGCATAGGCCGCAGTTTGTCGGTGCGGTAAATCAGGCCCACCTTGATGTAGGTGCTGGTCACGCTGTCGAAATCCTCCACGGCGGCATAGCGTCCCGGCGCGGTACAGGCGTTCAGCCCCTCTACAAGCTGGTCGAGTGCTTCGCGTCCCTGCTGCAGCTCCTCCAGCGCATAAAGGTCAGCATCGATGTTGGCCAATGCCTTCACCGTTTTCAGGTGCTGTCGCTCAAACTCCTCGTCGCTGCCTGCCCCGTAGGTGCCGTCCCATACCGGACAGTAATACTCGAGGTTGGATTCACAGATGACGAGTCGCGCATTACCCACGTCGGGGCGTTGCATCGGCCGCTCGTTATTCTCAAAGCTTTGAGGCCCGTCGATGCGGATGTTGCGATCTCCTGTACTCAGCACCACAGCCTGCAGCTGCTCTATAGTAGCTCCCAACCGTATCGTGCTGACATCCAAGTTGTAGCAGCGGGCACTGATAACGGCTGTAGTGTGGCTTGCGGCTATCGAGTCGTATGCTGCCGTGCCCTGCACAGCGCACTCTTCCGGCTGGCGCAAACGCTCGTAGGAAAGATACAGGTAGGAGTAACTATCGGTATAGTAGCGGCCTACCACATGAAGGGTTTGGTCGAACACGACGGTTTGCCCGGCATACGGCTGCAATGACTGTCCGTTGAACACCACGTGAGCAACTTGTCCCCAGCCGGTGGCGGAGAGCAGAAAGATGAACCATAAAAGCATGTATTTTCTCTTCATCTTTCTATTCTTTTGCAAAAATAATTTTGAGTGAATGTGCTTCTATTCCTCTTCTTCCTGTTCCTTCTCTTCCAGCATCATCTCCGACTTTTTCACCACCAGTCCTTCTGAAAGGTCGTCGTAGTCCACGATGAGGGTGGCAGCCTCGAGGCCTTCGTTTTGCAGAATCTCTTCGGCGAGGATGTCTTCCACATGTTTTTGGATGGCGCGTTTCAGAGGACGGGCGCCATAATTGGAGTCCCAGCCCTCCTTGACGAGGAAGTCGGTGGCTTTGTCGGTGATGGTGACGTTGAGCCCCATCATGCCGACACGCTGGAGCAACTTGTTGAGTTCCAGTTTGATGATTTTCTTCACATCCTCTTCTTGCAAACTATTAAAGAAGATGATATCGTCGATGCGGTTGAGAAATTCGGGCGGGAACTGGGCTTTGAGGGCGCCTTCAAGAATTTTCTGAGCTTTCTTGTCCTTGCCGGCCTGTGTGGCGGAGGTGCTGAAACCGAGGTTCTGTCCGAAGTCTTTGAGTTCGCGCGACCCCACGTTGGAGGTCATGATGATGATGGTGTTTTTGAAATCGACCTTACGGCCCATACCGTCGGTCAGCATACCATCATCAAATACTTGTAACATAATGTTATACACATCCCGATGCGCCTTCTCTACCTCATCCAGCAGAACGATGGAATAGGGCTTACGGCGGATCTTCTCGGTGAGCTGTCCGCCCTCTTCGTAGCCCACGTAGCCGGGAGGTGCCCCGATGAGGCGCGAGATGGTATGTTTCTCCATATACTCGCTCATGTCGATACGGACCATGGCATCGGGCGAGTCGAAAAGATAGGAGGCCAGCACTTTGGCAAGATAGGTCTTGCCGACGCCGGTGGGACCAAGGAAGATGAAGGTTCCGATGGGCTTGTTGGGATCTTTGAGGCCGGCACGGTTGCGGCGGATGGCCTTGGCAATCTTCACGATGGCATCGTCCTGTCCAATGACGCTACCTTGCAGTTCGTCGGCCATGCGGAGCAGTTTTTCGCTCTCGCTCTTGGCGATGCGCTGCACCGGCACGCCGGTCATCATGGCCACCACCTCCGCTACATTCTCCTCGTTCACCTCGTAGCGCAGCTCTTCGGTTTCCGACTCCCAGTTTTTGCGCATGGACTTCAGTTCTTCCTGCAACTCCTTGATCTGGTCGCGGAACTGGCCTGCTTCGATGTAGCGTTTCTCCTTCTTGGCCTGCTCTTTCTGTGCCTCCAAGTCGGCAATTTTCTTCTCGGTGTCAAGGAAAACGGGCGGCACATGCACGTTCATGATATGCACGCGGGCGCCGGCTTCGTCGAGCGCGTCGATGGCCTTGTCGGGCAGACAGCGGTCGGTGACGTAGCGGGTGGTGAGCTGCACGCAGGCCTTGATGGCCTCGTCGGTGTAGTTCACGCCGTGGTGCTCCTCATATTTCCCTTTGATGTTGTTGAGAATCTCGATGGTTTCTTCCGGCGTGGTGGGTTCGAGCAGAATCTTCTGGAAGCGGCGTTCCAGTGCACCGTCTTTTTCGATATACTGGCGGTACTCATCGAGCGTGGTGGCGCCGATGCACTGAACCTCTCCTCTGGCGAGGGCGGGCTTGAACATGTTGGAGGCATCGAGGCTTCCCGGTGCGCCGCCAGCGCCCACCATCGTGTGTAACTCATCGATAAACAGGATGATGTCGGGATTTTTCTCCAGCTCGGTGATGATGGTCTGCATGCGTTCCTCGAACTGTCCGCGGTACTTGGTTCCCGCCACTAAGGAGGTCATGTCGAGGGCGATGATGCGCTTGTTGAGCAGCGTGCGTGACACGCGTCCCTCGTTGATGCGGATGGCGAGGCCTTCGGCGAGGGCCGACTTTCCCACGCCCGGTTCCCCGATGAGCACGGGGTTGTTCTTTTTACGGCGGCTGAGAATCTGGGCGATACGCTCCAGCTCCTTCTCGCGCCCCACAATCGGGTCGAGTTTGCCCTCGCGGGCGTACTGGGTCAGGTCCTTGCCGAAGTTGTCGAGCAGCGGCGTGCCCTTCCCTTTGTCTCTCCGCTGGGTGTAGCGGCTGTCCTCATCGTCGTCCTCTCCGTCGGGAGTGGAGTATCGCGAACCGCCCCGCAGCTTGCTGCCGAGACCGTCATCCTTGCGCAGCTTGGCAAGGAAGGCGTTGTAGGTGATGCCGTAGTTGTTGAGGATGCTCCGGACAACATTGGCGGCCGGTCCCGACTTGAGGATGGCCAAAATGAAGAACTGCGGCTCCATCAGGGGGGAGAGCAGCGAACGGGTATGCAGTTCCGCCGAGCGCAACAGATTTTGTGTCTGTGTGTTGTAGGCCAGCGTTTCGGGACTCTGTCCGTCGCTTTCGCCTTCATTTTCCACAAACATACTCTCCAAATCGAAACACACCTTCTCGATGTTGAAGCCGAAGTCGGCGAGCAGCTGTTTGCTCAGCGTATCGTCGGGGTACTTCAAGATGGCGTAAAAGATATGTTCGCAGCCGATGTGGCTAGATTGGTACTGGCGGGCCACCTGTGCGGCGCTCTCCAGTACCTTTGTCATTTCTTCAGAATAATTGGCCATAGATTAGGACGTGGCTGTAGTGTTATTTGTTTTTCTGTGCAAATTCGTAGCCGGCTTTGAGGCAGGCGAGGTTGGTGTTGACGACGGCATCGCCCTTGCGGGAGAAGATGGTGCGCACGGCGTCCTCAATCTCGCTGTACTCCATCTTGAGGAACGGAGCGGCGGCGCCGAGGATAACCATGTTGGCGGAACGTGCGCTGCCGAGGTCCTTCGCGATCTGGTCGGCGTTGATGACCACCTTGTTGGGCAGCTTGTCGAGTTCAGCCTTCAGAGCGGCCTCTTCGGGATAGTTGGGGATGTTGATGAAGGGTTGGTCGTTGGTGATGACCCAGCCGCCTTCAGCCAGCCAGGGGAGGTAGCGAAGCGACTCCATCGGCTCTACAGCGATGATCATGTCGGCCTTGCCCATGGGGATGAGGTCGGAAGCGATTTCGTGGTCGGCCAAGCGGAAATGCGACTGCACGTCACCGCCGCGCTGGCTCATGCCGTGTACCTCGGCCTGTTTCAGGTACAAACCTTTCTTTACGGCTGCTACGCCGATGGTGGAGGCGATGGAGAGGATTCCCTGTCCGCCGACACCTGCTAAGATGATATCTATTTTCATTGTTGTTTTTGTTTTTTTACCTGATGTAGAGACGCGCTACAGCACGTCTCTACTTTTTTATTTTTTGCGGGGGCGAATAATTATTCGCCCCTACGATTATTTTTTGGATTGGGCTTTCATTCTGCGGCTCAGGGTCTGGATGCATTCGCGGGTGGGCACGATGACGGAAACTCCCTGATAGGCCAGCTCTTCTTTGATGACCTGCACGTTGGCATCATGGTTGTTTTTCAACGGGGTGATGATGCGGATGTGCTCTTCGGCCACGCCGAGACCTTTGCAGATGCTGCCGATACGACCGAGTGCGTGGCTGTCCTGACCGCCGGTCATACCGGTGGTGCTGTTGTCGAGAATCATCACCGTGATGGGGGTGTTCTCGTAGATGCAGTCGAGCAGGGAGGTCATACCGCTGTGGGTGAAGGTGGAGTCACCGATGACGGCCACCACGGGGCTCATGCCGGAGTCGGCGGCACCCTTGGCCATGGTGATGGAAGCACCCATGTCGAGGGTGGTGTAGATGGCCTTGTAGGGCGGCAGTGCGCCGAGGGTGTAGCAACCGATGTCGGCGAACACCTTGCCGGGACCGTGCTCCTTCATCGCCTCGTTGAGGGCGAGGTAGGTGTCGATATGCGGACAGCCGTTGCAGAGCGCGGGCGGACGCGGAGCCACGATGGAGGGAACGGGTGAGCCGTAGCTTTCGGACAGGCCGAGGGCCTTGGCCACGAGGTTCGGGTTGAGCTCGCCGTCGCGCGGCAGGGTGCCATCCATACGGCCCTTGATGTTGCCGGTACGATTGAGCAGTCCGCGGAGGTGGTCCTCAATCAGCGGGTAGCCTTCTTCGACGACCAGTACGCTCTCGCACTCATCTACCATTTTGGCGATGAGGTTGGTGGGAGCGGGGTACTGCGAAACTTTCAGTACGGGGTAGGGGCAGGTGGTGCCCACGTAGTTCTCCATCACATAGTTGTAACCGATACCGGAGGCGATGATACCCATTTTCTTGTCGGCGCCATCGGTGTAGCGGTTGTATTGTGATTTTTCGGACTCCATCTCGAAGTCGGGCTGTTTCTCGAGCAGGGCGCGGTAGTGGTTGCGGGCGTTGGCGGGCAGCAGCACAAACTGTTTCGGGTTGCTGCACACGTTGAGCTCGTTCTGTTTGCGGGCTTCGCGGCGTTCCACACCAGCGCGGGAGTGAGCCAGACGGGTGGTCACACGCAGCAGGACGGGGGTATGATATTTCTCGGAAAGGTCGAAAGCGTCATACACCATGTTGTAGGCTTCCTGCTGGTTGGAGGGTTCCATGACCGGGATGAGGGCGAACTTGCCGTAGTAGCGGGAGTCCTGCTCATCCTGTGAGGAGTGCATCGACGGGTCGTCGGCCACCACCACCACGAGGCCGCCGTTGGCGCCAGTGATGGAGGAGTTCATGAACGGGTCAGCAGCCACGTTCAAACCGACATGCTTCATGCAGACCATGGCGCGCTTGCCAGCGTACGACATGCCGACAGCCGACTCCATGGCGGTCTTCTCGTTGCCTGCCCAGATGCGGTGGACATTGCCTTCCACAGCCTGTTTGGAGTTCTGAATGTACTCAGTGATTTCGGTGGAGGGAGTTCCCGGATATGCATATACTCCGGACAATCCTGCGTCAAGTGCGCCTTGCGCAATTGCCTCAACTCCCAGTAAAAGTGTTTTAGCCATAAGATTTGGTTTTATAATTATTTGATTTATAATATTTTAATTAATAACGATAGGGTGATAATTAATGGGTGCAAATTTACAAAAAATAATCCAAATACACTCACTCCATCTGCACTCTATTTCCACCTTTTCTCGCAGGGCTCGTCGAACTTGTTTTCCCTTTTCAAATCATTGATATTATAGCTTTTCAACAATTTGGTTTTGTAAACATGCTTGATCATGCCGACATCTTTCTTTTGATAGACATCCACGATGGTATCCGATTTGCTTTCACAAAAGAGCAAATCAAGCTCATCATATTTACCGACATATTTTCTAAAAGAAATTGAATCAGAGATATATACATAGATGACATCCGTAGTGGTAGCCCCGCCACAATAACACCTATATTCTTCTTCATATACGTTTTTAGATAATTCTTTAGTGCTAAAGTGCTTATTTTCTCCACAATCGCCATATCCGCAGCTTGCACAAAGCAGTGACAGAGATAAAAAGGAGAGAATTGTCGCTATACAAGGTAGTTTTTTCATCACGACATTTTTTATTTCAAACGTGAAATACACACACTTATTTTGATGATGAATATGGAATGAAAAGGTTATCCTTTATCGCTCAAAAATCCTTAGGATTTTCAACTTTTTATCTCCTGATTTGCCGCTATAGGGATGCTCTCGCAGCGGCAGGTTGAGGCGTGTGCGGCCTTTGAGCACGGTCTGCGGGTGCGTGAACTCGCGGAAACCCCACTCGCCATGATAGGCTCCCATACCCGAATGCCCCGTGCCGTTGAAAGGTACTCCCTTTACCATCATGTGGATACACACCTCGTTGATGCAACCGCCCCCAAACTGCTGGGTGCGCATGACACGGTTGGCCCATCGCATATTCTTGGTAAACAAATATATAGCTAAAGGATGCTCGCGGTCGGCAATGGTCTCCATCAGCGCGTCCACCTCCGCATCTTTGAACGGCACGATGGGCAGCAGCGGACAGAACAGCTCGTGCTGTACAATAGGCTCGTTGATGCCAACGGGATAGATGATGGTGGGGACATAGCGACGGCTCTCCTTGTCGCCCACGCCTCCGAAGACGATGCGGTTGCGGTACTCATCGGCCCAATGGGCGCACTTGTCGTAGGCTGCGTCGGTGATGAGTTTGGGATATTCGGGATTCTCTTCGGGATGTTCCCCAATTTGGGCCACAAAGGCCTTTTTCAGTTCTTCCAAAAACGGCTCCGCCACCTCTTCTGCGATAGCTATCTGATTGATATTGATGCAGATCTGACCGGCATTGCAGAGCTTGAAGAAGGCGATCTTGCGGGCGGCGTCTTTCAGGTCGGCATCTTGGCGCACCACGCACCAGTTGCCTGTCTCGCCACCCAATTCCAATGCCACGGGACTGAGGTTGTGGGCGGCTTCTGCGAGCACATGCTTGCCCACGGCCGGCGAGCCGGTATAGAAAATCTTGTCGAAACGCTGTGCCAAGCACATATCGGCCACCTCGTGTCCGCCATCAATCAGGGTGACATATTCCGGCGGAAACACCTCGGCGAAGAAGCGTTTGAGTGCTGCAGTGCTGGCCGCCGACTTGCTGCTGGCCTTGATGACCGCCGTATTACCGCCTGCCATCGCCGCCGCCACCACGCCGATGGTGAGCAGGATGGGGAAGTTGAACGGACTGATGACCAACGACACGCCGTAGGGCATTTTATAGACTTTGGTGATCATGCTGGGAAAGCACAGAAAGCCGCTGAAATGACGTTCAGGACGTGCCCACCGGCGCAATCCTCTTATCATCTCATTGATTTCCACAACGATAGGACCAATATCGCATAGATACGCTTCCACCTGACTTCGCCCTAAATCTTCGGCCAGGGCATCCTCAAACTCTTTCTCATGCGCCAAGACGGCCGCTTTCAGCTTTTTGAGCTGCTGGATGCGCCACTTGATCGGGAGGGTGGCACCCGTGCGGAAGAACTTTCGCTGCGCTGCCACGACATTGCTGATTTCTGTTTCGTTATACATGGTTGGTAGTTAAAGTTGCACGTTATTGGGCTCTTCTCAGATGCCATTTTCCGGCCGGCAGAGTCCGCTCACGGTCGGTGCCGGGGAAAACCGTGGCGGTGGTGCCCACGGGGATGGTCAGTTCCATCTTTTTGGCTGAAAGTTTGACGCGGATTTCGCCATAATACGTGGGCTTCGTGGCTTCCACCCACTCCACATCATCCACTGGTTGCGGGTCGATGAAGAAGTGGCGGTAGCCGGGGGCGTTCTCGTCGGGACGGATGCCCGCCACGGCTTGATAGAACCACGTGCCGATGCCGTTGTAGCAGTTGTGGATGCGGCTGCGCTCGCCGTCCCACGACTCCCAGGTGGCAGTAGCACCCTGATGAATCATATCCAAGTAGCCAGGGTAGTCGGGCTGCCGTAAAATGGTGGCCATCAGCTCGGTCTGCCGCTCGCGAACGCACCACTCGGTGAAGATGGGCACGCCCATCAAGCCCACTGCAATATGCGCGTTGTATTTTCCATAAGAGTCCTTCACCAGTTGTTCGGTCACCTGACGGATGATGGCGGTGTCTTGGGGTACGCCGGCCAGCAAGGCGTAGGCCTGGTCTATCGGGGTGCCGTTGGCGTAGGTGCGCGTTTCGGGATGGTAGAAACGCTGCTGGATGGCAGCTTGAACTTGCGCTTTTCGTTCCGCAAAATATTGTGCATCAGCATTTTTACCTAAAAGATGAGCCATCTTTTCCATATCACCAAAGCACTCGCTGAGGAAGCAGTTGTTGACGTGCAGGATGGATTCGCCGCCCAGATCCACCCCTTTCGGGGCGAGCCAGTCGCCGAGAAACCACATCCGTTTCTTCGTGTCGGGCCACGGCTGCAAGAGGCCGTCCACGCAGTACTGCTCCACGTAGCCGAGCCATCGTTTCCCATAATCGTAATAGGTCTCCACCATCTGGAGGTCGCCGTAATTGAGATAGGTGCGCCACGGGGCCTTGATGATGAAGCCGCTCCAGTAAGGGCCGCCACCCGTAGGGAAAGCGGGCGCCACGTATGCCACTCCGCCGTCCTCGTCCATCGACTCCGCCCACGCCCGCAGCCAATTGCGGTAGGTGGGCAGCACGTCGTACATCGTCTGCAACGTCATGGTGGAGGAGTTGCCGTCGCCGCCGTACCCCATCCGCTCCAAGTGGGGACAATCGACCATGTAGCCGCTGAAGGTCAGGCATTGCAGGGTGTATTGCACCAAGTCGTGAATTTGGTTCAGCCGATCGTCGGAGCACCGGAAAGTAGAAGCTTCTTTCGGATTCAACGCGCTGATTTGCAAAGCTTTTGCTTCAATAACACTCGCTCCAGAAATGCGCACATACCGAAAAGCGTGGTGATGGAATCGGTTATGGAAATGTTCCAATGAATCTGCTGTAGTAGAGATGGCCCACGTGGGCGTTCGTGGCCCTTCCGCAATCAGGAGGTCGCTTTCGCCCTGGGAAAAGAAATTTCCGTTTTCATCCAAATGATCGCTGTACTCTATCACCACTCGATTCCCTCGTTCCATCCTATCAAACCGAAGAGATATCCAACCTGTTATGGCACGTCCAAAATCTAGCAGAAGAGAACTGTCGCTCTGGTAGGTGACACTTTGGGGCAACAGTGTGTCAATGATGTGGTTGCCCTCAAAGTTCTGTGGGGTGGCCTGCATTCCTTTGACATCGAACAGCGCTTTTCTGCAAAAATCTCGAGGATAGGGGAGCGTCCCATCGATTTGTTCACCGCCAAATTGCAGCGGCAGCCAAGTGCCTGTATAGCTAAATTCGGTTGTCCACACATCCCACCAGCGGTCGGTTGAATCCACGGCTTGCCATTGTCCGTTCACCCACTGGCAAATCTCTGCTTTCAGCAGCGGTCCGTCGAAGGGGATGTCGAAAACCGTTTGGCGGTTCCATCCCTGTCCGCACAGAATCATCACATCGTTATTCTTTTCCACCAAATAAGGGGTAATGTCGTAAGTTACAATATAAGAATGCTTGTCCAATTGCGAAACGGCCGGCTGTAGCACAGCATCTCCCACTTTTGAAGTGTTGACATATAATGTATGGTATCCTAATGAGTTGATATGAATGAAAACAGGATTTCCTTTTTGCAAATTCACATTAAAAGATTTGAAGAAGTAAGGGGTTGGCGCCAGGGTACTTCTGTCGTGCGAATGCCCGATGTAGGCGCCTTTGATGCCGTCCAGGGGACCGATGGCAAACCGATGGATGGGGCTCCAGCCAGAGCAGTGATGGCGTTCGTCCCACGTGCGCACCCGCCAGTAGCATAACTGTCTGGGCAACAATTTTTTACCTTGGTATTCCACCCACACTTGTGCCTCCGACCTCACGCGACCGCTCTGCCAGAGGTCGGCATGGCCTTGTTCCAATGCTGCGCTGTCGGAGGCCACCTGAATCTCGTAGGCTTTTTGGCGCTGGCCGTTGTGTTTCAGCGTGTTCTTCCAGCTGAAGCGCGGCACGGTGGTGTCCACTCCGAGCGGTTCTTTCAGTCCCTCGCAGCGGAGGTCGAACACTTGTGCCCACAGGACGGGTTGCAGGGAGGCCAGCAGCAGTGTGATGAGCAGGATTCTTTTCATGGGAAGGATTATGCTGGCAAAAATACATAATAATTCCATTTCCTGCTTTTATTCGGAGAAAAAATTGTATTTTTGCCGCCTCTTTTTGCGGTTGTGGCGGAATTGGTAGACGCGCTAGACTTAGGATCTAGTTCCGAAAGGAGTAGGGGTTCGATTCCCCTCATCCGCACAAAAATGTTTCCCATAAGCCATGATGGGAAACAATCTCATTAGATGCTTTGGGTTACAGGGTTGGGTTGGTTCTACTCTTCCACCACGATGCTCCCTTTGGAGGGGGTATGGGCATTGAACTCGGGGGCATAGAAACTTTCAACTGTGGCATAGCCGCCTGAGAACTTACCGGCCTGCGTCACGGTGAGCGGATACTCGATCACGTGCCGGCCGGCGGTGAGCCGCTCGAGGAAGAAGTCCACCTCGGTGTCGCGCACCACCCGGTAGTAAACTTCCTGCTGGCCGTACTGGTAGCCCGACATCAAGGCTCCCGGCTCGAACGTCGCCGCCCGGAGGTCGCACACCCGCACGAAGTCCATGTCGCGGTCGGCATACACGATGAGCCGCACGGTCACCTGGTCGCCCAGATGCAGCGGCTCGCCAGCCTTCACCAACGTGGGCTTGCTTCCGTCGGGATGCTGCAGCCACAGCTGCCGCTCGATGTGCAACGGCTGCTCCTGCGTCTGCCGCGGAATGCTGTCGATATCTACCCACTGCTGCCAGGTCAGTGTGCCGTACGAGAAGCCGTAATCGGAACGGGTCACCACCACCGAGTCGGTGGTCGCCACCGTGGCCGCTGCCAGCTTCTCCACAAAGGGAACCTGCAACGTGTCGGCAAAGTCGTACCGTACGCCACCCACCTGCAAGGTTACCGACTGCGCCGGACGCTCTTCTGCCATGCCCTGCAACAACGCCACACAAGCTTGCACCGTGGCGCCGGTCGTCATCCAGTATTGTGACCTCTTCTGCTGCAACAGCCACAGCTTCATCTCGCGCACCGCCACCGTGTCGTGCAGAATCTCATCAAAAGCCTCCATCATCACCACCTGCACCCGGATGTCGGAACACCTGCCATTCTTCGAAGGCCAATACATACCCAATGCCTCCGATCGGTGAGCCTCCCTGCGGATGTCGCGCATCAACCCATTAGCACGGGAATCCTTGCCATGGGCATGGAGCACCAATGCCGCAAGTCCTCGCAGATACAAACTCTCTATCTCATCCGCATATACCTCTAAATTAGAGAGATAAAACTTGTCGGCCTCACCAAAAGGCACCTCCGCATCCGCATACAGCGTGCGAATATACAGGTACTCAATCATAGAGGCTGTGGGCTTTAGCGTCAACAACCACGCCGGATTGTGCTGTAACATCGACTGATAGTTTCTCTCCACTTCTTTACTCTGTTCCTTCACGGCCTTATCGGCATGAATGTCGGGCAGCGTCAGCCAGCCCAGCTTCTTCATCCTGCCATAATCCATCAAAATGGTTCGGGTAACATAGGAGCTGGAGTAGCCGCCTTTAAACCATGGCCAGCAACCATCGGAATTTTGGGCGGCGACCAGCTGCTTCTGCAAGTGTTCTGCTTTTTTCCGCAACTGCTGCTCATCGAGCTGCGAGAAATCCACCAAATTGCTTTCCAAAAATCTCCGCCAAAGCGCGGGTGCGTTCTGCCAGCGGGTGGTGTCGTTCTGTACGCTCCAGTCGGTCGGAATGGGGCAGTCGTGCAGCAGCTGCGCCAGTGCAAGGTTGCCGAACATCTCCGACAGCAGGTGGTCGCTACAAGGATAGGGATTTCGGATAAGATCTGGCAGCGAGAACACCACATCCCAGGTGGGGTCGGGGGTGAAGGTGAGGTGGCAGTTGACTATCTCCGACGAGTTGGCGAGCTGAGGCAGTGCGAAAGAGCGGCTCCCCCGGCGGGTGATGAAAAACGGCACGCTTTCGGTGACCAGCTGCCGGCGCGAAAGCACCGGCACGGTGCGTTGCTCCGCATCAGTATAATTGCTAGTGCCTTTCTGCGCATGTACCCGACAGAACACTCCCAAGGAGGAAATGCTCTGCGGAACCACAAAGCCGAGGCTCACCTTCTGCGAAGAAAGCGTGTCCCAGGTCAGTGACTGGTTCCAGGTAGCCACCTCGGTGTTACGGTTCGCGGTAACACGCATATACGCATCACCTTGCACGGGCAGGGAAAGGCCGGTCACCGCATTGACGGCCAGCAGCAACGAGTCGCCCTCGTAGAGAAACCGCGGCAGGTGGGGCACCGACATCACCGGCAGGTGGGTAATCATCTCGGTAGAGAAGACCGCACCCGTCATCGAGGCGGTGTGCGCCACACCCATCAGCTTCCAGCGGGTGAGACTTTCGGGAAGGGTGAAGTCGAAGACCACCTCCCCATTGTCATCCGTTTCCAACCAAGGATAGAAAAAGGCCGTCTCCGCAAAGTTGGTGCGCGGAGTGGACATGTTCAACAAATCTTCTTTAGAGTCGGAGCCGAAAACAGGACTGTAATATCTTCGCGCACCTCTCACTTCGCACAATTCTCCATCTATAGAGGTCACCCCTTGGCTTCCGCGCACCACCATTCCGTCATACATCACTGCCTGCCCACCGCTGCGATTTCCTCTGACTCTAGTGGTGTATGTGCGATCCGCATCCAACACCGTCGCTGGACGGCTCCGATGGCCAAAATTCGACAAGTCTCTATCAAAGAAGAGGCGAGGACGGTTCCACTGCGGCACACTGCGTAGTGTCAGGCCGTATCGGAAGAACTTACCATAATCGTCGAAATAGCAAGTATTCACTGCGAACATCTTATGCTTAATTTCTAAAGAAGGAGTGAAAGGGAAATAGGAGAAAGTGTTGGGCACATAGCTGTCGAGGGCGGCATCGTACATGGTGCAGAGCACCTCCGCCTTGGCGGGGCGGCCGTCGGGGAAGGTAAGCCGCAGGCGCACCTGTTTCTTCTCTCTCGGAACCGCGCTGGTGTCGCACGACAACCATTCGACATGGAGTTCCGGAAGGCTCTGGGGCAACGCCACTTTTACAGAATGGGAATAGACCTGCCCGTCGAAGGCGGCGTGAACCATCAGCAGCAGCTCTACCGAATCCTCCGGCTGCACCACGTACGAAAAATCGTGATAGTGGCAGTCGGTCAGGTTGAAGGCCGTGATGCGTCCGCGCAGACTGAACAGATCCACATAAAGTGTGCCCTGGTCGATGGCGGAGCAGAGGTGGAAGTGCACGGTGTCGCCGGGGTAGGCCTCCTGCTCATCCACCCAAGCCTGCGCACCCACATAGAGCGGCGACACATTCAATTCGGGATTATAAACGCTGAAGTGGGCGGGCGGCAAGTTCCAGCGGTCGCCGCTCACGCCTGTCGGCTGACAGGTCACGCGGTAGGTACCGGCTGGCAGATTCGGCAACGTGAACATCGAGTTGCTGGTGATGAGGAAGTCGCCCTCCTCCGCTATCGAATGTACAGGCCAGTTCTCTACCCGATCCTCGCCATGGAAAGCCAGTTGCGGGAATTGCTTCCCGAAACGCTCCGTCGCATCCGAACGGGTGATAGACGTCGGCCGCATGAAATGGTCGGGCCGTGTGAGCTGCTCAATACGGTAATGCGCCCACACCTGCGAGCCCGCATGGACGGTGTCGGCAATTCGCACCGCTACGGGATGTTGGGAAAGCTCCCCGCTGCGCATCATCTCGGGCAAGTCGAACTGGATGAAGGGGTCGGGAGCGGTGGCAGGGAAGGAGATCTCCGCATCGCAGGTTTCCCCCATCTCGTCGGTGGCCGTCACCTTCACCTTGCACCACGCACTTCTTCCGCCGTTGAGGTCGTAGAGCATGGTTTTCAGCTCAAAGTTGCCGTAGGCATCGCTCTCCACAGTGCCCATGCCGGTCAGCAACTCCTGGGAGTTCATCGTTCCATAAACTTTGTAGGTGATGTGAGCATCGTGGATGTCGTACCCGGCGTAGGCCTTCACGTTTCCTCTCACTGTCACGCTGTCACCCCAGCAAATCTTTCCTTCCGGCTGTGCCAGCTCCACCTCGAAATGCGGCAGCTTGTACTCCTCCACCTGCAAATAGGTGCGGCCCAAGCTGTATCGGTTGATGCGCCTATACATTCTGTCATACCATCCGTCACTATGCGCATATACTACACGACGATGTTTTACATAATGGTGTAAAATTCTTGCAACCACTTTCACCTGTCCCGGCTGTAGGTCGTCAGGCAGCTTCAGCTGGGAGGCGACAGAGCCTAACGAGTTGGTTTTGAGGGTGTCGGTACGAAGAAGATTATCCCCTTGATGGATCCAATACAGCACAATCTTTTTTTGGCGGTAAGGCACCAACTGTTTTCGGGCATTCTCTTTCGCAAAGATGGCCTTCAACTCTACCGTCTGTCCCGGACGATAAACCATACGGTCGGTATAAAAGCAGGCGGCTTTCCTGTTGGTACTCTCATCAGAAAGCGAATTGAAACTTGTAGAAACACCATTCAAACCGCGCTCTTTCCTATATGAATTCTTCACAAACGCCCGACCGTCCTTTTTTGAGGACACCATTCTCAAAAACACATCATAATAAAACCCTTCATGGGTCAACCTGAAAGATTCGTGCGCCACGGGGGCACCGGTGCGATAATCCATGGCAATGCCCGTGAAGGTGTTGGGGGTGCTAAAAACGGCTTTCACCGTACCACTCACGTTGGTCACGTAACGACGAGGACGGTGTTCGTCTCTCTTCTTATAATGCCAGAGATGTTCCTTTTCTCCCTGTGCCAAAAAAGGCAGCGTGTCAATCCAGATCGAATATCTTCCCTCAGACAAAGAGGGGAGAACGAAGAGCGTAGTGTCAATGGAGAATAGTCCATGCCGCTCCACCGCAATAATAGTATCGAAAAGAAGGTCTTTCTGCCGGAAGAGCATTCCAGGACCACGAACCCCTTGGGTTACCGCAAAGTAAATCGTATCGCAATTGTAGCTGACCGTCTGCAACAGCTGCGGGCTGGGAGAAAACGGTCTGTGCATATCCAGCTCAAAGAATCTGATTGAGTCCTTTAAGGTCAGACAGGCGGCTCGCGACTCTCTGGTGAAATCATCGGGATGGCCCATGGAGGAAACCGACCCCTCAGAGTACCAGTAGTAGGCCTTGTCAAGCTGGTAGTGCCTGGGGAAATGGGCAGAAAACATATCCATAATATCCATAATGTTGCCGCTATAGAACTTGCCGAGCTGGTAGCAGATGTCGCTGTAGGCGGCGCTGTTGCGATAGGTGGTGGCCAACTGCAACAGGGTGGCTTCCACCCATTCCAGCTGCTGCTCATGCGACTTATCCAACAGTTTTTGCAGCCGTTCGAGGGTCCAGCGAATGACCGGCAGGTCGAAGTGGTCTTTAAAATTTCTCTTCGTAACCTCTTGTGAAAGACGAAAATAAAGATAGTCTAATGAGGCGCTATCCACCATTACGACAGAGCCTTTCACAAACTCCTCGGGGGTGGCGTACAGCACGGGCTGATACAGGGAGAAGGGGTAGTACACATCACTTTTCGCATAGTAGAGAAACTGTCCGTAGTTGCAGGCCAGCAGGTTGTAGAGGGTGGGTACATAGTCTGCCAGCCACCGGTAGGTGATGTATTCCCGATACGGCGCAATCGGTTCCGACTGAAGCACCTCGGCGTGTTGCAACGACTGTTGGTAGTACCCTATAATCTGCTGGTAGTAATACGACAAGTCATGCTCCGGTTCTTCGTCAAGCTGAACTGAGTCTTCAAAAACCCGAGACAAATAAGTATCGTAAGACTCTTTTGCATCTTTTTGCTGAAGATTCTGGAGGTGGTATTCGGCGAGGAGGTTGCAGCAGATGGCGCGCTCGATGATGAGCGGGCGGCTGTCGGGCTGTCGGGCAAGCAGCGAGTCACACTCGTGCAGCTCCTTTGTCAGACTGGTGATAGCCTCCTCGCAATCCTTGAAGCGGGTGGTGAGCGGGAGACTCCTCTTCTGCACCGACGATGTGCTCTCTTGGGCGAAACCGATGAGGGATGCCCATACTAATATGGTGAAAAACAAAACTTTGCGCTGCATGACGTTCGGGTTTTAAAACAATGCGGCAAAGTTACGCATTATTTTGTAATGAGCAATAGTTTTATGAAAAATTATTGATAGAAATAGGGGGGGTAATATATTGTCAATCAATAAATTATATTAAACTTATTGACCACAATCATCATCAGTTATGCCTCACGTGCCCTATTCTTCCTCTGCGAGAATGTCGGCGGCCACGAGGTGGTGAATCTGCGGGAGGGCGGTCGCGATGCGGCTGCCCCAGCCCAGATGGTAGTAGTAGTGACAGGCGGCCACGGCATTTTCTTTCGCGCTGCGGCTCTCCTTGGCATACAGGATAAGGAAATCCTTGAGGTCGGTGTAGATGTCGGCAAGCAACTCCGACAGGGAGGTGGGCACCGACTCGATGCTGCCCTCGCTGAGGTCAACGGTGGAGAAAAAGTCGCGGGTGTCGAAAAACTGGGCGAGACGGTAGCGCAGGGTTTCATACTCCTCTTCGGTCACGAAGCGCTCGTTGGCCGATTCATCCTGCACCTCCACATCCGGCAGCATCGCCCCCTTCAGGTAGATGGCCGGCAAAATGCTCTGTAGGAAAGGCAATGCCTTATCGGGAGTGGTCTGCTCAATCTTGTCGATAAACAGACAATATTCTGAAGCGATGGCGAAAACCTCCAACACTTGTTTAGACCGCAGCAGGTCGTCCTGGTCTTTGAAATCAGTCATGGCAATATGAAAAAAAAGGCCATCTGAAAACAGACGGCCTCGAGTTTGCAAAATAATTTTTATTTCTCTTTCTTGACCATGGAGCAGGTGAGGGTGGTCACCTCATAGACGTTGGTGTCGGAGATGTTCAGGTACTCACACTCACGCTTGTCATAGATATGATGAGCATTCAGCATGATGGAGTCCATGGTGGCGGAATTGTCAGTGGTGGTGGTGGCAGTGCTGTCGGTGTTGGTCGTGTCAACGACGGCGGTGGTGTCAGGATTTTCGAGGTAGCTGACATCCTTTTTGCAGACGCACTCTTTTTGGCATGAAATCATAGCAACTACGATAGCCAAAGCAAAGCAAATACAAAGAACTTTTTTCATGATACAATATTTAAGTTTTTAATTTTCAATGATTAATCGAGATGACAATCGATGGTACGCACCACACCTTCTCCATCGTTGACGGTACCATTGTATTCGAGGCATTTCTTTTCAGACATCTTACCCATATCATCTACGCGGGAATCGTTGGTGGTAGCGGTGACGCGGGTGGTTTTGCAGAGACAATTTTTCTCGCATGCGGAGAAAAGCACAACCGCTAAAAGCAAAAGGGCGGCACTAACAAGGCATTTTTTCATCACTTTCATATTAAGATTTTATAATGCACAATTTGCGCGGCAAAGATACAACTTATTTTTAAATTGATGAAATTTTAAGTGAAAATGTTTTACCTATCACTCATTTTCTATTTTCATCACCTCATTATAGCAGTGGCGGCACAGGGGTTCATAGCTGTCTTTCTCGCCCAGAAGCACCTGCTGAGAGTTGGCCACCAGACGGTGCGAAAACTGCGCCTGGTCGCCGCATTTTACACAGATGGCGTGCGTCTTAGTAACATACTCCGCAATGGCCATCAATTTCGGCATGCAGGCAAAAGGCTGTCCTAAATAATCCATATCCAAGCCCGCCACAATAACCCGTATTCCGCTATTAGCCAATTTATTACAAACTTCAACAATCCCATCATCAAAGAACTGCACTTCATCAATGCCTACCACTTCCACATCTTCAATATTCACATACAAAAGAATCTCAGCGGAGTTGTGCACGGGGGTCGAAATCATGGAGTGCGAGTCGTGCGATACCACCTCCTCTTCATCGTAACGCACATCGATGGCAGGCTTGAAAAGCTCGATTTTTTGGTTGGCGAAGTTCGCCCGCTTGATTCTTCGCAGCAATTCCTCAGTTTTTCCCGAAAACATCGATCCGCACACCACTTCTATCCACCCTCTGTTGGTATTCCGATTAACTTTGGTTTCTCTATACATTTTGATGAAATTATTGAAAAAAAAATTGTAATTTTGTCCGATTTTTTTGCGAACGCAAATTTATAAAAAATAAATACCATTAGCCTCTTTTAATATGAATAATTTTGAACAAAAATCGAAAATTTATGAAGATTTAGCGCAAATCGCTAGCAAGTTGGCACTTATCGCCGAGAATCGTCTTCCCGTCACCCCCATAGAGCGTGATCTGACCCTGCAGCTGCTGCGCGATGCCTATCTCAACGTGCTGCAATGCTCCCAGGCCGCTGCCCCCACCATCGAGCCGGAACCCGTACAGGAGCCTGAGACCAAGCCAGCGCCGAACCCTATTCGTGTCCTCAAAATTGAACCCCGCACCCGATTCGTTGAGCCAGCTCCTGCGCCGGAGCCCGAACCCGTCAAGGTCGTCGTACCTGAACCAGAGCCGGAACCTGTCCGCATTGTAGAGCCGGAACCAGTTCCCGAACCGGCCCCGCAGCCCGAACCCGCAAAGATCGTCGCCCCCGAGCCCGTTCCCGATATTTTGTCCTACCTCGAAGTGGAAAAGCCCGTCGCTGAACCCGAACCTGTCGTAGAACCGGAACCCGTCGTCAAGCCGGAGCCTGTCGTAGAACCGGAACCTGTCGTAGAACCGGAACCGATTCGCGAACCCGAACCCGAACCGCAGCCGGAACCTATCCATCATCCCACTCCCGCTCCCGCTCCCACTCCAACTCCCGCTCCCACTCCCACTCCCGCTCCCGCTCCCGAACCGATACCCCAGCCTCAGTCTCACTACCAGCCCGTGCCTGCTGAACTTTTCCCCGAAGAACCTGCCCCCGCTCCCCAGCCCAAACGCTCGCTCAACGACCTGCTCGGAAAGGAAGACAACTCTCTGGCCGCTCAGTTCCAGCACTCCCACATTGATGATTTGTCGAAGGCTATCTCGTTGAACGATAAATTCTTATATATTAAGGAGCTTTTCAAGGGGAAAGGCGAGGATTTCAGCAAGGCTATCCAGAAACTGAACATGTGCCAAAATATTGACGAGGCTTTCCTCACCATCGACATGCTGAAAAAATACTATTCGTGGGATACAGACTCTTCGGCCTACCTTGCCCTTTGCGACCTGGTGAGAAGAAAATTCGTGTAAATCAATCATTAAAAATATAAACCTATGAAATCTATCGATTTGGCTCCCTTGAAAGGGAAGAAAGTACTGGTGAGAGTGGACTATAATGTGCCGCTGAACGAACAATTGGAGGTGACCGACACCACCCGCATCGTGCGCACCATCGCCACGGTGAAGAAGATCCAGGACGAGGGCGGCATCGCCATCCTCATGTCGCACCTGGGCCGTCCGAAGGGTGTGGCCGCCGACAAGTTCTCGCTGAAGCATATCGTCAGCAAGGCTTCCGAGGTGCTCGGCACACCCGTGCAGTTCCTCGGCGATGTGCTCGACGCTGATGTGGAGAAGAAGGTGGCGACCCTGAAACCCGGTGAGGTGGCGCTGCTCGAAAACCTGCGCTTCCACGCCGAAGAAGAGGCCGGCGACGAGAATTTCGCCCGTCAGATCGCCCGTCTCGGCGACCTGTATGTCAACGACGCTTTCGGCACCGCCCACCGCGCACACGCCTCCACCGCCACCATCACGAAGTTCTTCCCCGGCCAGTGCTACGCCGGCTACCTGCTCTATGAGGAGGCCTCCAACCTCGACATGGTGCTCAACAACGCCGGTCATCCCTTCACGGCTATCATCGGCGGCAGCAAGGTGTCTTCCAAACTCAAAATCATCACCCACCTGCTCGACAAAGTCGATAACCTCATCATCGCCGGCGGCATGAGCTACACCTTCCTCCATGCTATGGGCGTGAAGATCGGCAACTCGCTGCTGGAAGAGGATATGATTCCCGTTGCCAAGGACATCATCAACCGCGCACACCTCAAGGGCGTGGACATCTATCTGCCCATCGACAACATCTGCGCCGACAAGTTCGACAATAACGCCAACCAATACATCACCACCCACAACGATATTCCCGAAGGGTGGGAGGGTATGGACATCGGTCCCCGCACCATCCGCAAGTTTGCGGCCATCATCAAGAACGCCAACACCATCCTGTGGAACGGCCCGGTAGGCGTTTACGAGTTCCCGAACTTCGAGAAGGGTACCCAGTCGGTGGCATTGTGTGTGGCCGTGGCTACCATGTCGGGCGCATTCTCGCTCATCGGTGGCGGTGACTCCATCGCGGCAGTCAACAACTACCATCTCGCCAACCAGGTGTCGTACATCAGCACCGGCGGCGGCGCCATGCTGGAATACCTTGAGGGTCGCGAACTCCCCGGCATCAAGGCACTCAACGAGGACAAGTAGGGAAGTTGAAAATTGAAAACTGAAAACTGAAAACTG
>JAGCUN010000030.1 GCA_017962845.1 Bacteroidales bacterium | reverse complement strand
TGGTTACCGGTGCTGCTCAGATGGACGGTGCTATCCTGGTTGTGGCTGCTACCGACGGTGCAATGCCCCAGACCCGTGAGCACATCCTTTTGGCCAAGCAGGTCGGTGTTCCGAAAATGGTCGTTTTCATGAATAAGGTTGACATGGTGGATGACCCCGAATTGCTCGACCTCGTTGAGATGGACATCCGTGACCTCCTCAACTTCTACGGCTTCGACGGTGACAACACCCCGATCATCCGTGGTTCCGCTCTCGGTGGATTGAACGGCGACCCGAAGTGGGTTCCCTCCATCATGGAACTGATGAACACTGTGGACGAGTGGATTCCGCTGCCGCAGCGTGACAAAGATAAAGACTTCTTGATGCCCGTCGAGGACGTCTTCTCCATCACCGGTCGTGATACCGTTGCTACCGGCCGTATCGAAACGGGTATCATCAACACCGGTGACCCGGTTGATATCATCGGTATGGGTGCTGACAAACTCAAATCAGTTGTTACTGGTGTTGAGATGTTCCGCAAGATCCTTGACACGGGTGAAGCTGGTGACAACGTAGGTCTCTTGCTCCGTGGTATCGACAAGGACGAAATCTGCCGTGGTATGGTGATCGCAAAACCCGGTTCCATCCATCCGCACAAAGAGTTCAAGGCTGAGGTTTATATCCTGAAGAAAGAAGAAGGTGGCCGTCACACTCCTTTCAAAAACAACTATCGCCCGCAGTTCTACTTCCGTACCACTGACGTTACCGGCGAAATCCATCTGCCCGATGGCGTTGAGATGGTAATGCCTGGCGATAACGTGACTATCACCGTGAAGCTTCTCTCCGAGATCGCTATCAACAAGAACCTCCGCTTCGCTATCCGCGAAGGTGGCCGTACCGGTGGTGCTGGTCAGGTGACTGAAATCTTAGACTAATTCTAAATTTCATCATAACCGAACGGACAAGTGAAAACTTGTCCGTTCTTTTCAGGGGAATAGTTTAAGGGCAGAATAGTGGTCTCCAAAACCATTGATGGGAGTTCGAATCTCTCTTCCCCTGCCAGTGCGACTGAAAATTTCAGTCGCTTTTTTTTATTCTCATTCGCAAAACTTCCAAAATTTTGTGTAACTTTGCCGCGCATTATTGTAAATACCTTCGTTATGAAAAATATCGTCGCCACCATCCTCTTCGTTTTTGCCGTCATGGCAGGTTTTGCCCAGCAACAACTGCCCGCAGAGGCCTCCCAAACTATCGCCACTTTCTTCCCACAGTCTCAGATTTCCGCTGTCTCCCAGTACGATGCCAGTGCCGGCGAGTTCGCCTATCGCGCTGACCTCGACTCCGATATTATCCTCTACTTTGATGCTAACGGCCGCTGGATGCAGGTGGAGTCATTCTCTTCCGACATCTCCCAGTTCCTCCCCGCAGAGGTGAAAACCTCTATCGAGCAACAGGGTTGCCGTCCGCAGAATGTGGTCAATATCCATCGCGTGGCCGACGGTACACTGGTCATCATTTATAACGATGGCCTCGCTCACCGCTTTGAAACCAATGGCAACTTCATGGGCAAAGTGAGCCGCTAATTCCTTTCCATGTCATTCCCGCAAAGCCTCCCTCTGTCGGTTCGACATATCGTGTCGCTTTGTGCCCTGCTTTTATTCTTTCAAAGTTCACCGATTTTCGCACAAGAGAATCCTGAAACTCGTCACAACCTTGAAGGGGTGACCGTACATGGTGGTGTCAATCCCGCCGATATGCTGATGGATTCGGTGGCCAAATACCGTGTCCGTAACGGCGCATACAGCACCGACGCCTTCCAATATACCACCTATCACAAAATGGCGATTTATCCGACCTATTTGAGCGATAGTCTGCAAAAGTTGGACAGCCAGCTGCTTTTTTTGAGCGAGAGTGTCAGCCAGGTGTTCTATAAAAGTCCGAATCGCCATTACGAGAAGATGGTGGCCTCGCGCACTTCTGGCATTCAAACCTCTATCTTCAACCTCATTTTTTCGCGCATCCAGTTCCAAAACCTGTATGCCGGCGACTATCTGGAGGTGTTTCAGGTGGAGTATGTCAGTCCGCTGGCCTCCGGCGCCACCCGCCGCTACGATTTTCACATCGAAGACACGCTGGCGCAGGAGGGCGACACGCTGATCCGTGTGACCTACGCTCCCAAGAGTTCCATGGCTTTCAAGTCGTTGCGGGGCACGCTGTGGGTGCATCTCGGCGATTATGCCGTGCCGCATATCCAGGCCGTGCCGGTGGACAAGAACGTGCTGGTGTGCGTGTCGGTGGAGCAGGAGTACCGCAGGGCTGAAAACGGCCGCTGGTTTCCCGACCGCCTCACCGCCCGTTTCCCGTTGCCCCGTATCGCCCTGCGCGGCGACACGCTCGAGTCGTACGGCCTCTCCACCATCACCGTCAAAGACATCGTCCTCGACCCGCAGCTCCACAACTCCGACTTCGGCGTGGTGGATGTGGAGGAGGTCATCGCTTCGCATAAAAGTAGCGAAAAGTTTTTGGAACAGTATCGCGATAGTATGTTGAATGATAAAGAGATACGAACCTACGAGGTGATTGATAGTATCGGACGCAAACTGAAACTGCAGCGCCGCTTGGAACTGCTGCCGTCCCTGTCGCGGGGTTGCCTGCCCGTCGGCCCGATCGACATCGACCTGACGCGTATTGTGGACTATAGTTACATCGAGGGCTGGCGTTTCGGACTGGGACTTTACACCAACCAGCGTATGGCGCGCTTCTGCAAGTTGGGCGGCTATTTCGCTTACGGACTGAAAGATAAGACCTGGAAATGGGGGGCGCTTACCGACTGGGAGTTGTATCGCAAGCGCGATTTGATTCTCAAACTCCGCGTTTTCAACGATATTGTGGAGAGCGGTACCACGCAGCTCGTGTCGCGCGATGAGATGGGGATGCTGAACGGCGAGTACTACCGTCACTGGATTATCACCAAATATGATTTGAGCCGAACCCTTTTCGCCAAGTTGCAGATGCGTCCCTTCAAGCATCTCTCGGTCAGCGTGGCTGGCGGTTACGCGTGGAATCACACTCTGTACGACTATGCCTTTCTGCCCGATGTGAAGCGGTATGATACCACATCTTATTCATACAGAAATTGTTATATGAGGGTGGGGGTGCGGTTTGCTTATCAGGAGACCACCTACCGTACGCGCAATTTCTCGCTTTATGAGATGTCGAAATACCCCACTGTACAGGTGCTGTACGAGCACGGCTTCCGTAATGTCTTTGGTAGCGGTTTCGACTATAACAAAATCAATTTCCGCGCCCATCATCTGCAAAGATATAAAATATTGGGTTATAGCGAATTGTCGGTCATCGGTGGCTGGTTGGACCGCTCGTTGCCCTATTCGTTGCTGTATGTGATGGCGGCGGGTTACGAGAAGATTGGTTTTTACGGACAGGAACAATTCGCGGTGATGCGCCCCAACGAATTTGTCACCGACTCGTACGTGGCGATTTTCTTCCGACATAATTTTGGGAAGATGTGGGAGGGCAAATTCTCGCCGCGTATTGTGGTGTGCCAGAACATCGGTTTCGGCTGGCTGCGGCATCCCGAGCACCATTGTGGGGTGACTACGAATTCGATAGAGAAAGGCTACTTTGAGAGCGGACTGATGATTGACAATCTGCTGTCGGTGAAGGACTTGCTGGCGATGGGCATCGGTGTTTTCTACCGTTATGGACCTTATGCCTTGTCGTCGTGGAAGGAGAATATAGCGGTGAAAGTTTCGTTAACGGTGCCGATGGCCGAATAAGATTAGGTTTTCCGCACCTGTTTCTTGGCGGCGGGGAACAGCACATTGTTGAGAATCAGTCGGTAGCCGGGTGAGTTGGGGAAGAGGTTGAGGTCGGTGGGCGGGTCGTTCACAAAGTGCTGATAGTCTTCTGGATCATGTCCGGAGTAGAAAGTCCAGGTTCCTTTCCCGTATTCGCCGTGGATGTAGCGGGCCTCGTTGAAGATGGGGGTCTCGCCCATGATCAGCACCGTTGGTTTGATTTTGTCTTTGTTGAAGGCGGTGGTTTGTCCCATGAAGCCGCTGATGACGTTGGTGTGGTTTTGGCAGAGCATGGTGGGCACGGGATCCCACTTGGCGGAGAACTCGAACAGGGTGAAGTAGTCGTTGGCTTTGCGGTTGTTGGTGGGTTTGATGTCGATGTCGGAAATCTCGTACTGGTAGGGGTTGGTGACGATATGGAAGTTGGTGAAGGCGAAAGTCTTGTCGTAGTCGAGTTTCGACTGGGCGTTAGGGTCCATGGGGTCGCCGTCGAACATCACGTCGCAGATGTCCACGCCTTCGGCGGCGAGGGCCACGTCGAAGCTGTCGGGGCCGGAGCACATGGCGAACAGGTAGCCGCCGCCCGCCACGAAGTCGCGGATGCTCTTGGCGACGGCGAGCTTCATCTGGGAGACCTTGCTGAAGCCGAGGCGGGCGGCGGTGGCCTCCTGCTCGGCGACATCCTCCTTGTACCAGTTGGCGTTGCGGTAGTTGCCCCAGAACTTGCCATACTGACCGGTGAAGTCCTCGTGGTGCAGGTGCAGCCAGTCGTATTTGGGCAGCTCGCCGCTCAGCACCTCGCTGTCGTACAGCACGGTGTAGGGGATTTCGGCGTAGGTCAGCACCAGCGTCACCGCGTCGTCCCATGGCAGTTTGTTTTTGGGTGAATAGACGGCGATTTTCGGCAGTTTGGTGAGTCGAATCTCGTCCATATTGTTCTCCAGCGAGGCGATGTCGGCGAGGATCTGGCTGCCTTGCAGGTCGGAGATATTCTCGTAGGTCACGCCGCGGATGGAGCACTCGTCGGCCACATCGGCGTTGTAGGGCAGCATGAAGCTGCCGCCGTGGTAGTTGAGCAGCCAGCTCACGTCAATCTCCTTGCTCACAGCGTAATAGGCGATTCCGTATGCCTTCAGGTGGTTCTTCTGCGTGAGGTCCATCGGGATGAAAAGGTAGGTGGCTGACACACGGAAGCTGATGGCGAAAAGCAGCAGGAAGAGGAGGGTGCGGGTGAAAAGCTTGGTCGGTTTCATGATGTCGTGATTTTAACCTGCAAAAGTACACATTTTTTATTATTTATATAAACGTAAAAATACCAAAACTCCTCTTAAAACTCTCTTTGGCAGCAAGCGGTCACATACCTCGGTGGTATTACGCTGTATCAGTTGGTATTCTCTGTTGGGGTGTGTTATAATCGTATTTTTATTTGCTGATAATAGGTATTGGGATTGATATTTTATAGAATTGAGAAAGTCTGCGAACTCTTTTCGTGCAAAGCTCACTTAAGGGCTTGCCTTTAAAAGGATTTTTCTTCTTGTTAGATTCTTCTGGATAGATAATTACACAAGGGATGGATGGTGTAGGCGATTCTTCAGATAATCCATCGTACCCCAGTCGCTTCATTATCGCCAAATCTCTACCATATCCACTTAATTGACGTATTACATAAGTATCAAGAGGTTGATTTTCATATTTAGGAATGTATTTCGTATCAAGAATGGCTTTGAAGCCATTTGAGCTATATAAGAAATCTGGGTAACCAGTTGCTCCGTTGAATTGGTACGTTATTTTTCTATTATATGCTTCATAAAGCAAGCCATACACATAGTGTTCATAAAGAAGGGACATGTCTAAAACGAAAGGTACCACGCCATTACCTCTATCGCTCACTTTGTTGATGCTATAATCAAAATGGCTAAGCACCTGTTTGGCCAGACGTATAGCTTCTGCGTAATCCTGGAAGAGTTTATGACTCTTAATGAACTTAATGTCACGTATCTCCACATCGCCACTCACATTCTCGAACAACGTCAGAGTTTTTGCAAGTTTCTGATGGATAGTGTCGTATGAATGATGGGATTGCATAGCAGAAAGCATTCGTTGAGCAAACAGCAAGGCCTTTTTCAGAATCCTATTTTCGGGAATGTCAACAGAATATTCATCGTATTCACAATAGGTACGGTCAAGCCTTTTTAAGGCGATATTGGTTCTTTCGTTTTTAAGAATACGGATGCGGCCCTTCACCTTTCTGATGTTCTCGCTACGGTGAACGTAGCCTTTCTTCAGTGTTTTGATTCGGCTGACTACCCCAAGAAAATGAAGAACAATCAAAGGAGTAATAACACCTTTCAAGGAAGGTGCATTTATGGTAGGTTGATCTGCACGGATGGAGTATATCTCAGAAAAAGATTCTATAGCCAGATTTGAGGAGAAGCAGGCCATGAACATTCCAAGGAAATCGATATTTTCCATTCCTCGTTTTGTGGTCACCACTAGCGATTCTTGCTCATCGACCCATTCTGCCCCGATTTTGAAAGATGCGTAATATCCCCAGACATCCTCTCCTATATCATTGTCCCAATGTTTTTCCCAAGTGACCAAAGAGAGTTGCTCGTACTTTTCGGTTTGTTGATAGACCGTTTTTATTCGTTCGTGTTCGTGAATTGAATTCATCTGTTACTCTTCATTGTCGCTTTCAGGAGCTTCTTCTATATCAATTTCTTCATTTTTAACAGGAATTGTCTCCAAGTTCTCCCATGCTCCAAATGTCTTGTTCTTCTTATCAGCACTCACTCTAAGGATACCATCGTTGATATACTCATTGATAAGCGGTATAACTTCGTATTTGATTTTTAACTTCAGTTGATCTTCTCCTTTGGCCATAAAGTAGCTGTGGCCCACCATAAGGTCGTCAATATCGAAATCGCCGCACAAGTGTTTTGGATCGTTAATAAAATCACGTATGTTATAGAACAATGCTACAGCAATTTTACCGAGAGCATCATTGCCAAGCTCCTTGTAGTGGTTGGTGATAATATCGTCGTTCGCTTTAAGAGTGACAAAAGCAAATCGGCGGCGAAGTGCATAATCCAATGTGCCGGTACTGCGGTCGGTCGTGTTCATAGTTCCAATGATAAACAGATTTTTTGGAACCTTAAACGGGATTTTGGAATAGGGCAGCGTTACTGATATTGGATGGTCGGCGCCATCTCTTTTGTCTGACTCAAGGAGTGTGATTAATTCACCAAAGATTTTAGAGACGTTACCACGATTGATTTCATCAATAATCAGTACATAGTTTTTCTTTTCTATAGTTGCTGGCTCGGGTTCATTTTCCGGTAAATTTAATGATTTTTCGAATTCATACATTTTTTTGTATAATTCAAAATAGTATATGGCATTGCCATGAAATGATGACTTGCTTTCATATCGTGGCTTTATATCCATATATGATTTAATTTTGTTTGATTTATAATCATTATAATCTCTCGAAATAATTTCCCATGTTAATGATTGATGATCGCTGTTTTCGTCTTTTGCTATCCCTATTGACAAGGCGGTCCCATCGTTTTTGAAGTTGACTTTTCGAATCTTCATTTTGCTTTTAGGGTATAATTCCACAAAATCAGTTTCGTTTAATTTCGATTGAAGATCTTCACAGTAATTGTCAAATATATCTCGGGTTCTAATCTCAATTTTTATTTCATCATTGCTTTTTTTACTGAGATAAAAGTTCTCTTTAGCTCTTTCTGAAATGCATTTAAAAATCCCATCCTCAATCTCATAAGAGACGGTTCCATTTTCTTGATTTTGTATTTTTATACCTTCAACAAAATCCTCGTAATCCATTGATTGGTGGAATGTACAGAAACCGATTTGTCCATTGGGGTTACTTTTTTTGTCAAAAAGCAGTTGCTCGTAACGGTTCATTACTTCCTTATGATCGTTCAGATCCACATCTGTGATACCCAGTGTTGCCAAAGCGATGGCAGCAGTATTGTAAGTCTTACCGGTACCAGGAGCACCTTGTAAAATAATATTACACTTCTCTTGTAATAGTTTTGCGATATTTGTAAAAAACATATATTTCCTTTCGTATTGATTTTTTAATTCATTTATTTTCCCTTTTGCATATTTTTCTGAAACACCTATTATTGACATAGATGAGACTCCGTGAGTGATTTCTGACCGCATTCCACTTGTGTCTACCTTTGTCGGGTCTAAAAGATAGTGCCATTCATCTACCATTATCCGTTGTCCCCAACTATCACAACCATCTCGCAAATCTTCATAAAAAACTTCACTGTCCTTGAATTTGACAATTCCCTCTGTAAAATCGTGTTCATTATTACTTATTACTTTGGAAAGACTAGAAACTTGATTGGAGTCCAGTGTGCATTTTATAACGTTTCCGTATGCATAAATCCCATTCCCGTATGTCAACAATATAATGTCATCGACTTTTATTTCTTTTACGCATTGCAAAAGATTTGTGACAGCGCTATTGGTCTGTCGGTTATACCGTTGCTGGGTAAGCCAATAATGATTGTCAATGGCCTTTTGCCAATAATCATCGCTTGTCACGCGCCCTATCCAATAGCTTTTAGTTGTCTTTGTTAAACCATTGTTTTCCATAAGTTTTTTCCTTTATTTATTCTTTTTCTTTCTCCACTCCCATTTCCCCGGACATCATCATCGGCAGCAAACGGTCGCGAGCCTTGGCGGTGCTGCGCTGTATTGGTTGGTCTTCGCTGTAGGGGAGGACAGGATAGTTACTTTTTTAATTCGTTATAAAGAGCCAACCCTTTCACTGTCAGCAAGTATTTTTGGCGGGGGTGACGGGGAGATTGCGGGTACTGCATTCGGACGTAGCCTTCGGTAATGGAAGGGTTGAGGTGGTATTCCAAAAAATTGGGTCTGTGTCTCAATTCCAACATTTTCATGAGTTGAGATATTGAGTATGCTTCAAAACCAATTATTTTTATCAACTCCACAATTAGAGGATTGTCTGTATGGAACAAATCTTGTACTTGTTCGGGTACTTGTTCGGGTACTTGTTCGGGTACTTGTTCTGAACTTGTGGGGGGCGCCAAATTGGGCTGTGTCTTCCATTCTGCCGTAGGGTGGATGTGCAGGTATCGGTTGCGTAAATCCCATTGCTCTCCGAGCAAAAGATTACGGAAAAAGCGTTCCAAATACACAGGTGTATATTCTATTCCTTTAGCCACATTGCGGTAGTTGGCCCGCACCAGAGCATTGCGGAAATACCATGAATGGTTTGCAAACATATCATTATCAACCGAAAAGCCCAACGAGCGCAAATACTTGACGACAAAGATGGCTATAGTTCGTGTGTTGCCTTCTCGAAAAGGATGAATCTGCCATAATCCTGACACAAATCGGGCCACGTGTTCCACCATCTGACCTTTTTCCAAGTTGGAATAAACAAACTGATTTTCCTGTTTCAGATCGTATTCCAGAGTCATTTGAAGCTCTTGCCAGCGGGCATAAATCACACTATCACCTTCCAACACCCATTCTTTCTTAGAGATATCATAGTTGCGGAAACTGCCGGCGTGTTTGAAAATGCCTTCAAAAATGGCTCTATGAATGGCTGCCAGGCCGGCTACACTATAAGTAAAGGCATCGGTTTGAAGCAACTTTGAAATATTGCTGGACACCTTGTCGGCCTCCTCCTTATTTGCATCATCCTCATCATGAGAAGTTTTAGTGATGTAGTACTGTTTCACGAGCTCGCGGGCCTCATCGATGGTGATTTCGCCTTCGATGTTTTTGCGCGCGGTCTCACGCAGATATTCGGAGGTGGATAGCCCATCCACTGCTTGCAAGCCGATGGCCACACGCCAAGCATCCGCTTTCAAGCGTTTCTCAGGCTCTCCCTGCCGGATGTATTCGTCAAAGTTTAGGTATCCGTCTGTCATGTCAATGGACTTCTAATTTTGTAGTTGCAAAAATAGTGAAAAGTCTGTTATTCTCCTTTTAGTCGTTTGATTTCCTTGTCGAAATCGGAAAAAATGGGTTGGGTCTTGTTGAAAATCTCATATTCGCTTTCGGCTTTCGCGTTGGCCTGTTCCTTTGAAAGCCTGCCTTTGTTGGGAAGAATCTTGAATTTGCGGAAAGACAGAAATGCGTTCACACTCTCTGAAAATTGCGACATATTGAAAGTGTTTTCGTTTTCAATCAAATCCTCAATATAGTCGAAGAAGCCCGAAACGGCACGTTCCAATCGTTTGATGTCCTTCTCCGACAGATAGTTTTTGGCGATGGTCACATCTGATTTCAGAATTCTGCCGTCCGGTGCATTTTTCCATGTGGTAAGCCCCATGTTGGCCTTTTGGTGATCGGCGCTGGTGTAGATGATTTCCGCTGCTGTCTGTCCTGTGATGGCATAGTGGAAGCGGTTTTGGATTATGGCGTAGAAGTCGCGGGTGGTGGGGGCGTTTCGGTCGTAGTCGATGCTGCATTCCGCGTAGATGTCGGTAATTTGTTGCCAGATGCGCCGCTCGCTGGCACGGATGGAACGCACACGTTCCAACAGTTCGCGGAAATAATCTTTTCCGAAAATCTGCTCGCCCTGCTTCATCCGATTGTCGTCCAAAACAAAGCCTTTCCGGATATACTCGTTGAGAATCTTGGTGGCCCAGATGCGGAATTTGGTTGCCCGTGCCGATGACACACGGTAGCCGACGGCAATGATAACGTCCAGATTGTAAAAATCCACATCTTCTTCCACCTCACCGCGTATTCCTCTGTTCACGACTGTTGCAATTTTTGCAACAGTCGCTTCTTTGGAGAGTTCGCCTTCTTTGAAGATGTTGGCAATATGTCTGCTAATGCCCGACTTGTCAATTTCAAACAACTGGGACATAACCTTTTGTGTACACCAGATGGTCTCATCTTTGATTACCACCTGCACCTTGCCCTCCTCCTCAGGCAACTGGTATAATATGAATTGGATTTCGGTGAATTGTGACATGGATTAAATTCTATTAAATTAAACAAATTATACATTTCTACGAATTGCAGCTACAATACTTTCTGTATTCCATCTAACTGTTTCATCGGCTCTGTCTGCCACAATTCTTGAAACATTTTTTTGTCCTCGTGGAATGACACCTATAATAGGAACATTATAATGAATAGCCTTATTTAACTCCCATTCCATCCAGTCGCTATATGATGCATAAACTCCTGCTATGCCAAGTACAACATCGGATGTCCTAATCCGATTAGCTAATTCCAAACGAATAACTTTATTCTTCTCGGATTTTATTGGATTATCTGGTGATGCTTCTTTAAACCCAACCTTAAAGTACCCTCTGTTGCTTAAAAGATTTCGTAATCTTTTTAAAGCATCCACATGATCCCAAGAATGGCTAATAAATACTTTATATGTTTTTGCCATAATTATTCACTGTATAACTGCTTTGTTTTCTCAAAAGTTTCAATCTGCCATTGAGAGGGATTTTGTTCTCTAAACATGTTTTCATACTTCTTGGCATCGTCATATTGTTTCAAAGCCAAATATGAGTTAGACAATGTTGCATATTTCCACATAACCTCTTCAGGATCATCTTCTTCCAAAGATTTTAATACTATCCGGATAATTTTCTCAAATGTCAGTTTTGCCTCCATTTTTGAATGAATCTTTAATTCTCCATCCAGAACCATTGCTCTCATATACATACAATTTGCATAGTTCTCGCCAGTATAATAGTATTCATGTAAACTCCAACCTTTTTTATATGATTCTATTGCAGAGTCCAAATAACTATTATCCTTGGTTTCTTCCCATAGTCGTTTATAAATGGCTCCCTTTATTCCATATGTTTCCGTGTCTGATTGGTTTCCTATTTTTTCTATTATAGACAGGGCATCTGTTAGTGCTCTTAATTTTGTGGGAACTTCACTTTTATATCTACATAATGCTTGCTGTTGAATATAGTATTTGTCATTCTCAGCTTTTGTGCCTAATTTCTCCCACAGCTTTTCTGCAGAACAGAAATCTTTAGCATCCATCATTTCTTTTGCTCTTTCAGTCAAAGCATAAATCGTATCCTCATTATTTTTCAGTTCACCGATAATGCATTGTATTTCTTCATCAGAAATTTTGGGTTGTTCTGTTTTTGGAATGTATGTATATAGCGGACTGTCAACTCGAGGATCAGCAACAACACTTTTTATTATATCTCGTAACTGTGACACACATTTCTTTGCCTCTTGTTCAGAGATCTCATTTCCTAAGTGTTTATAACTAATCATTCTGTCGTGTCCTATATCAAAGGGGATCTTGCCTTCATCTTCTTTTATAATAATTGTAGAGAAAGGACGTAAAGTATGCCTTACCCCTAATTCGTATATGGCATTAGGATTAAAAGTCGATATGTCTGCAATTACGACATCTGCATAATATAATAATGCATACATACTCTTGTCGATAATTCCAGACTCAATTATCTCGTCTGCTCGGATACATTTACATCCTGCTGACTCTATGGCAGGTTTAATAATCTTTTTGTATGTTGCATCCAAATCAATTGTTCTATTTGTATCAGGGTCCTTCTTCTTTCCAAACCCCATAACAACGAAACAAACCTTCTTTTCCATATTTACATTATTTAGGTCTTACGATAACATCATTTGCTATTGGCTGATTGCGTTTATTAAAAGCCTGTTCTATATAGCCATTAGGATTTTGTGCGAAATCACTCCATTTAACTAAAACGCAATATCTGTCATCTTCAGAATAAGCACACTTGCCATGATTATTCAGATAGTAGTTTCTGCTAAATTCTTTTATGACTGTTCTGTCATTAATGTCTACACTATTGTGGCTATTGTAACAAATCGAGCAAATGTATTGTCCTTTAAATATTTCACTATACATACTGGGCAAAACGACACCTAGTATTCCACTTCTTGTATTACCTTCACCATTATACAAAGAAGCCTGCAATTCTCTTTTAATATATTTTTGCTCGTCCCATCCTAAATTCTCGGAACTATGCGAGCCTATTAAAAAGATAGTTACTGTGGAATCAGAGAGATAATCCTCTCTGATTCTTCTCATAATATAATCTTCGTCATCTGAATTGATAGGTGTATTTAACGACTTGTCAATCATGTCAACTTTGTTTTCTCTCTCCCATTTTTGGATTTCGTTTTTGTAATAAATATCTTCCTTTTTAAATGAAATAAAGCATCTATGTCCCATATTATTTATTTTTTTAACCATTCTACTAATGAAATTCTATTACCTCCATAATCAACATAACATCCTGAAAGAATGTATTCGTAATCAGATTTGATTATTGGATATATCTGAAGATATTCGTTGCCTGAAAAGATATCCCCCCTTTTTTCAGTTATAGGCATTACAGCTATATTAGTGGGGTATTTCTGAGCGTCACCATACCCCAATTCCCAATTACACCACTTGGAAGCAATAGCATCTTCAGTGGCCAATAATATGAACTTCTTACATTCTCGAATCTTTTGTTTGATTCTCGAAGCAGTATATCCTGAAGTTGATGATGGCATGCCATCATCAATCCAGTCCACATAGACATACACTCCCAAACCATTCAACATTGTTATTACATTTTCAAGTATAGGTCTATCAGAATGTTTATGAGACAAAAAGACTGATACTTCGTAACTATATGCACTGCGTTTGTGCGCATTCATTGATTCATTAAGTATAGAAAAGAAACGTTTCTCATTCCTAACACTATTTAGTTGTTCTTTTGATAATATATAACCCATAATCATATTTTTTTTATTTCCCCATCCTCGCCAATAGCAAAGACTGTAATTCCGTTAATTTCTCGTTCTCTTGTTTTGATATTGATAAACGCTGATGAATAACTTTCATTTCACCTTCAAATTCTACAAGCAAATCTGTTGGCGGAATTGAAGATTCCATCATATGAACATCGTTTCTATTTAATGTTGGAACGGCTGCAAATCCAGATACTGTTTTACCTAATTCCAACTCTTTCAATTTGTAATACACAAAGAATGAGGGTGTGTTCTTGAAATCCTTAACCCACAGTGTGGTATTGAGCGGCCAACAGCGTTTGTCAACATAAAAAACTTCACCAATCGTTCCACTTCTACCAGTAACTACACAAGGCGGTTCTACTTTGTATGCGTTATGATATTCTGCTATGCCTGTTGATGCATAAATTGGGAAATCACCATCAATTCTATCTTGACTCGGTAAATCAAAACCACGTTGTAATTCAAACAAATCACCTATCTTCCCCCATCTCCACCCTTCCGGCAAATTCTCCTTGTCCACGCCGTCCACGAACATCTTGCGGTAAAGCGCTTGGGCGGTTTCCTCCAGCTTGGCAATCATCTGCTCGTTGAGGCGGATGCGGTTGTCCAAGGTCTCGTATTCCGCCACAATCTCGCGCTGGCGGGCAAGGGTGGGAACAATAATCGGCATATCACAAAACGCCTCATAGTTAACGCCACCACGCACATCGCCGCCAGAATAAAACCACAACTCTCTGTCGAACTCTGGACGACGCAACCACATCATCAAATACTCAGGCAACAATTCATTGGGATCATTTACTTCAAAAGCGTAGTATGCAGACGAAATGATGGCGGGTTCGTCGTCATCAAGAAGGGACACTGGCAAAATACCATCACGACCCACGCTCATAAACTTGCACCCGAACTGGCCTTTTCGTATTATTTTGTAATTAGATAGGTCTGTCCCAATGATGTTCGCAATCGATGGAAAGAACTTCTTTTCCAACCCAACGCCCAATAGCCGCGTCACCTTTAGGTCGCGGTTGCGGAGGTTCACCTCCCTGATATAGTCGCCTAAACGCTGGTATGTAATGTCGGTGTTCATACTCGTGCTATTCTTCTAACTGGTTTTCAATGCGGGCTTTAATTTCTGCTAACGATTTCTGTAACTGCTTTTGCAACAGTTTCTTTGGCGGGAGCTCAGTCATGTATTGTGCCACCTTGATGCCCGACTTGTCCAACTGTAACAGCTCTATCTGTTCCTCGCTGCCTTCTGTGCATAGCAGTAGCCCAAGTGGCGTTTCCTCACCCGGCTCCATCTCGTTTTGTTCCAGCCAACGCAGATAGAGTTCCATCTGTCCTTTATATTCTGCCTTGAAACGGCCTTTCTTCAAGTCAATAGCTATCAAACGATGCAACCGACGATGGTAGAACAACAGGTCAAGCTTGAAGTCCTCGCCATCAATAATCATGCGCTTCTGACGGGCCACAAAACTAAAACCATTGCCTAGCTCGATAATGAACTGCTCTAAATTAGCAAGCAAACAATCCTCCAAGGTTTTCTCACTATAATAACCTGTCAAGCCTGTGAATTCCAAGAAATAAGGACTCTTGAAAACCAAGTCAGGTGACATCACGTTTTCACTACGCAATGTGGATAATTCTTTCTTGATGAATTCGTCAGGTTTGCCACTGATAGCTGTGCGTTCATAAAGCATACCGTCTATTTTCTCCTGCAGTGCCCTCTTGCTCCATCTTTCTGCTGCAGCCATTGTCAAATAAAACTCCCGCTTAAGTTCGTCTTTAATGGGCATAACAATCAAAAAATGGGACCATGACAATTGTCGCGCCAGTGGTGCGACAATTTGGATATCGGAGAAAATCCGGGCAAATTTCATCATTCTGCGAATATTCTTCTCGTCAAATCCTTTCGTCCCATATTCTTCTTGTAATTGTGTCGCAACCTGCGACACGATTTGCTTTCCATACTCAGCACGCTGATTGTCAAGCACATCGCGATTGATACGCTCGCCAATGTGCCAATACATCGTGGTTAGCGTATAGTTGGCTATGGTTGCTACATGGCTGCGAGCCTGCTCGATGATTTGTCGTAAATCATTGATAAGCGAATGTGACACCGCTGGCGACACAATCTGGTTGTTTTGTGTTAGAGATTTGTTGTTTTTCATCATTCTTTCCAATTAGTATTAACCATATAGTTTCTGATATGTATGCCTAAATTCTGGTATATTGTCATTGTTCCTCGTTTTTATACTTCAATCATTGCAGAAGTGTTAAATCCATTCATCAAATGCTCGTGATGTGAAATGTAGCCCAACTGGTTGGACAAAATAAGAGTATCGCCAATCTGCGCTTTGATGTTGCGGTGCGAGTGGCCGTATATCCAATAATCAATACGATGGTTGGATATAAAGTTGGCCAGTTCCACAGTGAATGCTCCGTTAATGGTACTGTTCTGAAATTCTGCCGCTGTGCATAATTGTGTGGGGACGTGATGCGTGAGGACGATAATCTTTTGGGCATCACTTTCTGAAATGGCCTTTTCGATGAACGCGAGGCAACGCTCATGCTCATGGTTGAAATCATCGGCTGTTAGCCGGTGCTCCCCATACATGATACGATAGAAATCACTGACACTCTTTTCTGTCATGAATGCATTGTACGGCTCTATTCTCGACCATAATGTGGATACGATGATATCGATGTCGCCAAGATGCACCACACTGTTGTAGTAGGCATGCACATTATGCCGAATCTCTTTGCAGAAGCCATTTGGCATAGTGGCAAGGTCGTAATATCCGTAGAAGTCGTGGTTGCCTAAACACACGATAACCTGCCTGTACTGCTTGCTCGCCCAATCCCAGAACTTGTATGCCGAGTATGTGTCGTTTTCCGATTCTGGCGAATCAAGATACGCCGTGTCGCCAGCAATTAGCAATATGTCGCCTGTCACCTCCAGCGGATGTTTAGCAATCCATTGACGATTTTGCGAAAATTCCAGATGCAAGTCGCTGACATACTGGATGCGTGCCAAAGGATTGTTATCTTCTCCCTCTTTTGATGTGTTATTTTGTATTTCCATGCGGCTATTAACACAATTTAATCCCGGTTTTTCAATAAATCTCCAACGCCTGCTCGCTCTCTTCTTCATCATCTCTTTATTTTAACCTGCAAAAGTAACAAAAAAAATCGTATTTTTGCTGACTGTTTTTAGGAATTATTGATTAAAAATTACCGAATATGAGAACGATAATGATTACTGGCGCTTCCACAGGTTTTGGGGAAGCCATCGCCCGCACCATGAGCCGCGAAAACGGCCGCCTCATCCTCACCGCCCGCCGCGAGGACAAACTGATGAAGGTGGTCGATGAGATCACCCGTAGCACCTCCTGCAAGGTGCTTCCGCTCGTGTTCGATGTGCGCGACCCGCAGGCCTGCGAACGCGCCATCAACTCCATCCCCGAAGAGTTCGCCACCATCGATGTGCTCGTCAACAACGCCGGTCTCGCCGTAGAGCTGGACCCCATCCACAAGGCCTCCCTCGAGGATTGGAACCGCATGATCGACACCAACATCAAGGGACTGCTCTACGTCACCCGCCTCGTGGCCCCGCAGATGGTGGAGCGCAAAAGCGGCCACATCATCAACCTCGGCTCCACCGCCAGCCATGAGGTCTATATGGGCGGCAGCGTGTATTGCGCCACCAAGCATGCCGTGCTGGCGCTCACCAAGGGTATGCGCACCGACTTCCTGCCCTACGGCATCAAGGTGACGATGATCGCCCCCGGTGCCGCTGAGACCGAGTTCTCCGTCGTGCGCTTCCATGGCGACAAGGAGAAGGCCGACAAGGTGTATCAGGGCTACGATCCGCTTGTGGCTCAGGATATTGCCGACATCGTGGAGTTTGTGCTTAGCCGTCCGCCGCACGTCTGCCTCAACGAAATCATCGTCACCCCCACGGCTCAGTTCAACGGGGTGATCAACCGCTCGCTGTAGTTTCGCAGCCCGCCATGAGAGCGCGTCTTGTCTTGTTGTGAATGCTGCTGCTGGTGGTCTCGTGGCTGCCAGCGCAGAACTTGCAGGTGGTGCCCGCCGGCGGCTTCTACCAGCACGCCCCGCAGGTGACCATGACCTGCCCCGACACCGCCCTGCGCATCTTCTTCACCACCAACGGACAGCCGCCTACCACCGCCGATAGGCCCTACACCCATCCGCTTACCCTCACCAGCAACCTCTTCTCCGATGCGGCCCTGTACCAAGTGCCGATGTGCCCCCCAGCGGATTTTCACGCCCCTGCCGATGGCGTGCAACAGGTGGTGGTGCTGCGCGCCGCCGCGTTCAACAGCGTTGGCCAGCGGGTAGGGCAGGTGGTCACCCAAACATACATTGTTGCTGACTTGGGCAGCGACAGTCACGGACTGCCCGTGGTGTCCATCTGCGCCTCCCACCGCGACATTATCGACGATACGGTCGGCATTTTGGTGCCGGGCGTGTGGTACAACGGCGACGAATGGAGCGGCAACTACTATCAGGAAGGCCGCGAGTGGGAGCGTGTGGTGAATTTGGAACTGTATCTACCAGATGGACAGTCGCTTAATCAGCAGTGTGGTCTGCGCACCCATGGCGGTTCTTCCCGCCGGTATGCGCAAAAGGGCATGAAGGTGTATGCCCGCGAGGAGTATGGCGACAAGCGCTTTCGGGCGCGGATTTTCGAGGATACCGATGTGGATGCCTTCAAACGGCTGGTGCTGAAGCCTTTCGCGTGCGCATGGACCCATGCCGGCGTGCAGAATATGGTTACAGAGCAGATCGCCCGCAACCTGCGGCTCGACGTGCCCGCCATCCGTCCCGCCGTGCTCTACCTCAACGGCGAGTACTGGGGCATCTACTTCATACAGGAGAAGCCTGACGAGCATTTCCTCAAAGACCATTACGGCGGCAACGAGGACTACTACAACATCATGTCCAACTGGGTGAGCTTGCTCGACAACGGCACGGATGTCTATTTTCAGGAGATGATGTCGTGGCTGGCCACTGCCGACCTGTCAATAAAGGAGAACTACGAGGAGGCTTGTCGTTTGATTGATGTGGATAATTTTATTGATTATCAATTATTTGAAATATTTATTGATAATGAAGACTGGCCAGCCAACAACATGCGATGCTGGCAGTATTTTATGGGAAAGTGGAGATGGATTTTTTATGATGGGGATGCGGCGTTGAAGCATTTGGAATGGGACGGTTTTGCCTACGCTACTTACGATGGCGATGAGGAGTACCCCGCCTCGCGCATTTCTACGCTGCTGTTCCGTAAATTGTTGGAGAATCCTGTTTTTCAAAAACGGGTGGTGGAAAGATATAATGATTTATGCCATAGGATTTTAAGTTATTACTCAACGAAACCTTATTGGGATGCCGCGGTGGATGCCCTACAGCAGGAGATCCCTATGCAGATCGAGCGTTTTCATTTTCCGGCCACTTATCAAAAGTGGAATGCAGATGTGAAGGAGATGGATGAGTTCTTAAGGAAGCGCCCCGCGCAGGCCATCGCCGAGATGTTGGAGTATATCCATGTGAAAGAGGATGTTAGCGCGCTGTCGTTCTACCCCAATCCTACTGCAGGTGAGGTGACGGTCAGTGTTGCGGTGGACGAACCGGGCATCCGCACCCTATGTGTGTATGACATGGGCGGTCGGATGGTTTACAGCAGTCTGTTATACTGTGAGGAAGGACAATCGCAATTCTTCAGGCAGCTGCCGCTGCCCGCTGGAACGTATGTGGTAAGGGTAGGGGATAAAAGTGAGAAAATTCTGATTGTAAATTAATTGCGGTACCAACCGGTGGAGGTGTCGTGAATCCAGCGTGGACCTTTCTTGCCGCCCCGCACGTAGTCGGGGTTGGAGATGAATTTCTCGTTGAAGGAGTAGATGAGCCGCACGGTGATGACATTGTTGTACTGTTTGCGCACCTCTTTCAGGTCGGGTACGAAGGGGTTATAGATGCGGGTGCGCAGCGGCACGAACGAATACTGGAAGCGGAAGTTGAGTTTCAGTCCTTTCCAAAGTCTGATCTTGGCGTCGGCGATGACGCTCCAGTCGTTTTTGCTGTACATGCCGGAACGGAGGTCGGTGGTGGTGGTCCAGCCGTTCTCGATCTCGTGGGCGCGCACCAGTCGTCCCCAGGCGAAGCCGGCCCCGATGGAGCAGCCGCTGCGCCAGTCCTCGTAATGGAACACCACCGGCACTTCCACGTAGTCGAGGTTCAGCTTATACTTGATTTTGTTGTTGAAAGGCACGGAGAAATCCTCGTTGTGCCACAGCAGGGGTATGGTGTCGTATAGGGTGGCGTTGGCGCGGTAGGAGTTTTGGAAGCTGCCTTTCTGTGTGTAGAGCAGTTCGATGGTGGCGAACCAGTGGAAGCTGTTGTCGAGGGGCATCATGACGGAGAGGCCGCCGTTGAAGCCGGCCTTGTAGAAGCCGGCCACCTCGTCGCCATCCACTTGCGAGAAGTTGGCGCCGGCGATGACGGAACCGATGAAGCGCTGGGCTTGTGCGGCACCTGCGAGAGTGAGTATCAGAAGGCAAAGAATCAGTTTCTTCATGTCTTTCATTTTACGACTGCAAAAATACATCATTTTCTTGAATTGCAGTTAAAGGTCTTCATTTTTCAATTTTCCATTCTCAATTTTCAATTTATTCGTATCTTGTCCAAGGTGGTATACTTTTCGATTATTATTTACAATGAATGAAAATAAGTTGAAACGCAAACAAAAGGTCACAATAAGGTCACTTGTAAAGAAAAAGCACTCACAAGTTTCCTTGTAAGTGCTTGATTTTGAGAGTGGAGCGTATGAGAATCGAACTCACGACCTCTTGACTGCCAGTCTTTTTAATTCTTTTCTTTTCGTTTCTGCTTGTTTCCGAAAGTGAGTGCAATCATTTGGAAACAAGTATATTACAAAAACTTGTTTTCTTCCAGATTCCTGACATTTCGATAAAATGTTAGTCGAAATGTTAGTCAGGTATTTTTTTTTCAAACAAAAGTAAAAAAACAATCAATTTTTGTTATTTTGAATCAAACACACTACGATGAAAGCAACCGTACAGATAGTCCGAAATAACTCACAAACATCATCCAAAGGGGAGGGGGACAGGCGAGTCCTAAAGATTCGAGTGACCCATAACCGCCTACCTCGTACATTTTCGGCAAATGGGAAAATAAAAATTACTGCTGAAGAATTCGAGAACAAAAGATTGAAGAATTATAAAATGGCTTATGAAGAGGTACTGCCCGCCTACAATATTGCTTGTGAGCTGGTTGAAAAACTAGGCAATGATTTCTCATTTGATACTTTTGGCCGTCTATATTACTATCATTTGCATGGAAAATACCGAAGCGGGGATTTTCGGATCTCTGTTGTCTTGGAGGAGTACATGAAAAAAACAGAAAAATCATTCAAAACCAGGAAAATATACAATGCTGCTGTAAATTGGGTTCTGCGCTACGACAAAGATACTTCAATGGAACAGATTGATAAAAAATATGTTGACAGATTAGCATCCTTTATCAGAAAGGAAAGCGAGGGAATCCATGAGAATACAGTGAGGCTGTATTTCCGCCACTTAAAGGCTTTGTATAACTATGCAGTGGCGCAGAAGTATATTGAAGACAAGCACCCATTTAAGGGGATGAAATTAAGCTCAACAAGGAAGATGAATTCAGGCTTGTCGCTTGATTCGTTGAAAAAAATATTCGCATATCATAGTGCTGATAAATTGGCTCAGTTCGCTCGTGATTTCTTTGTCTTGTCATTCGAGCTAAATGGTCATTATTACTCTGACATATTGCGGTTTCGTAACCGAAATTTCAGAATGGGAGCAGATGGCCTTGAGGTCAATTTTATCCGGCATAAGACGATGAAGGCGGGAATTGAGGTGACCATTCCGCTAACTGTTTATGCAGTTGAAATATTCAATAGGTATGGACGTATAAATCCATCGAAACCAAATGATTACATTTTCCCCTATCTTAATAATGCTGAAACTGAGGCACAGGAAGTGGATCGGATTACCACGATAAATGCAAAGATAAATGATGGCTTGCGGATTGTTGCTGATGATTTGGGCATGGAACACTTCAAAATATCTCAGGCAAGACACACCTACGCTACAGTAAGGATTGAGACTGGCGCTAATCTGACAGATGTGCAAGCGGAGATGGGACATAGTAGCTACGAAACTACCCGCGGCTACGTTAATATGCTGAATAGGAAAGCGATGAGGGAAAGTAAGGCATTGAAGGAGCTCCTGCATAACTAAGAGAAAAATTAATTATAAAATTATACTATGAGAATCACCAATTCAGGTTTAATGCGCCGTTGTGTGCCAAAAAGCAGGGAAGAACTGATGGAAATCATCGAAGAGCGTTGTTGTAACTCACAGCAGAAAAACATTGACCTCAATGACATAGATGTGAGTAATGTTACTATATTGGACGATGATAGTTAATTCTCATTGTGTAGCTCTTTAAAGGTTGCATCTGCATAAAAAAAACACATACTATTGTGTGTAATAAAATATTATTTATGTAGATGATTTGAAGAAAAAAAGAAAAAGAGAAAAAAAAGAATCCAACATTGCTGCTCTCTTGGGGGAGGTGTGCGGTAGCACACCTCCCCCAAGTGTTGTGTGCGGCAAAGCCGCACACAACCTTGAAATATCTTGTAAACGTGTATTGTAAACTTGTATCTCTGATGGTTTTACAATTTTTAGTGGTATAAATAATTCGTGATATAAATATACTAAATCCTCTCGAACCGTAGGCGAGAGTCCGAAAATGTGACGTAGGGGCGAGTCCTTGTTGATTCCCAACTCGCCCCGAACACTAAAAAGCAAAACGGAATCAACAGAAAAATATATGGAATCAACTATGAAAACAGACATTGTTACAGTGGCCTATCTTGACAAGGTACGCACAAAAAAGATGGCAAATCAAGCATTAGGTCACGCCCTCTTTCGGAAGTTCTCGAAGAACAATCAGGAATGGAAAAGCCAGAGGATAAAGTTTTTGAAGATGAAAAAGCTGCACAGTCTTATAAATGTAGCAAGCCCGGTTTTTTTCCTGTTGTATTGGATTATGGGGGAACAGTGGCCTATACCGATGGTATCTTCAGACATGGAGCTGCCATTTTTATTGATATGGATACGACAGTGCTGGTTGACGAAGTTTACCGTCGTTCGGATGAGCTGAAAGCAATAATGCCTTCGTTGGTTGCTGTATGGTACTCTCTGCGTAACAAGTTGCATTTTGCTTTTCTTTGCCCATGGAGTGGAACCATTGAATATGCTGCATACTGGAAACTTGTATCAGATGAACTAATCACATGTGTGAAAGTGATGTTTGGAAATGAAGTTGCGGCAATTTGGTCTAAAAAAAATGACAGAAATCTATCAACTTGTAGGCACATGATGTCGGCAGGCTATACTAAAGGTTTTAAGTGGTATAGCGAAGCCACATTCTTTGAATCAAAACTTGAAGCAAAGCAGGCAGCAATTAAAAGTTATGAATATCGTCGTATTCCATTGGTCAGACCAGAAGCATACAGTCTTTTTACAGACAAGGAGGTTGCTTATAGGTGGAAAAACTGCAATTTCGTTAAAAAATTTGTCAAATGGTGCGAAAAAAACAGAGGCTATAGGTATTATACGCAAGACAAGCAATATGATTACAAGGTTGAAATTGTTGATGGCGTCGCCTATTATGTGTGGAGAAATGATGGTACAGTGCATATATTAAAAGAATATTACGGGAATTTCAAACTGTTAGATTATCGGAAACGACACATTGCCTCTGCCGCAATAATGGCAGTTTGTTATTGCAACGCCACCTTCGAGGAAGCGCTTTATTCCGCATCGAAGTATTACGTGGAAAACTGCAACGAGTACCCCGCTGTGGATGATGAAAAGAAAATAATCCTGGACCGAGTGGAATCTGCTTATGCAAACAAAGAAAGAAATTTGAGAATGTGTGAGTCATCTGGGTATCTCCTTGAAAAAAGGCAAATGGTAATAGGTGACAAATATGCTGACGATTCCGGTGAGTTTTGCAGCTGGTCAGACGTACATGAAGTGAGGAAAACGGTGAAAAAGTCAGATAGGCATAAACGCTTTAGAGAACTTTATGAGGAAGGTGACACAACGTTGATAATGCAGCAAAAAATGCGGGAAAACGGTTATCCCAATATTAGCGAAACCGTGACTTACAAAGTGGGGCGTGAGTGTGGAATTAATCTTGATAAGCCAGCAACTAAGCCCAATAAAAAATACCATGGATTGTATAAAAATGCTTATGATCGAGAGGGTAAGCGGACAATGGTTCTTATTGAGAAAATTGACAACGTGAATTTGTTTGCAAACAAGAAAGCGCTGGATGATTTTGAACAAAAGCAATATAAGGAAGCACTTATAAGGTGGGAAGAGGAGAGTAAACGCGGCAGGGACGAGGTGTTGAAGGATTTTGAATAATTTGATTGTTGTTGGGTATTAATAACGGAGGGGTGGGCTCTATTTGTCAACGTTAGTGACCAATATTTCTGTTATTTTTCCCCGTCCATCTCCTTTGCAGTTTATCCTACGTGGAGCCTCAACACGTTCAATGTGATATTCGGAATATAGGTCATCAAAAAAAGGATCGGGGGGAGAACATTGCATCGTGTCTGAATTTGATAAAAGAAAACACCCATGGCGATTGTTTATTTCGTCGCAAAAATTCTTCAAGCGCCGATGTTCTTCATCATCAAAACCAGTTGTGTTGTAACTTGTAAATCGTGCGGTTATGCTTAGTGGTTTATAGGGTGGATCCAGGTAAACAAACGTGTTCTCATCAACATATTGACTTGTCCGCGAAAAATCACCCTGAACAATCTGAATATTATTGTCTTTCAGTAGTTTCGCATCATTCCGGAGTGTCGATTCGTCACAAATCAGGGGATTGGTGTATTTCCCAAATGGCGAGTTGAAAGCTCCCTTGGTATTGACCCGGAACAACCCATTGTATGAAGTTTTATTAAGGAAGATAAACAAGGCGGTCTTTTCTAATTCACACAATCCTGTCTTATTGAATCGTTCGCGGCTGAACAAATAATAATCCTTTTTTTCTTCAAGACACTTGCAGGAGGCATACGTTTCATGTATTTTTTTCATTTCCTCAATTAAATCATCCGTTCTGTCGCGTACTATTTTGTAGGCCGTTATTAGAGTCGGGTTCAGGTCGTTTATTATAATCCGTTTAGGCGGAAAGGTATTTAATACATGCCATAGAACTGCCCCGCCGCCAACGAATGGTTCAATATAGGTGTATCCCTTCAAATCAGGCATTTTCCTTTCTATGTAATTGAGTAGTTGAGATTTTCCGCCGACCCATTTGAGAAAAGGTTTACCCTGATGATTCCCAATCATTTTTTTTGTCATAATTTTGTCTATGTTTAGTATTTATCTTTCAATCCATCGTCACATAGTAATTCCCACACATCTTTTGGAGCCCATTTTAACGAGTTCAGAGGGTTGTCACGGCAGTCAAATTCCTTCTTGACATATTTAGGGGCTCCTTTCAATGATCTTAGTTGATTTCTAGCACAATAAAAGCGGTCAACCCATTCGGGTGCTCCATCTAGCGAAGTGAGTTTGTTGTCGTTGCAATCAAATGTACTGTAGTACATTTGTGTATTGCAGCCTTTTAATGTCGTCAGATGATTAAAGCTACAGGTGAACCACTCAACTTCTTGTGGCGCGCCTTCTAAGGAGGTCAGGTTGTTAAATGCACAATCGAATAATTGAGTTTCTGTTGGCCCCCCGCGTAAAGATAACAGCTTGTTATCCATGCAATAATAACAACTAGCATGTCGTGGTCCTCCTTCCAACGTTTTGAGTTCGTTTGAGTTACAATTAAAGGCTCCGCTGACATATTTTGGAGCGCCAACGAGTGAAACGAGGTTCAGTTCCGAGCAGTCGAAGTCTCCTTCAATTCTGCCGAATTTAATGGTGAAACGACCATCGTTTACAAGTTCTTTGGGGACCACGACGTTGCCCCAAAAGTTGTAGGTATCGGTTCGAGGATCATAAGAATAATTTCCGCCATCTGGAAGGAGCTTTTTTCTCAGGGATTCATCCATTCTCCACATGTCATCCCCTAAAATATTATTTTTGCTTAATCTCATGATAATGTTTAATTATATGGTTTATTTACATACTGTATTTATATTTATACAAATAACAAAAACCTGACTGTTTTTTACAACTCATGAAAAATTTTTCCATCATGGAAGTCTTTACTTTCAATTAGTGCAGTTATGGCTTACCAAAACTTACCGATTAGTGCAGTTTAGAGTAGTAAAAACTTACCGATTGGTGCAGTTTGTGTTTGTAATTCATTGAAAATTTGTATTTTTGCAGCGGATTAAAAAATGACATTATGAATGAATTGGAAAGGGTTTTGCGCGACCAGCGCGAAGAGCTGGAAAACACGGACTTTGGCAGTCTTGTCACCAGAAAAGAGGAAGAACAGTTGGAATTGGACAGTACTGTAGCCCAAATAGTTATCGGAGTGCGGCGCTGTGGAAAATCCACATTGTGCCAGAAGGTGCTCAGACAGAGTGGCGTGTCATTTGCTTACGCCAACTTCGATGATGCTGTTTTGGCTTCATTGAAAGCCACCGAAATGAACCTTCTAATGGAAACGCTGTACAAAATCTATGGAGAGTTTACCCACCTTTTCCTTGATGAGGTGCAGAATATCGACCAGTGGCCTTTGTTCGTCAATCGTCTGCTGCGACAAAAAATCCACTTGGTGCTTACAGGCAGCAATGCCAACCTCTTGAGTGATGATTTGAGCACTCACATCACAGGTCGTTACAATGAAATCCACCTTTATCCATTCTCGTTTGAGGATTATTGTGCTGCCAAACAGGTGGATACTCAGGGACAGACAACCAAATTGGAAGGGTTGCGCCAACATGCACTCGACAATTATTTGATGTCAGGCGCCATGCCTGAAACCTTTGGTATGAAGAATCAGGGCAAATATATTCACTCATTATTGGATGCCATCATCAATAAAGACATTTGTAAGAGATATAAGGTTCGGTACAAGAAAACCTTGCAGCAAGTCGCCAATGGATTGTTGGACAAGTTTTGTCAAGAGGTTAATTATCAGGATGTACAAGAGAACTATCATCTTAATTCTGTCCACACTGCCAAAAACTATGTCAGCTATATTGAAAAGGCGTACTTGATTCGATTGGTTCCACGTTATTCGTTCAAAAGTATTGAGCGGCAAAACTATAGGAAAGCATACGCCATTGACACAGCGTTCGTTACAGACCATGACGATGTCCTCCAGACCGACAGTTGGGGTTGGAGATTGGAGAATGTGGTGTGCGTGGAATTGTTGCGCCGCATGGAATACGCCACGCAGGAGCTTTTCTATCTACGAGAAAACAGGAACTATGAGGTGGATTTCGCTGTTGTTGATCAGGGACACGTCACGGAATTGGTGCAAGTGACCTATGATTTCAGCAACCCCTCTGCCAAACTGTACAAGCGTGAAGTCGGGGGCTTGTTGAAAGGGGCTGCCGCCACGCGGTGTCATCGCCTTACGCTCGTTATGATGTACGGGGAACCGCGAGACATTCATGAAGGTAATTACACGGTGCATTGTGTATCGGCGACCGATTGGCTGTTATCTCGGTGAATTGAGTTCTTTTACAATTAACTTGCATAATCGCATAATTGCACACACAACCATTTCTTCTATAGTCTATATCCTCCCCCAAATTTTTCACTTCCCTATTTGTCATTTTCGGATTTTGTTGTAATTTTGTCCCGTTGTTCGTTCCGAAGTCCGAGCGGGCGGAAGGCGGGCAACAGACATATTAAAAAGGCGTTGAGTCAACGTCTTATCTGCGGTACACTGAATCTCGCAAATTCATTTTTCCAACCGCACGGTAGGGCAATGTTCAATGCCCATTTGGTTATGTTATTGATTAGGTTCAATAAACATACAGCGTGGGCTTCGGCATTGCTTATCCTCGGTTGGAAGGCAATGCGAGAGCCTTGTGTACGGGATGAGCGATGAAACTCGGGATCCCGCGCTTTTTTTGTATGGTCTTTTGGAATGATATTGTAGAATCTGGTTTGGGATCGCCGGAAGGATAGCGAAAACACAGAACCAGCAATATGTCCAGCCCATTCTCAGACGCTGACATCCAAGAAGGACTTTTGGGCAATGAAGCTCAAATGATTCGCTATGTTTTCTACGAACACTTCCATACCATGCTGCGTTTCAACGCACAAAAAGCAGCGGGGAACAAAAGTGTAGGGCTGGATGACCTGATACAGGAACTATACTTGTATATGAGCCGTAACAACTGGGAAAAACTACGGAAGTATTCCACAGAATATCCTTTTGCCAGCTGGTTTTCTGTCGTTTCCTATCGTTTTTTCAAGGACTACACTCATTCAATGATAGATTCTTCACGGAATCTCCCTATAGCAGAAATGAGCGATCATAATATTTCAATAGCTGGAACAAGCAGGATTGAAACCATGATGATTGACATTAAAGCGGCAATAAGCAAACTGACTCCACCTAGAGACAAGGAAGTTGTTGAAGCATTTTTAATAAACGAGGAAGAACCCGCCGAAATCGCCCAACGGCTCAACGTGTCCGTGGACAACCTCTACAACATCAAACGCCGTGCTTTGGCGAAACTCATCAAGGACCACTTGCAAGAATATGTAAACAGGTAGCAATGAACGACAAGAATACAATTTCCGATGAATTACTGACGAAATTCCTTTGCGGGAAGACCACTCCAGAGGAATCGGAGTTGGTTATGGCTTATATGGCGGAAAGTGATGAAAACATTGAGGATTTGAAAAATATTTGTGCCGCCATTGAAATGCAAAAGGATATGGACGCGCAGCCAGCGCACCAAAAACGTGAAAGGAACCACAAGCGTACCATCTGGATGATTAGCTCTGTTGCAGCAACCGTGTTGATTATTGTCGCTTGCTATACCATCATCAATATCACAACACATTCCCATAACGGCGAACCTATCCTTGCAGAAGTTACTGATACTATTCGCAAAACAGCAACGGATTCTGAATCCATACGTTACGATACAGTGAATAATCTTACGAATGAGGAGGACAAGGATTCAGAAAAAGAGTTCTCTCCTGTTTTACAACAGAACCAAGGGAAGAACTATGCCGATTTAACGGAAAAAAGTGGCTATTGCAATATGGTCACACCCAAAACAACCACCTACAATGTCTCCTCATCACAAGTTTATTTTGACTTCAATTGGACTACGGATGCCCAAACATCAAGATTCGAACTATTTGATTCCAGCCACACTCTCATTTTCCAAGAAGAAACCACCGAAGATTACATCAAATTCAAGGCATCTGAATATCGGGCATACAACGTATTGAGTTGGAAGTTGACCGCTTTATACGAGGACGGCAATACAAAGGTAAATACTGGCACAATTAAGTTCGAATAAGAATGAAAAAGAGACATGCTCTTTTATTGTTTTTTCTATTCACCCTCATCTTGAGCAATGCCTTTGCCCAAAGACAAAAGGGCATTGAAGTGACGGGGGCGGGGACAGGCACGGCAGAATCAGTCACTCTTGCCAAGCAGAGGGCTCTGTATGAAGCAAAGAAGGATGCCTTGAAAGCCGCTGGCATTCCTGAAAACATCATTTCCTTTGCAGGGATAATGATTTCCAATGATGAAACCGTAATGGACTATACAGCCATTAACGAAGTGGACATCCTTTCTTTGAACGGTGACATTATCGTAGAGAACGAAAACTATTTTGACCAGACATTCCTGCCCAATACGGATTTGGTAAGGGTCTCTGTACGTATTACTGCAAAGGTGTTTGTTGAAGAAGAGGATGAAACATTCAAGGTTATGGTGGAGGACTTGAAGGATTTATACCATGAAAATGACAAAATCTCATTTTCGGTAAATGCATCGCAAGACTGCTATTTGAGAATTTTTTGGTTTGATATGTCATCAGAATCCTTCAAAGGCGAACTAATATTCCCCCACCCCGATTACTTCAATGATGTGGTTTTCGGAGCAGGACAAAGTCACTTATTTCCGCCAACTGAAAAGCAAATTTTGAGACGTGGGGAATTGGACTTCACAGCTGAAAAGAGCACAAACAACCCCGTGGAAAGCTCTCTGCTGCTTGTCGTCGCTTTAAAGAAAAATGTTCCCTTTTCAGGTGACGTGTCTTGGAACAAAGTAATGCAATGGCTACACAAGATAAAACCCAACCAGCGAACTTTTATTTGGGAAAAATTTGATGTCACCAAATAATTTTTTTTGCTTCTGATGATAGATTTCTGTACGAAGCTCCCTATACACCCCTGAAAAACAAATTATAAACCATAAACAATTCACTATGAAAAACGTAAAATTCTTATTTGCAGTAATGATGACCTCTCTGTTTCTTGCTTCCGCGCCGGCATTTGCACAGGTCAGCAAGGAAGAAAAAGCCGAAGCCAAAGCACAGGCTAAGGTCGAAAAATCAACAGAAAAAGCTCTTTACTCCAAATCACCGAAACAGGTACAGAAAGATGCAAAGAAATTGGTAAAAGAAGGTTGGCAGTCTATGAATCCCCTGCCGATTGAAAAGACCTTGGAATTCACACGAGAGAGACTTGCCGAACGAGATCCCGCCACTGGGAATTTCCGCTACATCTCCTCCACTCAAGAAGCAACTGGCAATTCTTTTGCAGCAGCACAAGCCCAAACATACAATCTGTGTAAAGTTCGTATTGCCGGACAGATCAAAACCGTGGTCATGGATGAAACCAAATTGGAAATTGCCAACCAGCAGTTAAGTGCTACGGAAGCTGCATCCATTACAAAGGTGATGGAAAAAGCGACCACAATGATTGCTGAAAAACTTGGAAGAACCGACAATGTGATGGAAATTTACAAGATTGTCAAGGGGAATTACATCGTGAGAACCACGATGATTTACAACACCAACCAAGTTCTCAACCAAGTGAAAGAAGATGCAATCAATGATTTGAAAAAAGAACTTGACAATTGGACGCCGACATACGAGAAAATCCTTGACAATGTGATTGACAACAGCAAACCCAAAATCATGCCTGAAGAGTAACCATTCAATGAAACGAATTGTCTTCTTTTTATTGGTCTCCCTATCACCCATCTGTGCTTTCGCACAGGTGGATGATTCGTTTGACAACTTTGTCTCCCAAGACAATTTTGATGCGTTTCAGCAGCAAATGGAGCAACGATTTTCCACATTTCAAGACACAATCAACAACCGATTTGCAAAAGAAATAGAACGCCAATGGACTTCTTACCAAACATTTAGTGGGGAGAAGCGTCCGACAAAGCCGCGCCCACAAACACTGCCACAAGCCGACACGAACCATCATGGGCAATCTTCTGTAGAGTTGCCCATCGGTGAAATACTCAACACAGCCGCAGAACTATCAACGGAAGAAAAAACTCCATCAGCGCTACAACGAATCCCGGCTCCATCACCTCAAAACGCTTCTGCCCTAAATACTGTCAGCACCTCCTTTTACCTCCAGCCTATAGACTTTTCCTGTCCACGGCAATATACAAATATACTCCTTCGGGATGTGACAGAGAAATCTGTAGCGGATTTCTGGACTCATCTTGCCTGCAACGGATATTCTGAATTTGTGCGCCAATGCCGGAAAGAAGAGGAGAAAATGCAACTTAACGATTGGGGAGTTTTTGAATTGGTAAAATCCTTTGCCCGCCAACTGTTTCCCGATAACTTTAAGGAACAGACCATTTTCACTGTATTCACAATGAATCAGTTAGGCTACCGAGCCAGAATCGGACGGACTGACGGACAGTTAATCTGCCTCATACCCTGCCATAGCAACTTATATTCTGTGCCTTTTATCAAGTCGGATAAAGGCATCCCTTATTACATTTTCAATTTGTCGCCTCAAATACTTCGCGAAGACGCTTTATATACTTACGATATGGACTTCCCTAATGCAACCGCATACATTGACATGAACATCTATTTTCCTATGAGGTTTGCGTACAAGCCAATTGGTGATGTTTTTACTGCGAAACTTTGTGGCGAAAAATTCTCCATCCCTGCTAACCAATGCCTTATAGGGTTCTATGAGAATTATCCTTTTGTTGATTTGGAAGTTTACGCCAATGCCATACCTGAAGAGAGGTGGGCAAGAACTGTGGACTCCGCCCTCATTCCCATCATTAAAGGGAAAACAGAATATGAGTCGGTGGCACTTTTGTTGTCGTTTTTGCACAAATCATTCTCCTACGCATACGATGACGACCAGTTCGGGAAAGAAAAATACTTTTTCTGTGAAGAGAACTTTTACTACAGCAGCAACGATTGCGAAGACCGCTCTGTATTGTTCTCCTATCTTGTTCGACATTTGGTCGGTTTGGATGTGATTTTATTAGATTATCCGGAACACATCGCCACTGCGGTTCATTTCAACGATCCGACAATTCCGGGGGATTACTATACCTACAAAGGCAAAAAATACATTGTGTGCGACCCCACCTATATCGGTGCCGACATCGGAGAAACGATGCCGATGTATAAGAATGTGAAAGCCAATGTGATAGAATTAAGAAAATGAGAGGAAAATTATGAAAAAACCAAAGAAAATTACCGCATCTAATTTCTCAGAATTTTATACCAGATTAAAAGAAATATCGTCCAAGTACCCTACGGGGGTATCCTTTTTCTATAGAGGAGAATCGAACTGCGATTGGAAATTGATTCCAGTTGTTTACAGAGAGATTGACGGTTGCAGGGGAGTTGAAACGGAGGAAAAGTTGTACAAAGAAGCAGTTCGAAATTGCCCTGATGATTTTCCAGACACGCTGACTGCATTTGAGAAATTGGCAAAGATGCAGCATTATGGCTTGCCGACTCGTTTGCTTGACATTACTGCCAATCCTTTGGTCGCTCTATTTTTTGCATGTAATAGCCATAATGACAAAGATGGTAAAGTGGGCATATTTTCAATTCCAAAATCAGAAATAAAATTCTATGGTAGTGACGAATGCGTTTGTTTGAGCGAGTTGGCAACCTTCCCATACGATTCATCGGATACTGCTGAAATTCGTGACTGGAGAGATAAAGCATCATGTCAAAACCAATGCAACAGCTTTCCTGATTTTTGTGGAGACCCAGACAGTGAATATAGTTTGAACTATCAGGAATTCAACAAAGTATGTTGTGTCTTGCCCAAAATGGATAATCCAAGGATTATTCGGCAATCTGGCGCATTTTTGTTGTTTGGAATGAAAAACAATAAAAAAGAAATAGCAGATATGACCTTCCTTTCAAACGAAATCATAATACCATCAAAATCAAAGGAATCCATCCTAAAAGAACTTACCTCGATGGGTATCGACGAAATGTCACTATTTCCTGAATTGGAGAATGTATTACACGCATTAAAAGAAACACTCTTCAAAAAATAGTCAGCTATGAAAAAATATATCATTTTATTTGTACTCAATTTATTAATGTTGCCACTATTTGCCCAAAACAAAGCAAACAGTCCAGCATACTCGTTCAATGTAACGAGAGAGATCAGACCACCTCTCATACATTTTGTCGGTGAGGTGGAATTTGATGACCCCACCCAGAACAATACCATCAATGCTAATGAAACTTGCTATATCATTGCAAAAGTCACAAATACGGGGAAAAGCACTGGGATGGGGCTAAAAATTAAAACCGCAATTACTGGGAGCACAACTGACATTAGAGTACAGAAAGAGATTCCCATTGACAATATTGAGGTCGGTGAAACAGTCCCGATTAGAATCCCAGTAACTGGCGGCATGTCTGTCGTTGATGGTTCCATTTCTATCGAATTTTCTGTTGAAGAGCCTAATGGATATGGAACTGTTACTCAGTCTGTTTTGCTCGCAACAAAATCATTCGTTCCTCCTATGGTTGAGGTCGTTGACTATAGCATTACCAGTAGCGATAGCAAAAAACAAACCATTCTTGAAAAAATGCGCGAATATCTTCTTGTGATCATGGTGCAGAATACGAAAAATGGCACAGCAGAGGATGTTATCGTCAATGTGAAATTCCCTGACGGCATTGAAGCAAATGAAGAAGAGATGAATCGCTTTGGTGTGTTAACAGCTGGTGAACAGAAAGAGTTGCACTATACTTTTTATATTAACCAAAAATACTCATCAGATGAAATACCTATTGAGGTTGCAATAACAGAAAAATATAAAAAGTACTCTAAAAATGAAAGCATTAAGCTGAGATTAAATCAGAATACTGACATAGCCACCACTGTTTTCAGTCCGACAAACAACACACCTGTTCAAGAGGACATCGCGATAGGTAGATTGCACTCCATTATAGACAAAAACATCCCACAGGGGAAACCTAATCCCAATCGTTATGCCATCATTTTCGGAAATGAGGACTATACTTCATATCAAGCTGGATTAACTCCCGCTGCCAATGTGGTTTTTGCCAAAAATGATGCCGCAATTTTCAGCGAGTATTGCCTAAAAACATTGGGCATTTCCAAAGAGAATTGTTTTGTTTTCACAAATGCCATTAGCACACAGATGAAAGCGGAAATAAAGCGTGTCACAGATTTGGTCTCACTAAAAGGAGAAAAGGCGGAGTTGATTTTTTACTATGCAGGACATGGACGTCCCGATGAGAAGACCAAGGAACCATATTTAATTCCAGTGGATGTTTCTGCTAACAATCTTTATGATGGCATAAAACTTTACGATTTATACACCCAGTTAGCATCCACCGGTGCTGGGCGAATTACTGTATTTATGGATGCTTGCTTTAGTGGCGGAGGGCGTGAGGCAGGACTGCTTGCAGATAGAGCGGGTATTGGAATCGTTCCCAAAAAGGAACTATTAAATGGTAATCTTGTCGTATTCGCTGCCACACAAAGTGATGAAGTGGCTCTCCCATTTAATTCTGAAAAGCACGGAATCTTTACTTTTTACCTTTTGGAAAAACTACAACAGAACAGCCAGTGTACATACGAAGAACTTTTCAACTACCTGGAGGAAAAAGTGCCAGATTGCAGTACTCGCCAGCATAATCGCCAACAACACCCAGAGATGAATGTTGCCCCCGATGTGCTTAATTCTTGGAAAGGATGGAAGTTTAATTAGGAAGATGATGAAACACATTTTACAAAGAACCATTTTATGTCTTTTGATGCTTTGCGCCATTCCTGCTTTTGCACAAAATGTTTCCAATGTAACAGCAACGCAACAAGGCAAGCAAATCATTATCACATACGACTTGGATAAAACGGCTAATATTTCGGTTCGAGTCTCCACCAATGGTGGACGTGTTTATGGAATGCCATTGCAAAAAGTGACAGGGCATGTTGGGAAACGTGTTCCTGCTGGGAAAAAAAGAACAATAGTTTGGAATGTACTGGAAGAAAGAGAACAATTGGTTGAGGATCAGGTTGTATTTCAAGTAGAAGCAGAGCCCATCCATCCAGAGAAGCAGAAAAAGCAAAATATCTATGCCCCAAGCTGGCATATTTTTGGTCTAGTGGATGTTTCGCTCCCCTTCTCGGAAATGACAGTGAAACCATTCGATTTTACAAACCTTTCGTATGGATTCAGTGTAGGGATGTATAAGCGTGTTGGCTGGTACATAAGTGCGGTCACTAATTTCAATTACAAGGGAGCTTTCCATCCCTTTACTGATGGAGACTACGAATTGACAGGTCTGAAGAAATTCTCAAGAATTTCTGCTACAGCTGGGCTTGTCGTCAATACTTGCAAACCGCTTTCCGTCTATGTTGGTGCAGGATATGGATATAGATCCTTGAATTGCGAAACAGAGGATGGCAAATGGTATTCATATCCAACACGGACGTTCATGGGCTGTGATGTAGCAGCCGGAATATTATTGAATTTGGGAGGATTCGCATTGTCTGCCAATATGGTTACTACCAATTTCAAATATTACGAACTAAAAATGGGAATAGGGTTTTGTATCGAACAAAAAAAGAGAAACTAAATATGAGAAAAGTCATACCGATTATATTGTCAGTAGTTGCCATCGTTGCACTATCCATCTCTTGTGAAAAAGAGCCCTCTTTTCTCCCAGGCAGTTACCGCTATGCCAATGATGAACTTGTGTACATAGATTCGGTCGAAACTGTCGGTAATTTCACCGTTCATTGGAACGAAAACACAACGAATGAGCAGCAATATGTCGTGCGAGAAATTCTTGCCAATATGGTTCAAATACCGGCGGGGTATTTTTATATGGGCTCGCAAAAAATTGATTCATTGGGCAACAATTATGACACATTCACCCAACCCAATGAATCGCCTGTTCACGAAGTCAGAATTTCAACTCCTTTTTACATTAACAAGTATGAAATCACGCAAAGGGAATGGAGTGTGATTATGGCAGAGGAAGACCACATATCATTTATGTGGACAAGTATATATGGTCTGGGCAATGATATTGCGGCATACTATCTGAGTTATGAGGATGCAACTACCTTTATTTCAAAGCTAAACACAATTACTGGTCTTGAATTCCGACTTCCTACCGAAGCCGAATGGGAATATGCTGCAAGAGGTGCTCGCCGCTCCCACCATACAATTTATAGTGGAGGGACAAATCCCGATGGCCTGGCATGGCACAGGGGTAATTCAATGGATAATGTCCACGCTGTCGGGCAACTTGGTTCCAATGAAATGGGACTTTATGACATGAGTGGCAATGTATGGGAATGGTGTGCAGACGAATATGCTCCATATTCATCTCAATTCCAGACAGATCCTCTCTGTGAAAATGGAGAAGGGCATAAGCACGTATTACGCGGTGGTGCGTGGAGTTATTTCCCCTCATATTGCCGCGTTAGCACACGAGACTATTTTTCTCCGTCCGAACGAAGTTTTTCAAATGGGGCTCGACTTGTATTGACCTGTAAATAAGCGGATATGAATGCAAAAAAAATAATACTATTCTGTTTGTTACTATTTTGTGTGCAGCTATTTGCACAAAATACCACAACTCTGACTTTCACAGGCAAGGACAGAAATAACACGTATGTCCAACTTGACAGAGTATCTGTGACGAATCATTCCAAACGTTGGCAGGAGATGCTTTTTTATCCAGATACTACACTGACACTTGGCACAACTGGTATTGTGGATTATACAGGCAATAATACGTTCAGATTGTTTCAAAACACTCCAAACCCTTTCGATGGAACGACAAAATTTTCGTTGCAGTTAAACAATAACGAAAATGTTGTTTTAGAGATTTTTGATGTGACTGGAAAACTGGTTGCCAATTATTGCGGCTCTCTTACCTCTGGTACACATTTATTTCAAGCCACTTTGTCTTCGCCACAAACTTATTTGTTGAATGCTCGGATTGAGGATGGAATGACCCATATCAAAATGATTAATACGGGTATCGGCAACACAAATACAATCAAATATATGGGACTGTACGGTGATGTGCAGGAGTTCGAGACAAAGGAGTTCTATAGTTTGTCAAATCTCCCATTTGATAGTGGTGATATGATGGAATACTTTGGTTATGCAACCATTAACGATATTGAATGTGAAAGCCAGCACAAGATGTTGTCTCAACTGTCTGGTTCACAATACTTCACTTTGTTATTTGATGCAGAAGTTGTATTGCCTCCAACGATTACTATTGATAGTATACGTGATGTATCCGTATCTTCTGCCTCCATTTACAGTCATGTCGTCAACAACAACGACGATACAATAATTGAACTTGGTGTGTGCTGGTGTACGGATGGACTACCCGTCTATTCTGATTGGCATCAGGCTATAAATGAAGTTGTTAATCCTTTCAGCAACATCATCAATTCCCTTGATTCTGGTACAACATATTATGTGCGTGCGTATGCCATTAATAGTGTCGGCATTGGATACAGTACAGTGCAGTCTTTTACTACTCTTAATCTGCCCGATGTGGTAACTTTGTTCATCGACAATCTCTTTGGAAACACAACTGCCGACTTGACAGGGGTGATTTCTTGCCAGGTCGTTTCGGAAAATGGATCCTCTGTTGTTGAACGCGGCGTGGTATGGGACACGATTCCAATTGTCGGATGTTCTGGCAATGTCATTGTTTCGGGGAGTGGTATAGGGAACTATGTCACCACCATGAATGACCTGACACCTCATACCACATATTATGTCCGCTCTTTCGCCACCAATGACATCGGAACTCGCTGTGGCAATGAACTCTCATTCACGACTCCAGACATGCCTGTTGTCATCAACCTATCCGTTGATAGTGTCACAGCCCACAGCGCAGTCGCCACCTATCAGGTTGTTTCTTGTGAGGGAAGTCCAACCGTTAATGGGATATGTATATCCACACATCCCGACGCCTCTTTGTCTGATGCTACATTGTTGGTCGGCAATGGTATCGGAACATTTCAAATGCTCATAGACTCTTTAACACCGTACACGACATACTACGTTCGGGCATACGCAACGAATACTGTAGGCACTTCCTATAGTGAAGAAGTAACCTTCTCTACGGAAGCAGATGTGCCACTTGTACAAACAATAGGTGTGCCAGAAATCAGCAATGTCTTCGCCATCGCGACAGGAAATGTAATTAGCGACAATGGAAGCCCTATTGTCACTCGTGGAATATGCTGGAGTACAACTAATCAGCCAACCATTTCTGACAGCGTGGCTAGCAACGATGGTACTTTGGGACAGTTTTCGCTTCCCATCAACAATCTCGACCCGGGGCAAAATTACTTTATTCGAGCATTTGCTACAAACGATATAGGAACAGGTTATGGAGATGTTGTGACATTCAGAACGCTGAATACTGAAAACATCAATGGTTTTGACGTATCGTGGAATGACAGCGTAACTCCTGATCAGCAGGAAGTTATCCGTCAGATATTGAATAATATGGTAATTGTTGCAGGTGGCAATGCCACTATCGGCAGTACACAGCAGGAGAATGAATCTCCCGTCCATACAGCAAAAATCAACACGTTCGGAATTGGGAAATATGAGGTTACACAAAAAGAATGGAGCCAGATTGTAAACATACCGGAAGTAAGCAGTCAGTGGTCAAATACATACGGTCTGGGAGATACCTTCCCCGCATACAATTTTAGTTATGACCAATTCCAACTGTTCATTTCAAGATTATGTGAACTCACCTCCCTTTCTTTCCGTATGCCTACAGAATCGGAATGGGAATATGCTGCTCGTGGCGGAATTCATGCCAATAATTACCAATACAGTGGCAGCGATATTGTAGAAAATGTAGCATGGTACACCAACAATGCGAACAGTTCATCTCATGCGGTTGGTGGTAAGGATGCAAATTCACTGGGTATCTACGATATGAGTGGAAATGTATGGGAATGGTGCAGCGACTGGTATGGGATGTATTCTCCCGGAACATACAGCAATCCAACTGGTTCCAGCAACGGGACAGCACGTGTTATGCGCGGTGGATGTTGGTATTTCAACGAGGATTATTGCAGGGTGTCGGCACGATACTCCAGTTCTCCGTCAAATACGTTTATTACATACGGCGGACGCTTGGCTATTGATGTATTGCCGCGAGTCAGCACTTCGCCCATCATTGATATTAATACCACATCTGCAAATTGGGGAGGAACAGTGTCTGACGGAATTGCCGCAGAAGTCGTGGAACGCGGACTTTGTTGGGGAACCAATGCCAATGTTTCCATCTTTAACGACACCATCAAATTGGGAAGTGGAACTGGATCTTTTGATTATGCAAAGATAGGATTGGCAGCAAACACCACTTATTTTGTGCGGGCATACGCCATCAATCAGTTCGGCATTGGCTATGGCGACGTGCAGGCATTCACCACTCCGGCTGACAACACGCAAGAATACATCAATGGTATCACCGTTAATTGGGGCAATGGAGTAACAGCAAACCAACAGGAAGTAATCCGTCAAATTTTAAATAAAATGATTGCAGTGGAAGGCGGCAGCTGTTCCATGAGTAACGATTTTCACGCTGTTATCAATCCTTTCTTTATCGGGAAATTCGAAATTACACAGAAGGAATGGATGGCTCTGATGGGAGCAACACCGACAAGCAGCGGTTCCCAATGGACAACGAACCTTGGTTTTGGCAATAATTTCCCTGCTTATTATGTAAGCTATGAAGATGTACTCTCATTTTTGCAGATTTTGAATGCCTACACAGGCATTGTCTTTAGATTGCCAACAGAAGCCGAATGGGAGTATGCAGCACGAGGTGGAAGACAAACGAGTAACAACCTCTATGCTGGTAGCAATGCTATCGGTACGGTGGCATGGTACTCCAATAATTCTTCTGCCCACGAAGTCGGACTTTTACAGAACAATGAAATTGGAACATTTGACATGAGTGGTAACGTAGCTGAATGGTGTTCTGATTATTATGGCACATTAAATCCGGGCATTTATAATAATCCTGCTGGTCCAGCATCGGGTACAACTCGTGTGGTACGTGGAGGTGGTTACAATTCTCTTTCTTCATCTTGTACTGTTTTCGCTCGTGATTCGGCTGTGCCCGACACACGTTCTGCAACCATTGGTTTCCGATTGGCCATATCTGCGGACAGTCATGGATGCTTCAATCAGCCAACGCTAATTGATGTGGATGGGAATGCATACCATACGGTTCAAATCGGCAGCCAGTGCTGGATGAAAGAGAATTTGAGGACAACGAAGTTCAGTAACGAAATAGGAATCCCAGTTGGTACAGATACATCTTCTTCCATTGCATACCGTTATAATCCAAATCACAATCAGACAGCTATAAATACATACGGATATTTATACAACTGGCCTGCGATAATGAATAACATGGAAGAAAGTGATACTTTTCCTAGTAGAGTGCAGGGTATTTGTCCAACGGGATGGCATGTTCCAAGTGAGGCCGAATGGATTTTGTTGCATTATTATGTGACAAGCAGAGATGAATACCACTGCGGTGGATCGAATGCTTTTATCGCTAAATCGTTGGCATCCAATATGGGTTGGAGTACTAGTGACGTGATCTGCTCCATTGGCAATGACCCATATACAAATAATGCGACAGGATTCAATGCTTTGCCAGCCGGGTATATCGATGAAAGTTCCATTGATTTTGAAAGAGGAGCATATTTTTGGAGTTGTTCTGGGAAAAATACCGAGAAAGGCATTAGCCACTTTTTGAAAACGGACAATCAATCAATGAACTCTCGTGAAAGTAATAAAAGAAATGCACTATCTTTGCGTTGTGTATTGGATAATCCTATGGACAGTATTTCACCAAGTATTACCACAACTCAGGCGACAGACATATCAGCTTTTACAGCCACGAGTGGGGGATTCATAACAGGTAATGGAGATGTAATGATGATTTTACGAGGTGTTTGTTGGAGCACATCGCCAAATCCGACAATATTGGATGAATATACAACTGATGGTTGTGTAAGTGGAGAATTTGTGAGTGATCTTGAAAATTTATTGGCCAATACCACATACTATGTGCGAGCGTATGTAATATGTAATGCAAGTATGTTTTATGCATCTCAAATATCTTTTACCACAAATAACCATTGTGGAAACACGTCAGATCGTGAGGGACGTTCATATAATACTGTGGCTATTGGACACCAATGTTGGATGAATTCGAACTTACGAACCACTAGATATCAAGATAACACATCCCTTGTATATGGGGAAAACAATTCATACGGTGCTTACTATTATTACGGAGGAAATAGTTCTAATTCAACGTATGGCTTATTGTATAATCATAGTGCTGTAATGCGCAATGATCAGGGAATTTGTCCGATAGGGTGGCATATCCCAAGTGCAACAGAATGGAATCAATTGATTTCATACTTAAAGACACAAAATAGGTATTTATGTTCAACCGATACCAATACCATAGCAAAATCATTAGCGAGTACAAACGGTTGGGATGTTTATGCAGAACCCTGCACAGTTGGAAATAATCCTAATAGTAATAATTCTACATCGTTTAATGCGTACCCATTAGGAGGTGCATCTTACCGTAACACTATAATGCAGTCTTCTGGTCAAGGACGATTTTCAGAATTTTGGAGTTCTAGTGGCTATCAGTTTTATTTGTTTGCTTATTATGATTCTGGGGTGCGCTCGTTAGAAGCGGATGGTGCTAGTTTCCTTCCCGTCCGTTGTGTGAAGGATTAAAAGTGATTCGAGATATTGTCGGTGCGCAAGTCATTTTTCTTCCAAAATCCTGTTCGCAGACATCTTTTGGGGGAGTAATTTGAGTGGAGAAAAGAGTGTTTTTAGTGTCAAAATCACCTCCAAAACGAAAAAATAACTATTTTAATGCGGTTTTTTTCAGGGTGTATTGTTTTTATAAAAAAAACACTTATACCTTTGCGGAAATTTAAAACCGAAAAAAATGAAACACGAAATCACAAATCAGAGAGAGGATAACATGCTAGGAAATAATATATGTGCTTTCTGCGGCCATAGGGTTGCGAACAAAAAGAATACACACTACCTCACGGATATGATAATACGAAAGTGTCTCAATGATGAAGGATGCAATACTCGAGAAAAAGGGAGTTATTATGTAATCTCTTCACATAATAACTCCGTCTGTTATCATTATCAAAGGGAGGTATCATCCAAAATTATCGAAGAAATTATAGGAAGAACCACCACAGACAAGGAGAACCAACAAGAAGGGAAAATTCCATTTTCCGTTGACGACGTTTTCTGTTCAGATTGTGAGAAGAACATCTTCACTAACATTGAAAAGGATTTCAGCAATTGTATTTTGCCAAAATTCAGAAAGAGCACCCCTCATCAGGCAAAAGAAGTCATTATAAGCGGCACCGATATTTCTAAATTGCGTTTGTTCTTTTACATACAACTATGGCGGTCTTGTGTATGTGGGAAATTGTCCCTCCCAGATTCTCTACAGCAGAAGCTTCACACTTTCATCTTAAATTATAAAAATCCTACTGATGAAATATATGACATTCCATTGTCTATCACATATTTGGAAACTAGAAAGGATGAAGATTATACGGGTAATATTGTAACCTTTGGAACGACTTGTAACCCGTATGTGATATTCATGAATGACTTTGTTGTTCAAGTTTATGACTCATTGGAGAACAAGCATTTTTGTGAATTGTACGGTATAAATGAAGAAAGCAGTTTTGACCAGTATATCAATGTCGGAGAAAATGAATTCAGAGTTAAGGTTGTCAATGATGAGAAGCGGAAGATAATCATAGAAAATTTCATGAGGGAGCAAGCTGAAATTTTCAGATATGGATTACAGGACATTTTCATAAGGGTCTCATTGTATTTCTTTGGGCATCTCCCAGAACCAAACCAATTTGACGAGTTTATGATTCGCATAAACAATAAGCCTATTGGCATTCGGTATAGCAAGTCCGAAATTGTAAAAGAGCTGTACAACTATTTCACAGGACGTGTCTTTGTCCCCTCAAACTTTTTTGTAAAATTTTAAAATCAAATCTTTCATCATGCAGATATATACGGACATTCCAATCATAAGTTTAGATGATTTGGATACCATTCATGAGAAACATGGTCCTAGTTTTTATAGGGGACTATCTTCAGTACACCATCGGTTATTATCCACATTGACTCGTCAAATAAATACTTTACACGCTGCTAAAGAAGCTGAAGTCTTCATTTGGAACAAGGTGCTAGAAAGTCCTGATATTTTTAGAATTTGTGGCTATAATTCTGCTTCAATGGTCGTGCGACATGAATGGGAACTGATGGCGCAATGTCGGCATGCTGGTTTAATGTCTAGAATGCTGGATTTAACCTCAAAGGATTTAGTCGCCCTCTACTTCGCATGTAGTGCTGACTACGATTATGATGGTATATTTTGGGAGATAATATTCCCTTTTCATGTTACAATGCTGTCTCAAATACAACAACATCCTTGCGAAGTCAATGAAATGAAACTCATTCATCCCGATATCTTCGGTACAGGAGAAGAATTATATAATACTGCTTCACACAGAAATGCAATGCATCAATGGAGCAGGTTGCTTATCCAGCCCATGAAAGATGCGCTTATTCCTTTGGAGGAACAAAGCAATTCCACAATAATCGGTATAAAGCATATTGTTCCAAAAGAATTTAAGCAGAAACTCTATCGCGAGATTTCGGATCTGCGCAAAGACTTCATCTTGGCTCCCAATAACGAACTTGAAAAGTATGTGTCTGCGATTAATAATGAGGTTGAGGAGAAATTCTGTAGTGTAAAATCATAATAAACAGAACACAATATGAAAACACCCCATAACACACCAAACCGTCTCCGTGTCATCGCAATCACGGCAGTTATCGGCTTGATGCTTTGTGGCTGCACTTCTGTAAAAGAAAAGTATGTTCAATGGAAGATTGACAGAATCCAATCAAAAACTCATGTAACCCAACAGGATATTGATTATGTAAGGAAAAATTCGCCATACGATAGTGATATAGCTTGGTGCAGCATCAAGGAAACTGATTTGAAGTATGACACATTGGGCATCATGCGTAAGAAAATCGGTGAGAACAAGCAGTATGAGGAAATCGCCAGCTTGTTTGAGAATGAGTGGCGGTTGTATGAAGAATATTGTACAGCAGCCATAAATGCCTATGCAACAGTATGTGAGGTGTATGCAATAGGGTCGGGGGTGAGCAGGGGAATTTGTATAAGCGACATTAGTACTGATGCAATAAATTTTATCACGTTATAAATTATCAAAAAGTGTTGGTTCTTTGACAGATTGATTGAGAATGACAGAGGGGTTAGGTCTGGTGATAAGTTCGCGGAGAGAGGTACGCTCCAGTGCAGAGACCCTGATCAGTGTTGCAACTTCTGTGATAGAGTATGGACTATTACAGGCCACTTTAGCCCTTGCTATTAGCAAATAAGCGATTATTGCCACCCAAAGATGGGTCTTCACGGCATTTTCGGAATATCCCCACAATGTCTTTACAACGATGTTTTGCTTTATCCATTTGAAGAAAACTTCAATGTCCCAACGATGACGGTAAAGATTGGCAACTTCCAATGCGTGGATTTCAAAGTTGTTAGTTATAAAAGAGACCTCATTACCCGTCTCCTTGTCGTAGTAGACCACCATGCGTATTGGTTCAGGATAGAGTTTGCGGGACTTTGGGGTGGTGAGTCGTATGGTGAAATCTGCCCTAATACCCGTTTTGGTGTCAAAGTCCGAACGATGAGCAACGACCTCATATCTCATATTGTCCTTTGGGCGGCTTATCCAAAAGGCATCGGCTTTATGAAACCGATAAAGTGCTTCAAAGTCAACATACGCCTTGTCCAGCATGTAGAAGGCAAGCGCCTCTGGTTCAAGGCAATCCAGTTCATTGCTGTCGTGCCATTTACCGTCAGTGATATGGATATTTGCTGGGATGCTTCCATGCAACAAGAGTAGCGTATGCATCTTAACCATGCCCTTACTATATTTCCCGAGTGCCCATGCCGCCAGTTTGATACTTGTGGATATGGTGGTTGAGTCCAAAGCGTACAGCACATTGTCTATGGTGATACCCGATACTTTTTCTTTAGAGTAAAGAGGACGCACCATGTCAATGAGAAGTGCCCCAAACTCTTCGTAAATGCGGCAGTCTCGCTTTTCATTAGCGCGCGTGAGAGAGGACGGGTTGACTGTATTGCGAAATCCGAGATGATAGAGAATTTTCTCATGAGATCCCAAGCACAGGCAGATATCTCGAACTGAATCACAACCAGTTAGTTGGCCGAATAGCAAGTGTAGTAGTTGGTTGTAGCAGGTCAAATCCTTTGAATGCCAATCTCCTCGGTACTTTGTTACCAGCCTGTCAAATTGGAAACGAGGCAGGAAATCTAAAACTTGAGAAAAAACATAGCGACCCTTATTCATAACTTTATGGTTTGAGGCCGCAAAGTTACACTGTCATTTCAAATCAAAAAGTCAAAGAACGATTATAAATACATAAAAATCAATAAGTTATAATGAATTTTCAAAAATTATCGCATCAGTAGTAAAGCGACATCAAGGAAAGATGCCTCAAGCAATATATGGCAGCCAATCTTGTACCCTTCCAGCGTTTATGCGGAGAGAAGCCCAATGTGGAAGTTCATCAACACATTACTTGGGAAATGATAGAAACAGCGTATTTGCAAATGATTGATGCGCAGCAAGATTGTGAATATCCACCCGAAAACATTGAACTCTCACGGAAAAGCAAGCAAGATTCCCTTCGCAAGGAGCAGCTGGCTTTTAAACGGTGGATGGAATACAGAGACGAATTATCATTGCGATTGCCTGAAAAGATACGAAAAGACTTCAACAACAGCACAAACAATGTTTTGAGGCTCAAACTAATACAATTAAAGAACCAATATCAAAACATTGGGATTTATGGTGGGGACATCATGCGCTGCTGGCTTCCGGAGGATTGTTCAGATGAAGACTTGTCAGCCTATCCATCCTTCGACCGGGTATGGTCAGTCTATTTGCAGCACCATGACGATTCTGAATGGAAGGATTGGAAGAGGATCCTAAAATAAAAAACAACCGTTGTTTGCGGAAAATAGGATGACTTGTTCGCCCTGTATTCCCGTATGATAAAAAAAATTGTGCCCTATAGTAAAAAGAGCACCTTTTTTTGTTATCTTATAGTGACAGCCTATTTTCAATATAAAGGGAATGATGGAGCAAAATGTACTACTTTATTTTTGTAATACTTTAATGGCAGTTTTTGAAATGTTTAATGATATATCTGTGATATATTTAATTCTTTGAATTAAAGTATTCCATTTTGAATTTTTTTTGTATTTTTGCCTCCGGAAATTAAAATGAAAACAATGAGCAAATCAGCAGTAATATATAGTCGTGTGAGTAGCATAGGCAATCGGCAGAGTACCGACCGGCAAGTGAGAGACCTCAAAGAGTATGCCATGAAAAACAATATGGAGGTCTGCCGTGTCTATGATGAGCGTGTGTCTGGTGCCAAACGGAATGTGGAACGTCCTGTCCTGTGTGAAGCATTGGACTATTGTGTATCCGAAAGGATAGATATTCTCTTGCTCAGTGAGCTGTCACGACTTGGGCGAAGAGTAGATGAAGTGCTTGAAAATGTAAAGTTTTGCAAGGAACACCATTTGAACATTTTCTTTCAAAGGGAGAACCTCTACATATTTGACGAAAATGGAAAAGAAAACCCGTTTTTAACCATAATGATTGCTGTGTTGGCGACTTGTGCAGAAATTGAACGAGAGGCAATATATTATCGGTTACAGAGCGGTAAACAGAAGTTTTTAGCAGAAGGAGGAAAGGTTGGGCGCAAAGTGGGTTATCGTAAACCAATCGAAACAATGGAAGAAGAATACAAAGAGGTTATCAGGCACTTGAAGAAGGGGACAACAATAAGGGATACTGCAACATTGACAGGACATTGTGTGAGGACAGTTCTCAAAATAAAGAAAGTCTTCCTGCAAAATGAGAAAAATAAAAAAATAAAATATGAGTACGAGCAACGATAATTTGTTGAAAGATTTGTATGACTTCTACGGAAATGTCAGGAATGCCATTGATTTGAAAGGTGGAGATGCTGACAAACAAGGACTGTTCTATGCTTTACAATGTGTGACCTATTGCATGGACAAGGTTGTCAATACCTGTGTTTATCAGGACTTGTTGGGTGTGCAAAGCTCTTCCGAAGTGGTTGAAGAGAAATCTGCATGGTGCGACTTAGACGAATTGTGTCGTCGTCATCCAGAGCTGGTAAGAAGCAAGGTGAAATCAAGGAAATGGAGACTCGAAAACGACTTTCCCTGCAATTCAGAATACAAATGTCACCAAATGTATTACGACCCCGACGTTTGCGAATGGATACAAACACATTTAAAAAAGAAATATGTTAGTTAAAATGTTAGCTACCCCAACAAAAAAGCACTCACAAGTTTACTTGCAAGTGCTTGATTTTGAGAGTGGAGCGTATGAGAATCGAACTCACGACCTCTTGACTGCCAGTCAAACGCTCTAGCCAACTGAGCTAACGCCCCATCGTTCTCGTTTGAGGCTGCAAAAATACAACTTTTTCTTGTATCTGCAACGCCTTTTTCATATTTTTTTTCAAAAAAATGAAACTCCTTTATTTCCCCTCAGTTAGCTGAATTTTCACATCATTCAACACATTCATATAGTTGATGAACGCCTGATAAGGGGAGGGATATACATCAAAGTTTCTCTTTACAGAATTTTTACTCAACCACTTGGAACTCATGAAGTTGAAGTGGTCGGCCGCCTGCAACCGCAACCAGTTGAGCTTGGCCGTCTCGTTGCGCGACTCCATGTACAACGGCTCCAACTTGAACAGCTGCTCGAATGCCTCCTGCTGCAACTCGTTGCCTACCCACTCTTCGGTGTCCTTCTCCTCTCCCATGCCCGAAATGGCCCACGGAATGTTCACCGTGGTGTATTTTTCGTCAGAATTCTCCACCGACTTCGGCATAATCATCTGGTACTCACTCGACTCCGCAAAGCGGCTGAACAAAGCCCTGAAAAAGTCGAAAATGCCCGTCTCCTTGGTGTAATACTCACCAATGGTCTCGTAGTCGAACGCAAAGTTGATATGCGGCACATCGGCCGGCACCGCCTTCAGGAATCCCAAGTACTTGTCGGCCGTCAGCGGGTACTGATCCCATCCTTTGTCATTGAACCTCAGCGTGATATCATCGCACAAGGCATAACTGCGGAGCATCAGCTTCAGGTCGGTCTGGAACGGATTGCAATACAAGTACCCCGGTGAACGCCATGCCAAAATGTGCTTGGCACCCTCCGTCAGCACGGTGCGGTAACCCAACTCCCACAGCCATTCCCCAATCTCATCCGAATAGATCATCTCGGTGTTGCAGAAGGTGGTGGGCTTCACCCCGAAAACCTCCTCCAACAACGCCTCCTGCAGCCGCACCTGCTCCGCAAAAGCACTCTTGCTGTACAACGAGGCAATGCTGTGCGTGAAGGTGCTGCCCGTGATTTCCACACTGCCCGTGCTAATCAACTCCTTGAAACTCTCAATCACTTCAGGACAATACTCTTGGAAAAGCTTGATGGAACTTCCTGCTATGCTGTAGCTTACGGCAATCTGCCCCGGGTATTTCTCGATGAGTTCCTTGATGAGACGGTTGGCGGGCAGGTAGCAACGCTCGGCCAGACGGTTCACCAAATAGCTGTTCTGGAACTCGTCGAAATAGTCATGGTGGACGTTGATGTCGAAAAATCGGTAGGTCCGCAAGCGGAACGGCTGACTGATCTGAAAATGAAAGCAGATTTTTTGCATGGGAGGATGGTTATGGTTGCGTATTATAAGTCTTCAGGAATAACGGTGGGGAAGATGTGGTTGAACTCCATACGGAAGGGCTTTCCGATGATGTTGGTGAGGAAGTCGTTGTATTTGTCGGTGAATTGGAAGTTGTTGACATCGTAGTAGCTTTCCGGCAGCGGGAAGTTGCCGATGTTGCCCATGTCGATGGCGGTGGTGTGGTACTCTTCCAGTTCATCGTAAGGAACGATGTCTTTCATCACCGGCATCTTGCCATAGTCTTGGCGCAGCAGCAGGTCGGTGACCTTGTCGGCCAAAGTCGAAGTGAGCCGGCGGTCGTACTCGTAGCATTTTCCCGAACGGGGGATGTAGCCGGAGATCTGTCCGCGTGCCTCGATGCCGATACGGCGGTTGATTTCGGATGCGATGACACCGCTCACGCCACCGAAACGCGGGTGACCGTACTCGTCGAGGTCGGAGCTGGCATACACCATCTCCAACTGCTGGGTCTCATCATTCCACCAGCGTACGCCTTCCGACACGGCGATGATGAGCGAGTGCTTGGGGGAGCGGAGATATTGTTCTTTCACAAACTCAAAGAAGAAATCTTTGCGCTCGGCGGTCATGGGCACCTCAGGGATGAGCGAGATCTGAGCCCCGCCGAAAGAGGCCGTTCCGGTAAGCCAGCCTGCATCGCGGCCCATCACCTCCAACACCATAATACGCTGGTGCGACTCGTTGGTGGTGTGCAGCTTGCTGGTGAGTTTCTTGATGGCCATGGCCGCAGAGGCGAAACCGGGACAAAGCACCGTTTCGTTGTCCTCGCCATTATAATGGTGGATGGTGCGGGTGCGCAGGTCGTTGTCGATGGTTTTCGGGAAACCGATGACCGGAATGCCGTACTTCTCATACATCTTCTTGGCTGCCCCATTGGTGTCGTCACCACCGATGGTCACCAACACGTCAATCTTGTATCTCTCTATGTTTCTGAGGATTTGCTGTGAGCGATCCTCGGGATTTTTCTTGCTGGGGAAGGGGTTGGTACGGCTCGACAGCAGGCCGGTGCCGCCATAGATGCCGTCGTACGGGATGTTGGTGAGGTCCACAAGGTCACCATCGCCGAGCAGACCCTTCCAGCCGCGAAGGATACCATATACTTTGAAACCGAGCATGGAGGCGCGGTTGCGTACGCATTCGATACTGGAGTTGATGGCCGGGGTGTCGCCACCGCCTGAAAGGATGGCCAGCGTCTTGCCGGCATAAAGTTTGTCTTGAATCATGGGTTAGTATTTTGTTTGATAATGATTGACAGAAGGTTACTTTTTGCTTTCTCCGATTTCGCCAAATATTTTCTTCAGATTTTCAGTCACGCGGTGCGAGGCATCGGTGCGAATCAGCAGCTCCTCGGCGGCCATCTCCGTATAGAAAGCCTCCAAAAAACGGGAGGCCACAAAACCGTTGAGGTCGATGGTGAGGGTCGTCGTGCTGTTGGCGTTGTAAAGGGCGATGATTTCATTCCACGTAGAGGTCGCGCCGGTGGTGCCAAAATGCGTGCCGAGTGCGCTGGCCACACCGCTCTGTATCTCGTTGCCCTTGTAGAGTTTAAGGTAGTGGGTGATAGTGTCCTGCGGCCCATAGACCAGATCCGACGGGTTGTCGAAAACAACAGCTTCGATGGCCGTATTGAAGATGGTGGTCGCATTGTCGCCCATCAGTTCGCACGAGCGGGTGATGCGGCTGTAAAGCGTGTCAAGCAGCTCGCTCTGTCCCAGTGCGGCAAGGGTGTCGCGAACGGCACGGTATTGACCGCTGTTGGGGAAGCTGATGGCGTAGGCGCTCATGCCTTCGGGAACACAAAGGTGTGCCGCTGCGGTGTCCTTTGACACTGTCATACAGGCTTTTGCTCCTTTGCTGAGCATCGCATCGGTGTACATCTGTTCAATATAGTCGCCGGAATCGTCCTTGCACGACCATGCCAAGGCGGCCATCAGGACCAAGAGAGAAAAGATAATTTTTTTCATTCTACAAAATTTGGCGGCAAAGATACGAATTTATTGTGAAAGATTGTTGTTTGAATAGGGATTTGTTTGGACTATTTTTTATAATTTTGCAGATATGAATATTATGAGCATACATCGGGTCAAAGAGACGCAATCCACCAACCGCGATTTGGAAAAATGGATTCGTGGTAATGTTTTGGATAATAATGAATTACCAGAATTTTACATGCTGATGGCCGACTATCAGACTGCTGGTCGAGGTCAAGGCACCAACCGTTGGCACAGTGCGCCCCAACTCAACCTGCTCGCTTCCATCTATTTCCGTCCGCCGCTGCCCGCTTCCCGGCAGTTTGTCTTCAATGAGTATTTCGCCTTGGCGGTCAAAGAGTGTCTTTCTTTTTATGTAAAGGATGTGATGGTGAAATGGCCCAACGATATCTATGTGGGTGACAAAAAGATAGCAGGCATTCTGATAGAGCATTCGGTATCTGGCGACACTCTGTCTTCTACCATCGCTGGTATTGGGCTGAATGTCAATGAAAAAGAGTTTCCAGAATGGATTCCCAATCCCACATCGCTGGCGCTGCTGACGGGCAGTGATTATTCGGTGGAGGAGGTGGCGGCACGGCTTCATGCGCAGCTTCAAAACACCTACAGCCGTTTGCAACCTGATGGTTGGGAGGCACTCAATGCCGACTATCTCAGCTCGCTCTGTCGCATGAACGAGTGGAGCCGCTACGAAATCGGTGGCGATGCGGTGGAAGCGCAAATAGTGGGCGTTGACGAATACGGGCGCCTTCTGCTGGAGGGCAGGGGAGGGCAGCGGTGGTGTTGCGGTATGAAAGAGGTGAAGTATCTTTGGTAAGGGGTGTGGAGCAATATTATTATTATCGAATGGTCTTTCGGTGACTTCTAAATTACTCACTTTTCGCCAACGCTCTGATTTATAATTTTTTAATAATCAATTTTATATTTTATTAAAAAGGGAATGAATAGCAGGCAATCGTGCCAAAGGCACGAAATTCCAGTAGCCCCTGACAAGGCCTTTAGGCCGCAGTCTGGGGTGGGGACGCGCAATGGTAAAGGCGTGCGGAAGGCACGCTGATTACCAGCGCTGTTGCCCACTCCACACTGCACTCACTATGTTCGTTTGTGTGGAGTTACTGGGATGGCGTGCCTTTGGCACGCAAAGGTAGGATAATCACTTACCTTATTACTGAACAGTCACAAATAATTGATGTGTGTTGTCGAAACAGCACTAATCCCCCCCAAAAAAAACTATTTCCCCGTCTTCAGCTTTTTGTCGATGGAATTCAAGCCTTGTATGGCGGGCTCGAAATTGTCCACCAGCTGCAGGGCGCGATTATAGTCGGCGCGGGCCTGGTCGAACTGGGCGAGGTTTTCGTAGGATTCGCCCCGTGCGGCGTAAGCGTCCACAAACTGCGGGTCGGTCTCAATGGCTTTCGTGAACATTTCAACGGCCTCTTTGTTGTTCTCTTCCTGCATGGCGAAGTAGCCGAGCTGGTAGTAGGCGTTGGCGACATACTCTCCGGAGTGGAGGATGGACACCAGATGCTGGAACTGTTCTTTGGCCTCTTCGCTGCGACCGAGGTCGCGGTAGAAAAGACCAAGGTTGTAGTTGATTTCTGCATTGGCGGGATCCACGCGGAGGGCATTCTGGTAGTGGTCAATCCCCAGCGGGTCAAGGTGTTTCTGGTAGAAATAGCCCAATTCCAAGTGGGCTTTCACCTCTTCCGGATCCTGGTCGATGACCATCTGCAGACGGTGCAGGTACTGGGTGGTGTCGCCTTTCTCCTTGTAGCACATGGCCTCGATGAGGTAGGCCTTTGGATTGTGTGGCTGCTTAGTGCGAGCCTCTTCAAGAAGCTTTAATGCTTCATCGTACAATGCCGGAATGCCTCTGGCACGATAGTAGAACAGTTCCGCCAGCTTCAGGCGTACCTCGTTGTTGTCGGGGTCGAGCTGCAAAGCCTTTTGCAGGTGCTCCTCCGAGCCGTCAAAATCCTGGCGGGCATAGTCGATGTCGGCAAACAGCACATAGTAATCCGCCTTGGCATTGTCGAGTTTGACGCACTTGAGGATGTCGCCGTAGGCTTCCTGCACGAAGTTGTGCTCGAACTGGAACTTGGCGCGTTTGTAATACCACACGGCATCTTTGGGGTGCGCTTTGATCTGTTCGGTGAAATAAGCGAGTGAATCGACGGTGGTCTTTTCTCCGTCGCTATCTTTCCCTTTTTTACAGGAAAAAAGGCAGCAGCCGATGGCGACCGCTGCCATGAGGATGATCAGTTTTTTCATGCTTTCAGGCTTTCGCGGACCTGAGCCTCAATTTCGTCGGCCAGCTCCGGATTGTCGGCTAATACTTGTTTCACAGTGTCGCGGCCCTGTCCGATCTTGCTGTCGTTGTACGAGAACCAGGATCCCGACTTCTTAATGATATTCTTTTCGACGGCGATGTCGATGAGCTCGCCGATGCGGGAGATGCCCTCACCGAACATGATGTCGAACTCAGCGGTGCGGAACGGCGGAGCCACCTTATTCTTCACCACCTTGACTTTCACATGGTTACCGGAGGCCACATCGCCATCTTTGATCTGCGACTGGCGGCGGATGTCGAGGCGCACAGAAGCGTAGAACTTGAGAGCGTTACCACCGGTGGTCGTCTCGGGGTTGCCGAACATCACACCGATTTTTTCACGCAGCTGGTTGATGAAGATGCAGCAGCACTTGGTCTTGCTGATGGTAGCGGTGAGTTTGCGCATGGCCTGCGACATCAGTCGGGCCTGGAGACCCATCTTCGAGTCGCCCATGTCGCCTTCGATTTCGCTTTTGGGGGTGAGGGCGGCCACAGAGTCCACCACGAGGATGTCGATGGCGCCGGAGCGGATGAGGTTGTCGGCAATCTCGAGGGCTTGTTCGCCGTTGTCGGGCTGTGCGATGAGCAGGTCGGCGGTGTTCACGCCCAGCTTCTCGGCATAGAAGCGGTCGAAGGCGTGTTCAGCATCGATGAAGGCGGCGATGCCTCCCATCTTCTGGGCTTCTGCGATGGCGTGGATGGCCAAGGTGGTCTTACCGGAGGATTCGGGACCGAAGATCTCGATGATTCTTCCTTTCGGGTAGCCGCCGACGCCCAATGCGGCATCCAGCGCAATAGAACCCGTGGAGATGACTTCTACATTCTCGATGGCGGAGTCGCCGAGGCGCATGATGGCCCCTTTCCCGAATGACTTTTCAAGTTTTTCCAGCGTGGAATTGAGCACTTTGAGTTTTTCTGCATTTACATTTTCTTTTTCCATAGTTTTGATGTTTTAGAGGGTGAATAAAAAGTGTGCAAAGGTACGTTAAATTTTTTTAAAATCATGCCTCCCTGACAATTTTTTTCATTTTTTTGTCGGATGATGCTGTAGCTTAAAAAATCGTATCTTTGCAGCCGATTTTTAAAAGAATCATTATGAGCAAGGTCTCTATTATCGGTGTGGGCGCGGTCGGTACCTCATGCGCCTATTGTTTGGCCCAGAAAGGGCTGGTGAATGAAATCGTGTTGCTGGATATCAAGCCGGGAATCGCGGAAGGACGTGCGTTGGACATGCGGCAGGCCGCCGCCATCCAGCGGTTCGACACCAACGTGGTGGGCGTCACCGACGACTATACCGTGACGGCTCATTCCGACATTGTGGTGGTTACCTCGGGCATGTCGCGTAAGCCCGGCATGACACGCAACGACCTCATCCGCACCAATGCAGCCATCGTGAAAAGTGTGGTGTCGCAGGTGGCCCAGTACTCGCCTGAAGCCATCATCCTGATGGTTTCCAACCCGCTGGATGTGCTCTGCTATTGTGCCCATCTCGTTTCAAAATTTCCTAAAAATCGGGTGATGGGCATGTCAGGATTGTTGGATATTGCCCGTTATAAGTCCTTCATATCTGAGAAATTACATGTTTCCACCAAGGATATTCACGCACTGATTTTGGGCGGACACGGAAACACCATGGTGCCGATGCCGCGTTACACTACTATCGGTGGTATTCCGCTGCGGCAGTGGATGGAGAAGGCCGAAATCGACGAGGTGATTGACCGTACCCGTATGGGCGGCGACGAACTCATCAACCTGCTGGGCACTTCGGCCTGGCACGCCGCCGGAGCAGCCATCTGCGAGATGATAGAGGCCATCGTGTGCGACCAGAAACGTGTGTTTCCGGTATGTTCTTATCTGACAGGTGAATACGGACTGAATGACATCTTCATCGGTGTGCCGACTGTGCTGGGTGCTGGCGGTGTGGAGCGTGTCATCGAGCTGGAACTCGACCAAGAGGATTCCATCCGGTTCTATGAGTCGGAAAAGGTGGTGAAGCAGAATGTGGAGTTGTTGAAAGCGATGATGGCACAGCTTTAGCCTTCGCGGTTCATCTCCCACTGCCACGCGCTACGGATCATATCCTCAACGCCGTACTGGCACTGCCAGCCGAGCAGTTGGTGCGCTTTCTCGCTGTTGCTGTAGATGGCGGGGATGTCGCCCGGACGGCGGCCACCTAACTCGTAGTTGAGTTTTTGGCCGGTGATCTTTTCAAAAGCGTTCAGCATTTCCAACACCGAAATGCCGTTGCCGCTGCCGAGGTTGAAGGTGGTGCAGTTCTCTGTATTACGTTTCTCTATCAAAAACTTCAGAGCCTTTACATGCGCGTCGGCGATGTCGGTCACGTGGATATAGTCACGGATGCAGGAGCCGTCGCGGGTGTCGTAGTCGGTGCCGTAAACGGTCATCGAAGGCCGTTTGCCGCTGCCGGTCTCCATGATGATGGGCATCAGGTTGTTGGGCTTGTCGGGCGACAGTTCGCCGTTCAGTCCGGTCATGTCGGCGCCTACCGGGTTGAAGTAGCGGAGCAGGATGGACTGGAACCGGGGGTGGCTTTCGCAGAAGGCGTGGAGGATGCCTTCGCCAATCTGTTTGGTATGGGCGTACGGACAGGCGGCGATGCCCACGGGAGTCTCTTCCGTGACAGGCAGGTCTTTCACGTCGCCGTAGATGGAGCATGAGGATGAGAAAATGAGGTGCGGCACATGGTAGCGGTCGCAGGCCTCGATGATGTTGAGCAGCGAGTTGAGATTGTTGCGGTAATACAACAGCGGCTTCTCCACCGACTCGGGCACGCACTTGTATGCCGCGAAATGGATGACTCCGTCGATGGGGCCTTCCTGCTCAAACACTGAGCAGGTGGACTTCAGGTCGCACAGGTCGGTTTCGTAGTTTTTGACACTACATCCCGTAATCTTTTCGATGCGGTCCATGGTGCCGCGTGCCGAACGGCTGAGGTTGTCAATGGAGACGACATCAAACCCGCCGTCGCGAATCAGCTGGATGAGGGTGTGGGAACCGATATAGCCGTTCCCACCAGTCACTAATATCTTCTTTTTTGCCATAATCTGTGTGGTTTGCAATTGCGCTGCAAAGGTACGGCAAAATTTTCATTTGTAGAAAATCTTGGCAAGAAAAATGCGATGCGATAGGGGGTGGAACGTCAAAAAAGTTTTTGAGGAGTTTAATGGTAGAAGATCAGTCCGACATAAAAACGTGGTCCTGCCGGTTCCAGCAACCGCTTGTGTGATAGGGTGTTCATCCAATCCGCTTTCAAGGTGAGGTGCAAGACATTCGTGAGGATGAAGTCACAGCCGATGAACGGGGTGACAGCGCAGAAGGACTGCTTGTGGAAGATGACGTCGTTTTCTGAAGTCCAGTCGCTTCCGTTGCCGTCAAACATCAGGAAGGTGCTTTGGGCACCGGCGCCTATGGTCAGCCCGACGTAGGGCACCACATGTTTGAACGACCAGTAGAACTCGCCTAAGATGCCGCCCCATCCGTACTTGATGTAGCTTCCGTTGCGCAGCTGCCGCAATGTGGAGACATACCCTTCGCTGCCTATCATCCAGTGCTGTCCGAGGTGTATGCATATTTTCCCGCCGATGCCGAAGGGCGCGCCTTTGGCCGTGTGGCCGATTTCCGGCATCTCGCCAAACAGGTAGCCCGTATGCAGCATCATGCCGCCGCTGAAACCGTTCAGCACCTTCGGCTTGTCTGTCTCCTGTGCTTGGACAGGAAGTAACAACGATAGCAGTAAAAGAAGTATAGCTGTTTTACAAAGGGTTCTCATAAGGTGAGTTGGTGTTTTAAAAGAAGGTGCAAAATTACATTTTTTGAAGAAATAATCACTTCTTTCTTTTGGGATTCGCAGGGAACCACCCTTTGGCCACCCGTTTCTCTTGCTGGAAGAGTTCCCGTATGGACCAGAAGCATGAGAACGCGAAAACTCCGGTGATGGCTGCGAATTCAATGGAGGGGATGAACAATGAAGCTACTGCTGCACCTATGCCGAGTAGCAGGAAAAACCACCAGCACTTCTTGCTGAAATGATACTCAGCCCATATCACAAGGGGATGGAACAGCCCGATGCAGAGAAAAGTGGCAATGCCGATGAGAAGCCCAGAAAAGTTCATGAAGTTTTTTTGTTATAATTGATTGTCGTGACTTTGTCAGTTCTTGGTGAATCTTTGGGCAGACTTCTGCTGTCGATGTTTAGTTTTCACTAGAATTTTATTGTTTTGAAATTTTTTGCAAAAATAATAAAACAAATGACTTCCCCAATCCCAAATTTCAAATCTTTCAAATCATTTGACACTCGCTGCGCTCGCATTAATAATCTTCAAATCTCTCAAATCTTTTAAATCTTTTAAATCTTTTAAATCTTTCAAATCTTTCAAATCTCCCATCTCCCATCTCACCTTTCTCACGCGTAGCTGTGCATTCCGCCCAACAATAAATTGACTCCAAAATAGGTAATCAATACAGATAAGAATGCGAAAATGGCATAGATATGGAAGCGCATCGGACGGTTCTCTTGGGTGAAAAAGGTGGAATGAAGCGGAATGAGATAGACCAGCAGCGTGATGAGCGCCCACACCTCCTTCGGATCCCACGACCAGTAGTTGCCCCACGAGATGTTGGCCCACACCGCCCCGATGAAAATGCCCACCGTCAACAAAGCCACCGCCGGATAGAGCAGTAACCTGCTAAGATCGTGCAAACGACCGAGATAGGCAAGATTGTCGCGCTGGGTAATCCGCACTACTACTGCGGTGATGCCGTTCAGCATCACAAAGAACAGCAGGGCGTAAGCCATCATGATGACCGTGACATGCAGACTTAGCAGGGGAGAGGTGAGCACTGGCATGAGGTGGGTGACCGGCGGGTTGGAACCGCCCATCATCTGCACCAACAGCACGAATCCGGTCATGAGCAGCCCGGCCGGCAGCGCCATCTCGTGTCGCCTCACCAGCAACAGGGTGAGGACGCAGATGCTCAGTCCCAGCAGGTTCATGGAGTCGAAGCTGCCGGCCATCGGCACGTGCCCGCCCGCAATCCACCGTAGGATAAACAGTAGCGCCAAGAAACTCCCCAGCAACGCCACCCACACGATTGCGGTGACGCGAAGCGGCTTGTACAGCCGTCGCCCTTTGCCAATGCAGATGAGCGACAAGGCGAAAACAATCAGTCCGAAAAGGATGTTGACCATCGCTAACCAACGGCCCGTAGTGAGCCGGTTGTAAATCCGCTCAGCCCGATACTGCGCCAACGGCTGCGTCTGCCCTGACGAGTATTTCTCCTGGTAGGTTTTCGTTTTTTCGAATAGCTTATTCAAATTTTGATAATCACCTTTTATTACGTACTCCTGACAGAAACTCAACTGTTTGCGGATAAAGAGGTATTCCATGTCGGAAACGTCGAGCGGCAGTTCGTCGCTCTGCGAGTACCATGTTACCTCTTGACTGCAGCTGTCGGCATGGGGGAAAATCTTCAGCAACTCTCCATTGTACAGCATAAGGATAAGGTTGTATTTCTCGTTGGCAGCAAGAATGCCTTTCCGCTTGGGGTCGCCCATCGGCAGTTTGGACACCTCCGCATCCAACTTGTTCTCTCCATACATGTCGGTAAAGTCGGTCATCTTGGCGTATTTCTCGTGGATGCCGAGCACTTTTCGGGCATGCTGGTCTTTGATTTTGAATATCGGCTCTTTCTGCCAGTCGGTAAAGTAGAAAATCCAGCCGCTGAGCACCTGCTCGGAGGTGAGACCCTTGTAGGTGGGTGCACCGTACAGTTTGGTGGTGAAGTCTTTGGCCAGAGTCTGAAGCGGACAAATTCGCCCTTTGTACTGCACATACATCTGTCCCATGATGTCGGCGCTCTCTTTCGGTAGGGTACGGGGAGTTTTGGCAGCAAAAGAGGGAAGCGTGCAACCCAATATCAGCAAAGCAATCACGGCAACAGCCTTGGCAGAGGTCTTTTTGAGCAGCTGTCTGAATTTTTCGTTTGGCACCACCAGCATCGCCACCAAGGAGACGAATAGCAGGATGTAACCCGCATACGTGAAACCGATGCCCCACGGGTCGTGAGCCACCGAAAGCACCGAGTTGCCCTCCTCGTCGTAGTCGCTCTGATAAAAACGGTAGTTTTTGTGTTTCAGGATGTTATTCATGGAGATGGTAGCTTCCACAGGCTCACTTCCGTCGTCGGTGATGTGCAGGTGGCTTACGAAATCGGAAGGGGAGTGGGTGCCCGGGTGGGTTACCACCTCAAAATGGTCGAGGGTGAGGGTGAAGGGAAGCTCCACATCGCAGGTGTCCCCTCTCTTTTCCATTTGGAAATAATGGTTGTCCACGCCCGGCTTGAGGGTCATCTCACCATGCTGTCCCGTGAGTTTGGTCAGAAGGGCACCCAGCAGAATCAGCAGTACCGACAAATGCAGAAGGCACGCTACGGGACGTTTCCACGTTTTATGCATGAAAAGTGATGCCAACATACCGATGGCGCCGATCGCCCAAAGCCCGATAAACCACCATGAGCCATAAATGTGGCTGATGGCATAATCCGAGCCATGATATTTTTCTACGATGGTGCCAGCAGCCATCACAATGATGAGCACAACCGTCAGGAGGATCAGTAGGAGATGTAATTTTTTCATTTTAATGTTTTTTTTGAAAAATGCAGAGACGCACGGACGTGCGCCTCCACAACTGATAAACAACCAATTATTAAATCCAAATTATGGCAAAATAATGTCAAATGGCATTGATGAACTGCACAATGGCATCGCGGTCCTCCTTGCTGAGCTGGCGGAATTTTTCGATGGTCCAGCGTGCGTCGCTTTGTGCGCTGCCGTGCCACATGATGGCCTCGATGACGTTGCGGGCACGGCAGTCGTGCAGACGGTCAGCCGAGCCGGTGCAGATGGCCGACAGGCCTCTCCCCCACAACGGGGTGGTGCGGCACCAGCCGGTGCGGATGTCATTCTGCATGTGGAGTTTGTGCTGAATCATGTCGGTGTAAGGCCAAATCTTCTGGTTGGGGTAGCGTGGCAAACGCTGGTCGGCCGTCGTGAAGAAATGGTTGGGGTCGGTGAAACGGTCGTTGCCGGTGGTCCAGCTGGGACGGTGGCAGGTGGCACAACCGATCTCGCGGAACAGCTGGCGGCCGCGCTGCACGGTCGGGTCGTCTAAGTTACGGGCGGCGGGCACGGCCAGTCCTCTGTGCCATATCATCAGGTTGACATAGTCGTCGTCGCTCATCTCTGCCGGCAAGTTCGTACCAGTGAGGTAGTTGTAAATGTCGGTTTCGGGGTCGCCGCTCACATTATATTCGGGAAAATAGTTGTAGAACTCAGCTTGCACTTCGGGGTCTTGCGAGGCCACGCGGGCGTAGGTAGCCGTCATGTAGTGGTAACGGCGGTCTTTGCGGGTCACGTTGGTAATGTTCCAGATGGCGTTGGCGCCAGGACCGTCCTGCAACGGACCGCGGGTACAAGCGTAGGTGAAGCGTTTGGGATGGTTGGTGTTGCCGTACAGACCAGTAGGGGCCCAGTCGGTGCCAGCCCACATGGCCGGGTTGAGCTTAGCGCCAGCGTTATACTCTTTCTGATATTGTGCTTTCAAAGAGTCGTCTGGGATGGCATCCAACAATCCCGTGCCATAAATGCCGATGGTGGACTCCAACCGCACAATCTCGCTGCCATAAGGAATGGTGGTGCCGCCCACCTCCAACGGAACATAGTAGGCAGAGGCGGGAATGTGTACCTCAGGATAAATCAGGCTGTAGGTCTCGCCGTCCGGGAAGGTGTTGCCCCACTCGTCGGTATAAGGCAGCCAGCTGATCTGAATCTGCGACTCGTCAATCGGAGCCTTGAAGGGCGCCACCGCCTTGGTCTGCGGCATGCCCGTCAGTGAGGATACATACGTGTCGTTCTGGTCGGTGACCACGAGCAGGTAACCGTTGCCCCACTCGTTGGCGATATAGCGGTCCATGCGCTTGCCGTGACCGTAGCCGGGATGACAGGCGATGCAGGAACTGCGAATGTACAAGGGTCCCAGTCCGTTAAAAGGTGCGGTGCCCTGGGTGAAGTCGCGCTCAAACAGGTATTCGCCATACTTGAAGCCTGCAATGTCGGTAACCGCCGGCGCGGGATCCTCGTAGGCCGATGAGGATGCGTTGAAGGTGGTGCCCAACTTGCCGCCAGCATACGTCTCCTCCTCCAACCATGACAGCGGTTTTTCCTCTTCCGGCTTGTGGCAGCCATTAATCACCAGCAATGCCACCAGCATCAAACTTAAAAATTGAATTTTATTTTGATATTTTTTCATGATTAATAATTTATGATTTGAAAGATTTGAAGATTTGAATTTTCAATTCTCAATTTTCCATTTTTTTAGTTCTCCGTTCTCAACCAGTTGTCCACTTCCGACAGCACCTCATCCAGCTGCTGGCAGGCTTCAGAAGCCTCGCCATTGGCGGCATTGCTATAGTTCTGTACGAAGGGTGCAGGCATGGCCTGAATCTTTGACTTGGCCAACGCGATAGCGGAAAGCACGCGCACATCAAGTTCGCCATTATGCTCTTTCAGATAGCCGTGAAGTGACACATCCTCGTTGCGTTCGCCATCAATTCCGCCCATGTAGGCGTTCTCAATGCTGAGAATATTATTGTAGAAGTCCTCGATGGATTTGTGGCTGTACGGCGACTCGATGTAATTCGGGTCTTCGCCATTGTACGGCTTGCCGATCTTGGAGGTGCCCACCTCGTCGGCGATGGTACGGCAACCATCCACAATGGCCATCAGTCCGCTGACAGAGCTGGGATAGGTGCTTCCTAACGTGCCGGCTTTCATCAGGTTGGTACCGTAGCTGTAGTCGCCGCCGTTCACCGTGTAGTTCAGTTCCAGATCCTCCACTTTGTCGCGGTGTGACTTGGGGGCGCTTTTACCCAACCAGCTTACTTCTAACTGGAAGCAGCGGTTGCGCAGGTCGCCGGCCACGGCCACAGCGTAAATCATCTGAAGGTCAGAAATCTCATCAGCACTTTTCGGTGAACCGTTGCTGAAAAGGATGTACTCGATGCCGTGGAAGCCGAGGAGCGAGTTACCGAGCTTGTCGCCCGCATATTCGTCGCCATCTTCCGCATCCATTGCCTCAATCTGTGCGGTGTTGGTCATCATGGTGTTGAAAGCGTCCACATCCAACGGCCAGGAGTCGATGTGCGGGTCGATGCCGAAGTCGGAGGCGGCCCCGAACAGGAAGGCCTCGCTCTTCTCCCACCATGCGCGAGCGTTCAGGAAAGTCTCGCAGGCGCGGTTCACATTCGCCTGCGTGCGCTCAGCACGCAAAGTCTGCAAGTCGGTCACCAGCTGCTCTGAGTAAGCGGCCAGATTGCTGTAGGTGGGCGCAATGGTGTGGTTCACATACTGCTCAAGAATCGCCACCTGCTCCTTCTTGGCGGTTTCTACCGGGTCGTCCTTGTGGCACGCGGTCATCAGCCCGGCCATCAATAATGCTGCAATAACTAAAAAATTGTGTTTCATGATTATATAATTTATTGATTTTTAATATTTTAATAATTTAATAAATTGAATAGTCAATTAACTACTTCACTTTCTCGTGCTTAAAGAACGCCGCCCACGTGATGCCCAACGCCATCCAGGGTTCCTGGTTGTACTGCGAATGCAGCAGCCGCACGCCGCCTTCCGCCTTGATGGTGATCTCGGGGATGGGACGGTAGTTGATGCCGCCGCTCACACAGTGCCGCTCGCTCCAAGAGTACGGGGTGGCATCGGCTACCGGCACGTAAGAGTCGTAGTATTCATATCTTACAAAGACAAAGAATTTCTGATCTTTGGCTTTCGAATTCTCTTTCAAAAGGGTGAAGAAGTCGTAACCCGCCTCGCAGCCGGCCGTCCAAGCGGCTTTGCCGACCAGCGTATGCGGGTAGGGCGACTGCGAACTGTTGACCTGTGAGGCGTTGTAAGTGGAGATGAGTCCCGCATCCGACAGATGTCCGTACAACCCGCTGCCGCGCAGCACAAACCCTTTGTGTTTGTAACTGAAGTCGATGGAACCAATGGCCACCGTGCCTTTTACCTTGTCGTATTTGCTGGCCTTTCCGTCGGTGATGATGTCGTTGCGGAAGCAGTTGCCTACGTAGCCGCTCACCCCGATGTGCAGTCCCTTCACGCTGTAGTTGTCGATACGGGCGGCCAGCGCCAACTTGTTGGCCACTTTGAACTCGTAGGGCGATGCCGAACCGTTCTGAATCCAGTTGGAGGCGTTGAACATGTTGGAGTTGAGTGCCGGAATGACCATCAAATCGTACCGCCATCCCTTGATGCGGCCCCACAGCTCAATACCGGTCTCGTGCCACGTACAGGGAATGATAGTGTTCTCACCTTCAGGACGATACACCCCGAAAAACTCGTTGGGGAGATGGGCGTTGTTGGTGCCGCCCACGGGCACTACAATATGACCGGCGCGGATGTTGATTTTGGAGTCCAAAAACGACTTCTGCAACCAGAACTGCTCCAAAGCCACCTCGCCGCCGCGCTCGATTTCCTTCTCGAACTCGCCGGTCTCCTCCGCCTCTACCTCCACAGCTGCCTCGGTGCCGCCATGCTCGAATTCGATTTCAGCGTTAAAGGTCCATCCTTTCCCAAAATCATAACTCATCAGAAAAACCGCATGGGGCAGATCCACCCGCCCGTGGCCTTTCGCGTTCGCATACTTTTCAGCGTGCGAGTAGCGGAACATATTATCACTATAAAAATTGTATTTATATACCGCTTCACCGTACCCACCAATGGTGAGACGGCTTTTGGGCTTCACACTGTCGGCAGGCGCATTTTCATTGCTGGATGAACTTTGGTTTTCTTGTGCTGAAAGTATCTGAAAATCAAATAATAATGACGCTAAAATCAGTAGTAGGATTCCTTTTCTCATGCTCTTTTTTTTAAGCATGCAAAAATACCCCTACGATGGGGGAGGGACAATCCCAATTTAGGGTGATTTTTTTGTAGTGAACTCCCCCGAAATGGGGGTGGGATGATTATCTTTTTTTGTATTTTTGCCGCCGGATTCAGGTTCCAAAAGATTAATAGGGAATCCTGTGAAAATCAGGAGCTATGCCCGTAGCTGTAAGTTCAGCAAATGGCCTGCAAAACCAAAGTCACTGACATTTTGTCGGGAAGACGTTGCAGGTTGAACAAGCCAGAAGACCTGCCTGACTCCGTAATTCGCAGCTTTCGGGAACAAGAGCTTGGGAATGATGTCGGCATCTGTTGTATGCCGGTTCTCCTGTTTGTTTCTTGCTGCTGTTTTTATTGTGCAATAAATACTATTGGTATGAAGAAACAGTATCAAGCAGTTACGGCGGAAGAAGCCGTCAAAGTCATCAAGTCGGGCGACCACGTCCACATCAGTTCGGTATCCAATGTGCCGCAATGTCTGGTGAAAGCCCTGTGCGAGCGGGGACGTGCCGGAGAGTTGAAAAACGTTTACATCCATCACCTTCACACCGAGGGCGCCGCCCCATACGTGAATCCGGAATTCGAAGGCATTTTCCAGCATAACGCTTTCTTTGTCGGTGCCAATGTCAGAGAGAGTGTGCAAAAAGGACTGGCGGATTACATCCCTGTTTTTCTGGGCGAAACCACCAGACTTTACCGCGAGCATTACATCAAGTGCAATGTCGCCATGATACAGGTGTGCCCGCCCGACAAGTTCGGATACGTCTCGTTAGGACCGTCGGTGGATGCCACGTTAGCCGCCATGGAGAATGCGGAATTCACCATCGCCGTAGTCAATAAGAATGTGCCGCGCTCTTTTGGCGATTCCCAAATTCATATCAGCAAAATCGATTATATTGTGGAAGATGACACTCCACTGATTTTGGCGGAGTTTGCCAATCCCACCGAAGCGGAGAAAACCATCGGCCGCTATTGCGCCGAACTGATTGAGGACGGAGCTTGCCTGCAAATGGGTATCGGCTCCATCCCCAACGCCATCCTGTCGTGCCTGAGAAACCACAAGAACATCGGCATCCATACCGAAATGTTCTCCGACGGCATCCTTCCGCTGGTCAAAAAAGGCGTTATCAACGGCGCTAACAAACGGCTGGACAAGGGGAAAATTGTCTCCACTTTTGTGATGGGTTCGCAGAAGATTTACAATTTCATCGACAACAATCCGCAGGTGCTGATGAAGGATGTGGAGTACACCAACGACCCCTTCATCATCGCGCAGCAGCCCAAGATGACCTCCGTCAATTCCGCCATCCAGATTGACCTTTCGGGACAGGTGTGCGCCGACTCGTTGGGCGATAAAATCTATTCGGGTGTGGGTGGGCAAATCGACTTCGTGTATGGTTCCTCCCGTGCCAAAGGCGGCAAGGCCATCATTGCCATGCCATCCACCACACGGAAGGGCATCAACAAAATCGTGCCTGCACTGGATTTGGGATCGGGTGCCGTTACCACGCGCAACCATATCCACTGGTTCATCACCGAATATGGCGCAGTCAATTTATATGGCAAATCCCTTCAAGAACGGGCGAAGCTGATAATCTCGGTAGCGCATCCGCAGTTTCAGGAAGAGTTAGAGGAGGCCGCCTTCAAGCGTTTTGGCTCTCATTATCACTACATTTGTAAAAACAGCATTATCTAAACTATGGGACGCATCAATTTTGTAGAGATTTTTAGTTCGTTCATCGTGATGGCCGCCATCATCGACATCTTCGGTTCCATCCCGATTTTCTTAAATTTGAAAGAGAACAGACAGTCTATCAAGGCGGGGCAGGCCTGTCTGACGGCCTTGGGATTGTTTCTGGCTTTTTTCTTCGCCGGTGATGCGCTGCTGCGATTGTTCGGCATTGATGCGGCTTCGTTTGCCGTGGCCGGTGCTTTTGTACTGTTTGTCTTAGCGGTGGAGATGATACTGGGGCGTGAAATCATCAAGAACGAAAATATCGGCAGTGGTGCCAGCATCGTGCCAGTGGCCTTCCCGCTGATCGCGGGGCCGGGTGCCCTTACGGGTCTGCTCTCCCTCCGCGCCGACTACGCCATCGTCAACATATTGATAGGCTTGCTGTTAAACATTATTTTGGATTACATTGTCATCCGCTACCTCGACAGAATACAGCGACTACTCGGCCCAAACCTTATCTTCATCCTCCGCAAATTTTTCGGGGTGATTTTGCTGGCCATCGCCGTGAACATGTTCGTGAACAACATTTCCGTAATTATCGCACAGGTGAAGGGGTAACGAGAGTAGCTATTGCCTTACAGCAAATACCACCACACGCCGATGAACTGCGTCACGATGCCGATGAGCACGAAGACGTGGAAGATGAAGTGGCGGTAGCGTTTTTTCTTGCCGATGAGGTACAGCACCGCACCGATGGTGAAGGCCACGCCGCCCCCTATAATCCATAGGAAGCCTTCGAGTGTCATGGCGAGAATGGTGTCGCGCAGACTGATAATCACGCACCAGCCCATGCCCAAGTAGCAGGCCATCGAGAATTTGGAGTATCTCTTCAGGTCGATGGCGTTGAGCGTTGCCCCGATGATGGCCAATCCCCACTCAATGGCGAAGATAGTCCAACCCATGGCAGGATTGATGGGCACGATTCCGATCAGGGTGATGGGGGTGTAGGTGCCGGCGATGGTGAAAAAGATGTCGCAATGGTCGATGACACGGAATACCTGCTTGGACATCCCTTTCGGCAGACCGTGGTAGATGCTGGAAAAGAGCATGGCGGCCAGTACCGTTGCCACATAGATGATGCTGCAAGCGACTTTGAGCGGGTCGCCAGACGAGGCTCGCACCGCTATCACCATCATTACGATGGCGCAAACCACGCCCACGGCATGACTCAGCATGTTCATCATCTCCTCGCGGTGGGTATAGTCGGGGAAGGGTCGTTCGCGCAATGGCGTTCTGGGTTGTGTGGCCATGAGTTTTTTCTTTTAGTTAGATTAGAATATAAGTATGATAAATAATTTTAGCGGATGCCAATCAGACGATGCATCTGCAGCGACAGCCGCCAGCCGGGGTGCTGCAGCACCGCCTTCACGCACGCCTCTAAATTGGCGCGGTTCGCTTCAGCATCTTCGCAATAGCAGGGCTGTAAAAAGCGGTTTCCTGTTATAATGTTTTGATATTGAGATAAATCCTGATGACAATACACCACCTTCAGCTCGTCGCAGTGCGTCAGGATGCAAGGCGCTATGTCGCCGCCCTCGAAGCCGGTTTTGGGCGACAGTGTCACCCAGTCGAGGTGGGAGGGTAGGGGATGGGTACCATTGGTCTCGATGGCGATTTTTTTGCCGGTTGCCTCTTTCAGTTTCACCACAAACTCCTCGTCAATGAATAGTGATGGCTCGCCGCCAGTTAGAATAATCCATTGTGCAACAGGGTATTGGGTGACCGCTTCGGCAATGGCCGTCAGCTCCATCATGCTGCCGGTCTGGTGCTGGGTATCGCAGAAGGAACAGCGCAGGTTGCAGCCGCTGAAGCGCACAAACACGCTGGGGATGCCGCTATGGAATCCCTCGCCCTGCAAGGAGTAGAAAATCTCGTTGATGCGGTACACGTTAGTCGAAGTTTTGGGGCGCGTCATCGGAAATATAGGAGGCCTTGTTGTCGCGCGACTCCCACACATCGGCGCGGTAGCAGTTCGGCACCGTCTCCACAATCCAGCGGGCCAGGTTCTCAGCCGTCGGGTTGAAGTCCAGCACTTCGTTCAGATTGCGATGGTCTATCTTGCCGTGTATCAGCCGTTTGATCTCGGTGAAATCGCATACCATGCCGTTGCTGTCTAACTTTTCGGCTCGGCAATACACGTTGACCTTCCAGTTGTGTCCGTGCAGGTTCTCACACTTGCTCTCGTAGTCGAGGTAGAGCTGGTGACAGGAGGATATTTCGAGGGTTTTTCTTACGTAATACATTGAATTTGAGAATTGAAAATGGAAAATTAAAAGTTGAAAAATTATGATTGGTATGGGGTTTTGTCGTCGATGCCGGCGGCTTGTAGAGCCTCCCGCCGCTCCTGACAGGTGCCGCATTTGCCACAGTGGACTTCACCGCCTTTGTAACAGGAGTAAGTTTCCGCATAGTTGATGCCTAATTGTTTGCCCCTTAATGCGATGTCGGTCTTGCTGAGTCCCGTGTAGGGGGCGCACAGCTCCACATTCTCGTAAGTGCCCGCCGACATTGCCGCTGACATTGCCGCCACGAACTCCGGCCGGCAGTCGGGGTAGATGGCATGGTCGCCAGCATGGTTGGCCATCATCACCCGCTTCAGCCCGTTGCTCTCGGCCATGCCGCAAGCTACCGCCAGCATGATGCCGTTGCGGAACGGTACCACCGTCGAGCGCATGTTTTCATCGTCGTACCGCCCCTCTGGAATGTCATCGGGCGACATCAACAGCGAGCTCTTGAAATATTTTCCCATGAACTCTAACGGGATGATAATGTGCTTGATACCCAGTTTTTTACAGTGCATATCCGCAAACTTCTGCTCCCGCTTGTTCTGCAATGAACCATAGTCGAAGGTGATGGCGAGGGCAATCTCGTCGTGAAACTCGTACAGCATGGTGGTCGAGTCCATGCCGCCGGAAAGGATGATGACAGCGTCTTTACCCATGGCCATTATTCTTCGTTGAGATACGCCATCCGGCGCTGCAAAGCCATCTCCTGATGCTCTTTATCGCCGTAGTTGGCAAACGGCCTGATGGCGATGCCGCCCCGCGGGTTGAACCGGCCAGTTACTTCGATATATTTCGGATCCATCACCTCGATGAGGTCTTTCATGATGATGTTCACACAGTCCTCGTGAAAGTCGCCGTGGTTGCGGAAACTGCCCAGATAGAGTTTCAAGCTTTTGCTCTCCACCATCTTGATCCTCGGAATGTAGCGGATGATGATGTGGCCGAAGTCGGGCTGTCCGGTCACGGGGCACAGCGAGGTGAACTCCGGACAGTCAAGCGTCACCACGTATTCGTTGTCGGGGTGTTTGTTGTCAAACGCCTCTAATACGGCGGGTTCGTATAAGGTGGGATAGGCGGTCTTTTGGTTGCCTAACAAGCTAACATCGCCCATCTCTTTTTTGGTTCTTGGCATAGTGATGAATTTGCGTTAAAATTTTAAAATTTTTGGGTGAAAAGTGACTATTTCTTTCCGAGCAATCTGAACATATTTTTCTTGTAGGCTTCCACTCCAGGCTGGTCGAAAGGATTGATTTTCAGTAGATAACCTCCAATAGCGCAGGAGAATTCAAAGAAGAAGACCAGCTCGCCAAGCGTTTTCTCGTTGATTTCGGGGATGACGATGCGCAGGTTGGGTACGCCGCCTGCGATGTGAGCAGCACGGGTACCGGTCTCTGCGGCGTGGTTCACCTCAGTGATACTCTTCTTTTGCAGGTAGTTGAGTCCGTCGGTATCCTGTTCGTCGAAGGGGATGGGAAGCGTATGATGACTCTTTTCGACTGATATGACGGTCTCGAACAGCATCCGCTGGCCCTCCTGCACGTACTGTCCTAACGAGTGCAGGTCGGTGGAGAAGATGCAGCCGGCGGGGAAGATGCCGCGGTTTTCTTTGCCCTCGCTTTCGCCAAACAGTTGCTTGTACCATTCGATGAGGTAGTAAAGACGCGGTTCGTAAGCCACCATCAGTTCCACCCGTTTTCCATTGCAGTACAATAGGTTACGGATGAGTGCATAATGCATGGCAGGGTTGCCTTGGAGCGTTTTGTCGGCCAGCAGCAGTTCGTGCATCCGATGTGCGCCTTCCAGCAGCGCGTCAATGTCGTAGCCCGCCACGGCGATGGGAAGAAGTCCCACAGGAGTGAGCACCGAATAGCGGCCGCCCACATTGTCGGGGATGACGAAGGTGTCGTACCCCTCTTGGGTAGCCAACTGCTTGAGGGCACCGCGTTGCCGGTCGGTGATGGCCACGATGCGCTTCTTCGCCTCCTCCTTGCCATATTTATTCTCGCAATGCTGTTTCAGGATGCGGAAGGCGATGGCCGGCTCGGTGGTGGTGCCGGATTTGGAGATGACGATGAGAGAGTACTCTTTCTTGTCTAAAATATTTTGTAAATCAGATAGATAGTCTTCACTGATGTTGTTGCCAGCGAACAATACCGTGGGGGCGGAGGGAGAGGGGTTCAGGTCGCTGAAATGCGGCTGCAAGGCCTCGATGATGGCGCGGGCGCCGAGGTACGAGCCTCCAATACCGATGACCACCACCACTTGTGATAACTCCTTGAGGCGGACAGCCACGCGTTTGACATCCTCTATCTCGTTGCTTCCAGCGGCTTCGGGCAGGTCGAGCCAACCGAGAAAATCATTGCCGGCACCACTGCGGTTGATAAGTTGTAAATATGCGTCATTCAATCGGTTATGTACCGCTTCTGGCACTTCAGGAAGGAAGGTCTGACAGCCTTCCGTTTCAAATCGGGTCTGAATCATGGTTGTCATTTTTTAGAAAGTGCAAAGATATAATTTTTTCTTGTAATAATTATACTTTTTTATCATTGTCATGTCTTGAAAAATCTGTACTTTTGCCTCAATTTTCATAAAATGTATAAGTGGGCTTGTGAAGAAAGGTTTATGATGAAGTATTTTTATTTGTAAGTAATTGATAATTAAGAAATTATATATTATGAAAGAAAAGATGTATGGGTTAGAAAAAATGATGAGACATGAAAATAAGGGTAAGAATTTGCTCGCCGCTTGTCTCTTTTTTGTGATGATGCTGCTATTTTCGCCCTCTCTGGTGCGGGCGCAAAGTCAGGATTGCCCCGCTGCCGCGGTGCCGATGCTGTGCAATTTCGACAGCGACAGTGCTACCGCCGCCGATGTGCGCGGTATCCTTCCCGACTGCTGGAACTATGTGTTCCTGGGCAGCGACAGCACGTACGCACCCCATGTGTCGGCCGATTTCGCTCCCGACAGCAACGCCCTGTTGCTCACCGCAGGCGACAGCTCTATCTACGGCACTTCCAACTGTGTGATCCTGCCCGCCCTCGCCGCCGACTTTAATGCGCTGGGCATATCGTTTACCACGAAAATGGAAAACGACACGATCGGTCAACTCTCATTCGGCTACTGGCATACCGAAGGGATGGTTTCCTATTTCACTCCTATTCAGGTTGTACCAAGTTCAACCAGCGCGGTAGAACATTTTGTGAGTCTGCGTGAACTCTCTCTGACGAGTGACGACCGCCTTGCTTTCTCTTGGAGCAATAACGATACCTGCGCCCACTGCGCTATAGACCTTGTGGCAGTAGATTCGCTCGATCTCTGCCTTGTACCGTCGATTACCAATTGCTACCCATTGTCTGACAGCCAGATCCATGTGGAGTGGCAGCAGGCTTGGAGAGAGATTTCCTGGATTGTGGAATATATGCCTCAAGGGGGTGCACATGGTGAAGGATTGACATTGAATGTGACCGAACCGGTCTGTACGCTTTCTGAACTCCTGCCCTCTACCACTTATCAGGTTTACGTTAGGGCAGTCTGCTCCAACGACTCCCTCTCCGATTGGTCGGTAGCAGCGTTGGCGGCCACCCCTTGCGAGTCGGCCTCCATTCCCTATTTGGAAGATATGGAGAGCTATACGGGTACGGGAGTCGCTGTGGAAGGACCGATGCCCACCTGCTGGAGCTCGCTGTCGGCTGCTACACCCGCCCGTTCCCCGCATGTCAGTACGTATAACGCTTTTAGCGGCAATAACGGTCTCGTGATGACCGCCCGCAATGCGTCGGGCTTCTCTGCCGACAACTATGTGGCGGTGCCGTGGTTTGCCTCCGACCTCGACGGGGTGAAGGTGAGCTTCTCTTCCCGTATGGATAATGTCTCCGGCAGCCAACTGACCTTCGGTTATATGACCAATGTGCTGGATGCCGCCTCCTTTGTGCCGTTGGAAAGCGTGACCTCTACCACAACGGCCACCCCGCACGAATACTCGCTTGCAGGCACTAACATTCCTGACGGCGCCCGCCTCGCATTCCGCTGGTACTCGGCCTCCACTTCATGGGACTGGCGCTGTGTTATCGACAACTTCTCCGTGGAGTTCCTGCCCTGCCCGACAGTTACCGACATCCAGGTGAGTGACGTGATGATGACCACCGCCACCGCCAGCTGGAAAGCAGGAAGCATTGAGAACGAATGGCGCGTGGTGTATGGCCCCGCCGGCTTTGCCCCTGCATCAGAAGGAATTACCATCGACCACAACGATACCATCCTCTATCTTACTGAACTTACCGGTCAACAGCCCTACGACCTGTATGTGCAGGCCATGTGCGACCCCGCCAACCCCAGCCCGCTGGCAGGCCCCGTCACCTTCACACCTTACTGCCTTGTAGTGGCCGACACGACTGTGATGACCGTTTGCGATAGCGTGGAATGGAATGGCAGGACCTACGCACAGACGGGCGTTTATGTGGATACCCTCTACAGAGCCGCTGAATTTCAGTGCGATAGCGTGGTCATTTTGAATCTTACTGTACATTACTCGGTGGAACAGTTCGAAACTTTGGAACTTTGTCAGAACGAACTGCCGGCAGTGTGGCGCGACACTACCTTGGAGGTGGGCAGTGTGGACGGTGAATATCAGTTCCATCGCCTTACCGCTGACGGTTGCGACAGCATCGTGAATCTTTCGGTCACCATCTATCCCGCTTTCTACTTGGAGGAAAATGAGACCATCTGTCAGCAGGATCTTCCTTATACTTGGCGTGATACCATTTTTGAAGTCGGTAGCCAGAGCGGCGACTTCCTCTTCACCCGTCACACCATCCACGGCTGTGACAGTCTCGTGACTTTGCATCTGGTGGTGAATGAGAGTAAGTATGAAGTGGAATATGCGCAGATCTGTCAGCAGGAGCTGCCTTATACTTGGCGCGATACCATTTTTGAAACGGGTACGCAAAGCGGTGTATATGTGCTGCCCCGCACTACTTCGTTGGGCTGCGACAGCATCGTGACCTTTGTGCTGGTGGTCCATCCCGCCTACGATGAGCATGAGGTGTTGAGCCTTTGCCGTAGCGAGCTCCCCTATACGTGGCGCGACACTACTTTCACCACCGATGCGCAGAGGGGTACGATGGTTTTCAACAAGACAACCGTACAGGGTTGCGACAGCATCGTGACGCTGACACTTGACATCCGCGAGGCCACCTCCTCAGAGGAGACCGTGGAGATCTGCGCCAGCGAGTTGCCATACGTGTGGCGCGATCAGGTGTTCACCGTCGGCACTGAGAGCGGGGTTTATACCTACACCCGTACCAATGCCGCCGGTTGCGACAGCACCGCTACCCTAAACCTGATTGTTCATCCTACCTATAGCCGCGAACTCTCCGCGACCATCTGCTCCGATGACCTTCCTTACCTGTTCGGCGACACGACCTTCCAAGAAGGCAGTGAAACGCAGACCGTTGTTCGCCACCTGACAAGCGCTCATGGCTGCGACAGCGTGGTGACGTTGCACCTTACGGTCAACCATCCGACAGAGCGTTACGAAACCATCGACCTGTGTCGCAACAGATTGCCGTTCACTTATTATGACACGGTCTTCCACGTGGGCACCCCCACCGATACCTACATCATCCGTCGTCAGACTGCACAGGGCTGCGACAGCATTGTCTATCTTACGCTGAACATCCGCCAGAGCTTCGGCGGCAGCGAGACCATAGAGGTGTGCGAAAGCGACATGCCGTTCATCTGGAACGATGAAGTGATTGACAGAACTTATACAACAGGCACCTATTCTTTTGCTGGACAGACGCAGTACGGCTGCGACAGTATCTGGGTGCTTCGTCTGGTGGTGCATCCGTTGTACCGCCAGTATGAAGAGGCGACCATTTGTGAGAGCGAGCTGCCCTACACATGGCGCGACACTGTATTCCAGCCTGGCACACGCGGCGGTACCTACCTGTTTGAAAGACCGTCGGCAGCAGGCTGCGACAGCGTGGTCATCCTGACCTTGACGGTGAATCCGTCTTATCAGCAGGAAGCGAGTCTGACCCTCTGCGAGACTGAGCTTCCTTACACATGGCGCGATGTTACCCTGCCCGTTGGAACGCAGAGCGGCGACTTCCAGTATGAGCGTACTACCGTGGACGGTTGCGACAGCACCGTGGTGCTGCACCTTACCGTGAATCCTGTTTCGGCCGCCGACGAATATGTGACGGTTTGTCAGAATGACTTGCCCATTGCCTTCTTGGGAGAGGTCTTTCCGGTAGGTTCCGCGTCGCAGACTCGCGAGTTCCACCTTACCAACCAGTATGGTTGCGACAGTGTGGTGACGCTGCATCTCACCGTCAATCCTATTTATGAAAACGAAGATGCCATCACCATTTGCGCCAGCGAGTTGCCGTACCGCTATGAGGCTGTGGATACCCTGTTCGAGGTGGGCACGCTGTCGGGCAACTACCGCTTCGGCCGTACTACGGTGAATGGTTGCGACAGTATGCTAACCCTCCATCTGACGGTACTTCCTGTTTATGAGGTTCATACCGCCGAGGTGATTTGTCAGAATGAGCTGCCGTACACGTGGCGCGACACGCTCTTCGCAGAAGGAACCCAGAGCGGCATTTATCAGTTCACCCGCACCTCGTCGCTGGGCTGCGACAGCACCGTGACCTTGGCTCTGATTGTGCATCCGAGCTTTGCGCAGGAGGAGGCGTTGGAGGTTTGCGAGAACGGCTTCCCGTTGCAGTGGCGCGACACCACCTTCTTGGAAGGTACCACCACGGGCGATTTCGTCTTCTATCGTCAGACCATCCACGGTTGCGACAGCATCGTCACCCTCCACGTGACGGTGAACCCCACCTTTGAGGAGAATGAGTCGTTAGTGATTTGCGAGAGCGACCTGCCCTATACGTGGCGCGACATTACCTTCCCCGAAGGTACAACCAGCCGTACTTTCACCTACAACTTGCAGAGCGAGGACGGCTGCGACAGCATCGTGACACTCGCGCTCACCGTGCGGCCTACCTTCGTGCAGAATGTCAATTTACAAATTTGTGAAAATGACCTGCCGTACTATTTCGCCCAGACCGACACTACCTTCGATATCGGTTCGCAGTCGGGCAGCTATCGTTTCGCCTACTCCAACATCTACGGCTGCGACAGTATCATCACCCTCCATCTTTCCATCTATCCCTATTATGAAAATGGCGAAAGTCTGACCATCTGCTCCAGTGATCTTCCATACTATTATGAACGTGAGAACCGCACCTTCCAGTTGGGAACCACCACGGGCGACTATGTGTTCAACCACACCACCTCGCACGGCTGCGACAGCGTGTGGACACTACATCTTACGGTTAATCAGACCTACGCGCAGAGCGAACTGCTGCGTATTTGCGAGAATGAATTGCCCTACACGTGGAACGATACAGTGTTCGAGGCCGGCACCATCTCGGGTACATTCACCTTCCATCGTACCTCGCACCTGGGCTGCGACAGCACCATCACGCTGACGCTCTTCGTCTATGGACAGCCTTCCGTCAATATCATCGGTACTCATGAGATGACCCTCGGCGGCACGGAGATGCTGGTGGCACAGGCCAACAACTGTAGTTTCGTGTGGAATACGGGCGAAGAATCATCTGTGATTTATGTCACACCCGACACAGCGGGAACTTATACCTATTCGGTGACGGCCACCCATTCGATTTCGGGTTGCAGCAATACTGCGTATCATACTATCGTGGTGGAAGATACCACGGGTATTCCGCAGTATGGCCATGTTGACTACCATGTGCTGGTCTATCCGAATCCGGCAACCGATGTGGTAACGTTGCGTTGCGACCGCGAGGACATTGCGGAGGTGTATCTGTACAATGTGTTAGGTCGTCAGGTGAGAAGAGTGCGTGTGGATGCGGCTCAGGGTGAGATGGAGCTGAACGGCCTTGCTCAGGGCACCTACCTGTTGCAGGTGGTGATGCGTAATGGCGACGTGGTACGTAAGAAATTGATTGTCCACTAATACTTTCTGCCGTGCAGAAGCCTTTGGCCGAGATATTGAGGCCGAGAACCCTTGACGGATATATCGGCCAGCCGCACTTGATGGGCGAGGGCGCAAGTCTGCGCCATGCCATCGAGACAGGCAATCTGCACTCGATGATTCTGTGGGGACCTCCCGGGGTGGGGAAGACCACACTCGCTCTGTTGATCGCGGAGGTGGCGCAAGCACAGTTCTATATGCTCAGCGCCATCAACTCCGGCGTGAAGGAGGTGCGCGAGGTGATTGAACAGGCCCGCAAAGCCGAAGGGAAGTCCATCCTTTTTATTGATGAAATCCACCGCTTTTCCAAGTCACAGCAGGACTCGCTGTTAGGGGCTGTGGAGCAGGGTATTGTGACACTGATTGGTGCCACCACCGAAAATCCCTCCTTTGAGGTCATCTCCCCGTTGCTCTCCCGCTGCCAGGTATATGTGTTGGAGAGTTTGAATAGAGCTGATTTAGAGAAGATTGTCGATTCCGCTATTCATTATTATGAAAAAGAACAAGGCTTGAAAATTGAGATGAAGGAAAATGAGGCCTTGTTGCGGGTATCGGGAGGTGATGCTCGTAAATTGTTGAATGCTATTGAATTAGTGGTAAATGCCGCCCCGCAAGGCACCACCCATCTTGTGGTGGATAATGCCTTGGTGCAGAAGGTGATACAGAAGAATCTGGCCATCTATGATAAAAAGGGCGACACGCATTATGATGTGATTTCGGCCTTCATCAAGTCGATGCGCGGCAGCGACCCCAATGCGGCGGTCTATTGGCTGGCACGAATGCTGGCGGGCGGCGAGGATCCTCTTTTCATCGCAAGAAGAATGATTATCCTGGCCTCCGAAGATATCGGAAATGCCAATCCCAATGCGCTGCTGTTGGCCAACAACTGCTTTCAGGCTGTTCATCATATCGGGATGCCCGAGGCGCGGATCATCCTTTCCCAAACTGCCATCTACCTCGCCTCTTCCCCCAAGAGCAACGCCTCCTATCTTGCTATTGATGAGGCATTAAGCTGGGTGAAAAAGACTGGCGACCTGCCTGTGCCGTTCCATATCCGCAATGCTCCAACCGAGTTGATGAAGGATTTGGGCTACCACAAGGGGTATCAGTATGCGCATGACTATGAGCAGAATTTCGTGAATCAGGAGTATCTGCCGGAGTCTATCAGCGGCAAGAAATTTTACGAGCCGCAGAACAATCCTCGCGAGAACGAGCTGCGTCGCTATCTGCGCAACTGCTGGCGCGACAAGTACCGATATGTACTGATGATTGCCGTTTTTATCGCCTCGCTGCTGCCTTCGTTTGGTCAGGACATCCACTACTCGCAGTGGGAGGCCAACCCGCTGTATCTCAATCCCGCCAATACGGGCGCAATGGACGGGTTGTTCCGTGTGGGGATGAACCAGAAGACGCAGTGGCTGGCCGTCACCAAGCCGTACCTCACCTTTTCCGGCTCTTTCGATGCGCAGGTGGTGAAGAGCAACGCCCACCGCTTCCTTCTCGGCGTGGGCGTGCAGTTCAACGCTGACCGTGCCGGTGATTCCAAATATCGCACGTTCCAGGGCAATTTGTTCGTGGGGGCCACTAAGTCGTTGGATCGGGCCAACCGCAACAAGATTTCATTGGGTTTCTTTTGCGGTTTCGACCAGCGTGCCATCGACTACTCGGCACTATCGTTCGACGAGCAGTTTCAGGGCGGCGCATACAACCCCGGCATTCCCATCAGCGAGACGTTTGAAAGGGAAAAGTACTGTTTTTTTGACTGCGGTGTCGGTGCCGTATGGACACTGACACCCAACAAGCGAAGCAGTTACAGTGTGGGGATGAGCGTGAGCCACCTTGCGCAGCCCGCCACCACGCTGAACGGTGGCAAGAGTGTGTTGCATCGCAAGTACACGGCGTATGTCGCTACCCATATTCCAGTGGCCAAGCAGTTGGTGCTGTCACCCTCGGCAATGGCGAGTTTCCAACATCGCTATCGTGAAATTATCTTCGGCACCCTTTTGGAGTATGAGTACTTCAAAAATCCCAAAAGCAACCGTTTCGCAGCCGGCGGTGGGGTTTATTACCGCTGGGCCGACGCCCTCGTCATCTGCGGGGTGGTGCAATGGGAGAATCTTCGGTTAGGACTGAGCTACGACCTCAATTTCTCCTCCTTGACGGTGGCCAGCCACGCGCGGGGCGGCTTCGAGGTGTCGTTATACTATATTTTTAAAAAGGCCATCGAGAAAAGAAGTAAGGCCATTCTTTCTTGTCCGTATGATGTGATGTAAAAGGTATGATGATGAAAAGATGGCTTCAATTTTTGTTTTTGGGATGGATGCTGATGCAGAGCTTCGGCCTCGTTGCGCAGCAGGTGCTGGATGATGAAGAGCGGAAACGCCAAATTTCTTATATTCAGAATGATACCATCCCCGTAGAAATTGAAGAGGTCTCCAATGTCATCAATACACAGTTCTCGGAATATAATGGCGTGCTGTTCCCGGATTCCTCTTTCTTTTTCTCATCGCTTCGCCCTGAAAGTGAGGATGATTATGGTGATATTTTCGAACAGTTTTGGACTACCCGCATCTATCGGAGCCAGCTTACGGTAGGCGGTTTCTCGAAGCCGGTATCGGTTTCTCCATTGGTCAACGATAATAAATATTATAATTGTGGGGTTACGTTTAATGAAGACAGAACTTTGATGATTTTTGCCCGTTGTTTGCGAGATTCGGGCAAAAAGCTCCAGTGCTCGCTTTGGCGTAGTGATTGGAAATCAGGACATTGGAACAAGCCTCAACAGCTGAATCGCCGCATCAACCTGCCGGGTACTACCACCACCCAGCCGAACTGGGTGGATGTGGGCGACTATAGTGTGCTCTATTTCGTTTCCGACCGTCCCCGTGGCTTCGGCGAACTCGACATCTGGTATTCCATCTATAAAAATAACCATTTTGATGATCCCATCAATGCAGGCAGCATGGTCAATACGCCCGACAATGAAATCACGCCCTTTTATGATAAAAATAGTGGAAGACTCTATTTCAGTTCTGATGGAACGCATTTGACCATAGGAGGTTACGATGTTTTTTATACCGAAGGGGCTTTATCGAAATGGACTGCTCCTACCAATATAGGTGTCCCCATCAATTCCACTGCCAACGACATTTATTTTACGGTGAATAAGCATGATAATGGCGGCTATTTTGCTTCCAATCGTCCGAAAAATCCGGAGGACGATGCCGACACTTGCTGCACTGATCTTTATCATTATCAATGGAAGGAGATTGAAGTTACTGAAAATAAAGAAGATACAGTTGTTTCCGATACGGTTTCTGTGGTGGAAAAGGTGACGATGTTGTTGCCCATCACGCTCTATTTTCATAATGATGAGCCTGATCCGCGTACTACAAAAACCACCACTACCCGCAATTATCGCAGCACTCTCGCCGACTATATCGCGATGAAAGATACCTATAAAACAGAGTATTCCCGTGGATTGAAAGGCGAGGATGCAGAGGTGGCCCGCCAGCGAATCGAAAGGTTTTTTGCTGATTCTGTGGAGCGAGGTTTTCGCAAATTGGAGGAGTTTTCGCAACTGTTGCTGACCGATTTGACGGCTGGGAATAGCGTCACTATCACGGTGTGTGGTTTTGCAAGCCCTTTACACAAAGCAGAATACAATTATGCGCTCTCGTCGCGGCGTATCGCTTCTTTCATTAATTATTTAAAAGAATATAAACAGGGAATCTTTTTGCCCTACTTGTCAGGCACGGCACGAAACCGCCTCGTGATCATTAGTGAACCGGAGGGCTCGTCAATGGCCGCCAAGGAAGTCAGCGACAATCCCAACGACAAGCGCAACTCGGTGTATAGCATTTCCGCTTCGTTGGAACGCAAGATTCAGGTTACCCGATACGAGGTGGAGCCGCGCTAATCCCTTACTTTTTTGAAGGCTTTTCCGATGTTGTGGCAGATGTCGGAGGCGATGAGGCTTTCCTCAGATTCGTGCTCCAAGGCGAGGTCGCCGGCCAGTCCGTGCAGATAGGCCGCCAAGATGGCCGAAACTTCTGGCAGCTGGGTGCGGGCCATCAGTCCGAGCAGCAGTCCGGTCAGCACGTCGCCGCTGCCTGCGGTGGCCATGCCCGCGTTGCCGGTGGGGATGATGATCATCCGGCAACCTAACTTCTCGTCGGGTACTGCCACCACGCTGTTGTGGCCTTTCATGATGACCGTCACCTGATGGCGTATCACCCACTGTTTCAGCCGTATCATCCGTTCGGTTTGACTGTCGCACCTTCCCGCCAGCCGCTCAAACTCCTTCACATGAGGCGTGAGTATGGAGCGCGGGGGGATGTCGGCGATGAGGGTCTTGTTGTGGGCTAAAAGATTGAGAGCGTCGGCATCGAAGATGATGGGGGAGCGCACCTCCGCCAGCAGCGACTTGAGCAGGGCTTCGCTCTTCGGCGACTGCCCGATGCCGGGACCGATGGCGATGGCGTTCAGGCCGCTCATCTCCTCCCAGTAGCATACCGACACGCACTCTTCGCACGGGTCGGGGTCGAGGATGGCTTCGGGAAGTACGGTGGGCAGTGCCGTAGTGACATTGCGGGTGGAGTGTACCGTAAGTTTTCCGCAGCCGCCCCGCAAAGCCGCCGTCGCGCTGAGAATCGCCGCGCCGGGCATCTTCAGGGAGCCGGCTATCAGCAAGGCGTGACCGAAAGTGCCTTTGTTGGAGAACTTTTCGTTGGGGGTGACACTCATCATCAGTTTTACCATGTCGGCGGTACACACCTGTACGGCTTCTTCGTTCAGAATATCTGTATCTTTCAGTTCTGTAGGTGGTTGCAGTCCGATATCCAGCACGCTCACCTCTCCCACGCTGCAGCGGTTGGCGGGCAGCAGAAACTCCCATTTCATGAATTGGAAGGTGAAGGTGCGCGTCGCTCTCACATGCGGTGCCGTGCAGGGAGTGTGCTCATCGCAGAAGAAACCGCTGGGAACATCCACCGCGATTATCTCGTTGAAATACAGGTTGATGAAGCGGATTGCATCACGGAATCTTCCTTCCACGGGGCGGCTGAGACCGATGCCAAACAGCGCGTCGATGCAGAGGGTATCGTTGAAATCGTGCTGCTGCAGAGTGGTTTCATCGAAAGGTTCGAGGTGGGCGTTCGAGAGATTCAGTTGCTGGAAACGCTGCAGGTTAGTTTGGAACTCTTCGGTGCGTTTTTTGTCGAAAGAGCAGTCGATGACGAAAACCTCGATGGATTTTTGCGCCAGCTGGCGGGCGATAACGAGGCCGTCGCCGCCGTTGTTGCCGGGACCGCAGAAGAGGTAGATGCTGCGTAAGCTATTCAGGTTCAGGGTCTCGGAGAGGTGCTCCACGAAACGGGTGCCCGCCCGTTCCATCAGGTCGATGGAGGCGATGGGTTCGGTTGTCATTGTCTGGCGTTCGCTTTCTCGTATTTGGTTAGTGGTGAGAATCATAGTGGTGATATTTGGGGCTCACTTCGTTCGCTTATGTCTTGCTTTGCAAGAGCATTTGCAGATTTGATGCTCACTGCGTGAGCATTAAAAACATTTTTAGATTATGAAATTTGGGTGCAAATTTACAAAAAAAAGTTGATATTATTTCACCATAGCCGCACATCGATGACGTGGCTATCACAATCTCTTATCACGGTTCCAACCATTCCACGGGGACATCCATTTTGGAAAACGCAAACAATTTCTTTCCCAGATCTTTCAAGGAAGGTCCGAAACGAAGGCGTAGGCATCGAAGATTTGACCATCAAAGAAAATTTCCTGCTGTTGAAAACCTGTTGGTAAATTGTTGATAAATTGTGGGAGTGACCTGCTGCTTGCGATTTGTCTCTTTTCTTTTCGATTGCAAAAAGAAAAGAGACAAAAGAAATGCGCTTTGCCGCTGTGCAAATTCCGGCTAAAATCGGGTGCAGCTCGCTAAACGGCGAAAAACTTGATGAGCTTCATTTCATTGCGCTCATCTTCGGACAATTCGCCGTTCTTCACGCTCGCTCCGCCCGATTTCTTCACGCCTCCATTTGCAAGGCGGCGGTGGACTGACTCCGCACCGCATTTATTTCGCGTTTCGGAGAAACGCAATCTTAGTAACCCCTGACAAACGGAACGAAGTGGAGTGCAGTCTGGGGTACGGCGACCACCCGCGATAAAAAGCGTCTCGAAGAGACGCGACTATTGACAGACGTTTGGTATCTGAGCCTGTCGAAGGCACCCCATTCCGCCCGAGAAGGCGTGGCAGCTGTTTTACGAAAGCCAGACCTGCGCCGACCTTCACGACAAAACCACTGGCCTCTACCTTTACGGTGATTTGTACGTTGCCGACGAGTTTATGAGGGAGATGGGGGAGGAGGGGTAGGCTTGATAGACCAACAACCGCTTTGGAATGTCTCGGCTCTATCGTGAGTGAAGGCTGCCGGAGCAGAGATGATTTTCGAGGAGAAGAATATGTGATTTCGCTGGAGAAGAGCATATAAGGGTAGGAGTAAGGATTGCGAATTATCAATATAAATGAGTTGTTTTTATAATAAAATCATATTTTTCCCGTGATTTTTTCACGGGAAAATATCCAAAATGCAGAAAAAATTGTATTTTTGCATCCGTTTTATAATTGAAAAATAATATAATATGGTAGAACGGTTTACTGTAGAAAACTATAGATCGTACCAAAAAGAGGTGGTTCTGTCGTTTCTGGCCTCTAATCGCGAAAAAAGCAGTACGTTGCCACCCCAATGGTATAAGGAAATTGACGGTAAGCGATTACTACGTCTTCTTATATGTGTGGGACTAAATGGTACAGGAAAGTCAAAGATGTTTTCGGCATTGGACTATCTGCGTATGATTGTCATCGCCAAGCCCAAAGACCCTACTGCCCGTCCAGAGTACCGTCCCTTCCTGCTTGACAACGACTCGAGAACAAAACCAACTGTGCTTTCGCTGTCATATTATATTGATGCAATAGGCTACTATTATAAAGTAACAGTAAGCCACGATAGAGTAGAAGAAGAGACGTTACGACAGATAGTGGGAAATGTGTTGGTGTATCAGCGGTCGTATGATGCAGGAAAAGGCACGGTTAGTGTAAAATTTGGCTCGGCTTGTGACCTGAGTAAGTCCGAGCAGCGCATATTGGAATCGAGTGTAATCCAAAATGCCACTGTTTTATCAGCATTTGGCGAGAAGAATTTGAACAGCCGAGTACTGCGCGACAACTTCAACTATTTCGCCAACCATATCAGTCTAGTGAAACGTAGTGACCAAAGCCTGGCTGACCGCCTTAAAACTGATAACCCAGAGCGTGACACACGAGTGAAAACTATACTGCTAAAGCTGTTGAAAGACGTTGGCACCAACATTGTTGACTATGAGGTAGATGACACTAGTATCCCCATCGCTGATCTTATTAAGAGCGGCGCACCTGACATTGTTGTGAAGGCAATGTTAGAACAGTACCCCACAGGAATTATCTCGCACAAGAACTTGCGGTTCATCCATAAAACTATAGAAGCGGGCGACAAATCGTTAGATGTGGGAGTGGAATCCGTTGGCACGGTAAGCATCGTGAGGTTGCTGGTAGTAATGTATGACATCGTAATGGGTCGCAAGTGTTCGTGTATTGACGAGATTGAGACGGGCATCCACACCAAAGCTCTGGCTTTTATTCTAAAAATGTACCTTTCAATAGCCGAAGACTGCCAAATTGCAGTGGCCACCCATGACCTTTCACTATTGGGCTATCCAGTGTTGAGACGCGATGCTGTACGCATGTTTGAGAAAGATGACAATGGTTGTACGTATATTCGTAAGCACGAATACGTACATAACACTCTTAATTTCCAGAAAATTTATTGCAAAAAAGTGGCCCCGGGGCTCGATGAATTGCTGGAAAACACCGATTTGTTCCTTGAGTATCATGAATTGGTAAAGATGTTTTTGACCGATTTGTCCAAGGCAAAACCGTGAAATAGCAGTATAAAACAGATATTTTCTACATGATAAAACATAATTATGATTATTTAACGTGAAAATTTCACGTTAAATAATCATATATGGATTTTTTTCGTATTTTTGCAGCGTAAATCCATTTAAATAAATTTGATTATGAGCATCGAAAAAAACAATCATTTGAGAGAAGTACTTGACACACATAAGATGTGCCACGTACAGGATTTTGTAGATAAGGTAAAAAAAACGCAGGGAAGAAATTAAGGAAATAATGCACAACCATTACGGCAATAACAAGTATTCATCGTTTGGTTCGGGCAGTTTCGCAAAGCATACCGCTATCAACATCAAGTTTGACCTTGATCTGGTTGAGCCTTTCAAACATAATGCATTTGGAACACTGCAAGAAATGTTTGATGATGTGTATGATTTTCTTGCAGAGGAGTATAAGGATACTGATGTGACCGTCAGGAAGCAGAAGGTGTCGGTGGGTGTTTCATTCCCAATTGAAGAAGGAGACGAGAAACCTGTAGAACTGGATGTAGTGCCAGGAAGGGAATTGAACGATGGTGACTATCTTAAATCAAACGACCTGAATCTATACTTCAATGAGGATCACTGGGGCTTCAAAAAGGGTACGAACCAAAAAACGAATATCCAAAAACAAATTGACCATATCAAGGGCAAGAGTAGTGAAAGGGAAATTATTCGTCTGCTGAAAATCTGGAAGAAACATAAAGACAAGAAATACAAATCTTTTGTGATAGAACTGGCGGTTATCAGAGCTTTGGATGGCTACTCTGGCGACATGGACCTTTGGTCAAGATTGAAATTCGTGATGGAATATCTGCGTGACCACATAGCAGACAACAGTTTCCACCTCTATGATCCAGGCAACTCAAACAACGATGTGATAGCTGCGATGAGTGATTATGACAGGCAAGCATTCAAATCTGATATGTTTATTATGCTTAACAACATAGATAGTAACCCAGACTATTACTTGCCATTTTACTTCGAGATTAACGAACAGTTTAGCGAGTATAAAGAGAAGGAATCGGGTGCCCCGTACCCGACCAGTACCAAACGATTTGGATAAACTATGATGACCTCAGATAAAGTAACGAAACTCATAGAGGCTGTTAGCAGAATTGACATCGTTGATGGTTTTACAATCAACGAAAATGATGTATTGTCTGGTAAAATCAAGGTCAACACCTGTGAGGATGGCACTGTCCTAGAATGGAATGTAATAATTGAACCTTGTTATCCATTTAAGGTTATGGGTGTTGAGCCTATCCGTTTCATCAACAAAGATTTGGTTAACTATCTTCATATTATGGAGGGAGGCTCCCTTTGTATGCATCCGGCAGAATATGATAATGCAGAAGATCAGTTCATTCACGACTTAGAACAGTTGAAAGAGTGGGTTGACAAATATTATATAAAAGGCAAAAAAGACAAGCATTACGAACATCTTGTTGTAAACCACAATCCAATTCGTGGACAATACTATACCTACTGTTTTGCAGAAACCCAAGATGAATTTGAGGACGAGGATTTTGGCCAGGTCTATTATACATCACTTGTACAAGGATTGAAGAACGAAAAGATTATGATTAATTTTGTGGTTCAGAAATTCACCTCGCATAAGCGCATAAAAAAGAAAGTCAACACATGCCTAATAAGTCAGGCTTATTTGAATAATGAGTCGTTCTCTGGCATTTACTGTTTATTAAAAGGCGCTCCTTCTGTTCACAATAAATTTCTCATTAAGGACTTTGACTCGTTAAGCAAGTTATTCACACAAAACCAAAAAGACTTCATCCATGCCTTTGAAGAAATTTATCGAAATAAACTTAAATATTTTCCACTATTTTGTGGATACCGATTGCCTAACGGAGAAATTCATTGGCAGGCAATGGTGCTTTTTATGGATGATTTGCCGATAGAATCGTTTCGTGTAGGAACAGGAAGAAACCGTGTGTGGCATACCGATTTTAAAAGCGGCACCATCCCATGGGTTCAAACCGAAAACATTTCATACAAACATTTCTTTGGTCGTGGTGCGATGCCGCAAATATTAGCCGATAAAAAAATTCTGATAATGGGTATTGGTGCTATTGGCAGTATTGTGGCCGAAACATTGACACGTGGCGGTGCCAAGAGGATTACAGTTTATGATATAGATGATAAAGAGCCTGGGAATGTGTGCCGTTCTGCCTATAAGTTTTATTCAGGTGTAAGCGAGAAATCGTACGACATGGTAGTTTTTCTGCGTCAAATATCGCCTCATGTTGAATGTGATAGTCTCAGGTCGGTAGTGGATTTTGTTGTAAAATCGTATGCTGCCGAAAACAAAGACATGCAGTACATTGCTGAATTGTTCAACGATTATGATATAATATTTGATTGCACAACTGACAATCAGCTGATGAAAGTGTTGGATGCTTCAGGTACCACTGCACAACTCGTCAACCTCTCTATCACCAATCATGCTCAGGATTTGGTCTGTGCTTTCTCGCCGAAAATTACTGAAACAGTTCGCTTTGTTTATACGATGTTGCATCGTGATGCCGAATCTGACTTATATAACCCAACGGGGTGCTGGAATCCTACTTTCAAGGCTTCTTATAATGATATTGCGAGCAAGGTACAATTTGCGTTGAAACATATCATTCGAATGCTGAGCAACCAAGAACACATATGTAGTTTTTATGTAACAGAGGATGACACTAACTTGAAAATTAATCGGACATGAGGTACTATCAGGAGAATTGTGGCCTATATGTTGAAATGAGGGCATCAGTATTTGCAAAAATACAGTTGCAAGCGATGGGCGAATATCCCAACGAAAATGGAGGTATGCTTGCAGGTCGCTATTCGTCTGACAAGCACACGGTATACGTTGAAGAAGTAGTCGTTCCTATTGAAAAGACAACGGGAAGGACATCATTTGTGCGAAAGACTAAGGGTCTTGATGCAGTTTGGAAAACTCTAAGCACGAAAGGTTTGCGTTATATTGGCGAGTGGCATAGCCATCCTAATGGCACCACACAATATAGCCCAACCGACAGGAATGCAATGGTGGAGATTGAGAAAGAAGTGGCTATCGGGAATCCGATTTTGCTGATAGTTGGTGTGACAAACGAAGGTGTAAATGCACATACTTTTTATTGCTACAAAAACAATAATTTGTTGAAATACAAGGAAATGATAGATTTAAGAGGATTATTCACAGGCTTGCAGAAACAAATGGAGACAAGCCTCAACGTAAACAGGGAATTCATCAGTCATCCAGGCAGCAAAGGAGATGCTACCGAACAACACTGGATTAATTTCTTAAGAACATATTTACCAGATAGATACAAAGTTGACAAAGCCATTGTGATAGATTCAACAGGCAATGTAAGTTGGCAAATGGATATTGTTGTTTATGACGGATTGTACACTCCATTTATTTTTAAACAGGATGGGTTTATGTATGTTCCTGCCGAAAGTGTGTATGCTGTATTTGAAGTTAAACAGGATGTAGTCGGCAACATCGAATATGCAGCACAACATGTGGAAAGCGTTCGAAAATTACAACGTACAAGCATGGAGATGGTAGCTTCTGGGAAACGTACACAAGCCCGACCACTGACAAAAATCATAGGTGGAATTTTGACTACTACAAGTTCGTATGCTGATAACGAAACAATCAAGAAACACTTGAATGATTTGAAAGGGTACCAAACATTGGATCTTGGTTGCTTCTGCGATTCTGGCAGTTTCTATGTTGACTACAAAGAAAAAGAACCCGAAGGAGTGGATGCTCCCAAGAGCATTGAAGAAAAACGCAAGTATATCAAACAATTATATGAAAGCCGCAATGTAAAGGATATCAATTTCAGTGATAAGGACGTGTCACTATTTACGTTCTTTCTTCAGTTGGTGAGCTATCTCAAATCCATAGGAACTGTACCGGCCATTGATATCAATGAATACTTAAAGGCAATTGACGAAAAAATTGATGAAGTGATATAAAACATCTGTATTGGGATAGTATGACGTATTAATGAAAAGCCGTTCCTCTCAATCTACAATCTTTTCTCCATTAAAGCTTACTATATTAGATGTGTCAGCCATGGTAATCTCTCTACACAAAGAGCCACCGCCGATAAGCCATTTCTTATCGGCGGTGACCTGTGAAACCAACCAAAATGGAAGAAAATCGCTTTGGTTTTGTCTTAATCTTTTACACAACGCACAGGAATACTTCCGTTCTTACTGATGGTGTTGTGGCCTACGAGGGAGCTGGAGTAGCCGATGTCTAGGTCGTAAGCGGAGTTGCTGCTGTCCTCTGTAGCACTCCATAAGAAAGCGTATTTGCCGAAAGCGAGGTAGTTGCCGGTATAGTTGCCAGCTGGCAGCGCACTGAAACCTGTAGCATTGTTGTTAGCAGGCGCGTTACCTACTGCACAGGTGTTTGTGCTGCTTTCCCACCCTGTGGTAGCAGCCAGTGCTTTAGCAATATAGGTATTGTCATTCCCGCACACATACTCGCTCTGGCTGCTTACGAAGTCGGTTAGCTGTGTCCACTCCCCATTGCTCGGTACGTGCCAACCGTTAGGACAGATACCCTGCACCCCGCTTGGGCTTGCACTTGAAGCGGCTGCTCCGTGCATCACTGCTGGCCAATTGTACAACAATCCGTAAGGTGTTCTATTAGAAGCATCATCGTTTGGATAATACCAATAGGCGATACTGTAAGAAGACTCGCTTCCCTGCGCAATATCAGTATTGTCAGCATATTTTGTAGTTCGCAAATTTTCTCTCATCCAGCATTGATTGCCTATTTGTACTATATTATATGTATTCCCGTCAATATCAATTATGGTACTTGTACCACAAATAAATGTGGAAGGGCTAATGGTGGTGAAACTCTCCTCTTGTCCGTATGCCACACCAATGCTATTGATGGCATACGCCCGCACATAGTAGGTGGTTTCTTGCAATAAGCCATTTAATGTGTCTGAAAAGGAGCCACCGCCTTGTCCGATATGGATACAATTGTCTGATATGGTCGGGAGGGAGGTGGTGCTGTAACAGACACCTCGGTCGAATACGTTTTCGCCTCCATCAGAGGTCACCATTCCTCCAACCGTGGCGGAGGTGACGCCGATATTCGTCACAGGATTCGTGGTGACCGTCGGAATGGTATGCTGTACCGCTGCAAACACCAGCGCAAACGTCTGCGAGGCGCCCTGCATCTGCGAAATCCGGGCGCTTTCATATTCCGTGCCGTTGATGGTGGCATACCCTACATATTCCATCTGGTCGCCGAAGGTGAAGGGATTGTCGGTGGTGGATTTCAATACGTATGTGATTGTTGGCACCATCCCGATATATTCAATCCTATTGCCGTTGCCCGCACCGTTGCACACCATTTTGATGGACGACGATTTGCCGTTCTGGCGGGCGGTCATCACGTAGGTGCCGGCGGCGGACAGGGAAATGCGGAATTGGTGGGTGCCGATTTCCGGACGCACGCGGTGCGTCCCCACGATTTTACCATTCCCATCCACAATTTCCAACGTCACCGCACCTGCGTCCGTCACCGTCAGGTTTACGTCGGTGGTGCCGGAAAACGGGTTCGGGTTGTTTTGCGACAAGGCGAATCCGCCGTTGGCAACAGATTCTTCAATGCCCGTACCGTTCTGCATCGTCAGCGTGGTGTCGGGCCAATAGATGGTTTCCTGCCACCCTTTCGTCAGGTTGGTGATGGCCACACGGTTTAGCTGCACCCAGTTGTTGTTGGCGTCCTTCCCCGTGAAGGTGAGGGTTACAGTCTGCGCCTGCAATGTGCCCAACAGGAATGCGAGGACAATCGTCCCAATAATAGTGGATAAAAATTATTTTTTCATAATCTCTTTTTTATATTTGTAATAATCTTTCTTTCAATTGGTTGCGAACTGTTTCTGCTTTTCGTCACCAACATAAAAAAATCGTGAACTTCATGTTTACAACCGAGGTTCTGGACGGACCTGTCACTACAAACAAGAAAGCCCACGATATGATCGCAGGCGTTTCTCCTTTCTTGCGTAGTGAATCAAAATTGTCCAGATTTTGGTTGCGCAAAGAAAAGCGAAAACGCTTTATATATCAGTATGTTAAAATGTCAATTTATCTGTTCAATAGGTTCAATTTTGGTGAAACGATAAGGTGAAATTTATTATTACTGGTCCTTTTCGGACAAATATTGTTTTAATTGCGGAATATTGATCGTGACAATGCTCCATATTGTTTGGTCGTCCACACCAAAATATTCGTGTACGATGAGATTTCGCAAACCGATAATTCGTGCCCACGGCATATCAGGATGATTCATAATAAAATCATCACTCAAGCCGTTAGCCGCTTCGCCAATAATTTCCAACTGATGTAAGGTCGCATTGAACATCATCGAATTGTTGACAAAGGTGTCCTTATCCGCCCCTTGGATATAATTCTCAATTTCCTTAATGGCATCCAATATGTGTAAAACACGTACTGAATCCGATATTTTAGCATTCATAAAGTAGTTTTTTATCAGTGTCAATATAGGGTTTGATGTATTTGGAAACGCCTCGCGAAGAAACAAGGTCAATTGATTTTTTCAAAAGGGATTGCAAATCCAACTGCATCTGAACGAATTCCAATCCTACTGGCTGGGAATAGTCCAAATCCACCAATATGTCCACGTCGCTGTCTTCGGTCTCCTCACCGCGGGCGTACGAACCGAACACCCACGCCTTCAGTACCGGCTGGGTCTTGAAATATTCCTGGATGGTCTTGATCATTTCGGGTGACAACATACTTGCATATTTTATCGCGGCAAATATACAAATAAATCTGAAAACTTCCCAATTCTCAATTTCCCATTTTCAATTCTCCATTTAAATCAGTCCCATACTCTGGAAAATCATCCGCAGCTCCTCAGCGGTTTTCACTTTCACCTCACGGACTTTGCTGCCCACGGCGGGTCCTACAATCTTGAACTCTTCGAGCTGGTCCATGATGCGGCCGGCGCGGGCGTAGCCGAGCTTCATCTTGCGTTGCAGCAGCGAGGTGGAGCCCATCTGCGTCTCCACGATGAGGGTGGCGGCGTCCATGAAGCAAGAGTCGATCTCGTTGGGGTTCACGGGCTCGTCGTCGCCTCTGCCGGTGGTCTCTTCCACGTATTCGGGGAGGAGGAACGGCTCGGGATAGCCCTGCTGGTCGGCGATGAAACGGGTGAGGGCCTCCACTTCCGGCGTGTCGATGAAGGCGCACTGCAATCGCACGAGGTCGCTGCCGGTGGAGAGCAGCATGTCGCCCTTGCCGATGAGCTGGTTGGCGCCGCTGCCGTCGAGAATGGTGCGAGAGTCCACAATGGAGGTGACACGGAAGGCGATACGGCTCGGGAAGTTGGCCTTGATGACGCCGGTGATGATGTTGACCGACGGACGCTGCGTGGCGATGATGAGGTGGATGCCGATGGCACGGGCCAGCTGGGCCAAACGGGCGATGGGCGTCTCCACCTCGCGGCCTGCGGTCATGATGAGGTCACCGAACTCGTCGATAACCAGCACGATGTAAGGCAGATAGCGGTGACCGTTGGTGGGGGAGAGCTTGCGTTGGCAGAACTTGGTATTGTACTCCTTGATGTTGCGCACCTGCGCCAGCTGCAGCAGGTCGTAGCGGGCATCCATCTCCGCACACAGAGAGTTGAGCGTGTAGATGACCTTCTTCACATCGGTGATGATGGGGTTGTCGGCACCGGGCAGCATGGCCAAATAGTGCCGCTCGATAATCGAATAGAGGGTGAACTCCACCTTCTTCGGGTCGATGAGCACGAACTTGAGCTCTGACGGGTGTTTCTTGTAAAGAAGCGAGGCGATGATGGCGTTCAGTCCCACGGATTTTCCCTGTCCGGTGGCACCGGCCATGAGCAGGTGCGGCATCTTGGCGAGGTCGGCCACAAACGGTTCGTTGCTGATGGTCTTGCCGAGACCGATGGGCAGGTCGTATTTGTTGTTCTGGAACTTGTCGGAGTCGAGGATGTCCTTCATGGCCACAATCTGCGGGTTGGCGTTCGGTACCTCAATACCGATGGTGCCTTTGCCGGGGATGGGTGCGATGATACGGATGCCGAGGGCGGCGAGGCTCAGCGCGATGTCATCCTCCAAGTTCTTGATTTTGCTGATGCGAACGCCTTCTGCAGGTACAATCTCGTACAGGGTGACGGTAGGTCCGATGGTGGCGAAAATCTTCTTGATTTCAATGCCGAAACTCTTGAGAGTCTTTTCGATACGCTCTTTCTTCTCGCGGAGCTCCTGCATCTTGGCGGCTTCATTGATGACGGTGGGCTGGTAGTCGAGCAGCAAGTCGGTGGTGGGGAACTGGTAGTGCGACAGGTCGAGGCGCGGGTCGTAATCCTCCAACGGGAGCACCGGCTCCGGCAAGGCGGGCGGTGTCGGCTCGGGAGTGTCGGGTTCTACTGCAACTTCTGCGTTGGCGGTCTCCTCCTGTGGAACATCGTTGGAGGAATCCCCATTGACAATGTCGAACGGGACTTCTGAAGCGGGGGCTTCCGGTTTTCGGTTCGCTGTTTCGCTCCCGCCGAGGTCGATGGTGTTGTTGCCATACTCCTTGCTCAGTCCGCCCAACTCTTCAATGTACTGGCCGGGCAGCTCTTCTGTTTCGCGCTGCTGGCTGCCTTTCTTTTTCTTCTTTCCACCCGCAACTACCTCAGCATCATCTTCATCGTCGTCATCATCATCACTATCATCGCGATTCTTACGGCTTGCCACCCATTTGTCCTTCACTTTTGAACCGGCCTTCACGAAAACGGAGGGGGAGACGTTGTAACAGAGGAAGAGGATGAGCAGCAGGAGGGCGAGGAGGATGAAGAAGGTGGCGATTTTGCCAGTGCCGTCCACCAGCAGTCCTGTGATGGAGTTGCCAAAGAATCCAGACGGGAATGAGTTGATATCGACTTCACCTTTTTTCACAAAGAAAAAGGCGAGGAACATCGAAAGCCACACCATGGTGAGAAGGGTGGTGACAGTGGTGCGGAACAGGGGGAGCAGGGTTTTCTCAAAGGTGAGTCGCACACCGTACAGGAAGGTCAGGAACGGGATGCCGATGGCGAAGAGGCCGAAGGTGGCATCGCAGCAGAAATGGGCGAGGTAAGCCCCCAGTCCGCGGCACCAGTTGCCGGGCGGGGTGTCGCTGCCGGGCTGCACGTACTCCTGGTCGGCAGTGTGGGTGAACCAGAACGACAATATGGAGACAAAGGCCAAAAGGGAAAAGAGCAGGAGCAGGATGCCGAAGATTTTTTGCCATTGCTCTTTCGTGAGATGCTTTTTCGATGAATTTCCACTCCCTTTATGGGATGCCCCCTTGGATTTATTGCTTTTTTTTGCGTTCTTAACAGACTGGTTTCTTGTTGTAACGTACATATAAATAGTAAATTATGAATTCTTGATGAATTTCTTGCAAAGGTATGCAATTTGCACAGAGTTTTCTGCGTTGAAAAAATAAGAATTTCAACATGGAGTTGTTTGAAAAAAAAAGACATGAATAACGCGTAGCAAGTGATACAATCGTATTTTTGCGAAAAATTTAAGAATAATGTTTACTATGATGAATGTTCCGTTTTTATTAGAAACTGTAACTCAAACCGAAGAAAAGGAAAGCTTTTTCTCATTAGTGTTCGCAACGTCCAGTCTGTGGATTATGATTCCGCTTTTCCTGATGCTTGGATGGGTGATTTATGTGTTTATTGAACGCTGGATTACCTTGAGCCGAGCTACAAAAGTGGACCGTAATTTTATGAACCATATTAAAGATTTTATCCATGAGGGGAGATTCGATTCTGCGGTTGCTCTCTGCAAGGGAAATGATTCGCCGCTTGCCCGTATGATTGAAAAGGGAATTTCACGTATCGGGAAGCCTCTGGGTGATATCTCTACTGCTATAGAGAATACGGGGCAGTTGGAAGTGCAGCGTCTGGAAAAACGACTCTCCTCCATCGCCACCATCTCGGGTATCGCCCCCATGGTCGGATTCCTGGGTACAGTCACGGGTATGATTTCCGCATTCCACTCCATGGCCAGCAATCCCAACAATGTCAATATCACTGACCTGTCGGGTGGCATCTACACCGCCATGATTACCACGGTGGGCGGTCTTATCGTGGGTATTATCGCATACGTTTTCTATAATGTTTTGGTAGATAAGGTTTCCTCCTTGATTCATCAACTCGAAGGCCATACCACAGAGTTTATGGATCTTTTGAATGAACCCGGACAATAGTACTAAATTTCTGAATCATGGCTATCAAATCCCGTCATACTAAGAAATTAGAGCCCAATATGTCGTCTATGTCCGACTTGGTGTTCCTGTTGCTGATCTTTTTCGTCATCACTTCCACGTTGGTCTCACCCAACATGATTCGGGTGGACCTCCCTTCCAGCGATGCGGGTCAGCAGAATGTCAAACGTAACCTTGAGGTGTATGTGGACTCGCTGCATGTCTTCCATGTCAATCCGGAAAATCCGCAGGACCCCGGCACCACCTCCCTGGATACGCTGGGCGCACAGCTCCGCGTTGCGATGTTTGATATGGACCAGGAAAAGCCCGAGCAGCGTGTGGTCATCCTGCGTGCTGACCGCGATGTGCCCGTGCAGTGCATGGTGGACATGATGGGTGTCGTGGCTACGCTGAACAAAGAGCGCGAAGCCGCCAACCCGCCAAAACCAAAGTATAGCATGGCGATGGCAACTGTTTATTCGTCCAATTAACCCCTAATCCCAGATTATGAAATACGAAGTCACGAACAAATTTATATCTGCAGGGGCAACTGTATTCATTTTGGTGGTGTTGGTGTTTTTTTTGATTATTTGCGGTTTTACGCATAAGAATCCCCCCGACCCGCCTGCTGTGGTAATGGAGGTAGAGGTCCAGGAGGTGGAGCTCTTTGATGATGCCGGCGGCGGCAACATGATGGATGGCGGCAATTACAACCCTAAAAATCCCAAGCCATCACCGGAAATCCCGGAAACCACTGCTTCCTCGAAACAGAAACAGTCCACTCCTGCTACCAATACGGCCACCAGTCCTACAGGACCGAAGGCCAATGTGCCCGAACAACCCAAGCCCAACAGTTCTGCTATGTTTGGCAGCGACAAGGTGGGTACGGGGCAGACCGCTTCTACCGCTGGCGGCACGACTTCCGGTCACGGCGGTGCTGGCGGCCACGGCGACGGTCTGGGTTATGGCAACGCAGCTGGTAGCGGCGGCGGCACGGGTGGCGGCACCGGCGGCGGCTCCGGCGGCAAATGGGCGAAGATACCCGATTTCAGTTCCCTCTCCGCCGATAAAGATTTCTATTTTGAGTTTAAATGTACCGTTGACAAAGATGGGAAAGTGACGAATGTGGTGAAAGCTAATGATGTAGGTGCTCCAGCTTCTCTGGTGGAGGCTGTTAGAAACAAGCTCAAGAATGAGGCTCGATATTCTGCGGGGTATCCTGGGGAATATAAGATTGGAGTCACGCTTTTGAAGAAAAATTAGTTTTAGTTCTTTTTAGTCTATCCGTACTTCCGCGGCATACTTCCTGTCAGGTACTATCATCCTGTCAGTGTGCCGCGGTTGGCATTATAGCGCATTCCCACCCCAGACTACGCTTCACGTTCCGTTTCGCTCGTCTGGGGTTACTGAGATTGTGTGCTTCCGGCACACGAGGATAGCATGGCACCATCCCCATCCGGACGCACGCTGTGCGTCCATACTTTCAACGTCACGAACTGCATACTGCACAATGATAAACCTTGCAGGTTCTACCCACCGCCGCCTTGCAAATTATGGCGTGAAGAAATCGGCGGCGAGAGAGCGTGAAGAACGGCGAATTGTCCGAAGATGAGCGAAATGTAATGGAGCTCATCAAGTTTTTCGCCGTTTAGCGAACGAACCCCGATTTTAGCCAGAATTTGCACAGCGGCAAAGCGCATTTCTTTTGGTTCGTTTTCTTTTTGCAATCGAAAAGAAAATGAACAACAAACCGAAAAAGAACAGTTCACAAGAATGGATGTTCGGGCATTGATGTGACATATTTCGCTTTTTTTCAAAAATTATTGAATAATAGTTTTTTATAAAGAAAAAAGTTGTATTTTTGCACTCCATTTCCGAGAGGCTCCGGGAATGGAGTTTTTTAGTAGTAAACCTCAATGTATCACCTTTTTAACCTATCCTTTTAAGGATAAAAATTTTTAGTAAATGGCAGAAGAAATCATTAACAATCCGGAAGAAACCGTAGCCGAGAACCAGCCTGTAGAGGCAGCACCGGCCGTTGAAGCAACTCCCGCAGTGGAAGAAGCTCCCGCAGCAGAAGAGACTCCCGTAGTAGAAGAAGCACCCGCAGCTGAGGCACCCGCCGCAGAAGCCGCCGAACTTCCGGAAACTCCGAAAGCCCCCAGAAAACCCCGTGAGATCGAGAACGCTTACGGCGAAATCATGGCCAACTTCGACTGGAACGCCCTCGAGAAGAAAGGTCAGAAGTACAACGCCGCCGAGCGCAAGAACTTGGAAGACCTTTACACCAAGTCCTTCAAGTCCATCGACGAGCAGGCTGTGATCATGGGTACCGTCGTCTCCATCAACCAGCGCGAAGTGGTGGTCAACATCGGCTTCAAATCCGACGGTGTCATCTCCGCTTCCGAACTCCGCTACAACCCCGACCTGAAAATCGGTGACGAAATCGAGGTTTACGTGGAGAGCCAAGAAGACGCTACCGGTCAGCTCATCCTTTCCCACAAGAAAGCACGTCTCCTCAAATCTTGGCTGCGTGTCAACGAGGCTTACGAGAAAGAAGAAATCATCACCGGTTATGTCAAGTGCAGAACCAAGGGCGGTCTCATCGTGGACGTCTTCGGTATCGAGGCCTTCCTCCCCGGTTCGCAAATCGACGTTAAGCCCATCCGTGACTATGACGTGTTTGTTGACAAGACCATGGACTTCAAGGTCGTGAAAATCAACCAGGAGTTCAAGAATGTCGTGGTTTCCCACAAGGCACTCATCGAGTCCGAACTCGAAGCCCAGAAGGCAGAGATCATCTCCCGCCTCGAAAAGGGCCAGGTGCTCGAAGGTACCGTCAAGAACATCACCACCTACGGTGTGTTCATCGACCTCGGCGGCGTGGACGGTCTTATCCACATCACCGACCTCTCTTGGGGCCGCATCATCCACCCCGAAGAGATCGTGCAGCTCGACCAGAAGATCAACGTGGTTATCCTCGACTTCGACGAGAACAAGAAACGTATCGCACTCGGTCTCAAGCAGCTCACTCCTCATCCGTGGGACGCTCTCGACCCGAACCTCAAAGTCGGCGACAAAGTTCATGGCAAGGTGGTCGTGGTCAACGACTATGGCGCCTTCCTCGAAATCATGCCCGGCGTGGAAGGTCTTATCCACGTTTCCGAAATGTCATGGTCACAGCACCTGCGCACCGCTCACGACTTCCTCAAAGTCGGTGACGAAATCGACGCCGTGCTGCTCACCCTCGACAAAGAAGAGAGAAAGATGTCTCTCGGTATCAAACAGCTTATCCCCGATCCGTGGGCTAACATCACCGAGAAATATCCCGTCGGTTCGAAGCACACCGCCATCGTCCGCAACTTCACCAACTTCGGCATCTTCGTCGAACTTGAAGAGGGCGTTGACGGCCTCATCCACATCTCCGACCTCTCCTGGTCGAAGAAGATCAAACACCCCGCCGAATTCACCAAGACCGGTGAGAAAATCGACGTGGTGGTGCTCGAAGTCGATGTCGAGAACAGACGTCTCAGCCTCGGTCACAAACAGCTCGAGGAGAATCCTTGGGATGTTTATGAGACCGTTTTCACCGTCGGTTCCGAACACGAGGGTAAGGTGGTCAGCATGACCGACAAGGGTGCTGTCATCGCTCTTCCGTACGACATCGAAGGTTTCGCCTTCAACCGCAACCTCCTGAAGCAGGACAAGACCTATGCCAAGGTTGACGAAGTGCTGCCCTTCAAGGTGGTTGAATTCTCGAAAGAGGCCAAGAAAATCAACCTCTCCCACACCAGAACCTGGCAGCTCAACCAAGAGGAAGAGACCAAGGCTATGGAGGCTGAGGACAAGAAGCAGGCTAAGGAAATCAAGAAACTCAACGAAAGCGTTGAGAAGACCACCCTTGGTGACCTCGCCGCTCTCCAGGCTCTCAAAGAGAAACTTGGTAAGACTGAAGAGTAATCTTTATAAGTATGAATATGAAATGCCTGCCGTGAGGCGGGCATTTCTTTTAAATACCACAACCCATGCAGCAAGTCACCCCCAAAAAAGCGCTCGGACAGCACTTCCTCATCGATGACGGAATTGCCAAACAGATTGTCGATAGCCTTCAGGCTCCGTATCCCAATGTGCTGGAAATCGGTCCCGGCATGGGCGTGCTGACCCGTTTCTTGTTGCAACGCCCTGGCATCGACTTCAGGGTAGTAGAGATCGACCGCGAGTCGGTGGCCTACCTTCAGCAGCATTTCCCCGAGCTGCATGACCGTATTCTGGCCACCGATTTTCTGAAACTCCATCTCGAAGAACTCTATTCCCAGCCCCTCAGCATTATTGGCAATTTCCCCTACAATATCTCTTCCCAAATCTTATTTAAAATATTGGAAAATAAGGATTTGGTATTGGAAACGGTGGGGATGTTCCAAAAGGAGGTGGCCAAACGGGTGGCCTCCGCACCCGGAAAAAAAATGTACGGCATTCTCAGCGTGCTGTTGCAGGCCTTCTTCGACATCGAATACCTTTTCACCGTCCATGAACACTCCTTCAATCCGCCGCCCAAGGTGAAATCCGCCGTCATCCGCATCACCCGCAACCCCGAAAAGCGACTGCATTGCGATGAAACTCTTTTCAAAAATGTGGTGAAAACGGCCTTCAACCAGCGGCGTAAAACGTTGCGCAACTCATTGAAATCCTTTGAGTTCACTCCTGAGTTTAAGGAGAACGAACTGCTGTCGAAACGTCCTGAACAGTTGGGCGTGGCCGAGTTTGAACTGATTTGCGAAAACATTGTGCGATGATTTACCGTTATCGAGCCGGACTGGAGCAGTATGATGAGGCAAAAATGGCCGAATGTCTGTCGTGGTTTCCACAGGAACGGGTGGATAATATATTGAAAATCAATCATCTGCAGGGTAGGAGAGAGAAGGCGGCAGCGTATGAGCTTTTGGTGGAAATGATGCGTGAGGAAGGGTGTTTGAAACAATTGCCACTCTTTCAATATGATGAAAATGGGAAGCCGCATTTGAGCAATTATCCCAGTCTTCATTTTAATATAAGCCATTGTAAAAAGGCTGTGGCAGTGGCTTTGCACCATGCCGAAGTGGGGATTGATATAGAGTGCCGCCGCCCTGTGAGTCAGGCACTGATGGAACGGGTTTGTTGTGCTGAAGAGTTGTCGTTGATTCGTTCTTCTGCTGATGCTGAACTCGAGTTCATACGCCTGTGGACCCGCAAAGAGGCGTTGTTGAAATGCACGGGCGTGGGTATCCGCGAAGATTTGCGAGAAATTCTTTCTTATTATACTGATTATAAAATAATTACAGAATATATCGCTGAAATTGACGGTTATCTGTCAGTTTGTGTAAAATGATAGATATTTTTTTGTATTTTTGCCCCTAACTTATTTAAGCACAAAATAATTCATGGAGTATCGGATTCGGAAAGGTCTGGATTTGCACTTGGCAGGTGCGCCGCTCCCGATGGTGGATGCTTTGCCGCCGTCGGAATGTTGCTATATCCGTCCGACCGATTACCGGTGGCTCACCCCCAAAATGCTGGTACAGCCCGGCGACTCGGTGCAGGTGGGCACGCCGCTATTTGCCGACAAATTCGATGAACGCATTGTGTTTGTTTCACCAGTAGAAGGGACTGTATGTGAGATTGTTAGGGGTGAAAAGCGCGTGGTGGAGTGTATCATCCTGTCGGTGGACCGCAACCAGCCGACTATCCGTAAGGTGGATTTCAATCCGCCTACCACTCCTGAGACTTTGCGTAACCTCTTGTTACAGTACGGCTTATGGCCTTCCATGCGGCAACGACCGTTTTCCATCATCGCCCGCCCCGACGACCATCCCAAGGCCCTTTTCATCCCGTGTTTCGACTCCGCCCCGCTCGCTCCTTCCTACAAGATGCTGCTCAACGAGCACCGCGATAATCTGTTGGCCGGCTTGCGTGCCCTCCGACTTTTGGTGGGCGACAAAGTGCCTATCCATCTCTGTATGAGCCATAAAGAGGATAACCTCTTCTTGGAGTCGCTGCATGATGTGCAGTTGCAATATTTCACCGGGCCGCACCCCGCCGGGAACCTCGGTCCGCAAATCCATAGGATCTCTCCGCTCGACAAGGGCGACATTGTTTGGTACATCCAGCCGTGGAACGTGGCGCAGATAGGGCGGCTCCTGTCGAAAGGTGAACTGACCTTCAACCGTATTTTCGCATTGACAGGACCTGCCATCCGCCATCCTCATTACTATTCCACCACTTTGGGTATGGATGTCAGCCGCTCTTTCGACCATAATCTATCAGAGGAACACGTGCGAATCATCAGCGGCAATGTGCTGTCGGGAACGGCTGTGGGCGACTATGTCACTCCCCGCTTCTATGATGCCCAGCTGACACTTCTGCCGGAAGGCGGCGAGCGAGAAGTTTTGGGCTGGCTACGGCCGAATCTTCATAAATGGAGCTTCTCTCATACCTTCCTCGCCTGGCTGGTCAAGCACCACATTTTCAATTTCAACACCTCTCAGCATGGCGACCAGCGCAACTTCGTCATGACAGGCGTGTATGATAAGGTCTTTCCCTATCAGTCCATTCTTCCTTTGGAATTGCTGAAGGCATGCAAAACTCACAACATTGAGCTGATGGAAGATTTGGGTATTTATGAGGTTGATGATGAGGATTTTGCACTTTGTGAAGTGGTGTGTCCTTCCAAGATGCCTTGTCAGGAAATGATTCGGGAGGGATTGCGTGAAATTTTGAATGAAAACCGTTGATGCCATGAAACTCTCCCAACTCAGCGACAAATTCAGCACCTATTTCGAGAAAGGCAAGCCGTTGCACTTCCTCTCTTCGTTGTATGATGCCATCGACAGCTTCTTCCTGACTCCCAAAACGGTGACGAAAGGCGGGAGCCATGTGCGCGATGCGGTGGATATGAAGCGCGTGATGATTACGGTGATGATCGCCCTGTTGCCTGCGCTTTGTTTCGGGATTTGGAATGTGGGAAGTCAGCACTACATTGCGTTGGGTGAAAGTGCAAGCTTTTGGAAATGTGTGGGATATGGGTTGCTGAAGTGGCTTCCGATGGTGGTAGTAACCTACGTATCGGGACTTACTATCGAGGTGATTTTCGCCCAGCGGCGCGGACATCAGGTTGCCGAAGGGTTCTTTGTGACCGGTTTCCTGATCCCGATGATTATGCCGCCCGATGTGCCGTTATGGATGGTGGCCGTTGCCACCGCCTTCTCGGTCTTGTTTGCCAAAGAGGTTTTCGGCGGCACAGGTTACAACTTCCTGAACCCCGCTCTGGTGGCGCGAGCATTCGTCTTTTTCGCCTATCCGTCAGTGATTTCCGGCGATGCGGTGTGGATTTCTGGTGCTCCCGATGCCGTCAGTGGTGCCACGCCTCTGGCTCTGGCCGCCAGCGGTGCCACCGGCCAGATGCCCTCGTTCATGGAGATGTTTGTCGGCACTGTCCCCGGTTGTATCGGCGAAACCTCCAAAATCGCTATCCTTATCGGTGCCCTCATCCTCCTGCTGACGCAAGGGCCAGCTGGAAGATTATGCTGACGGCCATTTTCGGTGGCTGGGCGATGGCCGAAATCCTGTTCCATTGCGGCGTTACCCCGTTCTGCGGCTGGCAACATATCATCATGGGCGGCTTCCTCTTCGGTGCCGTCTTCATGGCTACCGATCCCGTCACGGCAGCGCACACTTCCGCTGGCAAGTATGTCTTCGGACTGCTGGTGGGCATCCTGGCCATTGTGATACGCGTGGCCAACCATGGCTACCCGGAAGGCATGATGCTCGCCATCCTGATGATGAACGTTTTCGCCCCGCTGATTGACTATTGCGTGGTGCGGGTTACGGTGAAGAAAAGGAAAAAACGTCTTATGAAAAATCGAATTAACCTCTAAATTTGTTACTGATGCTGGCTCGTCGTTTGTGTATTGTTATAGTGGGAATGCTGATCTTGGCAGGTTGTTCGTCAAAAAAAACTGCCGATACAGTTGATACTTTGGGACTTCCTTATGAGGTGAAGGAAAACTATTGGTCCACCTCTTCGTTGTTGGATGAGGCCCCTTCTACCTTGAAAAGTTATCGTATCACCGCTTCCGACAATGACTTACAACTTCTGGTGGAACAGTACGATGGACTGGTATTTACCTACGATGCATCTGGATTGTCAGACGATGCCCGCAAGTTCTGCGCGCACCACAAGTACCGCGTCGATTCGTTACGGCAGGTGCTCCGTGGGGTTATTGCTGAAAACCTTTCTTCGGTGCGGCGCACTTTGGTGTATGAAAATGAGCTGCAATTTGATGATGAAATTGAATATGCTTTCTATGTGCCGAAGGGTACGATGATTTATGTGGATTATAAGGTGAGCGCGCCCGCCAATGTGCGCCTGTACAATAAGGACACCCATACGGCCCTGCGTGCCTGGAGTCGCAAGCGCGAAGTGACCGACAGCGTATTGGTGAAGACCGATGGCGTCTATATCTGGAAGGTGAAGGCCAAGGGCGGACAGTTTTTGAATGTGGATATTAATAAAAACCTCATAAACATTGCTGAACTGGACAAACGATACGATGTCCCTGAGACTGCGGATTAACATGGTTACTCATAATAATCGAAAATCCATGTCTTTATATTTCAATAGAAAGTTGTATTTTTGCACTCAGAAATTTTGACTATGCGATTACATAAAGAGGGATTCTTACCAATAGCTGTTGCAGCTGCTATAGAGGCAGTTTGCCTCTTTCTCTATTACTATTTTACTGACTTAAATGTGTGGGTGAATGTGGTGGTGACCATCCTGTTGCTGCTTCCTTTCTATACGGTCATTCGCTTCTTCCGTGTGCCGCGTCGTCATATCAATCGAGTGGAGAATGGAGTGTTGTCGCCCGCCGACGGTACGGTGATTTCTATCGAAGAAGCGACCGAATATGAGTATTTCAAGGATTCACGTATCAAGATTTCGGTGTTTATGTCGGTGTATAATGTGCATGTGAACTTTTATCCGATCTCTGGCAACATCGAATACGTGGCCTACCATCCTGGAAAATATTTTGTGGCCCATCTTCCCAAATCTTCTTTGGACAATGAACACAATACCGTGGTGGTGCGCCGCAATGAGAACGATGTGGTGCTTTTCCGACAGATTGCGGGCTTCGTGGCACGTCGTATCGTTTCCTACCCGCAGCCGGGCAACCAGGTGCAGCAGGGCGAGGAGATGGGCATGATCCGCTTCGGCTCCCGTGTGGATGTGTTCCTGCCGCTGAATGCGGAAGTGAATGTGAAAGTAGGGGACAAGGTGCGCACGCAGAAGACCGTGCTGGCCTATTTCTAACATCTGCACAATGAAGCTGAGCATCATCATCGTCAATTATAATGTCGAACATTTTTTGGAGCAGGCCCTCATTTCGGTCTATAAGGCACTTAATGGCATTGAGGCTGAGGTGATTGTGGTGGACAACAACTCCGTTGACCACTCTTTGGCGATGCTGGCGGAGAAGTTTCCGCAGGTGCGGGTGATGGCCAATAAGGAGAATGTGGGCTTCGCGAAGGCCAACAACCAGGCCATCCGCGAATCCACCGGCGAATATGTGCTGCTGCTCAACCCCGACACCGTGGTGGAGGAGGACACCTTCGAGAAGTGCCTCGCCTTCATGGATGCCACTCCCGACGCGGGCGGCCTCGGTGTGAAGATGGTGAACGGACAAGGCGAGTTCCTCCCCGAGTCAAAACGCGGCATCCCGCTCCCCTCCGTCGCCTTCTACAAACTGTTCGGCCTCTCCAAACTTTTCCCCCACTCCCGCAAATTCGGCACCTACCATCTTACCTACCTCAGCAACGATGAGATTCATTCCGTGGAGGTGCTGTCCGGCGCCTTCATGCTGCTGCGTCGTAGCGTGCTCGACAAGATTGGACTGCTCGACGAGGACTATTTCATGTATGGAGAGGATATCGACCTGTCGTACAGGATTTTAAAAGGCGGTTATAAAAACTACTATTTCCCCAAGACCCGCATCATTCATTATAAAGGTGAAAGTACGAAGAAAGGAAGTCTGAACTATGTGCATGTGTTTTATAAGGCCATGCAGATTTTCGCCTCCAAGCACTTCTCCAAAAATAATGCGAAATTATTCAACTTTTTGATTAACTGTGCGATATGGTTCAGAGCGTCGTTGGCAGCCTTGAAGAGGATTCTTAGCCGGCTGCTGCTGCCTGCCGCTGATGCTTTGGTGGCCTATGCCGGTCTTTTCTTCCTGGCACAATATTGGAACCATACCGTATTGGCCGGGCGCGAGAGCGCGTTCCCACACCACTATTTTTATGCCGTGCTGCCGCTCTATATTTTGGTATGGCTGCTGTCGGTGTGGATCTGCAAGGGCTACAAACGTCCCTTCGGTGCGGCCCGTGCCAGCCAGGGTATCGCCCTCGGCACGGTGGCCATACTGCTCGTCTATGCCCTCCTGCCCGAGTCGCTGCGATTCTCCCGCGCCGTCATCCTGTTGGGAACGATGTGGACGCTGATCGCCGTCAACCTCCTGCGCTCTATCGCCAAACTGCTGCCGCACGGCATGTCAGGATCAAAACCCTCGGAACTGAGGCGCGTGGCCGTGGTGGGCAGCGCCGATGAGGCTGAACGAGTGCTCAACATTGTCAGGATGATGGACAACAAGTGCAGCTTCTGCGGTATCATCGCGACCGACACAGAGACTAGAACTACCACGCCGCCAGCTATCGGCAATATCTTGCAAATCAGTGAATTGCTGACACTCTACCGTATCAACGAGGTCATCTTCTGCTCCAAAAACCTTTCTTCCGAACAGATTATCGACCTGATGTGCCAGCTGCCAGCCGGGCAGATGGAGTTCAAAATCGCTCCTGAAGGTAGTATGGCGGTCATCGGCAGCAGCTCGATTTTCTCGCCAGAAGCCGCATTTACCATCGACCTGCACTCCATCACCCAACCCGCCAACCGTCGTAAAAAACGTGCCTTTGACGTGGTGACCGCTATCATTCTCCTGCTGTTTATCGGTATCGACATCTGGTTTGTGAAAGATAAAGGCGGATTGGTTAGCAACATTTTCAGCGTGTTAGCGGGTGGAAAATCCTGGGTGGGCTTGTCGAAAGTCTATGCCGAAGGCCCTCTCTCTCAACTCAAACCTGGGGTGCTGCGTCCCACCGACGCTTTTCGAGGCTGCCAGTTTACGGATGAGATGCTATCGAAATCTGACCAGCTCTATGCCCGCGACTATACCGCAAAAACCGATCTGGTGACGCTTGTCCGTGGCTTCCGTAAGTTGGGTGATAATTTGTAAATTATTAGTAATTAATTATATATGTCTGAAAAATCGCTCTTTCAGCCTATCGAAATTATGTCGCCCGTAGGGTCGTATGAAGCCCTTACCGCTGCCATCCAGGCAGGGGCGGGTTCTGTGTATTTCGGGGTGGGAAAGATGAATATGCGCTCCCGCTCTGCCGCCAATTTTACCCTCGACGACCTCCAAAATATTGCCGACATCTGCCGCCAGCATGATGTGAAATCGTATCTCACTGTTAATACCATTATTTATAATGATGAGATAGCGGATGTGCATCGGCTGCTCGACTGTGCGAAACAGTGCGGGGTGTCGGCCATCATTGCCTCCGACATGGCAGTGATTACTTATTGTAGGAAAGTGGGGCTGGAAGTCCATATCTCCACGCAGTGCAACATCACCAACGTGGAGGCGGTACGCTTCTATGCGCAGTTCGCCGATGTGGTGGTTTTGGGCCGTGAAGTGGCTCTCGCTCAGGCCGCTGACATCATCCGCCAGATCCGTGAGGATGGCATCTGTGGTCCCGGCGGCGAACTCGTGCGGGTGGAGATGTTCGTGCATGGCGCGCTCTGCATGGCGGTTTCGGGCAAGTGCTACCTCAGTCTCGACAACTACAATTTCCCCGCCAACAGAGGTGCGTGCTTGCAGCCCTGTCGCAGGGGTTACATCGTAAAAGATAAGGAAACCGACCTCGAATTGGAGGTGGATAACCAGTATATCATGTCGCCTAAAGACTTGTGTACCATTGGTTTTATCGACAAGATGATGAAAGCTGGGGTGGGGATTTTTAAGATTGAAGGCCGTGGCCGCTCCGCCGACTATGTCAAAGTTACAACCGAGTGCTACCACGAGGCGGTGCAGGCCGTTCTGGATGGGAATTTTTCTCTGGAGAAGATTGCCGGTTGGACGGAACGTCTGCGTACGGTCTTCAACCGTGGTTTCTGGGATGGTTATTATTTGGGAAGAACGATGGGCGAATGGTCGGAACGCTACGGCTCGCACGCCACCACCGTGCGCACCCATATCGGTAAAGTGACCAACTTCTTCGGCAAACTCTCGGTGGCCGAAATCACACTGGAAGGCGGCGGCTTTGCCGTCGGCGATATCATCGTCATCGAAGGGGCTACAACAGGCGTTTATGAAACTGTGGTAAAGGAGGTTAGACTGCATCTGGAACCGGTTCCTGAGGTGAAGAAAGGTGAAGTGTGCTCCATCCCGACGGAAGTGCCGGTGCGCCGCGGCGACAAGGTGTACATCAAACGTGCCGTGGAGGACGAGTTTTAAGGGATGTCCTGCCAGAACCGCCAGCTCGCCTCTGCCTGCTCCATCAGCATGGTTTTGCCATTATAAGTCTTCGCACCCTGCTTTGCCCCTTTCTGCAAAAAAACAGTGACCTCAGGATTGTAAATCAGATCGATAAGGATGTGCTGGCGCGAAATGGAAGAGTAGGGAAGGGGCACACAGCTTTGGCTCTCAACACCCATTCCCACGGGGGTCGCATTAACAATCATCAAATGATTCTCAATCACCGACGGGGAAAGACTTTCGTAGGTGTAATCTCCACGTTGCGCATCGCGTGACACTTGGGCTACTTTCACCCCGCGCTGATGTAGCGCATGCACCACCGCCTTCGCTGCCCCGCCAGTCCCCAACACTAAAGCCCGCTCTGGCAGGGGCTTGCCTAGCTGGTCCAGTAGGATGCCAAAACCTTCACAGTCGGTGTTGTGCCCTATCATCTCAATGTGGTCACCTTCACGCTTGATCCCTATCGTGTTGACAGCCCCTATGCTTTGCGCCTCTTTCGTCAGCCGGTGCAAATAGGGAAGTATGGACTCTTTGTAGGGATGCGTGACATTGAGTCCCACCAAATGCTTCTCTTTTTCTATAAGAAAAGGGAATTGGTCTATGGTGGTGATGGGAAATAGTTGATACACAATATCTTTTAAGCCTTCTCTTTCAAATTTTTGCTGAAAAAATTGGGGAGAAAGACTTTGGCTGATGGGATTCCCGATGAGACCAAAAACTCGCACGTCTATTCCGCTTTGTCCTGAGACTTTTTCTTTTTGTTTTTAACGCCTTTATAAATCAGATAGGCGACAAAGGCCACACCCAAAATCAAAAGTCCCCATTTGATATGGACATAATATTGTTCGATGAGGGCTTTGTTGCCCTGGAGAACGTAGCCGATGATGGCCAGGATGCAGTTCCATGTCCCCGCGCCCAGTGCTGTGTATCCGATAAACGGAAGGATAGGCATCTTCGACAATCCAGCCGGTATGGAGATGAGCTGCCGAATGCCGGGTACCAATCTCCCTATAAAGGTGGAACTGTTGCCGTGCTCGTTGAAATAGTCTTCTGCCCTCCTGATCTTGTCGCTATTGAGCAGAAGCAGATGCCCGATCTTGCTGTCGGCGAACCAATATACGATGGGGCGTCCCAAAAAGAAAGAGAGGTAGTAGTTGATAAGGGCACCGATAATCGCTCCTAATGTGGCGAACAACACGATGATAACGATGTTCAGCCAGTTGTATCGGGTAGGGTGAATGTTTGACTCCTCATCGCAGGCCTTCCATGCAGCAGGCGGTACCACCACTTCCGAGGGGAAGGGGATGAAGGAACTTTCAATGCCCATCAGCAGGGTGACGGTTCCGTAGTTGAGGTGGTGGTAATACCAATAAACTACGCGGTCGGTGAGGCTGGTGTCTTGAACCGTAACGATAGAATCGGCATCCTGATGGGATGCCGATTCGTTATTTTGTGCTTGTAGGGTACTCCATGCAATAATGGCAGTGAGTAGAATAAGCGCCTTTTTCATTCTGTTTGGATGGGATTATTGAAGCTCTGCAGGCAAGTCTTTCTTGAGTTGTGTGCCAGTCTGTTTCAGAATGCTGTTGTTGGTGTGATCGGTCTTGTTCATCTCATACGACTTGATAGCCCATTTGTAGGCCTCTTCCATCATCTTGGTCTGGTCAGCCTTATATTGGTCTGAGAGTGCGAGCTTTTCGTTGAATGAGAGGTCTTGACGGGTCATGGCTTTGCTAGACAGCGTTCCCAGCTCAGAGGCTTGCATGAAGTAGCAGTAAGCCACCATGCTGTTGAGTGAGAAGCAATCCGGATGTGAGACCAATGCGGAGTCAAGCAGCTCTTTGGCTTTGTCGAAACCTTTAGCATTGACCAGATAGTTGGCGCAGTCGGCCATCACGATCGTGTCATTGGTGTATTTTTTGACATTCTTAAAGCATTTCTCCAATTGTACGGAGTCGCCAGTCGCGATGAGATAGCTGAGCTCAAGTGCGTAAATGTTGCCTTTCTTCTCTTTGGACACATACTTTTTGGCCGATTTGAGAATCTCACCACATCTCACAGTGTCTTGTGCTCTGTTGTACAGGTCATATGCCAGACGATAGATGACATCGTTGTCGGTGTTCACGGCAATGGCGTCGTCAAGGGCTTTCTTTTGGGCCTCTGCATCATTCTCTGAACGGGCTATCATATAGATGAAGTAGTAGGCGTAGCCAGTGTATTCTTTCATGCCTTCATCTGAACCCAAAGCTTTGGCTGCAACTGACAAATATTTTTTAGCCTTGGCAAAATCTTTCGCCACGTATGCGTTGTATCCGATGGTGTACATCTCACTGCCGCAGGTCAGCTGACCATCCTTGGGTGAGACGAGACCATTGATGGTCTCCATCTTCGGATTGATTTCCATTGCTTTGTAAAAGCTCTCGTATGCAGTGAAGATGGCATCAGGGAAACGAGTCACATATTCAGGGTTCTTCTTCACACGTTCGTTGTCGCGGTCATAGATTCTCAAATAAACGTTACCACGATACAACCATGCTGTAGCATCATTCTGGTAAGATGACACTGCCATGCATTCTTCAATTTTCTTTTGCGCACCTGCGACGTTGTTGTTTTGGAGCAGCAGCCAAACGTCGTTCACATTTTGTGCATTCAGACTGATAGCGAGGATGCTGACAAGTGCTGCTAAAAATAGCTTTTTCATGATGATGATGATTAAAAGGTTATTGTATTATTCTAATTGTTTGATTCTCTGTTCTATAGCATTTGCTTTGTCATCTTGCAGTAAGCGGAGATAGATTTGTTTGAGCCGGTGGAGTACGGTAAGGTCGTCAGGATTGCCGATGAGGGCTGCCTCGAAATATTCGGCTGCACGGGCAAGGTAGTCATCGCTTTTCTTTCGTAATGACTGATAGACACTTTCGCTGCTTTCGAGTTTAATCTTTTCGGCATCAAGGAAGGTTTTCTCTCCGAGGTTGGAGCAGCATACGCCGAGGTTGTGGGCGATAGTGGTGTTGCTGGGCGTGATCTGGTAGGCTCTCAGCAGCAACTCTTCCGCTTCGACATACATGTCGTTTTTGATGTAAAGATTGGCTGCGTTGATGGCGCTTTCGGGAGAGCGCACGACAGATGCCGGCAGGTTCTTCAGTTTCTCAAGGCCTTTCTCCGTCTGCTCGGTCCAAAAATAATAATCGGCTTCGGCTACGCGCAAAAGAGCATTCTCGCTATCTTTCTGTAAGCCTTTGTTGATGAGATTGAAAACGGCTTCACGGTCTCCTTCCTCTTTATAGCTGTCCACCAATCCGACAAAGACATTTACGTTTTCTGAACCGTCATCAAGGGCCTTCTGGTAGTAGGTTCGTGCTTTGGCATGATCGTTCAGCATGGTATAGACGTAGGCACAATAGTAGTAAAGCTCACCTTTCAGGGGGTAGGAGGGCGGAGTTTTGATTTCGTAGCTTTCAACAGCGAGCATCAGCACGTCGCGGGCGGACTCGAAGTTCTTGGCGGTAATTTCATCCACCCCTTCGATGAAAAGCATCGGATACATGGCGGGCATGGCCTGGAAAGGCGAATACATGTCGGTGGCTTCGATGTTTTTGTTGAGCTCCTGGGCTTTTTTGAAGGCCTGGAATGATTCGCGGGCAGCGGTGGGATGTACGTACTGATAGGAAGGGTCTTTCACGCGTTGGTTGTATTCGTTCAACGCGAGGTTGTATTCGATATTGGCTTTGTAAAGCCATGTGTTGGCTTTAGCAGCATATTTTTCATCTTTGATGCATTCGTCAATGCACTCCTTCGCCTTCACGAAATCTTTTTCATAATAAAGATTATACGCTCGCATAGGCGTGTTCTTCTGCGCCATCAGGGAGATGGTGAAGAGGGTGAATATGAAAATCAGAGCTGTGCGTTTCATATTTTTATTTTAAAGTCTGCAAAAATACATTATTTTTTTGGAAAAACAATCAACGTTTTCCCGCATAGAGGTCGTAACGGAGAAATTTACACTCCAAAGCACCATTGAAAAGGGTTGTCTTTTTGGAGGGGTGTAATCCTATATGTTTGATGGCTTGTATGTTAGAGCTGATGAGAAAGGCGGTGCATCCTGCGTAATTTTGTTTTAGCGTATCGCCGATTTCTTTATAGAATTCGTCTATCTCTTCCATGTCGAGGCGTTCGCCGTAGGGCGGGTTGAAGATGAGGGTGGCGGGAGTTCGTTTGGGCTGGGTGTCGCGCATGGCTTTTCGGAAGAGGCGGATGAAGTCGCCCAGGCGGGCGGCCTTGACGTTGGCTTCGGCCATGCCGAGGAAGCGTGCGGAGATGTCGGAGCCGTAGAAGTTGACGGGCACGTCATCGTGGATGTCGGCCTCGTCGGTGACGCGCTGCCACAGTCGGCGGTCGAAGTTTTTCCACCGCTCGAAGCCGTAGTGCTCGCGGAAGAAACCTGCCGGGATGTTGAGGGCCTGCATGGCGGCCTCGATGAGGATGGTGCCGGAGCCGCACATCGGGTCGATGAGGTCGCACTCGCCGTGCCAGCCCGATAGTTTCACCATGGCGGCGGCCACCACCTCGCTGATCTGTGCCGGGTGGGTGGAGACGCGGTATCCGCGCTTGTGCAGCGATTCGCCGGAGCTGTCGAGGAACAGCGCGGCATGGTTGTTGTAGATGTGTATATGGAACTGCACATCTGGCGATTCTTTGTCCACCGAAGGCCGCTGGTCGAACTTGTCGCGGAAGCGGTCGCAGACGGCATCCTTGGCCAACTGGGCGGCGAAAAGCGGTGTGCGGAACATCGAGCCGCTCATGGTGACGCTGAATGCCAGCGTGTTGTCGGCATCCATCAGCCGTTCAGCGGGGAATTTGAATATCTGCTCGTAAAACTGCTTGTTGTCGCGGAAGGTGAACTCCTGCACCTGCCACAGGATGCGTAACGCATAGCGGCAGAAGTAGTTGGCACGGTACATCATCGCCATGTCCCCCTCAAACTCTACAGCCCTTGTCCCGATTTGGCAGTTGGTGGCGCCTAACGCAACGAGTTCATCTTTCAAGAGCTCCTCCAAGCCGGCGTAAGTCTTCGCAACAAATTTTTCTGAATCCATTGTGATAAAGATAGTTACATTATTTCTTTTCCATGCGGGTGATGAAGTCGCGGGCTTGCTCATACAGCTTGCTCATCATCTCGGCTTTGTCGCCGGGTGCAAACCGTGCGTATTCGCAATCATCGAGGGTGGTGGTGAACTGCTGAATGTCATCTTCGTTCATCCCTTTGTCAATGAGTTTGTTGCGCACTGCGTCGATGGAAAGGTCTGAGAGCGGGATGCGGAACTTGTGTCCTAAATAGTCCCAAAGCGCATGCGAGATCTCCTCAAAGAAGGCGGCATCTTGTCCGGCGGCCATCAGTTTGTTGGCCTTTTTGAGGCGGCGTGCCGCAATACGGTTGGCATGACGCACCTTCTTTTTCGTCTTGTCGCCCTGCTTGGAGTGGGAACGGATGAATCGGATGATGACCAAGATGAGGATGAGCAGCAGTATCAGGCTGGGAATGAGGATGAAAAGCCACAGATATTTTGTGAAGAATGCCTTGACGGCGCTGCCAAGATCGGCGGGTTGTGCCTCGTCTTCTTTCTTGTCGCGTGTCAGTGTCTCGTTCTCGCCTTTGACTTCGATGGTAAATTTATCAGTGGTAAGATTTTTGTAGGATTGGCTTTCGGGGTCGAAGTAGGTGATGGTGGTGGCGGGGATTTCGTAGGTGCCTTTTTGGCGGGGGATGAGGACGTACTTGAGGATACGCTTCCCTCCTACGCTGTTGCCGTTGGTGTTAATCTGGTCGTCCACGCTGGGATCGGTAACATCGAAGCCGTCGGGGAAGTTGAAGTCGGGGTTGTCGGCCAGCTGGAGGCTTCCTTTTCCGGAAATGGTGATGGTGAAGTCGATGGCGTCGTTGACGTTGACTTCTGTTGGTGACAGTTCGGAGGCAAGGGTGAACTGTCCCACCAATCCGCCGAAATGCGGGCCTTTGCCCTGTAGGGGCAGGGCTTTCACGTTGAGGTCGATGGCGTTAGACTTGATGGTCTTTTCTGAAACATTCTGGAAGAAGCCGCTTCCCGTCACCATCTGCATGTCAATGGTGATGGGGGTGATGGAGAGGGAACCGCTTTTCTGTGGGGCTACGGCAGTCTTGTAGATCTCCCACACGGCATACCGCTTGCCGTTGATGGTCTCGTACTTGGGCTCTGGGATTTTGTTGGGGTCATCCATCCGATACGACCACAGGTTGTTTTGCTGAGGCCATTTGATGTTGGTGGCCTGCCAGTTGGAGATGTTGTAGGTGTAAAGTTTGTAGGTGATGATGACCGTTTCACCATAGTAGGGGTTGCTTTTGGAGGCGGCGGCTTTCACGAACACATCGTACTGGTTCTGGCTTGTATTGCGCTGGGGTTCACCCCAGAAGTTGCGGAAGAAGCTGTCGAACGGGTCGCTCTGCTGATTTTGTTGCTGCTGCCGTTGTTGGGTCTGCTGGTCCTCCTTGGTGACCTCGATGCTGACGGCGTTGCTCTTCACTTTCTTTCCGCTCACGTCGCAGGTTATGCCCGGAATGGCCTGGATGCCTGTTTTGGAGGGTTTTAGCGTATAGGTGAAGGTGCGGGTGTAGGAGCTGGTCTGCTGGCCGTTGACGAAACTGATGGACTGTGAGGAGCTGACGGCAGGGCCGTTCACTTTGCTGAAGTTGCCGAAGTCAGTGGAGGTCACGTTGCCGTTTTGGTCGAGGGTGACCACATACTGGAATTGTTGGTTGATGCCCACCTTGGCGGGGGCTTTTGCCGTGCAGTTTTGTGCCAGCATCGGCACTGCCGAACAGAGGAGTATGGTGATGAGGATGATGAATTTTTTCATGATGGCATCGTTCTACGTTGAGGTTACCAGTCCTTTTCCATGCTTTGTCGCGGGACGGGCACTAACATCTTTTCGCGTTCTTTCTGTATGTCTTTCTCGTTTTGTTTCAATGCGTTAAGCTGTCGCTCTTGGGCCTTCTGGTCTTCAGTCTTTTTGGGCTGCGGCTGAGAGCCTTCTTTGTTCTGCTGATCTTTCTTATCTTGTTGGTCACCTTGTCCTTCGCCCTGCTGTTGGTCTTTTTTCTGTTCCTGATTGCCCGACTGGTTCATCTGCTGGCTCTCTTCCTTGCGTTGCTGTTGTTGGTCTTGACCGTTGCCACCGCCCTGCTGGTTCTGTTGTTGCTGCTGGTCTTGTCCTTGACCATTCTGTTGTTGCTGTTGGTCTTGTTTTTGGTCTTGCTGGTTCTGCCCTTGTCCTTGACCCTGTCCGCCGCTGCCTTTGGGCAGAAGTTTCTTGGCGTACATGAGGTTGTATTTGGCATCCATGTCGGAGGGATGGAGTCGCAGGCAGTTCTTGTAGCTCTCGATAGCTCTCTGGTATTCGCTGTAAGCCAGTTGTTTGAGCGAGTCATTGGACTCATACTCCGCCAGTTTCATAAGGTATTGGCCGTTGGCGAGGTGGCTGTTGCCGGTGTTGTAGTGGATGTCGGCGTTGAAGGTCTTGCCGGTGTTGAATTGCAACAGCGAGTCGGTGAGGCGGGGGATGGAGTCGTAGTTGCCGATGCGGTAGTTGGCGGCAATCTGGTTGAAGAGGGCTTTGTCGGCGAATTGTGGGAGGGTGTCAGGGATGGTTTGGTAGATGCGGAGGGCTTGGTGGTAGAGGCTGTCGGCTTGTTCGGGCAGGTCGTAGGGTTGGTGGTCGGGGGTAAGGGAGTCGGCGGTGGCGAACATCGTGTTGGCGGAGCCGAGCAGGGGGTTGGTCTGTTCGAGGGTACGATGGCGGCAGGAGGTCAATAGCACGACGGTGGCGAGCAGGGGTAGGAGTGCGTGGGCCGTGCGGCGGCGACGGCGGGTGGGTTTAGCGGCAAGGAGGAATCCGTCCACGGCGAGCAGGAGCAGCCCGGCGGCCAGCGGATATTGGAACTGTGACTCGTAGGTGGTGAGTTTCACCTTGCCGAAGTCGCTCTTGGCCATCTGGTCGAGGGATTCGAAAATGGCCTCGAAGCTGGAGTGCACGTTTTCGGCATGGATATATTCACCGCCTCCTTCTTGTGCTATGTCTTTGAGTATCTTTTCGTTGAGTTTGGTCACCACAGGGCGCCCGTCGCGGTCTCGTTTCACATCCTTGCCGTCAGGTATGGTGGCTCCGTTGGGGGTGCCGATGCCGATGGTGAAGATGAGGATGCCGTGTTCGTGCAGCTTGCGGGCGGCGACGAGGGCATCTTCCGCGTGGTCCTCGCCATCGGAGATGAGGATGATGGCTTTCTGGACGAGAGTAGCGGTGTCACCAGTCGGTTGCTCTTCGTCATCTTCCAACGAGATGCCCAGGGCAGCGGCGGAGCGGTACAAGGCTTCGGAGAGGTCGGTGCCCTGTATGGACAATTTGCTGGTGTTGAGCAGGTTGATGGAGTTCTTGGCGAACTCGTAGTCGGTGGTGGCGGGGAGTGCCACTTCGGCGGTGCCGGCAAAGACCACTGCCCCCACGCGGTTGCCGTTCATCTTGTTGATACAGTGGTTGATGGCCATCTTGCAGGCTTCCAGACGGGTGGGCTTCACATCCTGCGCATCCATGCTTTTCGACACGTCGAGGCAGAAAAGTACGTCCACACCGCTGCGGGTGGCGGAGATTTCCTTGCCCGGTGTGCGCGGGTTGGCGGCCGCGAGGATGAGAAAGGCTAAGGCCATCATGCAGAGGCCGAACTTGATGTGCGGCATCGCCTTGCGGCGGTTGAGCTGCAGTCGGGCTAATAGCGGGGCATCTATATTTTTGAGGAATCGTTTACGGTCGATGAAAAGCAGAATCACATACCCAGCCACCAGTGCGAGAATGATGAATAGGAGATAGAGAACTTTCTGATTTTCAAATACTAACATAAAATATTTCTTTCTATTTTAAGAATGCAAAATTACGTGTTTTTCCCGAATTATTTTCTTGCTAAATAAATTTTCTGAACTATCTTGAAAAAAATGCCGTATTTTTGCAGCCGTTATGACCTTTCAGCAATTCCATCAGCAATTTTCATCCTTCGGATGTGTTACGACCGAACAACTTCGGGAGTCAGACTGCGCTTTCGACAAAAACAGCCTTACGCGATGGTGCCAGAATGGTTATTTGGTGAAGGTGAGAAATGGGCTCTATCTTTTTCCTGAATTTTTAGAAAATAGTGAATTTCAATATTTTATCGCAAATTCTATCTATTCAGATTCCTACGTCAGCCTCCATTCGGCCCTGACTTATCACGGCTATCTTCCCAACCCACTTTCCCCCCAGTTGAGCAGTATAACGATTCATAAAACCAAGGAATTTCGTAATATATTGGGGAATTTTGACTATAGAAAAGTGAAATCGGAACTGTTTTTTGGTTATGAAGAGATAGGGGAGAAGCCCTTTTCTTTTTTGATGGCCACTCCCGAGAAGGCCTTGCTCGACCTTTTTTATCTTTTCCCCATCTATTATGATACGGAACAAAAGTTGCGTAATTTTGCCATTGATGAGCGAAAAATTTTCGAAAATTGGGATAGTCGATTGATGTTTGAATATTTGCAATTATTTGAAAATCAAGCGTTAGAAAATAGAGTTTCGATTTTTGCCAAAATGTTTGGGCTTTAAATCGGGCGGTTTTCATCACTAATTCTCCTTTAAAAAATGTAACTTTTTTCAAAAAAATGCGTATTTTTGCCGCGTAATTGTAAACATAGTACGAATGTAGGATTTAGTTTTGTCCATAAAAAGGAAAGGAGGTGAAATAATGGTGGATACGATTAGTTTCGGTGTGCTGAAATGGCATCATATCACGAATCCCACTGTGGAAGATATGGATTTTTTGAAGAACAACTTCCATTTTCACCCTCTGGACATTGAAGACTGCTACAGTTTCGTACAGCGCCCGAAGATAGACGTTTACGACGATTATTATTTCCTCGTGCTTCATTTCCCGATTCTTGATGCCCGCACCAATTTGGTGAGAACGGAGGAGACCAAGATTTTCTGGGGCCATGATTTCATCATCACGGTGGGCAATTCGCACTATGTGGTGCAGGATTTGTTCAACCTGACGAAGATGGACCCTGAGGAGATGGAGGAGGATGAGCATATCGGTGGTACCAGCGACGGTATTTTGTATAAAGTGCTGTATCGCATGATGAAAGAGACCTTTTTGTTGGTGGAGAAGTTGGGCACCGAGTTGGAGGCCATCAACCGCGATTTGTTTAGCAGAAAGTCGGAAAAGACCATCGAACGGATGTCGATATTCCGCAAAAATATCATCCAGCTGAACACTATGTTCAAGCCGCAACTGCGTCTGTTCCACCTCTTTGAGTCTGGAGATGTGAAAGGTTATGTGGAGGACATGGAGGACTACTGGGGTAATATCCTCGACTTTTACCAGAAGATGTGGGATATGGTGGATGACTATGGCGAGTTGGTGGCTGGCCTGTCCAGCACTTTTGATTCGTTGCAGACCAACCGCACCAACGAGATTATGCGCGTGCTGACCATTATCTCTACGATTGTGCTGCCGTTGACCTTCTTCACGGGTTTGTATGGTATGAACGTAGGCCTGCCCTTTGCTGATAAGTCGTGGGCATTCTGGGGCGTACTGGTGGTATGTGTGGTGACGGTGGTGGTGCTGCTGATTTTCTTTAAGCGAAAACGCTGGATGTGAGCGTTTTCAGCTGTGTTTACAGCAGGTCAAATCCCACGCGTTGTATTTTTTCCAGATTGTCGATTTTGTGTAACTGCTCAATGAGTTCGTTGAGCGACTTGGCATTTTCGATGTAAAGCATCAGTTCGCCGGTGAACACGCCGTTTTTGGAGGCGATGTTGAGCGAGCGGATGTTGAGGTTGTGTTGTACGGAGATGATGTCGATGATTTCCTTGATCATGCCTTTTCGGTCGAAGCCCTCCATGCGAACACCTGACAAGAAGGTGATTTCCTGGTCTTTACGCCATTTTGCTTTGATGATACGGTTGCCGAATTTCGACATCTGCTCGATGGCTTCCGGGCAGTTGGTGCGGTGTACGATGATCTCGTCGCTCGAAATTTGGAAGCCTACCACCTGGTCGCCGGGGATGGGCTTGCAGCAGGGCGCGATGATGTGCTTGATTTTTTCGGAAGAGGACTCGTCGAGCATGAAGATTTCCGGATTCTTCTCCAACTCTTCATCAAGAAGTTTGTCGAGTGACTTCTTGGAAAGCTCGTCGCTGATGTTGCGCTGGAAACTCTCGAGGTTTTTGTTCTTGGCATCGGAGATGATCTGTTGGATTCTCTCTTTCGACATTTTGCCCGATGCGATATATTTGTAGAACTCGTATTCGGAGCGTATCTTGGTGGCAGCCCGCACTTTGCCCTTGTTGGCATCGTTGCACTCAAAGCCCAACTCTTGGAAGTAGTTGTTGAGGATGCGTTCCCCCTCTTCCTTGTATTTCTTTTGTTCGAGGCGGATGGCCTCCTTGATGCACTCTTTGGCGCGGGTGGTTTTCACGAAGTCGAACCACTCCACGGTGGGGTATTGGTTCTTGGAGGTGATGATTTCGAGCTGGTCGCCATTTTTGAGCACGTAGTTGCGGGGCACGATTTCGGCGTTGACCTTGCCGCCGAGGCACTTGTTGCCGAGGTTGCTATGGAGGTCGTAGGCGAAGTCGAGCACGGTGGAGCCGGCCGGCAGGGTGCGCATGTCACCTTTCGGTGTGAAGACGAAGACCTCTTTGAGACCGAGGTTGAGTTTGATTTCATTGAGGAAGTCGAGGGCGGTGCTGTCGTCGCTTTTGAGGATTTCACGGATTTTGGTGAGCCACTCTTCCACGCGGTTGTCGTACTCTTGCGGGGTGCGGTCGGCCTCTTTATATTTGTAGTGTGCGGCGATACCTCGCTCGGCAATCTCGTCCATACGGTGCGAACGGATCTGCACCTCAATCCACTTGCCGCTCTTGCTCATCACGGTGGTGTGGAGGGCTTGGTAGCCGTTGGGTTTCGGGTTGGAGAGGAAGTCGCGGATGCGGTCGGGCTTGTTGTGTGGGTATATCTTACTGACAATCCGGAAGATATCCCAGCACCGCTTGATTTCGTCCTGCGGTTCGGCTTCGAAGACAAACCGCACGGCGAACACGTCGTAAACGCCTTCGAAGTCGCATTTCTGGCGTTCCATTTTCTGGAAGATGGAGCAGATGGATTTGGTGCGGCCTGAAACGGTGGCCTCAATGCCTTCTGCCTTGAGTTGCTCTTCGATGGGGGTGATGAAGTCCTTGATCAACGTCTCACGGTTTTTCTCGGTGTCTTTCAGTTTGTTATAGATCATGCGGTAGTTGTTGGGGTCGGTATATCGCATGGCATAGTCTTCGAGTTCGCTCTTGATGTTGTACAGACCGAGACGGTGTGCGATGGGGACGTAGAAGTAGGTGGTTTCAGATGAGATTTTCCACTGTTTTTCGGGCGGCATGGCGTCGAGGGTGCGCATGTTGTGCAGGCGGTCGGCGAGTTTGATGAGGATGACGCGCACATCTTCCGACATGGAGAGGCAAATCTTCTTGAAAGTCTCGGCCTGGATGGACTCGTTCTGGCTGAAGGGGAGGTTCTCGATTTTGGTGAGGCCGTCGATGATGCGGGCCACCTTGTCGCCGAACATCTCATTGATATCCTCGAGGGTGTAGTCGGTGTCTTCCACCACGTCGTGCAGCAGGGAGCACACCACGGAGGTGGTGCCGAGGTTGATGTCTTTCACCACAATCTTGGCGACGGCGAGCGGGTGATAGATGTAGGGTTCTCCGCTCTTGCGGCGCATGTCCTTGTGGGCCTTGACGGCGAGGGCCATGGCTTTGTGGATGCTGTTGCGCTGCTGCAGGGTGGTCTTGTCCCAAATCAGGTTAAGCAGTTCGCGGTATTTGTTGAGGATGGTTTTACGCTCAAGTTCGGCGTCGGGGATATAAGGTTCCATGGTTATTGGGGTTGGATTTTAGATGATTTCTGTTGTTGTTTTTCGCTGCATACGGTTGTGAGTCCGCATTCGTCGCACTTGGGATTGCGGGCGGTGCATACGTACCGTCCGTGCAGGATGAGCCAGTGGTGGGCGATGGGGATGGTTTCTGGCGGGAAGTGGGCGGTGAGCTGTTTCTCGACCTCCAGCGGGGTGTTGGCGTTGCGGACGATGCCGAGGCGGTGTGCCACGCGGAACACGTGGGTATCGACGGCCATGGCGGGCTGGTCATACACGATGGCGAGGATGACGTTGGCGGTCTTGCGCCCCACACCCGGCAGACGCGTCAGCTCCTCCATGGTGCTTGGCACCTGTCCGTTGAAGTCCGACACCAGCATCTTGGCCAGACCGCTCAGGTGTTTGGCTTTGTTGTTGGGATAGGAGACCGATTTTATCAACTCGTAAATCTCAGATACTTCTGCTTTCGCCATCGCCTCGGGTGTCGGAAACTGGGCGAACAATCCTTTCGTGACGATGTTCACCCGCTTGTCGGTGCACTGGGCCGACAGCACCACGGCCACGATGAGCTCGAAGCTGTTGCGAAACTCCAGTTCCGAGGCGGCATCAGGGTTGTGCTCGGCGAAGTACTGGATCAGGAACTGGTATTTTTCTTTGAGGGTCATGGTTCTTTTATTCATCTTAACCGCGAATTGCGCAGGTTGACGCGGATCTGTTTTATATCTTATTCTGAATGCCTTTCTTTGAGATGGCAATAAGTCCGACGAAGGTGAGGAGGCCGTTGACAATCAGCAGTTCGAAGCCGAATTTATAGCCCCACAGCAGTTGTTCGGAGAAGCGGTTGAGCAGCAGGCAGAGGATAGGGGAGAGGATGGCGATGACGGGTACGAGGGCGGGAATCTTGATACTTCTTTTGGTGAAAATGCTGAAAACGAACATGCCGAGGATGGGGCCGTAGGTGTAGCTGGCCACATTGAAGATGATGGTAATCAGCGAGTTGTTGTGATAGTTGGAGAAGATGATGATGGTGATGAGGAAGAGGATGGCGATGCCGACATGGATAAGGCGGCGGATGCGGGTTTGGCGTTTCGGGTCGGAGGTGATTCGGTTGAGACGGATGAGGTCGTAGCACACCGAGGTGGTGAGGGCGGTGAGGGTGCCGTCGGCGCTGGAGTAGCCGGCGGAGATAAGGCCGATGGTGAAGATGAGCGCGGTGGCCACACCGAGGTGGTTGAAGGCGATCTCCGGATAGATCTTGTCGGTCTTGTGTGCGGCGATGATGTCAGCAAGGTCGATTCCTTTGTTTTGGGCGTAGATCAGCAGCAGTGCGCCGAGGAAGAGGAAGAGCGCGTTGGCCACCACAAGGATGCCCGAGAAGGTGAGCATGTTGCGACGTGCGTCTTTCAAGTTCTTGCAGGTCAGGTTCTTCTGCATCATATCTTGGTCGAGACCGGTCATCACGATGGTGATGAACATGCCGCTGATAATCTGTTTGACGAAGAAGTTGGACTGGTGCCAGTCGGTTTCGAAGAGTTGGGTATGGCCGCCGGCCTTCATCTGTTGCCAAATATCCGAAATTGGCATCCCTAACTGTTTGATGATGATGGTGATGGTGAGGATGAGGGCGGCGAGCATGAAGGTGGTTTGCAGGGTGTCGGTCCACACCACGGTCTTGATGCCGCCGCGGAAGGTATAGAGAAGGATGATGATGACCATGCCGGTGGCGGTGAGCCATATCGGGATGCCCATCGCGTCGAAGACGAAAGTCTGCAGCACGAAGATGACGAGGTACATCCGTAGGGCGGAGCCGAGCAGGCGCGACAGGATGAAGAAGAGGGAGCCGGTCTTGTGGGCGGCGCCTCCCATGCGCTGCTCGAGGATCTCATATACCGAGGTGACATTCTGTTTGTAGTAGATGGGCAGCAGCACGTAGGCGATGGTGATGTAGCCGAGGATGTAGCCGAGCACGATGCCGAAGTAGGTGAAGTGGATGTTGGCCACGTCGCCAGGCACAGACATGAAGGTAACCCCCGACAGCGAAGCGCCGATCATGCCGTAGGCCACCACAAACCACGGCGACTTGCGGTTGCCGGTGAAGTAGCTGGCATTGTCGGCCCTGCGGGCGGAGAACCACATGACGACAAACAGCAGGATGGTGTAGGCTGCGAAGAAAAAGAGAATCAGGTTGCCCATGCTTGATGTTGGTTTTAGCGCATACAGCGCGTGCGTTCGAAAATCGTCTTTACGCTGCAAAGTTACGCGAATTTTCTCGATTTTGTTAGAATTTGTCCGAAATTTTATGCACAATTTATTGTGACTAATATGGAATAGTTGTTGTAATGGATGGGTGTGAAAAGATTAATTATTTTTTAATCAGAGATTTATCTATGAATAAAAAATTTTTTGCAGAAAGGTGTGCCAGCAAATAAAAAAATTGTATTTTTGCAGCCTCGAAAACGATGGACGTTATTTGAAATCGAACACAGCACAGGCCGATATAGCTCAGTTGGTAGAGCAGCTGATTTGTAATCAGCCGGTCGCCGGTTCGAGTCCGTCTATCGGCTCGCCGGGGGGGTACCAGAGCGGTCAAATGGGGCAGACTGTAAATCTGTTGGCTTAGCCTTCGGAGGTTCGAATCCTCCCCCCCCCACCACCCGGCGGGAGTAGCTCATTTGGTAGAGCGGCAGCCTTCCAAGCTGCAGGTAGCGGGTTCGAGACCCGTCTACCGCTCCACAGAACCAAGATCAAGCACCTTATTCCGATAAGGTGTTTTTTTTGTGCCTAACGATGGGTAATGGTGAATTTGTAAATCTCCTGTCCGCGTGAACCTATCACGACATGGTTGCCGATGACCACAGGAGAGGATTCGAAATTGTTGCCAACCAGTTTCTTGAACAGAATCTCCCCACTGGCTCCGTCAATAAGGTAGATGTAGCCGGTAGTGTCTCCCGTGAAAATGAACATCTCCCCGTTTTCATTGTACAGAGCAACAGGGGATGACCACGCATAGTATTTCAGTGGGACGCGGTAAACCTCTTCGCCCGTCTGTCTGTTGAAAGCCATGAAATCTCCCGACATTGCAGGTGTGTTGCGTACGAAATTGGCGAATACAAGATGTCGGCAGTTTCCTTCTCCCAGCAAGGGAGTGCAGTAGAACCCTCCGTCGAAATGATTATTGTTGAAGGTGGTTCGACGTCCAGCGGTTGCTGTAGTCCATACTTCCTCTCCATTGAGCGCATTCAACTTTGTCAAGTACCCATTCCCCTCATTCTGCTTGTCGATTTCGCAGCCAGTGTAGAGGTAGGGGACGCCTTCCTCTTCGGCAATCACAGGCGATCCGTCGCTGTCATCATGGTTGAAATAGTGCCATACGGGCTTTAAGTTGTCGAGATTGATGCAGATGACATTTCCGTGGTTGTCGGAAAAATAACCATAGTTGCGATAAACTGCCATCGATGATTCGATGCCGGCAGCTCCACTTCCTTTGGCATGATAGCGAAGAGTGGAATGCAGCTTCAGGGTGTCACCGCTGCATAAATACTTATATACTGTTCCGTTCTCGCCGAGGCGGAATAGGAATTGTCCTACCCGGATGGGCGATGAGTCGTATGCTTGCCAGTTGCGCCATGCACGGGGGTCTCGTCCGAACGTTTGGGTCTTCTGGTGGGTGAACAGATTGAATGTCAGTGCACCGAAGGGGTTTATGCAGGGAATGCCCTGCCCAACATACAAGTTTCCGTTCATGTCAGGATCCAACGAAGGGGTCCCTTTGATGGTATTGCCCACGTAAAAGCTGCGCCGTGACGAGTCTCCGGTCTGGAAGTTGATGAAATAGAGGTGCGCGTCCAGCGAACCGACGATAATCTCCTCTTTGCCAAAATTGCGGGTGAGTGCCGGACTTTCTCTACGGAAACGCTCCATGCAGCTGTCAGGCCACTCCACGTACAATGGCTGTCCGGTCCAACCTGTGCCACCGCCCCAAGAACCGAATTTCGTCACTCGTTTGTCGAATCCGGTTTTGAACACCCAGTTGATGATCACCGTGTCGGGGCGTCCCTGTAGGGTGCCGTGGAAATCTGCATTCCGATAGTGGTTGCCACGGAAGGTGAATGCGCCAGGTGCGTTCTCATAAGGGTCTTCGAACCAGCCTATGTGACCGTCCGTCAGGGAATCAAAAACTGTGATCGAGTATTCCAAATTGTCAACAGAAGGGAAAATGGTGTCGGGGAGAGGGGTGAGGACTTCACTTTTGGGGATTGTGTCCTTCGGACTCGGAGTTTCATCATGGTCTTTAGGGTGATGGCATTTGGCCAAAATGAGAATGATGAATGTGGGAACGAAAAGCGAAAAAAAGAAGCGTTTCATGGGAGAAATTATTCGTTCTCTTCTTTTTGGGGGTAAATTTTGTCGCAGGCACGTTGTGCAGCGATCTGCTCTGCCTTCTTGATGGTATATTCCAGCCCTTCGGCTAATACCTTCCCATCGATAGTGAGTCTCACTCTGTATAGCCTCGAATCGCGTCGATGTTCCACAATATCATGGTCGAAGACCACCTTCTTGTGCTGGTGTTGTGCCCAATTGATAATTTTGCTCTTGAAGTTAACATCCTCCATCACCACCTCGTCAAGATTGTAATTGCTCTCAAAGATTTTCTTGAGCACAATCTGTTTGGTCTTCTCATAACCCTTGTCCAGGAAGAGTGCGCCGACCAAGGCTTCAAAGGCGTCGCCTCCGGCAGACTTGGCATGGGCGTTGGGGTTGATGGTGATGAGTTCATTGAGGTGCAGTTTGCGTGAGAGCTGTCCCAGTCGCTCGCGACTTACCAATTTGGAACGCATCTCGGTAAGTTCGCCTTCGTATTTCAGGGGGTATTTTTTGAAAAGGAATTCCGCCATGATGGCGTCAAGGATGGCATCACCAAGATATTCAAGGCGTTCGTTGTTCAGCGCATGTCCGTCCATCACGTTGTTGGATGCCGAACGATGGGTCAGCGCTGTAAGGTAAATTTCAAGGTTGCTGGGGCGTATTCCTATGACATTCCGGAGAAATCTGGAAATCTCCTTCTCGTGGGAATCTTGTTTTTTGCCTATGTTGAACAATGTCGTTAGATTTTCTTGTATAGAATGGAGGCGTTGTGACCGCCGAATCCGAAAGCGTTGCAAAGGGCATAGTCCATTTCGCACTCTTCAGGCCCGTATATGCAGAAGTTCCATTTGGGCAATTCGGGGTCTTGTCCCATGAAGTTGATGGTGGGGTGCACTACTCCGTTTTGAAGCTCAAGGATGGTGGCGATGCTCTCGATGGCAGTTCCTGCTCCCATGAGGTGTCCGGTCATGGATTTGGTGGAGTTGTAGAGGATGTTTTCAGCGTGTTTTCCGAACAGGTCTTGTATGGCACGGCATTCTGCATTGTCGCCCAGCGGTGTTGAAGTGCCATGGGTGTTGATATGCTTCACATTTTCTGGGGCGATGCGTCCTTCTTGCAGGGCGAGTTTCATAGCCAAACGGGCACCGGCGCCATCTGGTCTCGGATGGGTGGAGTGATAGGCATCTGTAGTGAGTCCGATGCCGGCAATCTCTGCGTAGATGTGGGCACCGCGTTTCACTGCGTGCTCATATTCCTCCAGAATCAGGATGCCAGCGCCTTCCCCCATCACAAAACCATCACGGCCGATGGAGAATGGGCGTGATGCGGTATAAATGTCGTCGTTGCGTGTTGAGAGGGCTCTCATGCTGTTGAATCCGCCGATGCCGACTGGCGCGATGCCAGCCTCTGTCCCGCCAGAAAGAATCAGGTCGCATTGGCCGGAACGTATGAAATTGCAGGCGTTCCATAATGCCACGGCTGCCGATGTGCAAGCTGCAGACACGATGTAGGCGGGGCCTCGCAGGTTGAATCGTAGCGAAAGGTTGCCTGCAATCATGTTGCTTAATGAGCGGAGGATGAAGAACGGGCTGTACCGCGGCACACCACCCGTTTCGGCCTGCTCTGTGATCTCGTAAGCGCTGGTGGTCACTCCACCGATACCGCTTCCGATAATGGCTCCGGCACGATCTGGGTTGTAGGTGCCAGGGGCAAGCCCAGCATCTGTCATGGCCTCCACAGCGGCGGCAATGGCATACAGAGAACTATTGTCCATCTTGCGGGCCTCCCGGGGATCCATGTACTTGGACACGTCAAACCCTTTCAATTCACAGGCAAAAGTAGTCCTGTACCCTGTCGCATCAAAATGTGTGATGGGATTTACACCATTTTTCCCCGTGAGGAGACCGTCCCAATATTCGGCAACATTATTACCTATCGGAGTCAATGCCCCGACTCCGGTAATAACAACTCGTCGCAATTCCATACGATGAGGGGGGGAGTGTTATTTGCGGTTGTTCTTGATGTACTCTACAGCGTCACCAACAGTGTGAATTGTTTCGCTTACCTCATCAGGAATCGTGATGTTGAACTTCTTCTCGAATTCCATGATTAATTCGACCGTGTCAAGGGAATCAGCGCCCAAGTCGGCGGTAAAGCTCTTATCTAAGGTGATGTCGTCTTTGTCAACGCTTAATTTTTCTGCGATGATTTCTTTTACTTCTTCGATCAATTCTTCCATTGTTATTCACTTTAAAATTTGTGCAAAAATACTACATTTTTTTATTAGATAATCATTGTCTGTTATTTTTTTCTTCTAATATTTTTTTATGAAATTGATAGACAATGAATTATTTTTTTATAATCTGCTCTCTATGCCATTTCTGATCGTAAAAATTTTGTGACTGATGTCATGGGAAGTCAGAATCCTTTCAGCCCTGCTGAGGTCTGTATCAGAAAGAAAAACCTGTCCAAAATGTTCATTTCCAACTAAATACAATAATTTTTGTATCCGTTTTTCGTCCAATTTGTCGAAAATATCGTCCAACAAAAGGATGGGTTTCACCTTTTTTTTCTCAAAAATATGGTCAAACTGTGTGAGTTTCAATGCTAATAGAAAAGTTTTCTGTTGGCCTTGGGAGCTGTATTTTCGGACATTTTTACCGTTCATCCCGAAATCGTAATCGTCTTTATGGACTCCGGCGCAGGTGAAACCGCTCCTGAAGTCCGACTGTTCGTTCCTTCGCAGCAGCTCCTCCATGGGCAGTTCGTTGAGCGACGACTGATAGTCGATGCCCACCTCCTCGCGGCTGTCGGCCAGAAAGTCGTAATGTTTCTGAAAAGTGGGTTGTATCTCAGTTAAAAAAGCCTTACGGCGTTCGTGCACCAGCTCAGCCATCGGTGCCATTTGCATGTCGTAGACTTGCAGCAACGAGCTGTCGTGACGTCCCTGCTCAAACATCTGCTTCAGTAGGGTGTTTCTTTGCGCCAGCAACTTCTGATAGGCAATCAGCGACTGCAGGTACTCCTTGTCGAATTGTGAGATGATCATGTCGAAGAACTTCCTGCGGAGCTCGCTGCCCCCATGAATGAGGCTGCTGTCCACGGGTGCTACCATGATGGAGGGGAAAAGTCCGATGTGGTCGCTTAACCGCTCATACTCCTTCTGGTTCAGTTTCATCACCTTGCGGCCGCCTGTCTTGTACACGCAGCTCACTCGTCGTGTGCGTTCGTCGGTTTGTCCCACAAACTCGCCGTGCAGGGCAAAGAACTCCTCGTCGAACCTTACCGATTGTTGGTCTTGCGCGGAAAAGTAGCTTTTGCAGAACGACAGATAGTGGATGGCATCCAGGAGGTTGGTCTTGCCCGAACCGTTGTCGCCAACGATGGCGTTCACGTTCTCCGAAAAGGTGAAGTCCGCCTGCTCGTAGTTCTTGAAGTTGGTGATTTGAATAGAATGGAGATACATCCCGTCGTGATAGTCAAGCTCTATTTCAACGCATCCTCCAAGGTGATGCGCTTGCCGGTGGTGACATCCACCAGCACGTATTTCATCTTGCCCATCCCCAGCTTGGCGGCATACTCGCACTGACCGCGCCCGCTCACGTCGTTCACATCCTTGAAGGCATCTTCGGTGTTCTGTTTTTTGGCGCAGAGGTCGTGGCACACGAGGTCCACCGCCACGATGTCGGTGGAGGCTACTGCCCCGATCTTATCCATGAAGGGCTTGGGTGCTTTCGCCGAGCAGTCGCAGGTCTTCGAGATGTTGTCCATCACATTGATGAATACCATAGGTTTCTTTTCCACGAAAACTTTTGCGTATTCTACCAGCTTCTCAAGGAATTCTTCTCCGGAGGTGAAGCCGCCGGGTGAGAAGATGCCGAAACCGCATTCCGCGATACATTTTGCGCAGCCAAGACATTTGCTGCTGTCGATCACCGGACCGCCCTCAGTGAGCACGATGGCATTGGCGGGACATTGCTGCACGCAGCGGTTGCAGTGTACGCATTGGTCACCATGTTTCACGGCCGGTACATTCGAGGCATGCATGGCCATCTTGCCGCCAGGCGATGCAAAACCCATCGACACATTCTTGATGGCCCCGCCGAAACCTGCCGAACCATGCCCTTTGAAGTGTGAATAGATGATGTATGCGTCGTAATTGGCGAAATGACTGCCCGTCTTGATCTTGTCGAAATGCTTCAGGCCAGTAGCGGCGTATTCAATCTCGCCCTCGTCATCCAGAATGTCAATCGGTGCGAAGGTGAAGCCATGCTCCTTGGCCAGCGCGATGTGCTGGTCGGTGAAACGGCGCTTGCTGACATACAGCACGTTGGTTTCAACAAAAGTGGCGTTCGTCTTCTTCACTAACGGGCGCAGCAGTTCGGGATTCAGGAAATTTTGGTTCCCTTCTTCTCCAAAATGCACCTTTAAGCCGATTTTCCCCTCTTGTTTTACTCCCAGCGCCTCGTACAGTTTCAGGATGTTTTCAGGGGTGATGTCTTTGCAAAAATATACAATTACTTCATCATCAGCAACTTTAATGTCGTTTTCCTTTGCTTTGCTGCTTCCGCAGGCAGTGAGGACAATAGCTACCAAAGCGATGAGCAGGAGGGTTATTTTGTTCATTGTTATAATTTTTTATGATTAATATAAAATATGTATAACATTCAGGTTATTTCTTGGCTGCCTTTTCTTTCTTCTCGCTCTTGATTCTCATGCCATAGAAGGAACGATAGACGAAGAACAGACCCACCGCAAGGAAGGCAAGACCGATGTACGGGGTGTAGTCGGCCGAACCATTCTCTTGGGCCACCACCTTCATCACCACTGCGATTTCAGTAGCTAACATGCCAAACAGGGTGGAGAATTTGATGATGGGGTTCATAGCCACTGAGGAGGTGTCTTTGTAGGGGTCGCCCACCGTGTCACCTACCACCGTAGCAGCGTGTAGGTCAGTGTTTTTCTCCTGCAAGTCCACTTCCACCACCTTCTTGGCGTTGTCCCATGCACCACCGGCATTGGCCATGTAGATGGCTTGGAACAGACCGAACACGGCGAGGGAGATGAGGTAGGCAACGAAGAAGTTGGGATCGAAGAAGGCGAAAGCCAATGTCAGACAGAAAATCACGGCGAAGATGTTCCACATGCCCTGCTGTGCGTAGCGGGTGCAGATCTTCACTACGGTCTTCGAATCCTCAATGTCGGCCTCGGTCTTGTCGAGGTTGAGGTTCTTCTTGATGAACTCCACAGCACGGTAGGCACCTGTGGTAACGGCCTGCATGGAGGCGCCGCTGAACCAGTAGATGACCGCACCACCGGTGATGAAACCGAGGATGACGGGTGCTTTGGTGAGTTCCAGATGAAGCATTCCTAAATTTTTGAGCATCAAGATGATGGCAAAAATCATGGTGGTGGCACCGACTACGGCCGTACCAATCAGCACGGGCTTGGCCGTGGCTTTGAAGGTGTTGCCTGCACCATCATTGGCCTCGAGGAAGTATTTGCCCTTCTCGAAGTTGGGCACAAAACCATACTCTTTTTCAATGTCGGATTTGATGGCGGGAATGCTCTCTATTTGCGAGAGTTCGAACACTGACTGCGCATTGTCGGTTACCGGTCCGTAGCTGTCCACCGCGATGGTGACAGGTCCCATGCCGAGGAAACCGAAGGCGACGAGGCCGAAAGCGAAGATGGCGGAGTATTCATCGAAGATGTTGAGTCCGCTGGCAGAGACGAAGAAAGCCGCTACCATGAGGCCTACCATGACGATGCCTTTCCAGAAGGCGCTGAAGTTACCGGCCACCATACCGGAAAGGATGGTGAGGGAGGCACCGCCCTCGCGGGAGGCCGTCACCACCTCCTGCACGTGACGGGAGTTGGAACTGGTGAACGCCTTGGTGAGCTCAGGAATAATGGCCGCAGCCAAAGTCCCCAAACTGATGATGGAAGCCAAACGCCACCATAAACTCGGGTCGGGAGTCATTACGCCAATGAGCGAGCTGTCGCTTGCTAAGTTGTTGTTGTTGAGCAGCAAATAGCTGATAGCGTAGGTTACAATGATGGAGACAATAGAGGTGATCCATACCAATGAAGTCAGCGGAGTCTCGAAGTTGAAGTTGCTGGCTTTCTTGTATTTGGCAGATGAAATCCAGTGGTTGATGCCGTAGGAGAAGACGGAGGTGAACACCATGAGGATACGCATGGCGAAAATCCACACGATGAGCAGCGCCTGCAGTTCGGGACTCTGTGCCAAAGCAAGGATGATGAAGGAGATGAGGGCCACGCCCGTCACACCGTAGGTCTCGAAACCGTCGGCGGTGGGACCTACGCTGTCGCCAGCGTTGTCGCCCGTACAGTCAGCGATGACACCCGGGTTGCGGGGGTCATCCTCGCCAATCTTGAAGATGACCTTCATCAGGTCGGAGCCGATGTCGGCAATCTTGGTGAAGATACCGCCGGCAATACGCAATGCACTGGCTCCCAATGATTCACCAATGGCAAAACCGATCAAGCAGGCACCTGCACTGTCTTTCGGGACAAACAGCAGGATGACCAGCATCAGAATCAACTCGATGGTGATGAGCAGCAGACCTACGCTCATACCCGACTGGAGCGGGAGTTTCACCACCGGCCACGGCTTGCCTTGCAAGGAGGCAAACGACGTGCGGCAGTTGGCCCACGTGTTGATGCGGATGCCGAACCACGCCACTGCGTACGAACCGCCAATACCTAAAATCGTCCACAACAGGATGAGCAGGATGCGGCTGACCGGCATGGAGTTCAAACCGCCAAAATAGAAGCAGATGACAGCTCCGATGATGACAAACAGGATGAGCAAGAACTTGCCCTGCTGTAAAAGGTAGGTCTTGCAGGTTTCATAAATGGTGTTCGCCACATTCTTCATGGCACGGTGAACAGGGAATTTCTTGATACGCAATGCCTGGAAGAGTCCGAAGAGCAATCCGAGGATGACGATGATGGAACCCCACAGGAGCAGTGCTTGACCCGTGACCGCCCCGTTGAAGAAGGTGATGTCTCTGAATTCTGGAAGAGTCAGGTCAGCCTCACTGGCCGACAAAAGGAAGGGACATGCCAGCGCTGACAGCAGTAATAAAAACTTTTTCATTTTTAAAGTATTGATATTTAATAAATTGATTATCTTTTTGAACGATACAAATTAACCTGCAAATTTACATTAAATATTTTAATTGTAGGATGTAAATTTTGGGGATTATTCTGCTGGAAAAAGATCATGATGTTCCCTAATCAAATTCCAAGTACGGCCGCAGTTTCTCCACCAGTTCTTGGTAGGCGTGGGTCACCTGCTGAAACTCCTCTATATTGCGGATGGGGCCGTTCTTTTCTCGGTGGCTGATGATGGTTTTGGTGAGATAGGCATCTATGTAGGGATGCGCAATCAGTTCTTTGTACGTGGCTGTGTTGATGTGAATCTTACGAATGGAAGTAGGGGAGAAGGTGAAGTATTTTTGGCAAATCTCAAGGTCAATGTTCTGTAGCACATATACTTCCCGAAGTTGTTCAAAAGAGTAAAAGCCGCCCAATTTTTCGCGATATTCCACCAATTTCTGGGCGCGCTTGCTGCCGAAGGTGGGTATCCGTTGGATGTCGGTGGTGTCGCACCGGTTGAGGTCTATCTTCACAATCTCGTATTGTGGGCGGTATGGCTGGAACTTGCTGCTGTCGCTGCGGCCCCGGATGGTGTCTCCCGACCCTCCCCAGTAGCGATTGCTGTTGTTCCCATTCCGGTATTTTTGCTGCTGCCGAGCCGCTTTTGCCGAGTCATCGGCCGCCCGCTGATAGGCGTAAAAACGCTCCACTTCAGCGTGGAACCGTTCCAGATCGGTCGGACCGGCCGCTTTAGTGTCGTACAAAAAATAGAGGGAATAAACTGCGATGATGAGCGTGAGAAGCACCGCTGTCGCAATGAACTCGCCGCGCGGGATGTTGAAAAACTTTTTCATAGTGCATTCGAGTTAAATGAGTTATTACTAATATGAATTTCAAAAAGATAGTTCGCAAAGTTATGAAAAAAATTATGAGAAATAGCCTGCCACTCAAATTTTTTCTGTATCTTTGCGGCTGCATTTTTTAACAAATTTACATTCATTTTGTTATGAAAAATATCTTACATCGTATCCTCTTCCTCAGTTTGTTCTGCTGCGGCCTCACCATCGCCGCACAAGCCCAATGTACCCCCGAACCCATCCCATACACCATGGATTTCGAGGATTGCTATACGGGTGTCAATGCTTTTCCCGACTGTTGGACCAAGCTGCAGGCATCGGGATCATACCCTTATCCTGTGTTACAAGGTATGGAGCAGTGCCTCGCCCTCAATGGCTTCTGCATAGCCTCCCTTCCTGAAATGTCACAGTCGCTCACTAACCTTCGCATTAGCTTCGATGTGAAAGTGCAAAATACTAATAATCAAATAACTATATCTGTTATTGACTATCCCGACTGGTCAGAGTCGGAATCTATGGTTGATATCGCCACCCTCACCTTGCCTCAAACCGGCACCTTCTATCATCAGGAGGTTCATTTCGACACCTATACGGGCACCGGCCGTTATATCCTTATCCAGCACAGCGGCAATGCGATGAGCTATATCGACAATGTGGTGGTGGATGAGATGCCCGACTGCCTGAACCCCGTGAGTGTGCAGGCCAGCAATGTGGGGTCGCAGTCGGCGACTTTGACCTGGACCGAAGCCGGTAATGCCACCCAGTGGCGTACGCTATGCTCCACCACTCCCATCAGCAATTTTTCGGGCACTACACCTACCACGGTCAACAATCCCTCTGTCAGTTATAACACCTTAACCCCCAATACGACTTATTATTTCTATGTGCAGTCGGTGTGTGGCAGCGATTACAGCGCATGGAGCTCCACCATCTTCACCACCACCTGTGGCATCGCCTCTTTGCCTGTTCAAGAGAGTTTTACCTACAATGAGATGCCCGCTTGTTGGTCTTTCCAGCAGGTGTCGGGCAACTCCACGGTGACTTTTGTGGCCAGTGGTCAGAATCCTTTCGTGTCGCCCGCTGCTGGCGAAGCCATGGCGCAATGGGCCAGCGGCAGCTATCAGGCCGGACGGCAGGGAAGACTGGTTTCTCCCGAGCTCTCCACCACCGGCACCAATGTGCTGTGTGCCAACTTTAAATGGTATCATGGCAGCGAGAATCCGGAAGCCATCAACGAGGGAGTTCAGATCCAGTACTCGTTCGACGGTACCACGTGGAACGATGCTCCGCAGGGACTGATACCCCGTTACCATTCCCTCCTTTCGGGCTGGACCGACTATGAGGTGATGATTCCCGCCGCCGGCAACCACACTTCCGTCTATGTCGGTTTCCTCTTCACCTCCGGCGCAGGCCGCAACTGTTACCTTGACGAGGTGAACCTGCGTGCGGCATCTGGCTGTATCGCCCCTGCCAACCTTGCTGCCATCGATGTCGCTGGCAACAGCGCCACTATCACTTGGACCGAGGTGGGTTCTGCCACAAACTGGCAGCTTGTTGTTTCGGAAGTGCCTCTCAATAATCCTGCTGCAGCTACACCTATTTCTTGTTCTTCAACAACTTATAATCTTCAGAACCTCAGCCCGCTGACATCTTATTACATTTATGTGCGTTCAGCCTGCTCCACCAACACCTTCAGCGACTGGAGCCATGGCGTGACCTTTACTACAGGCTGCGGCACCGTCAATAATTTGCCCTATTATGAAAACTTTGACGACTATGGTACGGGCAGCAACGCTTTCCCGCCCTGCTGGAGCCGTCCTGCCACCTCATACTACCAGTCTTCTGTAACCCCGTCAGCATCAGATATTGCTTCTGTTAACGGAGACAACAGTCTCCTCTTCTGTACGGGTTCTAATATGCAGACCTATGCCATCTCGCCTGCCATTGGCGAGGAGATTCACAATTTGACGCTCTCCTTTTATCTCTACGTGGAAGATGCCAACTTGTCGGGCAGCTTGGAGGTCGGCGTGATGGCCAATCCCGGCGACTATGCCACCTTTGAGCATGTGGAGACTTTTAATGCCGATCCCGCCGGGGTGTGGACGTTCCACGCCGTGGATTTCAACAACACGAACCTTACGGGCAGCAATCGCTATGTCGCCATCCGTCACAACGGCGTTTCCGATTTCAACTACTGCTTGGTTGACGAGCTGACCATTTTGCAGCATCCCGACTGCTGGCCGGCCCAGCACCTCTCAGTCAGCGGAGTAACCGGCAATGAGGCGACGCTCACTTGGGATAACGTCAACGCTTCGCCCGTCTCCTGGCATTTGAAGATGTCGGAGTCCCCGCTGGCTGACCCCAATGCATACGCCAATGTGGTGGATACGGTTTTCACCAACGGGACTTTCCACATCAACTATCTTAATGGCGGTACTACCTATTATTATTACCTGCAGTCCGACTGTGGCAACAGCGATGTCAGCGCATGGCAGAGCGGCAGCTTCACCACCGACCCGTGCAACTGCTTCATTCGTATCATCATGCACGACCAGTATGGTGACGGTTGGAATGGCGCGAAGATTCAAATGAAACGTGGCAACACGGTCTTGGCCGAAATCACCATGAACGATGGTTCGCTTGACACGGCCATGGTTTACACCTGCGAGGCCGGTAACATCGATTACTATTTTGTGGGTTCGCCTGTACAGTCGAGCTACGATGCCGAAATTTCCTTCCAGATTGAAACCAGCCAGGGAATGCAGATCTATGCCTCTTCTGGCACGCCCGTTGCAGGTGCATTCTTCCATAACTCGCCCAACTGCGGCGTGGACTGCAGCACTGTTCCCACCAATGTTTCCGCAGTGAGTCTCCCCGGAGGCTCTGCACGGGTGTCATGGAACAGCGTCTCCTCCGCCCAGAGTTATTCCATCTATCGCAATGGCGAGGCTGTCGCCGAGTATGTGACTGGCACCTCCAAGGTGGTGCCTACAGTGGATGGTGAGAACTGCTTCACCGTCACAGCTGTCTGTATCGTGGGCGAAAGCAGCCTCTCCACCCCCTCCTGCGTGGTCGGCATCGCCCAGTATGAAAACGGTACGGTTCGTCTCTATCCGAACCCCACCCGCGAGAAAGTGACCGTCGAGTCGACTGTCCCGTTCGACAGAATTGAGGTTTGCAACCTCATGGGACAAACCCTCGCCACCATCCAAGGTACCGGCAATACCCGTGCCGACATTGCCCTGCACTATGAGTCAGGCCTCTATCTCGTGAAAGTGTGGACGGGCAACCACTGCACCGTTTCTAAAGTTGTTCTTCAACGCTAAAGTGACTATATTTGGGTAGTCATACCATGGATGTTACTGATAAAATTCTGAAGTACTGCGCTTTCCAAGAGCGTAGCTGCCGTGAGGTGTTGCGTAAATTGGCAGAACTGAGGATCCCCAGACAGGATGCCGAACAGCTTTTGGAGGAGCTGAAGGAGCAGAATTATGTGAACGATGAGCGTTTCGCCGAGTGCTTTGTTCGGGGAAAGATGAATAACAACCGTTGGGGACGTGTGAAAATCCGTATCGAGCTTTTGAAACGTGGTGTTGATGATGCCATTATCTCAGAAAAATTGAAGATGATGGATATGGATTTGTATGCCAAAAACTTGCAGCATATAGCCGCTCGTTGGCAGCAGGAAAACCCGTCAAAGGGAAGGGACCACCTGACGAGATTTTTGATGTCAAAAGGTTACACGTACGATGAAATCCGTCAGTGGGCGTCGAACCAGGAAGAGCCGTAGTTGACATCGGTGGCGAGCGGCACCTCCATGGTGATGGCGTTGTTCATGATGCTGGTTACCAGCTCTTTCATCACTTCAATCTCCTCTTGTGGCACTTCGAACACCAGTTCGTCGTGAATCTGGAGCAGCATCTTGCTTTTCAGTTGCCGTTTCGTCATCTCGCGATCTACTTGAATCATAGCAATTTTGATGAGGTCGGCTGCGGTACCCTGTATGGGTGCGTTGATGGCATTGCGCTCGGCGGCCTTGCGCAGCATGCCGTTGGCGGCGTTGATGTCGCGGATGTAGCGGCGGCGGTGCAGCAGCGTCTCCACGTAGCCGTGGGCGCGGGCGAACTCTATCGTATCGTTGAGGTAGGTGATGATCTTGGGGAACTGCTGGTAGTAGCCCTCTATCAGGTCGCGGGCCTCCTTCTGGGCGATGTGCAGCCGGTCGGCTAAACCGAAGGCTGAGATGCCGTAGATGATGCCGAAGTTGACGGTCTTGGCACTGCGCCGCATGTCGGGAGTCACCTCGTCAAGCGGCACGCCGTAAACGCGGGCTGCCGTCATGGCATGGATGTCAAGTCCGTGTTTGAAAGCGTCGATCATGGCCGTGTCGCCGCTCACCGCCGCCATGATACGCAGCTCCACCTGAGAGTAGTCGGCCGCCATGATGACCGTGCCGGGTGTGGTGGGCGTGAAGGCCTTGCGCAACTCCTTCCCTCGAGCCGTGCGGATAGGGATGTTCTGTAAATTGGGGTTGGTGGAACTGAGTCGCCCGGTGGCGGTCACCGTCTGGTTGAAAGTGGTGTGGATGCGGCCTGTGGTAGGATTCACCAGCTGCGGCAAAGCGTCCACGTAGGTGGATTTCAGTTTTGTGAGACCGCGCCACTCCAAAATCAGCGGCACGATGGGATGCCGTGCCGACAGTTTCAACAGGATTTCCTCACCCGTCTGGTACTGCTTGGTTTTGGTAAGTTTCGCATTCTCAATGATATGGAGTTTCTCAAAAAGAATTTCTCCCAACTGTTTCGGCGAGCCGATGTTGAATTTTTCACCCGCATAATTGTAAATTTGCTCCTCTAACTCTTTGATTTCTTCGCCAATCACCCTCGAACTCTCGGCTAGAATCTCCTTGTTGAGGTGAATGCCGTTGTTTTCCATCTTGGCTAAAACGGGTGCCAAAGGCATCTCTATTTCATCAAAAAGATTTCGTAAGCCATTGTCATCCAGTTCTTTATTGAAAATAGGATATAGTTGACGATAAATCTCCACGCATTCTCCGGTACGGTCAATGAGTTCCTGTGCGGTGGGTTGCTCTTTTTTGATTTCTGGCAACATGCTGTAGTTCAGGTAATTTTCCGATAGGTTAGGAAGCTGGTGCGAGTTCTCAGGCTGGATGAGGTAATGGGCAATCTGCAGGTCAAAGAAACGGGCCTTGACAGGAATGCCTAACAGCTCTAGAAATTTGTAGCTTTGTTTGCAGTTATAGGTGATGATGAGCCGGTCGTTGCTGAAAATTTGATGAAGAATCTCCTGATAATAATGATGTTCGCGTTCGAGGAGGTGGTAGAAAACCTTCTCGTCGTCTGCAAAGAAAAAGCCTGCAATTTTTCCGTCGTTCAGCAGCCACTCAAAGTAAGTGTTTTGTTTATCAGAAAGTGTGAAAGAGTTGACAGATTGGAAGTTATGTTGGTTTTGGGAGAAATCGTTGAAGAGAGGAAGTTCCATCGCGGCGGGTGCCGATGGGGTAGGGGCTTCGTTCTCCACTGCTGCAAACATGTCGGGCTGTTGCGGAACCGTCGGCGTGTTGCGCAAATTCAGGTCGTTGAAGATGCGGGTGGAGAGGGTTTTGAACTGAAGTTCATTGAAGACGGCCTGCAAATCGTTGACATGGATGTTGCCGAATTTCATGTCGTCCCAATGATATTCGATAGGAACATCTAAAATGATGGTAGCCAATGCTTTCGACTGAAGTGCTTTTTCCTCGTTGTCGATGAGGGTCTGCCGAAGTTTGGCATTATCTACCTCGTTGATGCGGTGATAGATGTTCTCGATGCTGCCGAATTGGGCAATCAGTTTTTTGGCTTTCACCTCGCCGATGCCGGGCACGCCGGGGATGTTGTCGGCCGAGTCGCCCCACAGTCCGAGGATGTCGATGAGCTGTTCGGGCTGCTGGATGCCATATTTCTCGCAGATGCCCTCCACGCCCACCACTTCGGCGGGTTGTCCGAACTTGGCGGGTTTGTACATGAAAATATGTTCCGAAACGAGCTGTCCGTAGTCCTTGTCGGAGGTCATCATATAGACCTCAAATCCATCTATTTCAGCCTGTTTGGCCACAGTTCCCACGATGTCATCGGCTTCGTAGCCGTCTTTCGAGAGGATCGGGATGCCGAAGGCGGTGATGATGCGCTGGATGTAGGGGATGGCGGTCACGATGTCGTCGGGAGTGGCCTCTCGGTTGGCCTTGTACTCTTCGAAGTCGGCGTGGCGCAGGGTGGGGGCGCCGGTGTCGAAGGCAACGGCGATGTGCGTGGGTTTCTCGTTCCGGATCACCTCGTACAGAGTGTTGGTGAATCCCAGCATGGCGGAGGTGTTCAATCCGGTCGTGGTGAAGCGCGGACTTTTGATCATCGCATAATAGGCTCTGTAAATCAAAGCCATAGCATCAAGGAGAAAGAGTTTTTTCATGATTGTGATTTTTGAAGGAGAAGATAAAAGGAGTTAAAGTTCAGCCTGTTTTTTGACTTCGTTTTTGAAGGTGGCCCCCCGCACGGTGAAGTCTTTGAACTGATCGTACGAAGCGGCGGCTGGAGAGAGCAAACAACTGCACCCCAGCGCGGTATGGGCGTATGCGAAAGCAACGATTTTAGCATAATCACTTTCTACCATGTAATTTTCTGGCAGAGTATAGCCCTTTTCGGTCCACTCTTTCAGCAGCCGTTGTCCCACCTCTCCGACAAAGGCGATGTTGCGCACGGGGTGGTCGTGGAGGTGTTCGATGAGAATGGAGTAGTCGATGCCGCGGTCGAAGCCGCCAAGAATCAGGGTGTCAACACGTTTGATGGTGTTGAGGGCAGCGATGGTGGCTTCGGGGATGGTGGAGATGCTGTCGTTGTAGAAAGTGATCTCCTTGAAGGTGCCCACCAGCTCCATGCGGTGCTCTAATCCTTTGAAAGTGGCGATGTTACGAATGATGTCGGCATCGGTGATGCCTTTGGCTTTGCAGGCCAGCACGGCGGCCATGATATTGTTGTTGTTGTGCCGCCCGGGAATGTTGGGTCTCCCTTCAATCGGAATGGTGCAGATCTGTTCGTTGTTTTTCATCAGCACGATGTCGGTCTTAGTGCAGAATGCGCCATTTTTTAGCGTAGTCTGACTGCTGAAGGGGATGAACCGCCGTTGCAGTTGGTGGCTCTCGAGCAGACCGGGAATGTAGCGGTCGTCGTAGTTGTAGATGAGGATGTCGCTCTCCTGCTGGTGTTCTGTGATGTTGAGTTTGGCTAACTGGTAGTTGTTGAAGGTGTTGAAATGGTCGAGGTGCTCTTGGTAGAGGTTGAGGAGGATGGCGATATGCGGTGAATAGTCGGTGTATTCCAGCTGGTGTGCCGACAGTTCGGCCACGATGGTGGTGTCGTCGTGGATCTCCTCAAGGATGTCGAAAAAAGGTGTGCCGATATTGCCGGCCAGCAGGGTGTTGCCGACCGAGTTGGAGAGGATGTGGTAGATGAGCGAGGAGGTGGTGCTTTTCCCCTTCGTACCCGTAACTCCGATAACATTCTCGCCGTAGGCCATCAAAAAAAGCTCCGTTTGCGACACGAATTTCTCTCTGGGAATGAAGTAGTTGAGGTTGTTGAAGTTGACACCGGGCGATTTGAGGATGACATCGTATTGGTTAAGGTTGCGGTCGTACTCTTCGCCCGTCACAATTTTCAGGTGCTTGTCTTTCAGGAAACCATCGGCGTGCAGCAGCGGATTTTTGTCGGCCACTGTGATGGGCAGGTTGGGATAGTGTTGGCGGATAAGCTTGTAGGACGACACTCCCTCGCGTCCGAATCCCACGATGACGATTTTTTTGCCTTTGAAAAACTCGATGATTTGGTCTTTTCTCATGCCTGAAGATTTTGAGGTGCAAAGATACTAAAAATCTGTACATTTGTCATGGTTCTTATGAAGAAAATACTATGAACATTAGAGTAATGATAAATAATGCTATTAATGAGGGATTTTTGTGGGAAAATGATTAACTTTGCAGCATCATATTGTAATGAATTGATTTATGAAAATTGCCTTATTTGCAGCAGTTCCAGAAGAGGTTGGCAGCTGGGCCGACCATGTGAATTTTACGGGTATCGGCCGTGAGAACGCCACCCGCACGGCTCTTTCATTTATGCGGCGTCATGCGGGCGAGAAAATCACGGTGGTGAATTTCGGCACGGTGGGCGCGCATCATCTTCCTGTCGGCACCGTGCTGTCCATCAACGAAATCACCTCTGCCGGCCGTATCTTCGACCCCAATCCGATGCTCACCGACCATTTTTCTGTCCCCGCCGCACAGGGCCTGCCCACCGCGACGCTCTTCTCGTCCGACAGCTTCGTGTCGCCCTCCGTCTATACCGCCGACTACCTGCAGCGTATCCAGCAGCAGGCCGACTGCTTCGACATGGAGTCGTCCGCTCTCTATACCGTGGTGAAACAGTTCGACGTGCCCTACGTCTCCTTCAAAATCGTGTCCGACAACCTTGATGTGGATATCGACGAATGGCATCGGCGAGTGGTGGAACTGTCGAAGAGCCTATGCGTCTTTATGGAAAAACTGATAGGGGAATTATCTGAAAATGAACCTGTTGAATTTATAAAATAAACCCCATGGAGGTTTTTCTGAACTATCTGCAATACGAAAAAAGGGTGTCTGCCCATACGGTGACGGCCTATCGCACCGACTTGGAGCAGTTTGCGGCCTATTTGCAGAAGGAGTTCGGAGAGAATGACATCCGGAAGGCTGACTCCGCCGATGTGCGTGCCTGGATGATGCAACTGATGGAAAGTGGGGTGACCGCCCGCAGCGTCAATAGAAAAGTCAGCGCGTTGCGCGCTTTCTTCCGCTACCATACCCGTATGGGCGATGTGGAAGCCAACCCCATGGAGGCCGTGACGGCACCGAAAATCGCCAAGCGGCTGCCCCAGTTTGTGTCGCAAGATGAGATGAACAAACTCTTCACCGAAGAGCTTTTCGAAGATACCTTCGAGGGATGGCGCGACCGGCTCATCATTGAGCTGTTTTATGTCACCGGCATGCGTCTGTCGGAACTGTGCAACATCAAACGGAGCGACCTCGACCTGTACGACTGCTCGGTGAAGGTGATGGGAAAGCGCAGCAAAGAACGCATCATCCCATTCAGTCAGCGAGTTAAGGATATTATTGTCAAATATTTGTCACTTTTTGACGAAAAATATGCCAATAATTCAAAAAATAGTTTTATCTTTGTCGCATCAAACGGCAACAAAATCTACCCTAAAGCCGTTTATAGAATTGTAAGGAAGTATCTGGATATGGTGACCACGATTGACAAGAGAAGTCCGCATGTGCTGCGTCACACCTTTGCCACGCAGATGCTCAACAATGGCGCCGACATCAACGCCATCAAGGAGATTCTGGGGCACTCATCGCTGGCGGCCACCCAGGTTTACACCCATAACACGATTGAAAAGCTGAAAAACATTTATAACCAAGCCCATCCAAGGGCATAAAAAAGGAGGATTTATGAACATTAACATCTCTTCACTGCACTTCAAGGCTGACCAAAAACTGGAAGCCTTCATCACCGAAAAGGTTGAGAAACTCGGCAAGATGCACGACGGCATCATCGGCGCCGAAGTGACGCTGAAGCTCGAGAACACCGACAAGCCCGAGAACAAGACCGCTGACATCCGCATCAAGATCCGTGGCAACGACGCTATGGCTGCCAAGACCGCCAAGACCTTCGAGGAGGCTACCGACGACGCGGTGGACGCCCTCAAAAAACAGTTGATCAAAGTCAAAGACAAAGAGAGAGGAAACTAAATTTTTTCCTTTCCACAATTTCGGGGCGGCACATGATTTGCCGCCCTTTTTTATCCCCCCCCCAATTCACCCTCATCGTAGAATCACATCCTCCATCCTCCATCCTCCCATCCTCCTTTCCTCCTTTCATCTTTTCATCTCTTCATCTTTTCATCTTTCCATTCTCAATTTTCCATTTTTTAATAGTATCTTTGCAGCCTAATTCCTGATACGATGTTCAAAACCTATATGGCCTCCGCCGGGGCGGGCAAAACCACCAGTTTAGTGGCCGAATACCTTTCTATCTGCTTGCGCGATGACCGTTCTGTCGGTCAGTTCCGCAACATCCTTGCGGTGACGTTCACCAACAATGCTACTGCCGAAATGAAGGGGCGCATTGTGGAGACGCTGCAACAGTTTGCTTTTCTGCCGCGAGAAGGGTGGGGCGGCTCCGAAAAGGCCATCTGCGAAATGGTGATGAAAGCACTCCCTGACCTCACCGCACAGCAGTTACAGCAGCGTTCGGAGAATCTGCTCGCCGAGATCTTGTACGACTACCCCAACTTCAGCATCAGCACGATAGATAGTTTCTTCCAGCGCATCGTGCGCGCCTTTGCCTTCGAGCTCGGCATCAGCATGAGCTATGAGGTGGAGGTGACGCTGGACGACTGCTTCCAGCAGACTGTTGACCTGCTGCTCAGCCGCATCTCCAAGGAGAACCCCGACCTGCGCGATGCGGTGCTCGAACTGGTGGAGGAGCAGATGGCTGACAAGGGACGGTGGCGTATCGAAGGCAAGCTACTCGACTTGCTCAGAGTGGTTTACGGTGACGAGTCGACGGCTGTGCCGCTGGCCACCCTGTCGGCCAACGACCAGCTGAAGGAGGGTCTGAAACGTCAGAAGGAACGCCTTCAGGAGGCGCGTGAACAGCTTCTGAAGGTGTCGGAAGGTGCCAATGACTTTCTCGAAACGCTCGGCTTGGACGACAAACAGCTGGTGAAAGGGCGCGCTAACGGCTCCATCTATTGCTGGTTCACCCAGTACGATCCTTTCACTATAAAATTATATTCCTGTTTGAATGACCTCGAACATGCCTATTTCTTAAAGGAGGAAGGGGAAGAGTCTGATGTGCTGAATGCCAAAATTATAGCTCGCTGTCGGGAGCTGTTGCAGGCGCAGGAGAATTACAGCCGTCTCAAGGTGTTGTACGGTCGCATGAAAACGCTTTCACTGCTTTTCGATTTGAAATCCATGATGGATGAAATTCGGGAGAGGGACAATAAATTTTTCTTATCAGATACTAACTATAAGATTTATAGTGAAGTGAACGATCAGGATACCCCTTTCATATATGAGAAAATTGGCAACCGGTACCGTCATTTTTTCATTGATGAATTTCAGGACACTTCTCGTATGCAGTGGGATAACATGATTCCATTGTTGAAAAATGCGCTGGCATTCCCCGACAGTCAGGTGATTCTTTTTGGCGATGTGAAGCAGGCCATCTACCGTTTCCGCAATGGCGACGCCCAGCTGCTCACAGACCTGTCGGCCAAGGAGGCCACTGAGGAGTACCTGAAGCTGAGTCCGGGCGATGTGAAGGGTGATTTCCGCAAGAGCGTGCCGATGAAGGTGAATTACCGCTCGGAAGGGAATATCGTGGAGTTCAACAACGCCTTCTTCCAGCAGCTTCCGAACCTCGATGGTTTTAGGGGGTACGAGCCTCCCAAGGATGCTGATAGTGCAGCTGATGACAATCCTTTTGCGCAGCTCTATCAGTCTTATTATCATGCAGTTCATCAGGAGGTGCGTCCCGGTAAGGAGGGAAGGGGCGTGGTGTGCGTGCGTTTTATGGAGGATGGAGATAATAAGGATGAATATCTGGAAAATCAGGTGAATGCTGCGGTGAAAGATGCTATAGAAAAGGGGTATGGCTTGTGCGACATCGCAGTGCTGACCAGCTCCAACGACGACGGCTCTTTCTTGGGACGGACGCTCACCAAGGCGGGTTATAAGGTCATCTCGTCGGAGTCGCTGATGCTGGACAGTTCGCCGGAGGTGAACCTAGTGATGGCCGTTTTGGGGTATGTGTGCCGTCCCAACGATTCGATGGCGCAGTATATCATCGCCCATTATGCGTTGGGCCAAAGGGAAAAAGATGTTTCTAAGTCTTTAGAAAGCTTGATTCCCCAGCTGGGAAATGAGTCGGCTTTTCGTGATTTTATGGCCGGTTTGGGCATACGTTTGTGCCATTCGGAGCTGGTCAGCCGACCGCTGTTCACCCTTGTGAACGACGTTCTGCGCATTTTCTCCATCAATAAGGCTGATGCTTTTGTTATTGCATTGATGGACAATATTTTGGATTATCTAAAAAATCAGAATGGTGAAATTGCTTCGTTTTTGGATTGGTGGGAGAGAAAAGGGGAGAGCCTGGCGCTGAAAGCTCCGTCGGGATTGGATGCCATCACTATCAGCACCATCCACAAGGCCAAGGGGTTGCAGTACCCGGTGGTTATTATGCCCTTCACTCAGTATGGAAACACGCTCACCAAAAAGGATTATTGGTATAAAAAAGAGGATGAGGAGACCTCTTATCTGTTGTTGAAGATGGATAAGAGTTTGGATAACGTGGGTTTGGGGGATGTGTATGATAGGGAGTCGATGTTGAGCACGATGGACAGTCTGAATAAGATTTATGTGGCGCAGACCCGTGCTGAATGCAGGATGTATATTCTTACGGGGCGTCAGTCTTCGTCAGGTAATTACAATAAAATGTTGAATGACTTTGTGACGAAGTCGTTGAGTTCCCCAAAAAAGCTGCATTTTGTGCAGGATGTTGACGACGAGCTCTGTTTCTGGTGGGGCAATCGGGAAGAGCGGCGCTATGTTGATGGGAAGTCGGCGGGGGCTGTTACGGAGGAGATTGCGAAGATGTATAGTGCTGGCTTCGGTCCTGCCGCCCTGTCCACTCATATCGTGAAGGAGGAGACGCGCGAACAGGAGGTGGGCAACGCCATCCACGATTACTTGTCGCGGCAGACGCATTTTCCGCTCACGGAAGAAAATGTAAATGCTTGGAAGATAGATGCTGACCAGCCATACGCTGATGAGATTCGGGATGCTTTGCGGTGTATTGCACGCCATACGGAGTGGCATCCCTATTTCGCCGACGGCGTGAAGGTGCTGAACGAGGTGTCGATACTTCCGACGCGGCAGTTCATGCAGCAGGATAGCAGGGAAGGGGAGGTGCGGCCGAGACTCACCTACCGTCCCGACCGTGTGGTGCAGCTGGAAGGCGGCGTGGTGGTGTTGGACTACAAGACGGGACATCCTACGGAAAAGGCGCGTGAGGCGTACGAGCGGCAGGTGGCCACCTACGTGGAGCTGCTGCGCGACATGGGGCTGGGGCCTGTGCGCGGGGAGGTGCTGTATCTGAATGAGGAATGAACATTCTGGGGGTAGTTATCAACAGTTTATCAACAGCTTTTAAATATTTTTCCACAATCGGGAAATCGGCCATTTTGTGCAAAAAAATATAGTACCTTTGCACCCTAAATATTAATCACGTAACTTACTTATTTATGGCATCAGAACCCGTTGCTGGACAGCAGACAGAGACAAGATTTACATACAAGACCATTGAGAGTGCATTGGGAAATGCCGGCAAGGTGATTCCGCAGGCTGTGGGCTTCGAGCAGGCCGTGCTCGGTGCGCTGATGATAGACCGCGACGCGGTGTCGAATGTGGTGGACACCCTCCGCTCGGGGATGTTCTACCGCGAGCAGCACCAAGCCATCTTTGCCGCCATCATCCGCCTCTTCCAACTCGACCAGCCCATCGACCTCCTGACGGTGGCCGACCAGCTCCGCTCGGAGAAGAAGCTGGAGTTTGTGGGCGGCCCGGCCTACCTGGCGAAACTTACCAACGGGGTGGCCTCTGCCGCCAACGTCGAATACCACGCCCGCGTGGTGATGGAACGCTACGTGCTGCGCCAGCTTATCTCCATCTGCGGCGACATCACCAAACAGGCTTTCGACGAGCCTAAGGATGTGATGACCCTGCTCGACAAGGCCGAAACCGACCTGTTCAATGTCATTGAAAGCAACTTCAGCCGCGAGAGTAAGGAGCTGGGTGTGGTGGTGAAAAAGGCCATGACCGACCTGATGGAGTTGCAGAACTCGGAAGAGAAGTTCAAGGGTGTGCCGACCGGCATCCGCCGTATTGACGAGGCCATCGGCGGTTGGCAGAACTCCGACCTCATCATTATCGCAGCCCGTCCGGGTATGGGTAAGACCTCCTTCGTACTCTCCATCGCCCGCAACGCCGCCATCGACTACGGCAAGAGCGTCGCGCTGTTCTCGCTCGAAATGTCGGCCACGCAGCTGGTACACCGCCTCTTCTCCATCGAGTCGGGTGTCAGCTCCGAGAAGATTGTCAAGGGCGACCTTATGGATGCCGAGTGGAACCAGCTGATGGAGCGCGTGCATGTGCTGGAGACCGACAAGCTCATCATCGACGATACTCCGCAGCTTTCCATCTTCGACCTGCGCGCCAAGTGCCGCCGGTTGAAGCACCGCTATAATATTGATATGGTGATTGTGGACTACCTCCAGCTGATGACCGGCAACGCTGAGGACAAAGGCCGCCACGGCAACCGCGAGCAGGAGATTAGCCAGATCTCCCGTTCCCTCAAGGCGTTGGCCAAAGACCTGAACATCCCCGTCATTGCCCTGTCGCAGTTGTCGCGCCAGGTGGAGCAGCGCGGCGGCGACAAAAAGCCGATGCTGTCCGACCTTCGTGAGTCCGGCTCCATCGAGCAGGATGCCGACCAGGTGATGTTTATTTATCGTCCTGAATACTACAAACTTGACACCTTCCCGGATGACGGCTCACCGGCGTTGAACCGTGCCGAGATTATGATTGAGAAGAACCGTCACGGCAGCACCTCTGCTATCAAGGTGCGCTTTGAGAAGCAATATACCAAGTTCTGCGACGACATCGACTTCCAACTCGCCAGCGACAGTCAGGCGGGCATCTCTCCCAACATGGAAGAGAATGCCGGCTATGTTACGGTGGAGTCCAACGCCAGCGATGACAGCGAAATGCCCTTCTAAAATTTTACTCAAGTGTCGAAGAATAAACCTACCAACATCAACATCAAAAACCGCAAGGCGGAGTTCGAGTACTACCTCCACGCCACCTTTACGGCGGGCATTGTGCTCACCGGCACCGAAATCAAGTCGATACGTGCCGGCAAGGCCAACCTCGCCGATTCCTACTGCTCGTTCATCAACAACGAACTCTGGGTGCACAACCTCCACATCAGCGAGTACGCCAACGGGAGCTACAACAACCACGACCCCAAGCGCGACCGCAAGCTGCTGCTCAACCGCAAGGAGCTCAAGAAGATCGCCTCGAAGCTCAACGAGCGCGGGGTCACCGTCATCCCCACCCGGATGTGGATCAACGAAAACGGCTACGCAAAGCTCGACATTGCCATCGCGAGGGGTAAGAAGATGTTCGACAAGCGCGACAGCATCAAGGAGAAAGATCAGCGCCGGGCGGCGGCACGCGGGGAGGATGATTGATTTTTTTTAATTGAAAATTAGAATAGATGGAAATAGGATTCTCAAAACAGCTGGATGACGCGATTGTGGAGATCTCGAAGCTCCCCGGTATCGGCCGGCGCACCGCCCTCCGCCTCGCCCTGCACATCCTCAAGATGGACCCGCACGAGGTAGGACTGCTCACCGAATCCATCACGGCATTGAAAGAGAAGGTGTGCTACTGCAAGGAGTGCCACAATCTCTCCGATACCGAGGTGTGCGACATCTGCAGCAACCCCAAGCGCGACAAGCGGCTGGTGTGCGTGGTGCGCGACATCCGCGATGTGGTCGCCATTGAAAACACCAACCAGTACAACGGCGTGTATCACGTGCTGGGCGGCGTCATCGCCCCGATGGACGGCATCGGCCCGCAACAGCTCAACATGGAGAGCCTGTTCCAGCGGGTGGAGTCTGGCACGGTAGGGGAGGTGATTCTCGCCCTGCCCGCCACCGTAGATGGCGACACCACCAACTTCTACATTTACAGAAATATACAGGGTAAAGTGCCCTGTATCACCACCATCGCCCGAGGCATCGGCATCGGCGAAGAGCTGGAGTACACCGACGAGATCACCCTCGGCCGCTCCCTGCTCAGCCGTACCACTTTTGAAACCAGTTACTCCAAACGCTCCTGATTATGCTGCACCAAATTTCTGAAATTATTACCAGTACCGTCGGCATCACCTGTTTGGTGATGGTGATGATGCTGCTTATTGAATTTGTGAACGTAAGTTCTTCGGGGCGGCTGCTGGAAAAGCTCCGCAACCATCCCTACCTGCAGATTGTGGTCTCCTCGCTGCTCGGTCTCATCCCGGGCTGCATCGGCGGCTTTACCATCGTGTCGCTCTACACCCACCGCGTGCTATCGTTCGGCGCGCTGGTGGCTGGCATGATCAGCACCTTCGGCGACTCCGCCTTCCTGCTGTTCGCCATCAGTCCGAAAACCACGTTGCCCCTGCTGGGCGGCATGTTCGCGACGGCTCTTGTAGGTGGGGGCATCACCCATCTTCTATTCAAAAACAAACCCTTCTACTCCTCCGACACCCATACCTTGGAGGTGCATGCGGCGCATACCCACGAACATGGCAAGGCACAGCTCGCCTTCTCCAATATCAAGAAGATTTCGTTTGCCCGTGCCATCCTCATCTTCGGTATCTTGTTCTATATCACCGCCATGTGTACCGGCATCATCTCGCACGAGCACGGCTCCATGCCGCAGTCGGCGGAGGTAACGGCTCACCACGATGCAGACCATAGTCACGAGGCGGTGGCCGAGTTCCATCATCACCATGAGCACCATCATCATGCGGAAGGCCATGAACTTCAGGTGGATATGCACCACCATCATCACGATGCCGAGGAGCATCATCATCTGCATGGTGAGAACATCGTGTTTGGCATCTTGGCGCTGCTCACCCTCGTAGTGGTGGCCTTTTGCTCCGAGCATTTCCTGCAGGAGCATCTGTGGGAGCACGTCATCAAGCACCATTTCCTGTCGGTGCTGCTCTGGACGTTGGGCGTGCTGGTGGCTCTTGCGGTGCTCAACCACTTCTTCGACCTGAACGCGCTCATCGGGGAGCACAAGTGGTTGCCGTGGGTATTGCTGTTTGTGGCGCTCGGCATCGGCATCATCCCCGAGTCGCAGCCGCAGTTCATCTGGATTTACCTGTTCGCCAGCGGCACCATTCCCTTCAGCATCCTGCTGGCGAGCTCCATCGTGCAGGACGGTCACGGCGCGTTGCCGCTGCTGGCCTATTCGCGCAAGAGCTTCCTGATGATGAAGGCGATGAATATTCTCTTCGGCTTGTTGGTCGGTGTGGTGGGGTTAATACTTGAATCGAAAATCCTATTGTAATGATTTAATAATTGCTATATTGAAATCTTGTGCAATAATCTAACAATAAGGTCGTTACAAGCTATAGGTGATGATGAGTTGAAAAATCGGCAGAAGTAAAACTTAATCATAATTTTAAATCAAAAACATAAACTATGCAAAAGACACTAATAGGCTTGCTATTTATCACAATATCCGTGCTAACTATCGGTTGTTACACCAAAGAGAAACTTCTGGTTCCTAATCCGACAAGCTACGTTTTTGATGCTGGTAGCGAAGATGTAAGAAAAGCTATATTAACCAGAGTAGAAGATTCTCTAGATGGGTACACAGTATATGCAAAAGAAGATTATGACAATGATATACTTAGCAAGAATATTAAAAATGATGCTTTATTGCGAAATCATTATGATGTTAAATCAAAAATGTTTTTCAGGTTTGGCAATCCGTTGCCCTATTTCCCTGAATTTATCATTCATTTAGATTCCATATCCGAAAAAAAGACAAATGTTGTGGTTTATACATCCGACACAACCATAGTAGTAGGTGGAATTGGAGTGCCGCATTTTGGTTATACGTGGGAAAAGAAAGTATCACCAAGTACGATTGAAGAATATGAGATTTTGTTGCTTATAGGTCAGCAATTGGGCCAAGAAGGTATGCCAGAATGCAATTATACAAAAAAATGGTTGAAGTATTGTGCTAAAGAACAGGAAAAAATAAACAAACGAAAAGAAAAACAAGAAAATTCACGCTACAACTAACAATGTAAGAAGACTAACAGTAGATGACTATAATGAATACGTCAAAAAACCTAACGAATATCTAATGAACGATATGCAAACTTTAGCTAATGCGTCAATAGCTGCTGATATAGAAGTCCAAGTATTAAAAGAAAAAGTTATTCAAAAAATTGGCAAAGATTTGTGATGATGAGTTGAGAAATCGGCAGAAGTAAAACACAAGATTTTCAAAAAAAACATAAGATATGGTAACTACCCGCAGAGTCATTGGAATTTTGGCAGCAGTACTGACGGCCGCATCAATATTTTTCAGTTGGTTTCTCAATACCATGCATTTCTATTATCAGCTTGACAGGTGGTTGTACATTGTCACCTTCGTTATCGTAATCGTCTATGGTGCGATGTGGTTGCTTTATGCTGTCCGAAAGCTTCACTGGGCGTTACAGACCCTCATCGTCATTGCCGCTGTCAGCCTTCCTGTGTATATACTTTCCATATTGCTTCTGTTCGGCTACTTAACCCCCGACCGTGAAATATGGAGCGACAACCAATATGTCGTTTATCACGAAAGAAACGACATGATAGACCCTGGAAAATTCGTCCTGTACAAGCGAGATGTCATGATAGAAATCCCTTCTTGCACGCTCGGCCGACAATTCTTCGACCCTGACAGAGTGGAGTATTTTATTGATGAAGAAAAAAAACTGGTCCGCGAGGAGGCCGACTGGACATTTGATGGGAAAAGTTGGCATACCACCTTATACTATCATTTGGGGGAGGGAGGCTCAGACATGTCCGCATACGAAGAAAAGCCCTTGAAACAGACAGAAGAGACGGTGGAATCGTCTCTTTCCGAATAATATTCACTATTTTAGTAAATATTTATTTTTTTTGTGATGCTGAGTTGAGAAACCGGCAGAAGTAAAACGACAAGTCTTGATTTGAAGCAACGGAGAAACGTGCCGGAGGCACGCGACAGAAGTGTGGATAGTGGCGTGCCTCCGGCACGCTCTGACGACCGAGTGCATCTCTACCCCGCACAGCAAAGCTGTATGGGGTTACGAGGAGAGTGTGCTTTCAGCACGCGGCAGTCCGACCATCCAGAATCTCTCATCATCGTATCATCGTGTCCCCGCATAAGTGATGGCGAGTTGAGAAAACCGGCAGAAGTAAAACAAAAAAATCGTATTTTTGCAGCACTAAAACTTTTGCATCTCACTAAGCTAACGAAACCCAATTCAACAAATCAACAAATCAACAATTCAACCAATACCATGTCACTCTACCTCATTCCGTCTCCATTAGGGGAATCCGATTTCGATAAGGTTTTTCCAACCTTTAACCGTCAGATTATCAATGAAATCAATTACTATATTGTGGAGGATGTGCGCACCGAGCGCCGTTTCCTGAAGGCGTTGGGCATCACCACTCCCATCGACGATCTTACCTTCTTTCATCTCGACAAGCACGACAAGTCGTTGAATCTGAAAGAGTTCTTGCAGCCCTGTTTGGAGGGGAAGAATGTGGGCTTGCTGTCGGATGCGGGCGTGCCGTGCGTGGCCGATCCGGGGCATCTGGTGGTAAGCGAGGCGCACCGTCTGGGCATACAGGTGGTGCCGTTGGTGGGTCCCTCCTCCATCGTGCTGGCCCTCATGGCCTCCGGATTGGGCGGTCAGAATTTCGCCTTCCATGGCTATCTGCCTATGGAGCAGCCTGATAGAGAAAGACGGCTCAAGCAGTTGGAGGCGGTGTGCGTGAAATACCGTCAGACCCAGATTTTCATCGAGACACCCTACCGCAACAACCATCTCTTCAACTCCATCGTGTCTGTCTGTTCGCCGAACCTCCGGCTTTGCGTGGCCGCCAACCTCACCTGCGAGGATGAGATGATCTGCACCAAGACCATCGCGCAGTGGCGTAAAACCACCATCAACCTGCACAAACAGCCGTCCATCTTTTTATTGAATTTATAAATTATTGAATATTAAATATTTATAACATGATAAGCGTATATTGTTTCAACAACCAGCACGATACTTCCTACCCGCATGGCACCTCTCTGATGGAGATCGCTAAAGCGGAAGGCATTGTCTTGAAATACCCCTTGTTGGGCGCATTGGTCAACAACAAGGTGCGCGACATGAACTATCTGATTCACAAGCCTTGTCAGGTGCGCTTCTTCGATATTACCTCGACGTATGGCAACGACATGTACAAGCGTTCGCTCTACTTTATGTTGTTTAAGGTGGTAAGCGATTTGCTGCCGAATGTGAGACTGCGTATTTCGCATTCAATTTCTGGTGGAAAATATTGTGCATTAGATGGTTATAATGGTGAAATTGATGATGCGCTGGTGAGCCGTCTAACCAATGCAATGCATGAATTGGTGGCGCGCAACATCCCTTTCCGTCGTTTGGAGATGCTTACTCCTGATGCGTTGGCCGAGTATTCCCGTCATGGCATGGACGAAAAGTCGCGGCTGTTCAAATACCGGAAAAGAATTTTCACCACCATCTATGCGTTGGATGATAAAATCAACTACTATTATGGTTTCTTGGTGCCTTCAACGGGTTATATCAAACTTTTCAGCATTGAGAAGTATGAAAGCGGACTTCTGCTGAAGATGCCGCAGCCGAAACATCCTGACACTCTGAGTGCTACACGTAGCAATCCCAAACTTTTCGCTATCTATCGCGATTATAAGGAGGGAGCGATGCGGTTTGGGGTTCCATACGTGATGGATATCAATGAGAGAACGGTATCCGGCGAGATTGGGGATGTGGTTCGGGTGACGGAGGCCATTCAAGAGAACCGTTTTGCGCGGATTGCCGCCGACATTCGCAGTCGTGAAAAGGTGAAGCTGGTGATGATCAGCGGGCCTTCTAGCTCCGGGAAGACCACCACCTGCAAGCGTATCTCGGTGCAGCTGGCCATACAAGGCTACTGGCCGGTGCAAGTGTCGGTGGACGACTTCTTTGTGGAGCGCGAGCAGACCCCGAAAGACAAGGATGGCAAGTTGGATTTTGAGGCGCTGGAAGCTATTGATTTGAAGTTGTTTAATGAGACTTTGCTCAAGCTGATGGATGGTCAGGAGGTAGAACTTCCCACCTTCGATTTCCAGCAGGGCAAGAAGTTGTGGCTCGGAAAGAAGGTGCAGATGAAGGAGAATTCCATCCTCATTATCGAAGGCATTCACTGTCTGAATCCGAAGCTGACCGAGGCCATCCCTGATGAGGTGAAATACAGGATTTTCGTGTCGGCGCTCACCTCCATCTCCATCGATTCGCAGAATCCCATTCCCACCACCGACAACCGATTGATACGCAGAATTGTACGCGACCATAAGTATCGTGGTTATTCTGCATTGGATACTTTGCGCAGATGGGAGAGCGTGAGGAATGGCGAGGCTAAAAATATCTTTCCTTATCAGGAGAATGCGGATGCGATGGTCAACTCGGCGCTGATTTACGAGTTGGGCATATTGAAGCCATACGCTGTGCCGGTGCTCAACGAGGTGCCGGAAACCGAACCCGAGTATGCGGAGGCGCGCCGACTGCTGAAGCTGCTCTCTTATTTCAAGTCGATTACGCCTGACATGATCCCGGGAACCTCGATTCTCAGAGAGTTTGTGGGGGGCAGTCAGTTTAGTTATTAAGGAAAGCGATGAAACTGTTGGAGTCATACGACGAGGTGTGTGAGCTGGTGCGCGGGCGGCAGCCGGGTGAGATCATCACCGTGCTGGGACCTACCGCCACGGGCAAGACACGCTTGGCGGTGCGCATCGCCCGTGACTTCAACGGCGAGATTGTGAGTGCCGATTCGCGGCAGGTGTACCGCGCCATGGACATCGGCACGGGCAAAGACTTGTCGGACTATATGGTTGATGGACAGCAGATTCCATATCATCTGATTGATGTGGCCGAGCCGGGTACCGAGTTCAATGTGGCGCAGTACCAGCAGGCGGCCTACCATGCCATCGACGACATTGTGGCGCGGGGCAGGGAAGTGGTGCTGTGCGGCGGCAGCGGCATGTATGTGGAATCGCTGTTGGGTGGCTACCGGCTGGCTCCGATTGAGCCGGATGCGGAGCTGCGGGCGCGCCTCGAAGCCATGAGCGACGAGGAGCTCACCGCCATGCTGGCCTCTTACCACCCGCTGCACAACCATACCGACACCTGCGAGCGCGAGCGGCTGCTGAAGGCGGTGGAGATCGAGTGCTACTACGAGCGGCATCCCGAGTGGAAACAGCAGGTGCGGCGCATCCCGTCCGTCATCTTCGGCACCACCGCCGACCGCGACGTGGTGCGGGCGCGTATCACCCGCCGGCTCCGACAGCGCCTCGACGAGGGGATGGTGGAAGAGGTGGACGCGCTCATCCGGCAGGGCGTTAGTACCCGGCAGCTGATGAAGTACGGTCTTGAGTATAAGTTCTTGACAATGTATCTTTTAGGGGAAATTTCTAAGGAAGATATGTTTGAAAAGCTCAACACTGCCATCCACCAATTTTCCAAACGGCAGATGACTTGGTTCCGCCGGATGGAGCGGCAGGGCTTTGTGATTCACTGGATTGACATTTCACAACTATAAAAGGGAGAAGTATGCACAGTTTGTTAGATTACGATGCGAAAGTTTTGCTGGCTTGGCATGAAAGTCTGAAAGGCGACAATCGTTTCACGGAATTTTTGCTTCACAACGGTTTTCCGGAGCTGGCCGCCCTGTCGCGGGCGATTCTCTCCGACCTCGATGCCCTCAAGTGGCTGATGGACAACGGCTATCCCGAGTTCGCCATCCTCAGCGATGCCATCGACGACGAGGACGAGGCCATCGAGTGGCTGGAAAAAGCCCACTGTGATTTTCTTTCCAAATTTGCTGCTGCTTGCCGCAAGGATGATGCCGCCATCAGGTGGTTTGTTGACAACGAGTTGCATGGCTTCATTCCCATCATCCGCACCATCCACGACATCCTGTTGTTCCAGTCGTGGGATTCGTCGGATATTCATAGAAGAAGGATGTCGTAAAATACAATCTGTTGGTATTTCTGATGATAGCTCTTTGTTGGTTATTTTAGAAATAGGATTTTGTTCCAGTTTTGATGTTCTGTATTGTTTTTTTGAGTATCTTTGCGGCTGAAAATACATCGGATTCAACCCTTTTTCTTTTGTAAGAATTATTTATAAATCAATACAATATGTCAGAGAAAATTTTATCCAAAGTCGCTCCCGGCGTGGTTTACGGGAAAGCGCTCCAAGAAATCTTCAGAATTGCTAAGGCTGAAAAATTCGCCATCCCTGCTGTGAATGTGGTGGGCACCAACTCGGTGAATGCCGTGCTGGAAGCAGCTAAAGTGGCCAACTCGCCCGTCATGGTGCAGTTCTCCAATGGTGGTTCAGTCTTCTTTGCTGGCAAGACCCTCCCGAACGATGGGGAACGTGCCGCTATCGTTGGTGCCGTTTCAGGTGCCATGCATATCCATCAAGTAGCTGAATATTATGGTGTTCCGGTGATTATCCATACCGACCATGCCGCCAAGAAACTCCTTCCTTGGGTGGATGGTTTGTTGGATGCAGGTGAAAAGTTCTACAAAGAACACGGCAAACCGCTCTTCAGCTCCCACATGCTCGACCTTTCGGAAGAGCCTCTGAAAGAGAACATTGAGATTTGCAAGAAGTATCTTGCTCGCATGTCCAAGATGGAGATGGTGCTCGAAATAGAGCTCGGCATCACTGGCGGCGAGGAGGATGGTGTTGACAATACCGGCATCGACAGCGCACGCCTCTACACCCAGCCCGAAGATGTGGCTTACGCCTACGAGGAGCTCAGCAAAATCAGTCCCAACTTCACCATTGCTGCCTCCTTCGGCAATGTTCACGGCGTGTACAAGCCGGGCAATGTGAAACTGGAGCCCATCATCCTGCACAATTCACAGGAATACATCCAGAAGAAGTACAACACGCAGCCCAATCCGGTCAACTTCGTGTTCCATGGCGGTAGTGGCAGCGAGCCGGCCAAGATCAAAGAGGCCATCGAGTACGGCGTGGTGAAGATGAACATCGATACCGACACGCAGTGGGCGTTCTGGGAAGGCATCATGAACTACTATAAGAAGAACGAGGCTTACCTGCAGTCGCAGATCGGCAACCCCGAAGGCGACGACAAGCCCAACAAGAAGTACTACGATCCGCGCAAGCCGTTGCGTGAGGGCGAAGCCTCCATGGTGAAGCGTCTCCAGGTGGCCTTCGAGGATTTGAATGCGGTGAATAGAAATTAAAAGCATTGGAGTTCTCTCCAGTAGTGTCTCATAAGTGCGCTCCAAAAGTTTGAAAAAACTTTTGGAGCGCACTTCGTTTTTGGATTACAATTTTTTGTATCTTTGCCGCAACTTTTTTACCCTATCGTCATGAATGGCAAGGACAAATGCAGTTACCTGAAAGCAATCCGCCGTGAAATTGCGGCAGCCAATGGCATCGATTTGGAGATCCCCGAATGCACCTTCGACGGTGAGTGCTCTGGCACGTGTCCCCGTTGCGAAGGAGAGGTGCGACAGCTGGAGAGAGCCATCTCACAGCGGCGAAAACTCTCGCAAAAGGTGGCCATTCTTGGCGTGGCGGCGGGTTTGTCGCTGGCGGGGATGTCGCCCGCTGTCGCCCAAACGGAAGTCTCGTGTGACAGCACCCAATTGGAGACGAGTTCCAAATCTGATAGGGTGCTGCTGGGAGATGCCGAACCTATTCGGTTGGTGGCGGGATATGCTCGCATACAATATAATGCGCATCTTGGATATACATTTGGCCCCACATCTACTGTGTTCGATTTTGCAGAGAAGACTCCTCTGAGACGAATCGGCGACGCCGAAAAACCAGATTTGTCGAAATACTATGTGAAATCCCCCATGTTCCCAGGCGGAGAGGATGAGCTGAAGCGTTTCGTCCGCGAGAATTTCATCGCTCCCGAAATGGCTTGTGAGTTGAGCGGTGATGAAGATGCCGTTGTGGAATTCCGGGTGAGCACGAAAGGAAAGGTGAGTGGTGTCAAGGTGAAAGGCAAAGCCGACCCTGCGGTGAAGAATGCGTTGAGAAAAGTCTTCCGCTCCATGCCTTTGTGGACTCCCGCCACTGTCAATGGCGAGGTGGTCTCCGGCTGCGTGCAAGTCCCCATCACATTCCTGCGTAAAGAAGAGTAACCGAGAGATTGTTGAATATTAATTGATGGTTAATAATTAATAATTAATAATTGATAACTATTAACTATTAACTCACAACACTCCGTTTTCAGTTTTCAATTTTCAATTTAACGTAAACCGGCAGGTGGTCGGCATAGCCGCCGATGTAGCGCGGACCGGAGTAGGTGCGGTACACGCGGTAGCCGCCGTACTTGTCGTCGGGTTCCACCATGAAGTCGGCCATGAAGATGTGCGCTTGTTGTCCGATGATATACGTGCCGCTGTCATCCAGCAGGGCAGGGGAGACGATGATCTGGTCGAGGCAGCCCCAGAAGTCCTCGTGCTTGTGCGAGCCGATGTTTTGCATCTTCAGGAAACGGAACATCAGATCAAACAGAGTGTGTTGGCTCCGATCGTCCTTCTCCCAGTCACCGGCGCGCAGCACCTCGGTGATGCTTTCGTCGGTGGGATAGTCGTTGAAGTCGCCAGTAATCAGGATGTTGGCGGTGGGCTCGCAGGCCAGTATCGAGTCGGCCAGCGCACGCACCACCCGCGCATAGTGGTTCCGCTTGGGTATGGTGGGCGCGTAGCCGCCATAGCGCGAGGTCCAGTGGTTGACGACAATGTGGATGGAGTCACCATTGGGAAGGCGGGCCACCACATACAGCAGGTCGCGGTTGCGGCAGGCTGTGTCGAAGGGGAACACCACCGGCACGGCACGTCCCCGCAGGATGGTGATGCGGTCGGCACGGTAGAGGAGCGCCACATCCACCCCACGCGCATCGGGCGAATCGTGATGTACGTAGCGATAGCCGTACTCCTTCAAGGGCGAGTCGCGGCACAGTTTTTTCAGCACCGCCGCGCACTCCACCTCCGCCAGCCCCATGATGTCGGGTGGCTCCCACCCGTTCAGAGCCAGCAGCACCTTCCCGATGTGGTTGATCTTGCGGGTGTATTTGCCGTAGGTCCAGTGGTACAGCCCCGTCGGCGTGAACGCATCGTCGTTCTTCAGCGAGTCGTCGCTGGGGTGGAACAGGTTCTCCACGTTATAAAAACCGATGACTATAGGACTGGATTCCTGCGCAGTCAGCGCAAAGGTGTGTATTGTTAATATAGTGCAAATGAGAAGCCTTTTCATCTTGCATCCTCCTTTAGTTCAGATTGAGGCTGCAAAGATACAACTTTATTTTTAAATATTCACAATGATTTAAAAATATTTTAATAAAATTTTAATCCCAATCTTCTGAAACGGGGAATCGCGTTCTCCATGCATTGAGGCGGGTGTGGGAGAGTGTAGCGTGCAGCAGGCATGGGGTAGAGGCTGGGGCGGCAGCTTGTACTGATCCGTTGGGTGCAATTATTTGTGTATCACCTTGGTACTCACGTTTCTGTGGGTCAATTCCCACGCAGTTGCAGCCCAGCACATAGCATTGGTTCTCGATGGCGCGGGCTTTCAGCAGAGTGCTCCAGATGTCGGCGCGGGCGGCGGGCCAGTTGGCGACATACAGCAGGATGTCGTACTTGAACTGATTGTTTTTCACCGAGTTGCGGCACCATACGGGAAATCGCAGGTCGTAGCAGATTTGCGGACAGATGCGCCAGCCCTGATACTCGAAGATGGGCAGCGTGTCGCCTTTTTGGAACAGCTCCGGTTCTGGACTGGTGGGGAAGAGGTGACGCTTGTCGTAGGTCTGCACGGTTCCGTCGGGGGTGAAGAAATGGAGCCGGTTATACCATTTCCCGTTTTCGTGTACGGCCACACTGCCCGTCACCGCAGAGTGGTGGTCGCCAGCAAGCCGCTGCATCCATTCTATAATTTGAGCGGAGTTGTCGGAAGGCAAGTCATTGACAATAAAGCCAGTGGCAAATGTCTCGGGCAGCACAATCAGTCCGTCGGGGCGGACATTGTGGAGAAGATTGTGTGCCGAGTCGAGATTGAGTGTGATGTCGTGCCAACGGATTTCATTTTGTACGATGGTGATGGGGAGTGTTCTGGTCATGAAATGGTGATTTTGGGACTGCAAACTTACAACATTTTCTTTTCTGACAAGTGATTGAAAAAGATAGTATGTGGAAAGATAGAGATAAATAATTTATTATCAATAAATTAATTTTTTTTGAAAAAATGAAGGGAAGATGAGGTTGGCATTGAAAAAAGTTGTATTTTTGCAACCTCATTTAAGCACGAGTCCTGGAGAGGTGGGTGAGTGGCTTAAACCACCAGTTTGCTAAACTGACGTAGGAGTAATCCTACCGCGAGTTCGAATCTCGCCCTCTCCGCAAGCCAAAAGACGACACATCAAGTGTCGTCTTTTTTTGTACGACGGACGCCGTCGAACGCTCGCGTTCAAAAGGTGGACGGCGAACAAAAAGGAGGGATTGCGAAGCAATACCTTTTTGCTTGCAGGGATGCCCGCGGCGGCGGAGAGATCTGCAATCTCGCCCTTGCGGACGTTTCCCCAATTTTCCTTATCTTTGCACCCTCAAAATCTTGACAAGAAAAGCTTAAAACGGAAAGTGGATTATGGTCATCTTGTTCAATAAACCCTACGGCGTGCTGAGTCAGTTTACACCCGAGGCTGGGCATCGGGCCCTCGACGAGTTCGGCTTTCCTGCCGGGGTGTATGCTGCCGGACGGCTCGACCATGACAGCGAGGGCGCCTTGCTGCTGACCGATGACGGCCGACTGATCAAGCGGCTGCTGGATCCGAAGAACGCCCACCCCCGCACCTACCTCGCGCAAGTGGATGGCGAAATCACCGACGAGGCCTTGCAGAAGCTGTCCAAGGGTGTTGTCATCAAAGGCTACCGCACCCGTCCCTGCACGGCGGAGCGGGCGCTGCCCCCGGAAAACCTCTGGGAGCGTGTGCCGCCCATCCGTTACCGCGCCAGCATCCCCACCAGCTGGGTGCGCCTCACCCTCACCGAAGGCAAAAACCGGCAGGTGCGCCACATGACCGCGGCGGTCGGTTTTCCCACCCTGCGGCTCATCCGTGTCCAAATCGGCGACCTCAGCCTGGGCGACCTCCAGCCCGGGGAGTGGAGGATGGTCAGATAACCGTTGTTCGTTTAATAAATATTTTGTACGTTTGCACACCCAAAAACAATACCATGAAAGCAAGTTTTGGAAACATTGCCGTTTTGATACTCCTGTTCATCGGTGGAATGACGCTCGCTTCATTGAAGCCGTTCGGGTGGCTGAATGTACTTGGCATCATAGGCGGTTCAGCAGCAATGATTGCGGCGGTAATCCTTGACTATAAGGGTAGGTGGAAAAAAGAATGATGAAAGCACAATCACGCTGAGAGCAAGAATTACTATCGGGATGAAAAATAGTGCCATTTCCAGAATGTTATTATTTTTTAACGATAAATTTGTTTGGATATTGTTTTTTGTAGAGATGATGCATGCACCGTCTCTACAAATGATAAATGGTTAATCGGTAGCGCCGTCGGCAATGGCTTTTTTTGTACTTTTGCACGCTAATTATAATAACCGCATGAAAAGAATCACTTTCACTTTTGGCCTGATCTTACTGATGAATTGGGCTTCCAGCAATCCGATCGGCCCTGTGAAGGCCCTGCAGCTGGCCGAAACCTTTTGGCAGCAGAGCGGTTGCGCTGTCCGAAGCGGCATTTCTGCCAATGCGCTTACGGACATCACCGCACAGACAGATTTTTCACACCTGTACATTTTCAGCAATGCCGGCGGTTTTGTCATCCTTTCCGCAGATGATTGCGCCAGGCCCGTACTGGCCTACTCCACCAGCGGCAGCTTCGATCCGGAAAACATTCCTGCGCCGGTAAGAGATTGGCTTTTTACCTACGAAAATAGAATAGAAGATGCTGTCAACCAACATCTTGATGCATCGGCGGAAATTTCTGCACAATGGGAACTCTTGCAGTCTGGACATTGGGGTGATGCGAAAGCCTCGCAAACGGTCAATCCTCTGATCACCGCCCAGTGGGGACAAAGTTCCCCTTACAATGCGGCCTGTCCCAGCAACACGCTGGTGGGCTGCGTGGCCGTGGCGATGGGCCAGGTGATGCACTACTGGCAATATCCGGAACACGGAACAGGTTCACACTCTTATACTTACAATGGTATTACGCACAATGTCGATTTTTCAGCCGCAACCTACAACTGGAACGCCATGCCGAACAGCTGCAGCAGCGCCAACAGCGATGTTGCCACCCTGCTCTACCACTGCGGTGTGGCCATCGAAACCAGTTATACCTCTTCCAATTCCACTGCCTATGTTCTCAATTCTTCATTGCACCCCTACAATGCGGAATCGGCGTTGAAAAACTTTTTCGGATACAGCAGTCAAGCACACGGAGAACTTCGTTCCAACTACGACAAAACCTCATGGATGTCCATGCTGAAAAGCAACTTGGACGCAGGGATCCCTATCATCTACAACGGGTTTAACTCCTCCTATTCAGGGGGGCATTGCTTTATTTGCGACGGATACGATGCCAACGATTTCTTCCATTTCAACTGGGGATTGAAAGGCTCCTACGACGGCTATTATGAGATTGACGACATGACCCCGTCGAACCAGAACTTTTCTTACAATCAAGGAGCCATTATTGACTTGGTTCCCAGCACCGAAGGGATTGATGATAATCAGAACGCCACACTCCTCGTTTATCCGAACCCCACCTCGGGCATTATCAATATAGAATGTAACTACGCAAACCTTGCAGATTGCAGTTTTTGTATTTATGATAGTTTTGGTAAACTATTGATTATAAATAATTTAACAAAAGAAAACTGCACAATCGATTTGTCCGCCCAGCCCGCTGGCATCTACTTCCTCCATCTGATGAAGAACGGGGAAACCACTGTTTTCCAGAAGATTGTCAAAGTGCACTAGTCGGGTGTGGCGGAGAGGACTGTAATTGCCTAAAGGTCACGATTCTAATAGGTGTCTAATAATACCCTTCCATGTACTTCAGCTGCTGGCCGCTTAGTTTGGCCAGATAGCTGTACACTTGTTGGATATTTTTCCCGGCCATATTGGTGCAATGTGCGCTGAAACCATGTGGTGTTTTCCGTTCTATCACCCATTCCGCACCGTCCGTTATCCATTCATGCTCTTTGTGTGGAAGGTCGTCAAGTCGCACGGCTTCCATGTATTGCAGGAATTTTTCATACTGTGCAGCGGTCATTTTACGATGGCCTTTCTTGGTGGAACGGGAGATGAGTTGCCAAGTGTCGGGGTCGTATTTGGTGTGAAGAATTACCCAATACAGCGTCACCTTTTCTTGATTTTTCACTATGCGGAATGAAACAGTCGGATGAAACGAGGGGAAGAAACTGAAACGGTAGATAGACTCGTCATCGTGAAGGATTTTGTTGTAAATGACAGGCTCCTGCATGAAAGTTAGGCCTTTTGAGAAGGAATTCACATCTAAAAAGGAGAAAAAAACTTCTCCGTAATAGTCGTGCGAGGCATCCAGATAGCGTCCTTTGGGCCAGTTGATGAAGTAGGAATAGGGGAAGTGAACATCAGGCACCGTATCATAAGGAAGCGCTGCCAAGGGATTGTGTGGCCGATGCAGTTGCTGCTCCAATTGTAATATGGGCAGATATATATCGGTGAGGGTCTCTTCGTCTTCGCTTATTTCCAGTACTTGATAGAAATACTTCAAAGCGCTGTCGGCTGGATGGATGACCACAGGGGTGAGGTCGCGAGTGTCCTCTTGTTCGTTTGCAAACGACGTGGAATATATGTTTTGGGGCTCTTCCAGGGGCTCATTTTCCAAAAGATATTCCCGGTAATAACATTTCCCCAGCCATAGAGCGGCGTTCGCGTCAAGCGGGTTGCGTAGAAGTTGGAAATAGTACCTTTCGATGTCCTCCCAGCTGCGGATGTCGCGCTCAGTCTCCACAATGGGATATCCGTAATTCGGTCGGCTGTCTTCCGGAAGGACAAAATGGTAATTCACGCGGGCGTAGCAGCGAACGGGCTCTCCGTTTTTGGTCGCCGGCTGCCATTTAGGCATGTTTTTCACCACCCGCATCAGTTCATCCGCAAAGCCATAGTCGCTCTTCGGCCAAGAATCGTCGCGCATCATGCCGATGGAGCCGTCTTTTTCTACAATGAATTGAACTCTGCATCGATACTCCACCCAGTCGAGCAATGCCAGATCAGGGTAGTGTATGTTGCTTTGTATAAATGCCCTACAGGAATCTTCACCGCCCGGATAGGCGGGAGCAACTATGCCCTGATGCCTGTCTGACCAGATTGCCATGTCCATATAGTTGGAATCAACGAGTGAGATCAGCAATTTTGCCAAACGGTCTTCCTTCTTCTTGTCAGGATTCCCTGTATAGTGTGAAATATTTTTATTATAGTGGGCATATTCCAGGATATATGGAGTTCGGGATCCCGTCCAGCCGGTGTGAGGATAATGCGAGAAATTGATTTCGGTAAGAATTTCCTGTATTTGCTGCCACTGGTCCAGGGACAGCTGCTGGCTGCCTGAGTCTGTAATGCCCTTTTCCCATTCATTGCCGTAGTAATAGTCTTCGGTAATATCCACAAATCCCGAGTTGGTATAGGCTTCATGGGTTTTATGCTCAACATACCCTCTTATGGCTTCCCCTTTCTGCCAGGTCAGCAGAATGTTATCCTCTTTTTTCTGTACTTGGATAAAAAGTGGGTGGGCAAATTCCGGGGTGTAGTTGAGGCGTACCAGGGACTCATCTTTTTGTGGCGTAATGTCGCGGAGGGGCATAATGCCGGCCAGCCGCATATAGAAGACGACCTCACCGGCTTCATCGTTCACTTCGTCGCTCCTTGAAAAATAATTCTTGGAGAAATAGTCTTCGTAATTCCAGCGCTCTCGGTGCTGCTGTCCGTTTAGCGGCAGCACGGCAAGGAAGGCCAGCAGTGCGGCGATAAAGGGGAGAGGACGGTTCATGTTTTGGGATGGTTGTGTATTAAGGGGACTTCTGGGGACTTCTATTTTACTCTTTTTTGCCAACACCCCAGACCTTGCGAAGTCCGTTAGACAAAATCTGAAAAGTTGACGCTGCAAAGTTACAGAAAATTTGTGACATAAAAAAACGGACGTCACCTGTTGTCGGTAACGCCCGTTTCGGATGATATCGGACGCATGCGGTGCGTCGCTATAGTTTATTGCTTCTTGCTTTTTGTGTTTTTCTTCACCAATTTGGACGTCTCTTTTACGGTTTCTAAATATGCCTCTTCCACGGGCGAGAGGGTGTTGTTCTGGTATTTGCGGTACTCGGCTGTGGCTTTTTCCAAAGCTTGAGTATGGCTGACACAACCAGCGCCTTCAAGCAAAGGACGGTTGCCTGAGGTGAGCACAGAGTCCAACTGTCGGATATAGTCGCTCATATACATGGGCTTGTGTTCCAATGCATTGATTTCAGCCAAGTCGAAATAACCCGAAACGAGGTTGTTCAAAATCCTCAACTCGTTTTCGTTCAGATAGTTCTTGGCGATTCCAATATCTTTCAATGCAGGCAACTCACCCGAGAATGTAGTCAACCCCATAAATGGCTTTCCAGCATCGGCACGCTCGTAGATAACTTCGGCAGCAGTGTGACCGTGGGCGGCATAATGCAACTTGTTTTGAACCATTTTGAAAAACAGAATGGATTCATCGCTTTTGGGATTGTAATCCACACTAGTGGCGTATAGGTCAAGCACTTGGCGATACAGCACTTTTTCTGAGGAACGGATGTCGCGGATGCGGTCAAGCAGTTCTTTCCAATAATTGCCTCCGCCGTAGCCCTTCAGCCGTTCATCATCCATTGTGAAACCCTTAATCATATACTCCTTCAACCGCTGCGTGGCCCAGATGCGGAAACGGATGGCAATGGCAGATTTGATACGATATCCGAGCGATATAATCATATCAAGATTGTAGTATGTTACATCGTAGTTTTTACCGTCGTCGGCAGTTGTTCGGAATTTCCGAACAACTGATTCCTCCCCCAATTCACCTTCCGCTATGATATGTTTAATGTGCTCGCTAATATTCGATTTGCTGGATTGATACAGCAGAACCAATTGTTGCTGATTCAGCCAAACCGTTTCGTTGTCCAATTTTACATTGATTTTTGTCAAACCATCTTCGGTCTGATAGATGATAATGTCGCCGGTGTTTTGTGTGTTTGTGTTCATGAGAGATTCTTGAATTTTTCCAGCTTCTTGTCTTCTTTGTGATTTCACAAAATTATTGAGCTGCTTTTTACATGTTGGGGGCGGTTATTAATTTTGCAGCCGCAAAGGTACACATTTTTTTCGACATAAAAAACGGACGCGACTGCGATGGGTCAACGCCCGCTTTGGGGATTGTAGAGACGCGCCATGGCGCGTCTCTACAGGGTTCCGTACACATCTACCAATGTTTGAGGTCTGGATGTATGGCGTAGTATTGTGCTTTTGACATAGTGATTCATTTTTCAGCCAAAGTACAAAGATTATTTAGTATGTTTGCCCTCGTAACAGAGATATATGAAATGAATCATTTTTTCTTGCTTAGTATGTTGTATAGCATTATCTGTTTATGCTCAAAAGCCAAGTAACAGTAGTCGATATACTGTCATTGTGCAAGAGGGATATTCCATTTCTTTGACACATTACACATACATGATCACTCCAGATTGTGATTTCGTCAAAACGCTGGATGCAAGTTGAGATTATGCCTTAGGGGCTTTTTTGGGGGGGGGGATAAATGCACTTCAGAGTTGGACATGGCTTCCTGATAATCAGGGTGCAGATGTGATGTAAATTGAAAATTATGGGAATTTTTGATTGAAAATCGTGGGAATTTAAAATCACGAAAAACTATTATAACGGATTATTCGTGTTTGAGGATAGCGAGAACGAGCGGTTCCGCAACAAGAAACCTGAGGTGATGAGGATGATTCTGAGGAGCTATGCCCGTAATATTTCGAGCGAGGCGGCGGTATCGACCATCATATCGGATATACGCCAGAGCAATGAGCGCACGATGGACACGAAGACTTACGATGATTACATGGAGGCACTGAAAGATATTTATATCATTGAGGATATGGAAGCTTGGAATCCTAACATAAGATCGAAGACTTCGATAAGGAGTACTCCGACTCGGCATTTTGTGGACACTTCGATTGCTTGCCGATGTTTGGGCGTGAATCCTAATGATTTGATGAATGACTTGGAGAGCTTTGGACTGTTTTTCGAGGATTTTGCGGTGAGGGACCTCAGGGTGTATGCGGAATGTCTTGGCGGTGTTGTGAAGCACTATAGGGACAATGCCGGGTTGGAATGCGATGCTGTAGTACATTTGGAGGATGGACGTTGGGGTGGTATTGAGATAAAGCTTGGCGGTGACGACTTGATTGACGACGGGGCAAAATCGCTGAAGACGCTTCGTGACAAGATTGTGGAGAAAAGCGATGAAAAGGCACCATCGTTTTTGTTGGTGCTGACTGCTGTTGGTGGCGCATACAGGCGTGAAGACGGAGTGTATGTGGTTCCGATCAATTTGTTGAAGCCATAAGGGATTAACCGAAAGGGGAGGGCGGATGACAGATGGAAGATGTAAGGTGAATATCTTATCTCAAAGAGGACAAAGAACGGAAATTGCTTACCGCCGAATCGTAGTACTGCTCCCACAGGTCACCGGCATAAAACGAAAACTCGCAAGCACGTTCCACATAATAGACCATCGCCTCTGCAAGCGTGTTGGTTGATGGGGCAATATGGTTGGTTTTAGTCTGTTTCGATATTCTATTTATTGCGTTATTTCAATATTTTTTTTGATTCTACATCCTCAAGGATGGACATTTGCTGTATGGCAATCTGATTAAGACGCTGCAAGCGTTCCGATTGAGACATCCCGTCATTAATGAATACAGCATTTATATTCTCCATATTGGAGAGACAGATGAGTTGATTCTAAAGTGGTCAAATTCGACCACTTTAAAATCAGGGTTGTGAATCATTTCCCATGTGCCGAGAAATTCGATGGTATAGCGATTCCGCAACCAGTTTTTGATAATGTCAGCAGCGCGTATTCCATCCTTTTTGGCTCCGGCCATATCAGTGAGGCAAATAAAATCTTTACCATCGCTTGAAATAACGGTGATAGGTGTGTCTTGCACAATAAGCTTATTTGCCATACTAATACAATGATATTTTAATTTTTTGAAAATCAGGGCGACCCTTTCGGGCTGCCCTGATTGATGATAAATGTTATGAGTTTGAGTTTATTTCTCCTCGCTCAGCTTCTTGTAGCCTTCGTAGCGGAGCTTGGCGAACTGCTCGGTCTTGGCGAACAACTCCTTGGCTTCCTCCGGGAAGGTCTTCAACAAGCTGTTGTAGCGGACCTCGCGTTGGATGAACTTCTGGAAGTCGGCCCAGTTGGGTTCCTTGCTGTCCAAGTGGAAACCGTTCTGACCGTCCTATTCCTC
>JAGCUN010000029.1 GCA_017962845.1 Bacteroidales bacterium | reverse complement strand
GTGTTTTGCAGAAAAATGTCCTTTGTTTTGGCCGACAGACCCAAACTTTGACCGAATTTTATGGAAGCTTGCAAATCATCAGACTGGTATTTGCGTTCATAGAAAAGCGACTTTGAACCGTTAGGATACCATTCCATCAACTCTTCAACAATATGTTCCATTGTAAAAGTCACACCGTAATCGTAACGGATATGGTTGGCATAGAACGAAACATACATTCGTGTAGGCTTATCTGCGCATAGGGCAAATGGCCGTCGGGCTCCAACGGACTCTGTTTTGTTTTCCCTTGGCCGAAACAACAATTCGAAAACATTTAAAAGGGCCAGCAACATATTTGATTTTCCAGATGCATTGGCACCATATATCACCGCCAGTTTGTTAACCCGCTTCTCATTACCCATGTCCACAGACGCCCAGTCATCCTCTTTGGATTTCGTTTCGAAGTTTAAAGTTTGGCGTTCCTTTATCGAAAGATAATTCTCGACCCAAAATTCTCGTATCATAATAACAGCATTTTAATTCTGCCGCAAAAATAACAAAAATATTGATACAACCAATAAATAAATCCGATTTTTGTAAAAAAGCTACGAATTTGAATAAAATTTATTGGATTTATCCCTTTACATCTTGTAAAGAAAAGAAGCCTGTGATTATGCACGGCCAATTGTTGGTTGACCATCCTGAGGAAGTGGCGGGGAGGATAATTAACCTGTTTGAATATTGAAGCGCCGCGAGGATTTTCGGCGCCTTTTGCGGCGTTTTATGTTTCCTGCATTCCAAAATAATGTGTATCTTTGCAATCCAATTCTTAACCAAAACATTATGATTGATTTGCTGATTCTCTTAATGGTTTCGCTCGCGGTATCGGCTGTGGGCTGGAAGTATTTCATCTATTTTTTCAGTCTCGGCTATGGCTACGGCGTGGCGGCACTGGCGGTGACGATGGGCGTGATGTACCACGCCGACCTCACTCTCTCCACCGTGGCGCTTCTTGCCATGCTGTTCATCTTTGGCATAAGGTTGGGCACCTACCTCTTTGTGCGCGAGCGCAAAGCTGCCGCCTACCGCAAGATCCTCTACGACCCCTCACTACAGAAGAAGAAACCCGTGGGCGTGGTCATCACCGTATGGCTCTTCTGTGCAATCCTTTATGTGGCACAGGTGAGTCCCGTGGCATTCCGGCTGGCCAGTGGCTCGCAGGGTTCTGAACTCTGGGCGTGGATTGGCGCCGCCGTGATGCTGTGCGGCATTGGACTCGAAGCCATCAGCGATGCGCAAAAGTCAGCTGCCAAGAAGCGCAATCCCAAACGCTTTGTCGATACAGGCCTCTACCGCATGGTGCGTTGTCCCAACTACCTCGGCGAGGTGGTCATCTGGACGGGCGCGCTGCTCAGCGCCATCGGTGCCGGCCTCGTGTGGTGGCAGTGGATAATTGTGGGCATCGGCTACCTCGGCATCGTCTATGTCATGTTCAGCGGTGCCCGCCGTCTTGAACTACGGCAAACCGAAATTTACGGCAACGACCCTGAATATCAGGCCTACGCCAAGAAGACTCCCATATTGATACCCTTTTTACCCATCTATTCCGTCGCACGTTATGAATGGCTCCGTGCTTAATCTTTTTTCCGACAGGGGCACCCTCACCGCCAAAGATGTAACCCCGTGGCAGACCTTCTCCGGTAAGGGGATGAAATTCCATTTGCAATCCTTCGACTGGGAGGGTTGCGCCTGTATATCGTATCTTACGATGCGGGCTTTCTTGGGGCTGATGAAGATGGAAACCATTATCTGCACGCCCTACTCCAAGGATCTGCCGCTGTTCTCGTATGACCTCATTAACGCCATCGGCAAACGGACCTTGCTGGTGGAGGTTTACGACACGCAAGTGGCACCTGCCGACCTCTCTCCCCTACAGTCGGTAAAAGAGTCGTATCGTGACCTGAAGGAGAAGAGCATGAAGCCCAACTGGTACGACACGCTGAGACTTTCGCCCAGTACCTGCAAGGTGGGACCGGCCTCCAGACTATCGTCGTTGGCCACAGAGATGACGACGGCCTATATTGATCTTTTTGCAACAGCTCGCAAGGTAGACCCCGTTGCCAAGACCGCCCGCAACCGCGAATACGTCGAAGGGCTCATCAGCAACGGCGGCCCCGCCATCAACACCATCCGCCAGATGCTCGGCTCCGAAGCCGCCGAGACCCTCTTCCGCCGGTTTCTGTTCGGGATAGAACGGTAAGGGTCTTCTCGGCACACTTCTCGTCATATTGAAGGGTGTAGGGGATTAGAGCTTTGAAGTGTTTGAATATTGTTCATTGTAATGAACAAATTTTAAATATTTTTAATTTTGTTCATTGTAGTCAACAAAATTTTACTATTTTTGCACGGAAAAATTATTGCGATATGGAACTGGTTTCAAGGCCCAATTATTACTCCAAAGTAGAAAAGTTTCTCGGGAAAGGCATCCTTATCGTGCTGACGGGTCAGCGTCGCGTTGGGAAAAGTTATGTCATGAGGGAACTCGTCAAGCGGAAACAGACTGAAGATGCCAACATCATCTATATTGACAAGGAAAAAGCCGCTTTCGATTTCATTGCAAATTACAAGGATTTGGTGGCTTATATTGATGAGCAAAGGGTGCCCCAAAAGCACACTTATATCCTTATTGATGAGGTTCAAGAAATCGAGGAATTTGAACGGGGGCTCCGGAATTATTACGACAGTCCTGACATTGACATCATCGTCACAGGCAGCAATTCGGATACGCTTTCAAGCGACTTGGCTACGCTGCTTTCAGGCAGGTATGTCGAGATTTTCATCCAAGGTCTCAGCTATGAGGAGTTCCTGGTTTTCCATCAGTTGGAAGACAATGACGAGACTCTTCGAAAATATATCAACTATGGCGGACTGCCTGGCCTTCGTCCCATGGGGTTGGACGATCCTGAGGTCATCAGGCAGTATCTCCAAGGCGTTTACAACACCATCCTGGTGAAGGATATTGTTCGTCGCAAAAAGGTGCGTAATGTGCCATTTTTGGAAAATCTGATCAAATATGTCGGTGACAATATCGGAAAGCCGCAGTCGGCCACCAACATCCAAAACTACATGACTTCAAACCAAAATGAGGTTTCAAAAAACCTCATCCTGAAATATTTGAAGGCGACCACCGAGGCTTTCCTTGTGCATAATGTCACCCGATACAATCTGCACGGGAAGAAGTTGCTGGAGAGCAACGACAAGTATTATTTCGGTGATGTGGGGTTGCGTAATTTCATTGTTGGCGGGCGGCGGGCCAATGACATTGAAAAGATTGTGGAGAATCTGGTCTATCAGCACCTCATCCGTTTAGGATACAAGGTAACCGTCGGGCAGATGTATGCCACAGAGATCGACTTCGTTGGAACGAAAGGCGACGACACCATTTACGTTCAGGCCTCGTACCTTATCACCGAAGAGTCAACTTTTGAGCGTGAATTTGGAAATCTCAAAAAAATCAATGACAACTATCCAAAATATGTAATTTCAATGACCCCATTCCTGGATTCCAGCAAATACGAGGGCATTATTCATGTTCCGCTTGCGAAGTTCCTAAAGAAAGGGCTCTCGTGACCTTTGCATCTACATTATGGTGTATGTAATTGAACCTAATATCTAAATTATGACCTAATCCGAAGCCATCATTGCCCGCCACAGCGTGCGGCAGTATTTAGACAAGCCCATCGAGGCGGAGAAAATCGAAGCGATACAGGAGTGTATCGACCGCTGCAACCGCGAGGTTCAGCATCCGCAGAAGAAAACCATCGCGGATGTGGCCGAGGACAGGTCTACCACCCGCAGTTTCCCCGACTGGTTTGTGCGCGGGGTAGAGGCCGCCTTGCTCGCCCCCACGGCCGTCAACCAACAGAAGTTCAAGTTCTTCTTGTACGATGATCACTGCGTGGAGGCCGTAGCCAAATTCTCCCTGATCGGCTACGCACATCTCGACCTCGGCATCGCGAAGTATCACTTTGAGGTGGGAGCGGGGGAAGATTTTGATTGGATATAAGACAACAACTTGTAACTTTGCAGCGTTATTCTTTTAGCGTTGCAAAGCCTGGAAATTTGGCAAGGATTGAGTAGAAATAGAAATTCCATTCATCCTTCCTTGCGTGCCAAAGGCACGCCATCCCGGTAACCCCTTATAAGCGCAACGAAGTGGAGCGCAATATGGGGTGTGTAACTCACTGGTAATCAGTGTGCTGAAAGCACGCTACTATTGAAAGGAGATAAATGTGGCGTGCCCTCTGCACGCCCGCACGAGGCGCAGCTCCCTACCCCAGACTGCGGCCAAAAGGCCTTGTCTGAGGTTACTGGAATTTCGTGCCTCTGGCACGAATGACAGGTGGGGTTCCTTTTTCAAATCAAAATATTACAAGAGATTTCCAAAAAAATCTCACAACAGCACTATTTTGGGCTATAACTTATAGTTTTCACCCCCTTGTAGCCCAAAATAACCAAGCCATTTGTTATAAATCAACCTTTATAACATATTGAATACCAATATATTACCCCCCCCCATAAATTTCAAAAAAATGGCTAAACTGTTGGAAATGAGAAAATAACTTGTAACTTTGCAGCGTCAACTTTTTAGATTTTGTCTAACGGACTTCGCAAGGTCTGGGGAGTTGGCAAAAAAAAGAGTAAAAATAGAAGTCCCCAAAAATGAAATTCTCTTTATTATGAAAGTTTGGTTTTATAAAACGTTCACCACTTGCATGATACTGTTTTTTCCGTGTTGCTTGGTTGCGCAATTCACCAAACTTGCTCCATCAAGCTGCGATACTTTGACATTCGACTCTTTGATAATCCCTCGATTGACGTATGTGTGGGATGGGGAATACGAAAATTATGAAAGAATCGACACGTTGCAAAATCCCCATATAGTGGAAGTGTTGTATGGGAATAACACCATAAGAGACAGAATTTTCATCCAAAAAGATAGAGCATTGTGGGGCTGGTTTTCTAGAGAAGGCCGTCTTTGGCAAGTCGGTTTTAGTTTTAATTATAATGGTGAAAAATATGTGTTTTCTGGGGATGAATATGATATGATGGCTCAAACGGAAAAGGGGGAAATTTTAGCGGAATTCACCAAGATCCCAAAACATAAGCAGGTTCTGCCACCAAAGAAGAAATGGAAATATTGGCGGCTGCACCCCAGACACGGGAAGCCCGTAAAATATGCCAGAAAATTGCTTAGAATATACAAATCCCAATATGAGGAGGTATTCTACCATATTAAAAACTGCGATTGGTACGAAAGGAAGGATTTGAAAATCCCCCCAAAATCGCGGGGGATTTAGGTATTTCAGGAATAAAAATCGCGGGGGATTTGGGTATTTTAAGAATAAAAATCGCGGGGGATTTAGGTATTTCGGAAATAAAAATTGCGGGGGATTTATTTTTTTTGAAGCTTTCTATTTGTAAATCAGAAAAAAAAGCAGTAATTTTGTTTTGTCATAATCTGATGAAGCAACAAACGGACATTTCATAGAAATCAAAACACTAACCTCAAATACTATGGAAACCTCAGCGCAAGTTGAAACCACCGAACTTATCCGCACCTCGCAGAGCTGGGACGGCGCAGAACTCCCTGACTATCTGCAAGGCCGCCCCGAACTGGTGGTCCGCAAATACGTCTTCCCCGCCGGACAGAAATTGGGCTGGCACCACCATCCCGTGATGAACTACGGCGTGCTGGTACAAGGCGAACTCACCATCATCGACAAGGACGGAACGGAAAAGGTCGTCCGTGCGGGCGAGGCCGTCGTCGAGATGGTCGGCACCGTCCACCACGGCGAGAACCGAGGCACCCAGCCCGCCATCCTCTACATGTTCTACCTCTCGCAGGAGGGACTGCCGCTGTCGGTGCCACATCCGGAGATGGAGCAGTAAATACCGGAAGCAGACGAGGATACTGATTTAAGGATAAACTAAAAAGTGAGATTTTAATCCGAAACCGGATCTTTCACACACCGCACCGATAAGGCGCTCGCCTTCAGCTCACGGCTCCTGCAAACTCCACAATTATTATAATACATGTAATGCTGGCAAGCGTATATTCCACCCGCACCTATGGCTGTCCAAATCGGTAACTGCATTTTGAACAAAAACGGGACTCTCCTGCTCTTGAGTGGGATCCGGCTGAAGGGGTTCCTCTTTTTCGCAAGCAACGAACAATATTGCGACAACTGCCACAAAATAAAGGATTCTTTTTCTTGCTTTCATAATTCTGTGTTTGAGGTCAAGTTTGGGTATTCATTACGCAGCAAAAGTAAAAAAAAAATAATACGTTGCATCCGCCGCCTTGTAAATTATAAAATATTGAATAGCAAAATATTACCCCCTCCATAAATTTCAAAAAAAATATGGCTAAACTGTTGGAAAGGAGAAAATAACTTGTAATCTTGCAGCGTTATTTTTTAAGCGTTGCACAGCTTGGAAATTTGGCGAGAAAAAAGTAAAAAAGAAGTCGTATTATAACTATGGAAAGAAAACGGCGAAAAAGTGAGATCCTCTATCAATATTATTCAATATTTGATATTGTAATTGCGCTATTAAGCTACCTTCTGATTTCGGTATGTGTGGTGGATTTTTTTAATTTCATGCTGATTGTTGAGCCCATATATCTTTCCATATTTACATATAGAGTGCGTGTTTCTAATGAAAATATTGAAATCATATACCCATTCCGTTTTTTTTCGCGGTATAGTAATATACTTTTCGATAATATTATATCCCTTACGGTTACAAAAGGCAAATTCCCAGCGTATAAAATTACATATAAAGATAACACCAAAATACGGACCAAGGAAATTCCCTTGCCATTTTTCTCTCAAAAAAACTCTGAACTCCTTGCCTTTTTTAAGGCAAAAGGTCTGCATAACCCTTCTATCCCGTCTTACTAAAAGTCTCTCACCACCGTTAATTTTACATGAATATGAACTGGGCGATTATTGTGATAGAAGCCCTTGTGGATGCCGTGTCTCATCGGCGCAGGTATCTATGCAGGAATCTGCGCCCACGGCCATCTGTGAAAATCATCATGACGAAGCTCAGCTTGATAGGTACGTGCAATAACAGAAAACAATCGCAGAAAAGTAAAATTTGTGTATTTTTGCATTTTAAATGAATATCGTAAATACCTCAATTTTTTCAAGGCCAATACTGAAATCAAATCCATTATAATTATGAAGAAAATCATCAGTTTTATCTTGCCCATGTTAGTGGTATTGCAGTTATGGGGGCAAGATACCATTGAAGTCGTCAATATAGAGAATCAAGCCGTTCAGGATTATATGGCAGATGCGAAGAAGACCTACGAGGAGAATCCTGACTACAAGGTCAGTGTGATTACGACCTACAACAGTGCGGAAAAATATGGCAAGGACTTGGACAGGCCACGAGGGAAACTTGTACAATGGATACCTTCAACAACAGACAACAACATTGAAGAGGTTCGCATCACGGTGAGTGAAAACAGCGATTACAGCGATGCATCCATTTTTCACCCCGAGAATAAAGGGGATAGTTCCTACGTTATTTGCAATTTGCTCCCTAACCTCATCTATTATTATAAGGTAGAGGAGTTACAGACCAACGGTACAAAGACAGAGATGGCGAGTGGAAGTTTCCGTACGGTGGGACAGGTCAGGATGATTTGGGTGCCTAACAGCAGAAACATTCGCGACCTTGGAGGATGGCCCACGCAGTATGGCGTGCCTGTGAGGTATGGCATATTGTATCGCAGTGGAAGCCTCGACCGTATAAAAAGTGAGGGGCGCAAAGTTTTTGTGGATGACTTGAACGTGTTGGCAGAATTGGATCTGCGCCATGAGGTGAAATACACCACCTCTTTGCTGGGCGATGACAAGGATTACCTGCGCCTTCCGCATGAATCCTATATGAAAGGTCTAACACTTAAAAATTCATTGTATGTGACAGACTTGACGTGGATTATCGACAGAATGAAGGAAAACAAGAGTGTGGATTGGCATTGTGCCATTGGTTGCGACCGCTGTGGAACGTTGAGTTTCCTGATAGAAGGTCTGCTGGGACTTAGCGAATTGGATCTGTGCCGCGACTATGAATTGTCCACCCTCAGCCTCTCCGAAAAGAACAAGCGTGTGCGCAGCCCCCTGAAAAGTATGATTGATCATATCAAGACACATGGACCTAAAGACGACCTTGCCCAATGCTTTTACAACTATTGGCTTAGCATTGGCATGGGCGGGGAGGATTTGGATTATTTTCTTCAAGAAATGTTGGGCATTGATTTTTCGGATTCCACTTGGAGAGAGATGAGAATAGCAGAAGCACAAAAAGCTGGTTATTCATACGAGCAAAAAACAACGATCGATAGCACACAACTCACGCAAGGACAGACAGGCACCAATAATGGCTCCGCTTCAGCTTCAAGCACTGTGAAATACAAGGTGAAGAAGGGGGATACACTGAGCAAAATAGCCAAAAAATACGGCACCACCGTTGAAAAAATCAAAAAGCTCAACCACCTGAAAAGCGACATGATACATGAAGGTCAAGTGCTGATAGTGAAAAGCAGCGGCGGCACAACCAACACGACAAAAGTAACGTCCAGTGGGGGGCATTCAAAGACCATCTATCATACAATAAAAAAAGGTGAGACTTTGGGAAGCATTGCCAATCATTACAAAGTCAAAGTGAGCGATATAAAAAAATGGAACAAACTAACGAGCGACAAAATTATCGCAGGGAAGAAGTTGATTATTTATAAAAAATAAGGGGGATGAAGCAAAATAAAAATGTGGGTAGCATACATCAACACCACGATCTGATGACACAACCTGCGCACAAGAAACGATTATCATTTATGAAAGGTATAAAATATTGCACTTGGGGGCTGATGGTTCTGGTAGTACTGACATTAAGCTCCTGTTCCAACCGCAAGAAAGAGGAGAAGGACCAATCAGTAAAAAGAGAATTCATCATCACCGAAATCATGGCGGCCAACCATACGGGGTTGATGGCTAAAGATGGTGAACTGTACGACTGGATTGAGATCAAGAATATATCGAACGAAACGGTATCACTCAAGGGCTATTCGCTGACTTTTGAAAAGCGCAAGAGTAAGGATGATGGCGAAGGGGAACAAGCCCACGAGGGCGCTTCAAAAATCAAGGTGTGGAAATTCCCCGACGTGAAGGTCAAACCAGGCAACTACACCATTGTGTTCGCATCGAAGAAGGGAGGCTATAAAGAAGGTGAATTGCACGCCGATTTTAAGCTCTCTGCTTCTGGAGGAAAGCTGCAGCTGCGGAATAAAGACGTTGTCGTATCGGAAATTTGTTATGACAAGATGGAGGATGATATGAGCTACCGTCTCACCAGCGACAGCACCTTCGAAGCCAGTTATGAACAGACCCCCGGTTTTGACAACACAGCAGAGGGTTATGAGTCCTATTGTACCCTGATGGAGCAGCAACGCCCGGATGCCTTGAAAATATGGGAAGTGTGCTCCAAGGGATACAAGGAAGGAAACGCTTGGATAGAGGTGAAGAACGTGTCGGACGAGCCTGTCAACCTGGAAGACTATAGCCTTACTACCAGTAAAAAGAAAGCCACTCAATGGGATTTCCCATCTGTACAGATTCAGCCGGGTAAGACGTACGTGATCGACTGTAAGAAGGGGAAATTCAAGATTGGCAGCACAAAGTCCGTCGTACTCACTAAAAATAAAACGTTTGTGGATGGAGTATGCCCCGCTGCAACCCCATACGGAGTGTCGGTAGGTCGTGTGGAGGGGAAAAACGGGTTCTTCTACTTTCCATCACCCACACGCGGTGCGGAAAACACATCAACTCACTATCGCCATATCGCCCAACAGCCTTCGTTCGATCCCATGCCGAATGTCTATTCGGGAAAGGATAAGATGACAGTGCATCTCGTAACCCAGGGGCGCACCGCCCACTACACAACCGACGGTAGCGAGCCCACAATGGCATCACCCGTCTACAAAGATTATATCCGCATCACGAAGACCACCCACATCCGTGCATTCTGTGAGGGCGATGCTGCCACCATGAGCAGTAGCACGGCAGCCGCCACGTTTATTCTTGACCAAGAACACACCCTGCCCGTGATGAATATCACCGTGCCAGAATCTGACCTCTATGACTATAATAGCGGCATCTATGTGGAAGGCCCCGGCGCCTCCCCCGATTATCCCCATCACGGTGCCAACTACTGGAAAGACTGGTGGAAAAAAGCCCATGTGGAATTCTTTGACACCATCAACGGCGGATTCTCGACGGGCTGCGAAGTGGCCATTTTTGGGGGCTTTTCAAGGGCATTGTCCAAGAAATCATTCAAGATACGCTTCAAGGATAAATATGGTACCGCACACCTTGACTACGACCTCTACAACAAGGGTGAGAAGGAGGAGGTGAAAAACTTCGTGTTGCGTTCCGGTTCGCAAGATATATCCGGCGTGATGGTACGCGACGAGTTCTTTACCAGTTTGATGAAACAGCACAGTCCCACCCTTCTGGTTCAAGCTTACAGACCCGTGGCTCTCTACATCAACGGCGAGTATTTTGGCCTTTATTACCTGCGTGAGAAAATCGACAAGCATTTTGTCTCACGGCATCTTGATGTGTCCAGTGACAACATTTCCATCATCATGTCGGGCATGTATTGCGAAGAGGGGAGTAAGAAGGACTTTACAGACTTGCTCAACTACGCAACCACCCATAACCTCGCGGAGAAGGAGTGTTATGAATACGTGAGCGACCACATCGACCTCGTAGGATTGATTGACTACAAGCTGGGACAGATGTATTCCAGCAATACCGACTTGGGCAATGTGCGCTACGTGCAGTCCAAAGACCCCCAAAGTGACCAGAAATGGCACATTGTCTTCTATGATCTCGATGCGACATGGGCACACAACGCCCCCGCCGCCGACTATCTCAGCGCCAATTGCGACGCTACGGTCAAAAGGATTCAGAACACATTGATACAGGAACTCCTGAAAAATCAAGAATTCCGTCAGCTATTTCTTCAGCGCCTCTCTCTTCACATGCATGAGACGTTCACCACCGAAAACGCTACAGCTGTGTTCGACAATATCATCAACACCATTAAGCCGGAGATGCGCCGAAACTGTGAACGATGGCCAGGCGTGCTCTCCTATGCGAGTTGGGAAAAGAAAGTGAATGCCTTCCGTGAAAAGTTCAAGGTGAGAAACAAAATCATGCTTGACAGCCTGCGCGAATGGCTTTCCATTACAGATGAAGAGAATGAGAAATATTTCTCAGACTTGGGATTCTAAGTCCTTGCTGCCCATTGTTGTGAATCGCTTTCCAAGTTTGTGCCAGCCGAGAGCCAACGAGCTTGGTAGGGGGGGGGAGATGTAAAATTCAATTGTACCCATTTGGGGTACGATTGAATTCAAAGGGAAACAAAAAAAGGTGCTGATTCATCATCAGCACCTTTTTAGGATATATTGTAGGGGCGAATTATGATTCGCCCCTACGGATAACGATACCCGTTACTTTACCTCCTCAAAATCCACGTCGGTCACGTCGGGATCTTTCGGATTGTTGTTGCCGCCCTGCGGACCCTGCTGGCCCTGCTGACCGTTGAAGGGACCGTTGGCACCGTTGAACGGGTTGGCACCCGCACCCGGCTGGCCGGCACCCGCCTGCTGGTACATGTTCTGCGAAGCGGTCTGCCATGCGCTGGTCAGCTCGTTCATCGCAGCATCGATACCGGCGAGGTCTTTCTTGCCGTGAGCCTCTTTCAACTTGGCACAGGCAGCCTCAATGGCACTCTTGTGCTCGGCCGGGATCTTGTCGCCCAGCTCCTTCAGCTGCTTCTCGGTGTTGAACACCATCGAGTCGGCCTGGTTGAGCTTGTCAATCTCCTCTTTGGCCTTCTTGTCAGCGTCGGCATTGGCCTCGGCCTCAGCCTTCATCCGCTTGATCTCAGCGTCTGACAGTCCGGAGGAAGCGGTGATGGTGATGTGCTGCTCCTTGCCGGTGGCCTTGTCAACAGCCGTCACCTTGAGGATACCGTTCGAGTCGATGTCGAAGGAGACCTCAATCTGCGGCACGCCACGCGGAGCCGGCATGATGCCGTCGAGGTTGAACTCGCCAACCTTCTTGTTGTCACGGGCCATCGGACGCTCGCCCTGCAACACCGTGACCGTCACTGCCGACTGGTTGTCAGCAGCCGTCGAGAAGATCTCGCTCTTCTTGGTCGGGATGGTGGTGTTGGCATCGATGAGCTTGGTCATCACACCGCCCAGAGTCTCGATACCGAGTGACAACGGGGTCACATCCAGCAACAGCACGTCGTGAACCTCGCCGGTGAGCACACCGCCCTGGATGGCCGCACCGATGGCCACCACCTCGTCGGGGTTGACACCCTTGGAGGGAGCCTTGCCGAAGAATTTCTCCACAATCTGCTGGATGGCAGGAATACGGGTGGAGCCGCCCACGAGAATCACCTCGTCAATGTCGCTGGTCTTCAAGCCGGCGTCGGCCAAAGCCTTGCGGCAGGGTTCCAGCGTGGCCTGGATCAGACGGTCGGTGAGCTGCTCGAACTGCGAACGGGTGAGCGTTCTTACCAAGTGCTGCGGCACACCGTCAACCGGCATGATGTAGGGCAGGTTGATTTCGGTAGAAGAAGAGCTGGACAGCTCGATCTTGGCCTTCTCAGCTGCCTCTTTCAAACGCTGCAGTGCCATGGCATCCTTGCGGAGGTCAATATGATAGTCGTTCATGAACTCCTGAGCCAGCCAGTCGATGATGGCCTGGTCGAAGTCGTCGCCGCCGAGGTGCGTGTCACCGTTGGTGGATTTCACCTCGAAAACGCCGTCGCCTAACTCCAAGATGGAAATATCGAAAGTTCCGCCGCCGAGATCGAACACGGCCACTTTCGACTCCGATTTCTTTTTGTCCAAACCGTAGGCCAATGCGGCTGCGGTAGGCTCGTTGATGATTCTCTTCACAGTAAGACCGGCAATTTCGCCAGCCTCTTTGGTGGCCTGACGCTGTGAGTCACTGAAGTAGGCAGGCACGGTCACCACGGCCTCTGTCACTTCCTCGCCCAGGTAGTCCTCTGCGGTCTTCTTCATTTTCTGAAGCACCATGGCCGAGATTTCCTGCGG
>JAGCUN010000028.1 GCA_017962845.1 Bacteroidales bacterium | reverse complement strand
TCGCGGCTTGGAGGCTGACGGCCTCGTGTGTCGCACCGTCTATCCTGAGATGCCACCACGTGTGGAATATGCCCTTACCGACCGTGGCCGCTCGTTCCTCCCCGTCATGCGCCAACTCATGGATTGGGCCTACCACAACCTCCACGACATCATCTCCGACCGCGAGAAGTACCATGAACAGGATTGAGAACATAGACTTCTGCATCCGCTACCTTCTGGAGCAGAACCATACACAAGCCGACATTCCGGCCGAGTTGGCAGGGAAGCAACAGATGTTGCGGGCGCTCATGAACGTTACGGAAGTCGAGAGCATAGCAAACTCGTTTACTATGCCGAGATGCAGTAACGTCACCGAAGGTAATATATGGGAGCCACAACCGTTGAGCGACGAGTTTTTTCGGGCGCAAAATGCGGAATTGCAGGCACAGCTGGCGGACAAAGGTATCGTTGAGGTGAAAGAAAATCTCTGGCAGGGCGACATCACCCAACTGAAGGTTGATGCCATCGTCAATGCCGCCAACAGCCGCGGACTTGGTTGCTGGCATCCGCTGCATGCCTGCATCGACAACGCTATTCATTCGGCGGCGGGGTTGCAGCTGCGGCAAGCGTGCAACAACATACTGCGTGGAGGCGAGATAGACACTGGTGACGCCATTATCACGCCTGGCTATAACCTACCCTCCAAATATGTGATTCACACAGTTGGTCCCATTATCGCCACCGGCAACCCCACTCCGGAACAGGAACGTCAGCTGGCAGCTTGCTACCGCAAGTGCCTCGAATTGGCCGAAACCAACGGATGCCGATCAATAGCCTTCTGCTGTATTTCCACAGGCGAGTTCCGTTTCCCCAACCGCCGCGCCGCTGAAATTGCTGTCCAGACAGTTAAAGAATACACATCCTCTTACGCATTGACACATTCACACAATAACGCATTTACTGTAGTTTTCAACGTCTTTAAGGATATCGACTATGCCATCTACCGACAACTTCTCGGAAAGGATTGATTTCCTGCACAATGCGATAAGCGAGGCCGATCATATTATCATCGGTGCAGGCAGCGGGCTTTCAACCGCTGCCGGTATCGACTATGCCGGCGAGGAGTTCCGCTGCGAGTTTTCTCCGTGGATTGAGCGCTACGGTTTCACCGACCTCTACACCTCGTCGTTCTACCCCTTCGAGACGCAGGAAGAATACTGGGCCTACTGGGCTAAGCATATCTGGTTCAGCCGTTACCGCACAGGTGCCACCGAACTGTACAAGATGCTCTTCATGCGTTTCCCCGAGGCTTTTGTGGTGACGACCAATGTCGACGGTCAGTTCGAACTGGCAGGTTTCCCTACAGAGCGCATCTTCGCCACACAGGGCGACTACCGCTGGTTTCAGCCAGCATCAGGAACACCGAAGACTTTGATAGATAACCGTGAGTGGGTGATGAAGGTGCTACCGATCATCGACGACTGTCGCATACCCACGGTGGTGATTCCCACCATGCCCGACGGTAGCCCGGCTGCGATGAATTTACGCATCGACGACTCCTTCGTTGAAGACTTCCGTTGGCATCAGCAGGCGCGACGCTACACCGATTTCGTGCAGCAGGCTTCACAGGATAAACTGCTTTTACTGGAGTTCGGAATCGGCTACAACACCCCCGGCATCATCCGCCTCCCCTTCGAGCAGATGGCGCAGCGCTTTCCCCACACCACCCTCTTCCGTTTCAACCGCGACAACCCCGAACCCTACATCGAGGATTTGCCCCGCTTCACAGCATTTACAGAAGACATTGCGTCGATTCTAAACCTGACGTAAACAGGATCAAATAATATTTTCGCAGGATTGGCGTTTCTTCGGAAATAACAATCATTTGTAACACAATAAAAAAGATAAAACAATGAAAAAAGACCTTGGAATTATGCCGGCTGTGTACCCGATGCCGGTTTTGATGGTGGCCGCTTACGACGAGCAAGGCCGCGTGAATGTGATGAACGCCGCCTGGGGTATGATTTGCGGGATGGACAAAATCGCCCTCTTCATCAGCGAAGGCCATAAGACTACTCAGAACATCCTAAAGACCAAAGCCTTCACCGTCAGCATCGCCGATCGCGACCACATGGATGTGGCCGATTACTTCGGCATCGCCACCGGAAATAAGACCCCCGACAAGTTCGAACGAACTGGTTACCACGCTGTCCGCAGCAACCGTGTCAACGCCCCCGTCATCGACGAATTCCCAGTGGCCATGGAGTGCGAACTGGCCGAGGTGGTGGAGACAGAGACGATGTACTGCATCGTGGGCAAGATTGTCAATGTTGCTGCCGAAGAAAACGTCCTCAGCGAGAACGGCAAGGTGGACCCAATGAAGCTCAATGCCCTTATCTTCGACCAGTTCCAGAACGGCTACTACGTCACTGGCGAGCAGGTGGGCCGTGCCTGGAACGCCGGTGCCGCACTGGCCAAAGCAAAATAATCCACACCAATAGGCATTGAGTTTTGCAACAGGAAAAACACTGCTTGGTGGGCAATATTTCCCATCAGGCAGCGTTATTTATTAGTGTGTGGAATTTGATAATTTTCAAAGAAAACTCCTACGGAGTATATTTTAATTATCAACAAATTAGCTATTAAAAGAAAACTCCTACGGAGTAAAACCAGCAACAAATTCAACACCCTAATAAATTATGCTATTTTTGCACCGATAAAGAAGAATCATTATGGGATTACACCGAAAGAATTATTACCAGAGACGAAAGCGAATGATTGAACAAACCCTTGAAGCGCAAGAAAAGGAGCAGCGTCGTTTCAATCACTTGGTCTTTGCCGTACTTGCTGCGTTTTTTCTTTTCGCGATAGGATACTCGATTATCAAAAGCCATAATTACGGAATGGCCGTCATAGGTATCCTGCTTCTTGGCTGGTTCGCTTGTTATTCTTTCCAATCGGAAATTTATA
>JAGCUN010000027.1 GCA_017962845.1 Bacteroidales bacterium | reverse complement strand
TCATTCATCGTTCATTCATCGTTCATTCATCGTTCATTCATCGTTCATTCATCGTTCATTCATCGTTCATTCATCGTTCATTCATCGTTCATTCATCGTTCATTCATCGTTCATTCATCGTTCATTCATCGCCCTTCATCGTCCCTATGCAAACAACTTCTCAATCTGATCCTCGTACTTCTTAATCAGGACATTGCGCTTTAATTTCAACGTGGGGGTGAGCTCGCCGGACTGGATGGACCATTCGTGGTTCATCAGCAAGAAGCGTTTCACCTTCTCGGTGTCGCCGAAGAACTTGTTGTAGTCATCCACAATCTTCTTGTACTTTTTCTGCACCTCGGGATGCTCGATCATCTCCTCGTTGGTGGTATAAGGAATACCCTTGTTGGTGCACCAGGAGCGCAGGTCCGCGAAGTTCGGTACGATGAGGGCGGCGGCGAACTGTTTGTTCTCGCCAACCACCAGGATATTGTCAATCAGGGACTCTTCCATGAATTTGTTCTCGATGATGGTGGGCACCACATACTTGCCGAACGCCGTCTTGAACATCTCTTTCTTACGACCGGTAATCTTCAGCCGGCCTTCGGGAGTGAGTTGCCCGAGGTCGCCGGTATGGAACCAACCGTCAGCATCAATCACCTCGGCGGTCTGTTCGGGATGGTTGTAGTAGCCCTTCATGACATGCGGTCCTTTGGTGAGGATCTCTCCGTCCTCTGCGATACGCACGCGCGTACCGGGCAACACCGGACCGGCCGTGCCGATCTCCATACCGCCCTCGAAGAAGTTGCATACCGCAATCACCGGGGAGGTCTCGGTGGTGCCGTAGCCCTCCAACACGGGAATACCCATGGCCCAAAACACCTTGGAGATACGCGGCTGGATGGCCGCACCGCCCGTCACCACAACCTTCAGGTTGCCGCCGAGTGCCTTGTTCCACTGGTTCAGCACCAGCTTGCGCGCCCACTTCAGCCGACGGTCGTAACGCTTGCCGGGATTGTCGCCGTACTGCAACGCGATCTCATTGGCCCAGAAGAAAATCCGCTGTTTGGTTTTGCTCAGCTTATGTCCTTTCTGCAGAATCTTGTCATAGACTTTTTCCAAGAGTCGCGGCACCGTCGTGAAGATATCGGGTTTCAGCTCCACCATATTCTCCTGAATCTTGGCCAGGCTCTCTGCATAGTATATCGGCAGGCCGAGATACTGCCAAGCGTAGTTCATCATGCGTTCATACACGTGACACAGAGGGAGATAACTCAGAATGCGGTTGTTTTCGGTCGTCGGGATGATCGGCAGCACCGCCTCCACATTGGAGAGGAAATTGCGGTGGCTCAGCATCACACCTTTAGGGAATCCGGTGGTACCGGACGTGTAAACTAAAGAGATAATGTCCTCGGGTTGGATGCTGTCCTTGATCTCTTTCAGGTACTGCGGCGCGGGGTTGGCGCGACCGAGTTCGATCACCTCGTTCAAGTGCTTGTAACCACGGAGGTTACGGAATGTATAGACTTTGTCTTTCAGTTCGGGTTTGTCTTCCAAAATCTGGGTGATCTTGCGCAGCAGGTCCCAGCCGGCCACGAAGATCAGCTTCACATGGGCATCTTCAAAGATATAGCGGTAGTCGCTCTCGCTGATGGTCGGGTAGATGGCCACGTGGAGTGCGCCGATCTGCATGATGGCCATGTCGAGGAAGTTCCACTCCGGACGGTTGGGGGTGATGGTGGCCACACTGTCGCCCTTCTTGATGCCCAGCTGCATCAGTCCGTAGGAGAGACTGTTGACGATTTCCACGTATTGTTGGGTGCTGTATTTCACCCAGATGCCGTTCTCCTTGCAGCACAGGGCGTCTTCCTTCGGGAATTCTTTCAGATCACGTTCGAGCATGTCGAACAATCGAGTCACTTCCATAATCCTATTTTAGAATGAGGCGGCAAAAATACATAAAATGTGAATACATCGAATAGGCGTCCATCATCGTTAATCGGATGGAGAAGGTGAACGTCCAGTGAGCAGTGAGCAGTGAGTAGTTAGCAGTTGGGCGGGACCGTCATTGTTCTCCCCGTTAGGGGATGCATGGCAATAGCCAAGAACGGTACGATGTGCGGGCGAAATCCATGGAAAGAGATTCTTCGGATGGTAATCGTCTTTAACGACCATATGTGATTTTGTTCTTCTTGTTCGTATAGAGTTTTGGATATATGGCGTGAATTCTTTGGAAAGCCTTCTTGCGGTTGCCGAATCGTTTGTCATATTCGTATACCTTCACCCAAAGTCCTCCTGAATAATCAACGTAATAAACAGTCTTTTCGTTATTAAATGTCGTTATGTTTATGAGAACATTTCCGCTCATCAAAACTTCTTTCCACATGATGGATTTGAATTCATACGTCTTTTTTTTGGGGGGTCCTTCATACCATTCGGTATATGCCATTGTGATATATAAAGTTGCCGTATCCGGAAGCGTTTGCAATTCCTCATAAATAAGATCGTCTATTTTGAAATGGCTTCTGAAATAGGGGAACGACAATGTGTCTCCAGGACGTGTCACACACGTGAAACCGATTGATTCAGGAAGTGTTCCGTCAACGACTACTATCGCAGGGACAATTTTTTGAGCCAACATCAAGTTGGACAGCACTAACAAAACGAAAAACAAAAATGTCTTTTTCATATTATCAAATCAAAATCCGATTTTGATCTTTTTTAAATTATCAATGAGGATGCCCCCAATCATATTGCTGTTCGAATCATATACAACAGCCGTTCCCAATCTTTTTTCATACTTCTTCCCTGTCCCCACCATTGATGACAGTCCTATCATATACAGATATTATTGCTTCTATTTCAATAATATCCGTCTTCCAATCAACTGTCACCGCTGAACGGCTTGTCACCCTTTGTGCCTCATTATTTTTTGTTATGATATTGATACTTTCCTCATCGGAAACAAAATAAACAGAAATGTCCTCTTTACCGTCTGTGCCCAAGAAATTTCCATTCCAATCTAAATACTGTCCTATCTCCTCCCCATCCGGATCCACCAACTTCACCGGGTTATTCGCGCAATAAACATACGGGCTCAACGAGGCATATTTGTCACTCATTGGGTCCACGCTCAACCAGATGCTCAGGTCGCTGCTGTAATACCGTGAGCCAAAGTAAGATAGACCGGTTTCGGAGTCGCGTTCTTTTGCGGAGAAGGTGAACGTCAGAGAGTTAGCAGTGAGCAGTGAGTAGTTAGCAGTTGGGCGGGAACCGACATTGATCTCCCCTTTAGGGAATGCATGGCAATAGCCCGGGACGTTTGCGGGTTCGTTCCAAATCCCCAGAAGGGGATTCATCGGTCTCTGGCGATATGGGAGGGGGCGGGGCATTGGTGATTATATAATAGTGCAAAAGTACAAAAATATCATATACAAAATCAATGCAACTTCAAGATTTTTTTATACTTTTGCAAAAATATTTGACTTATGCAGATTCTTCGACAGAAAATCACAAGAGAGCATCTCAAAACATTGGCAGCCAACACATTCGTTGATATGATCAAATGTGTCGCCGATGTTAAACAAAATCTGTTGGCTGTTGATGCTGAACTACATGCCGACCTTGAATCCATGTTGCTTGAAAATGGTTCTGAACAGGGTTGTCTTTGGGGATTTAACCTCTATCCTGACGAAACTGGCGATGATTTCATCGAATTCGATTCTCTTATCAACATCCGCTCTTGGCAAGGGAACCGCAGCAGAGACGTTGAAGACGAAAGTGTGCGTCAGCAAATCAGAGAAATTGTTTCCAAATACATTGAATAACCATGCAGCACGAAACCCTCAGCAACGGCGCTTGGGCCGATATGACGTTGGCCCAGCAAATGGCAAACATTGGAAGTGAAAGTTACCGTGCCACAAAATGGCTTGCTAAAGGCCGCAGTGACAACGCCGAACGTGCTTTTGAGCGTATGCAAGAGCTGGTGGACCTCACTATCGCTTACGGTCGACGCAATTCCCCAAATCGATATTCTCTTCTGAAAGAAATCTGTCGCTTCAGGGAACTTTTCTGCAAGGCATTCCTCGATTCCAATCTGACCGAACTTTCTGCACTCAACCATTATCTCGATCATTTTGCTAAGATCAGGGCATAGAGTTACACAGATCTCATGCATTTGGATGCATAGCAATAGCCCGGGACGGTTGCGGGTTCGTCCCAAATCCCCGGAAGGGGATTCATGAATCTCCGCGTGTCACACGTATCCACACGTATTAGGGCTGCGGAAATCTGCGAGGTCTGCGGGCAATATTTGATGGTGGCGGGCATAGCGGATTTTTGAGGGGGCAATGATGTGAAATTAAATAATACAATATTATTCTAATCCTGTGAAATATTCTCGAGCAGTATAAAAGGCTTTTTTAGACTCCTTTTCCATGAAAAAAAAGTGCCATCTTGCTGTTGGCTGAAGAAAAAACGTGGATTTCACCCCATTGTATGTTATTTCTACTTCACAACTCTCACTTTCGAATTCTCTCTTTTCGAAAACACAATACTCCGACCAATTCCTGCTATTATAGATGCTTTTTATTCTGTTTTTAGAATAATAGACAACATAAAAGTCTTCAACCATCACCCCACTAATGCCTGCGAGTTGTATTTTGTCATCCATATTGTACACATGACGATCTAACAGAAGTTTATCCCCAACTTTTATAGATAACGTATCGTTCTCATTTATTCCAAAAATTGTAAGCACTGCATGTCTCTTTTTATACGGTTTGGCAAAATCCCAGATCTCATCAGTGGTTTGCCAATGCCTTGTTACATGCTTCGATGGGCTGGCGTAATTTATTGAATCTTGACCTAAGGCAGTTAACGCATATATGGTTGACATAAATATGAATACAAGTGATTTAATCTGATTATTTGTCTTGCTCATAGCGATTTGTCAATGATGGTTGTGTCGATAGTTTTCAAAATAATGCTTCAAAATACCGTTGTTGATTCTGTGTTGACTATAATTGGTAACAACTTCTTGAATTTGTCCCCAAGTCACATTAACACCATTGCCTCCCGACCTCATTAGATTCCCCTCTATTTTTACATCGGGAAGACCTAACAAATGTCCAAACTCGTGTGCGGCCGTTCTCTTTAGATTATTGTCGTTAGCCCCCCTCTCGATATTCCACCGTATATTCATATAACTGCCGCCTTCCTCAGCTTCCGCAATCCATCTTGGATTACTACATTTATCAACGATAAAAATAGAATGCCTATTCTCTTCTTTCCATAAGTCATCTGATTGTTCTTCGTTATTACAGATGATATCCACATTTACATCTACAGTTGCATCATCATATTGTCCTGAATAATACGTTTGAATTCCTGTCGAGATTTCATCTCTCATCTTCTCCATTTTTCTTTTACTGAACGGATGAGAGGATTTATTCACGATCTTTGCGGTAAAGTTAATGGTGATAATTTTATTCCCATTCTCATCGATTGTTGTGACTATTTCTATCTCCTCCCCATTCGGATCCACCAACTTCACCGGGTTGTCCGCGCAATACGTGTACGGCGACAGCGACGGATATTTGTCACTCATCGGGTCCACGCTCAGCCACACACTCAAGTCGCTGCTGTAATACCGTGAACCGAAGTAGGATAGGCCGGTTTCGGGGTCGCGTTCCTTGGCGGAGAAGGTGAAAGTCCAGTTAATGGTTAATAGTGAATAGTAAACAGCAGGGAATGGTGTGGCAAAATGTAACATAGTGATGTCTGATTGCCACACATATTGCGTGTGGTTGCATAGATGCGAGCTCGGACACTCT
>JAGCUN010000026.1 GCA_017962845.1 Bacteroidales bacterium | reverse complement strand
GTAGAAGTTGCCGGCGCTGTGACGGAGCATCTGCTCGGCCGTCTCGATGGCATAACGGTCGGTGGCGAAGATGGAGCCGGTGAGTGCGTACGGAGAGGTCTCGTCGCAAAGCTTGAGGGTCTTCTCGAACTGTGCATCGGGATATACATAAACGGTGATGACGGGTCCGAAGATCTCCTCGCGGATGGACTCGTAGTCGGGGGTGTTGGCCACGATGATGGTGGGCTCCACAAAGTAACCCACGCTCTTGTCGCACTTGCCGCCCAGCACGATCTCAGCGTTCTTCGATTTCTTGGCGCGGTCGATATAACCCTTGATATTGTCGAAAGATTTTTCGTCGATGACTGCGTTGATGAGGTTGCCGAAGTCGCGGCCGTCGCCCATCTTCACGGTCTTCATCATCTCCTGAATGTGTTTCAAGGTCTTAGGCCACAGAGATTTCGGAACGTAAGCGCGGGAAGCGGCGGAGCACTTCTGACCTTGGTACTCGAAAGCACCACGCAGGATAGCCACGGCCAGCTCGCGGGCCGGAGCGGTCTTGTGAGCGAAGATGAAGTCCTTGCCACCGGTCTCACCCACGATCTTCGGATAGGTTCTGTAGGTGTCGATGTTCTGACCTATCAGTTTCCAGAAGCTCTTGAAGGTGGAGGTGCTGCCGGTGAAGTGGATACCTGCCAAGTGCGGCGACTTGAAGGCCACCTCGCTGATGACGGAGCCGCTGCCGGGCAAGAAGTTGATGACGCCGTCGGGAAGACCGGCTTCCTGGAGCAGGCGCATAATATAGTAGTTGGAAAGGATAGCCGTGGTGGACGGTTTCCAGATGGTGACATTACCCATCAGTGCGGGGGCCACGTTGAGGTTCAAAGCGATAGAGGTGAAGTTGAAAGGAGTGATGGCATACACAAAACCTTCCATACCACGGTACTCGTTGCGGTCGAGCATGGTGTGGTCGGAGATGGGCTGCTCGCTGTAAATCTTGGAAGCGAAGTAGGTGTTGAAACGGAGGAAGTCGATGGCCTCGCAGGGACAGTCGATCTCGGCCTGCATGGGGCTCTTGCCCTGGCCTAACATGGTGGCGGCATTGAGCACATAGCGCCATTTGGTGGCGAGCAGCTCGGCGGCCTTCATCATGATGGAAGCGCGCTGAATCCACGGCATGCTCTCCCATTTCTCGCGGGCGGCCATAGCGGCATCAATAGCCATCTGCACACATTCCTTGTTGACTTTGTGATATTTAGCGAGAACGTGGCCGTGTTCCGTCGGCATCACCACGGTGCCCATATCACCGGTCTTCACATCCTTACCATTGATGATCAGCGGGATTTCCACCACCTTCTTGTACTGGCGGTCGAGTTCGGCTTTGAGGGCTGCGCGTTCGGGCGTGCCGGGAGCGTAGCTGTAAACGGGTTCGTTTTTCGGTTCTCTGAAAATGTAATTCGCGTTGTTCATAATAATTTTTTTTAATATATTGATTATAAAAAATTTATACTTTCACAAATAGTAAAGCCCTTCCTGAAAAAGCGGTTGCAAATTTACACGATTTTTATCAATATTCATCTTTTTTATTGAAAAAACTTTTAGACCAACTATAAAATAAATAACGGATTGCAAATTATGTCGTAATTTTGCACCGAAATTTCTGATTATTCCAACCCCAATGAAAGAACGCATCAACCAACTGAAAAAGCAGAAAAACGCCATCATTTTGGCCCATTATTACACCCGTCCCGAGGTGCAGGAAGTCGCTGATTTTGTCGGCGACAGTCTCGCCCTTTCGCGGCAGGCGGCCTCCACCGATGCCGACATCATCCTGTTTGCAGGCGTGCATTTTATGGCCGAAACCGCCAAGATTCTCAATCCCACCAAGAAAGTGCTGATTCCCGACCTCACCGCCTCCTGCTCGCTGGCCGACAGTTGTCCGGAAGCCGAGTTCGCCGAGTTTCTGCAACAGCATCCCGGCCATACCGTGCTGAGCTACATCAACTGCTCGGCGGGCGTGAAGGCGCTGTCCGACATTATCGTCACCTCCGGCAACGCCTTGCAGATTGTCAACGCCCTACCCAAGGACGAGAAAATTGTCTTTGCACCCGACTGGAACTTAGGAAGTTATATCAACCGCATGACGGGCCGCGAGATGGTGCTGTGGGAAGGCGCCTGCCACGTTCACGACCAGATTCAGGCGCAGGATGTGGAGCAGCTCCGCCGTTTCCACCCCTCCGCACAGGTCATCGCACACCCCGAATGCCCCGAACATGTGCTGCAACTCGCCGACTTTGTGGGCTCCACCGCCGCCATGCTGAAGCATGTCGCCCAGTCCGACCAGCAGGAATTTGTGGTGGTGACGGAAAAGGGCATCCTGTATGAACTTCGCCGCCAAAATCCCGACAAAAAGTTCTATGCGCTGTCTGACGCGAATGGTCAAGGAGGCGGCGACTGCGAATGTGCTAATTGCAAATATATGAAATACAATACTTTGGAAAATATTTTATCGGCCTTAGAAACCGAACAGCCAGAGCTGCTCATGGACCAAAAGCTGATGGAAGCCGCCCGCCGTCCCATCGAGAGGATGCTCGAAATGTCGAAAAAATAGTTTTTTTAAGGTTTGTGTTAAAAAATATATGAGAAAAATGCCTTTAGTCTCATAAAATTTATGTATTTTTGCAACGATATTGTAAAATGTTTTGTTTTTAGAAATAACTATCTGATAATGAATCATAAAAGAATTAGTGCTCCAATAGTTCTGACGATGTGCCTTTGTATCTTAATGTGCGGATGTAAAAAAAGCAAAAATGACGATGGCAAGGATGGCAAAAAGCCGCTTGTGTCGGGCATCTCGAAAAGCAACCTCGACACCAGTGCCAATCCGGCCGATGATTTTTACCAGTATGCTTGTGGCGGTTGGATGAAGAACAACCCGCTGCCGCCCGCCTATTCGCGTTACGGCTCTTTCGACCAATTGGGCGAATCGACTGAGAAGCAGCTGCACAAGCTCATCAGCGAGGTGGCCGCCAAGAAAAACACCACCGGCACCAACGAACAGAAAATTGGCGACCTTTTCAATGCCGGCATGGACGAAAAGGCCATCGAGGAACTGGGAATATCGCCCATCAAGCCTTTGTTGGACAAGATTTCGCAGGTGAAAGACCGCAGTCAGCTTACGGGTGTCATCACCGAGTTGCACAGCTACGGCTTCAGTCCGCTGTTCGGCGTCGGCTGCATGGCCTCGCCCAACAACAGCATGATGAATATCGCCTGGCTGATGCAGAGCGGTCTCGGACTGGGCGAACCTGAGTACTACCTGCAACCCAATGCCACCATCAAGGACGGTTATATCACGATGGTGCAAAAGTACTTGGCATTCTCCGGCTTCACCACGGAAGCGGAATCTAAGCAAGCTGCGCAAAATGTGTGGGCCTTTGAGACCGAGCTGGCGCGCATCTTCATCGATAAGGATGTACTGCGCGATCCCGACCAGACCAACAACGTGCTCAGCCCTGCACAGACCGCCGCGCTGTTCCAGACGTTTGACTTCAACAGCTATATCGCCTCTGCTGTACCCACCACGCCCGATTCTATCAATGTGGTGCTCAACAGTTACTTCAAAGGCATGGATCGTCTGTTGAAGACCAAAGACCTGTCCACCATCAAGGCCTATTTGGCCGCGCAGGTCATCAACGAGTGCGCCTCATTCCTCAGCAGCGGTTTCGTGGATGCTCAGTTCGACTTCTACGGCAAAACCCTGTCGGGCAAAACGCAGAACAAGGAGCGCTGGCAGCGCGTGGTGGCCTCCATCAGCGGACTGCTCGGCGAGCCTGTGGGACAGCTCTATGTGAAGCAGTACTTCCCGCCAGAAGCCAAGAAGCAGATGGTGCATCTGGTGAGCAACCTCAAGGCTGCACTCGGCGACCGCATCGCCCACAACGACTGGATGACCGAGGAGACCAAGAAAAAAGCGCAGGAGAAACTCAACGCCATCATCGTCAAGGTGGGTTACCCCGACCAGTGGCGCGACTACTCGCAACTCACCATCGACCAGAGCGGATATATGAAGAACATTCTGGCCATCATGAAGTTCGAGAACAACTATCAGCTCTCCATGATTGGCAAGCCGGTTGACCCGAACAGATGGCAGATGTCGCCGCAGACGGTGAACGCCTACTACGAGCCCACCACCAACGAGATTTGCTTCCCCGCCGCTATCCTGCAGCCTCCCTTCTTTGACCTGAACGCGGACATGGCCGCCAACTACGGTGCCATCGGTGTGGTGATCGGTCATGAGATGACGCACGGCTTCGACGACCAGGGGCGCAAATACGACAAGATGGGCAATGTGAACGACTGGTGGACCGAGGAGGACAGCAAGAACTTCCAGAGCCGCACGCAGGTGCTGGTGGACTACTTTAATGCTATCGAGGTGCTGCCGGGGAAATTCGCCAACGGCAAGTTCACCCTCGGCGAAAACATCGCCGACAATGGCGGTTTGAACACCTCCTATGACGCACTGCAGCGCGCTAAGGCTGAGGGCGGCATCACCGAGACCATGGACGGTTTCACTGCCGACCAGCGTTTCTTCCTCGCCTACGCCGCCGTCTGGGCCAACAACATCACCGAAGCCGAAATAGACCGCCGCGTGAAGACCGACCCGCACTCATTGGGCAAATGGCGCGTCAACGGCACCCTTCCCCACATCGACGCTTTCGTCAAGGCCTTCAACATCAAAGAAGGCGACAACATGTATATCGCACCCGAAAAGAGAGCAAGAATTTGGTAATTATCAATTTAAATTTTATAGTTATGAAAAGAATTAGCATGAACCTCTTCAAAACAATGGCCCTCGTCTTTATGGTGAGCTGTGCCATGTCAGTTTCCGCCCAGAGTGGAGAGACTGTTAAGGATGCCGACGGCAACGAATACAAGACCGTAAAGATCGGCTCACAAACTTGGTTTGCCGAGAATCTCAAGACCACCAAGTTCAACAATGGCAACTCCATCCAGAACATCACTGCCAATAGCAGCTGGGAATCTGCCAGAACTGCAGCCTACTGCTGGTACAACAACGACAGCGGCAACAAGGACACCTATGGTGCCCTCTACAACTGGTATGCCGCCAGCAGCGGCAAACTCTGCCCCACCGGCTGGCACGTGGCCACCGACGCTGACTGGTCCACCCTGGAGGACAAGCTCGGCAAGGACGAAGCAGCTGCCAAACTGAGAGAAACGGGTACCGCCCACTGGAAAGCCACTACCGACAAGGTGAACAACGAAACCAACTTCAACATGGTGGGTGCCGGTTTGCGTGATGCTTACGGCAACTTCTCATGGAAAGAGTTCGATGAGAAACTGGATTCCCAATATCTGGGTGTGCAGGCTGCCTTCTGGACCGCCACTGGCAAGTCCGTGTCATACGCATGGAACCGCAGTACCTATTATTATGACAATAACCTCGAACGTCATGAAGTGCAGAAATGGCATGGCTACTCCGTGCGCTGCGTGAAAGACTGATACTTTTATACTATCTTTATAATTCTGAAAAGGAGGATGCAATGTCCTCCTTTTTTATATAGGATTATGGGCTCTACTATCATTCGCCCCGTTCTTCCGCGGCAAACACACCAATAGGTACTATGTTTCTATCAGCGTGCCGCGGATGGCGGTGGTGTGGCATCCCCACCCCAGACTACGCTTCACGTCCCGTTTCGCTCGTCTGGGGTTACTAAGAGTGTGTGCCTTTGGCACACGAGGTCAGTACGGTTAAACCTTGCAGGTTCAATCCTCTGGCCGCCTTGCAAATGGAGGCGTGAAGAAATCGGCGGCGAGTGAGCGTGAAGAACGGCGAACTGTCCGAAGATGTGCGACACGCAGTGGAGCACATCAAGTTTTCGCCGTTTAGCGAACGAACCCCGATTTTAGCCAGAATTTGCACAGCGGCAAAGCGCATTTCTTTTGGTTCATTTTCTTTGGGCAATCGCAAAGAAAATGAACAACAAACCGCAAAAAACAAATACAAATGCAGGGTATTTCACCGAGGCATGACGAAAGAATGAAATTTCCCAAAAAAATTGTAATTTTGCATTCTCTTATTTTAAAGGAATAAAATTATCATAAAATATTATGGATTACAACTTTAGAGAAGTGGAAAAGCGCTGGCAACAAGTGTGGCGCGAGCAGAAAACTTACCATGTGGAGGAAGATGCCTCCAAACCGAAGTTCTACGTGTTGGATATGTTCCCCTATCCCTCCGGCGCCGGACTGCATGTGGGACATCCCCTCGGCTATATCGCTTCCGACATCTACGCCCGCTACAAACGTCAGCAGGGCTTCAACGTGCTGCACCCGATGGGCTACGACGCTTTCGGCCTTCCCGCCGAGCAGTACGCCATCCAGACTGGCCAGCACCCTGCCGTAACCACCCGCCAGAACATCGCCCGCTACCGCGAGCAGCTCGACAAGATCGGCTTCTCGTTCGACTGGGACCGCGAGGTGCGTACCGCCGACCCCCAATACTACAAGTGGACGCAGTGGGTGTTCATCCGCCTCTTTAACCATTATTACGACCAAGACCTTGATAAGGCACGTCCTATCAGTGAGTTAGTGGCAAAATTTGCCGCCAACGGTATCGACGGTGTCCATGCTGCAGAGACCAAACCGCTGGAGTTCACCGCTGCCGAATGGAATGCGATGGACGAAACCCACCAGCAGGAAATTCTGCTCAACTACCGTCTCGCCTATATCGCCGACACGTGGGTGAACTGGTGTCCGAAACTCGGCACCGTGCTCGCCAACGACGAGGTGGTGAACGGCGTATCGGAGCGTGGCGGCTTTCCGGTGGAACGCAAACTGATGAAACAGTGGATTTTGCGCGTGTCCGCATACGCTGAACGCCTCCTCAAAGGCCTCGAAACCTTGGAGTGGAGCGACTCCATCAAGGAGGTGCAGCGCAACTGGATCGGCCGCAGCGAAGGTGCCTTCATCCGTTTCCCCATCGTGAATAATGAAAATACCCTCGACATTTTCACCACCCGTCCCGATACCATCTTCGGTGTGTCGTTTATGGTGCTCTGTCCGGAACATTCTCTGATTGAGCAGCTTACCACACCCGACCGAAAAGAGGAGGTGGAGAAGTATGTGACCTGGGCCCGCAACCGCTCCGAAACCGACCGCCAGACTGAGGTGCGCAAGGTGAGCGGCGTATTTACAGGCGCTTATGCCATCAATCCGTTCACGCACGAGCAGGTGCCCATCTGGGTGGCCGAGTACGTGCTGGCCGGCTACGGTACCGGCGGCATCATGGCCGTGCCCGCCCACGACAGCCGCGACTACGCCTTCGCCAAACATTTCAACCTGCCCATCCGTGAGGTCATCGCCGGCGGTGACATCGAGAAAGAGGCCTTCGAGACCAAAGACGGCATCGTGGTCAACTCCGACTTCATCAACGGGATGAAGGTGAAAGAGGCTGGCAAGTGCATCATTGAGAAGGTGAAAGAGATGGGAATTGGTTATGGCACAGTAAATTACCGATTGCGCGACGCAATCTTCAGCCGCCAGCGTTACTGGGGCGAACCGTTCCCGGTGTATTACAAAAACGGAATGCCTTATATGCTTTCAGACGACCAGCTGCCGTTGTTGCTGCCCGAAATCGATGAGTACAAGCCCACCGAAACGGGCGAGCCGCCGTTGGCCCGCGCCGCCAACTGGACCTATCAGGGATACCCGATGGAATACAGCACCATGCCCGGCTTCGCCGGCTCCAGCGGCTACTATCTCCGCTATATGGACCCGCACAACGATAAGGAATTCCTTTCCAAAGAGAAAAACGAATATTGGCAGGATGTGGATTTGTACGTGGGCGGCTCCGAGCACGCTACCGGCCACCTCATCTACTCCCGTTTCTGGAATAAGTTCCTCTTCGACCTTGGCATCGTCTGCAAAGAAGAACCCTACAAGAAACTGATTAATCAAGGTATGATTCAGGGGCGCACCAACTTCGTGTATCGTGTCAACGGCACCAACAAGTTCGTGTCGCTCAACCTGAGAGACCAGTACGAGGTGACGCCTATCCGTGTGGATGTCAACATTGTACATAACGATGTGCTCGACACGGAAGCCTTCAAAGCCTGGCGTCCCGAGTATGCGGATGCGGAGTTTGTGATGGAGGATGGAAAGTACATCTGCGGTTGGGAAATCGAGAAGATGTCGAAGTCGAAGTACAACGTGCAGAATCCCGACGACCTCGTGGAGAAGTACGGTGCCGACACGCTCCGTCTGTACGAGATGTTCCTCGGTCCCATCGAGTTGTCGAAGCCGTGGGACACCAACGGCATCGAGGGAGTGTTCCGTTTCATGAAGAAACTGTGGAGACTGTATCACGACAGCAACAACGAGTTCTGTGTCACCGATGACGAGCCGACCCGCGAGGAGTACAAGTCGCTGCACAAGGCCATCAAGAAGGTGGCCGAGGACAACGAGCGATTCTCGTTCAACACGGCGGTCAGCACGTTTATGATTGCGGTGAATGAGCTCACCGACCAGAAGTGCCACAAGCGGAAGATTGTGGAGCCGATGGCGATTCTGATTGCTGCCTATGCGCCGCACGTGGCCGAAGAGCTGTGGCACCTGCTGGGCAACGCCGGCAGCGTGGTGGATGCCAACTTCCCGAAGTTCGACGAGTCGTACCTTGTGGAGAGCAGCGCCAAGTATCCGATTTCCTTCAACGGCAAGGTGCGTTTGCAGCGTGTGTTCCCCGCCGACATGCAGCCCAAAGATATCGAGGCCGCCATTATGGCCGATCCTGACGTGCAGCGTTACCTCGACGGCAAAACGCCCAAGAAGGTCATTGTGGTTCCGAAGAAAATTGTGAACGTGGTACTGTAAAACATTAGTCGCTGCACTTGATATCCTTCACATTCAGCTGAATGGAGGTCACGTTGTTCCATGTGTTTTCCTCCACATGATACAGCATGTCGAAGTCTTCGCCGGAAATCACCTTGTCGAAATTCTCTTTTTGGTTGAAGGCGATGGCGTCGATGGGGCGGCAGTATTTGTTACGGTAGCAGACGCGCATCTTGATGTGCTTCTCGCCGACGATGCGGGCGTTGCCCTCTTCCACGAGACGGCGTGAGAGGAACACAGGCGCCATGTTGCCGGGACCGAATGGGGCGAACCGTTTGAGATTCTCCATGAAACGAGAGGTGATGTCGGTAAGATCCAGCTCCATATCCACATCGATTTCAGGAATGAGGGCGGCCTCGTCCTGAATCTGTTCGGAGACGAACTGCTCGAACTTGTCGATGAACGCCTGGAGGTTCTCCTCTTTCAGCGACAGACCTGCGGCGTAGTTGTGACCGCCGAAATGTTCCAGCAAATCAGCGCAATAGTCGATGCCGTTATAGATGTTGAACTCCTTGATGGAGCGGGCCGAGCCGGTGATGAGTCCGTCGGTGGACTTGGTGAGGATGATAGTGGGACGGTAGAACTCCTCCACGATGCGGGAGGCCACAATCCCGATGATACCCTTGTTCCATGTGGGGTTGTAGAGCACGATGCTCTTGCGGTCGCGGTAGTCGTCGTTGGAGAGGATCTCGTTGACGGCCTCGCTGGTGGCCTTCTTGTCGAGGTCGCGTCGGGTGTCGTTGTGCGAGTTGATGTTCTTGCCGATCTCCATCGACTTGTCCTCATCGTCGCAAATCAGCAGTTTCACCGACTCACGGCCGGTGTTGATACGGCCGGCGGCGTTGATACGAGGCCCCACGTTGAACACAAGGTCGGTGATGGAGATGACGCGGTTGAAGATGGTCTGCTCGCTTGGCGGGTAGTGAATTTTGATGCCCGACTGCTCGATGATCGACTTGATGCCGACGCGCGGGAAGCGGTTGATGATGATGAGGCCGAAATAAGCGAGGATGCGGTTTTCGCCGGTGATGGCCACGATGTCGGAGGCAATGGAGATGGCCACCAAATCGAGTTTGGAGAGCCAGAGCTGGTCGGGCAGGTTGAATTTCTTGCAGTAACCCTGGATGAGCTTGAAGCCCACGCCGCAGCCAGAAAGCTCCTTGTACGGGTAGGGGCAGCCGCTGCGCTTGGGGTCGAGCACCGCCACCGCGTCGGGCAGTTCATCGCCCTCGAGGTGGTGGTCGCAGATGATGACGTCGATGCCGTAGCTGTTGGCGAAAGCCACTTTGTCGTTGGCCTTGATACCGCAGTCGAGCGAAATCAGCAGGGTGAAATCGTTGGCGTGGCAATACTCAATACCCTGATCGGAAATGCCGTAACCCTCTAAGTATCTGTCAGGTATGTAATATTCGATGTAGTTTTTATAATCGGCTCCAATGATTTCTTTCAGGAAAGAATAGACGAGTGCCACCGCAGAGGTGCCGTCCACATCATAGTCGCCGTAGATAAGGATTTTCTCGTTGTTGATGATGGCGCGGGAAAGACGGTCGACGGCCTTGTCCATGTCCTTCATCAGGAAGGGGTCGTGCAATTTGGAAATATCTGGGTTGAAGAAAAGCTCCGCATCCTCCAGTGTGCGGATTCCTCTGCTGATGAGTAGAGAAGCTAAAGGTTTTTCAATAGACAAAAGTTTACTGAAGCTCTCCACTTCACTTTCATCGGGGGCAGCATTGAGAATCCATCGTTTTTCCATCTTGCAAATCGTTAAATTTTGGAGGGTGCAAATTTACTACTAATTTTTTTATATGCAAGATGGAATTTTCAATTTTTTTGAAATTTATTTCACTCAATATTCACCTCGGGTTCAATGAAGATGCCAAAACGGTTGAAGACCTCTTTTTGTATCTTCTGATAAAAGTTGCAAATTTCTGTGCCTGAGGCGTTTCCGTAATTTACGATCACCAATGCCTGAAGCGGATAAACACCGGCATCACCCTCGCGGACGCCCTTCATGCCGGCGAGGTCGATGAGCTGTCCGGCGGCCAACTTCACCTTGCCCTCTCCTGCCGGATAGGAGACCAGCTGCGGAACCTGTTCAACGAGCCGGTCACGAACCGAAATGTCCACCACCGGATTTTTGAAGAAGCTGCCTGCGCATCCTATCTTGGTGATGTCAGGAAGTTTGGCATCGCGGATGGACTTTACCAAGGCAGCAATATTCTCCAAAGTTAATTCCAACTTTCTGTTTTCCAATTCTTTAGATAATGCTTGATAGGTGAGGGTAAAGTGTGGAATCTTGGAGAGGCGGAAGCGCACGCGGGTGATGAGCACGTCGTTTTTCCATTCGGTTTTGAAGATGGAGGAACGGTAGCCAAAGGCGCACTCTTCGTTGCGAAGAGCAAATGGTTTTTGTGAAGAGATTCTAAAACCTATCACACTGTCAATCACATCTTTCACCTCCACGCCGTAGGCCCCGATATTCTGCACGGGGGAACTTCCCACGCGGCCAGGGATACCAATCAGATTTTCCACGCCATAGTAGTGGTTCCGGATGCAGAAATCCACAAAGTCGGCCCAATCGACGCCGGCGGCCACCTCCACGAGTGCGGAATTCGTATCTTCCTCTATCACAACAATTCCACGGGTGCACATCTGTATAATTGTGCCATGAAAATCTTGGGTAAAAAGGATGTTGCTGCCACCGCCTAAAACGAGGTATGGCCTGCCAAAGATACCTTCCTCCCACAAACGGGGAATTTCCCCATCTTCTTCCACCTGCACAAAACGGTCGCACAACGCGCTGACCATGAAGGTGTTATAGGATTTAAGCTGCTGATTTTGAATATCTTTCATAAATCAAATTTGAGTATGCAAAAATACGAGGAAAAAATGTAAATTTGCCGTTTGAAAGCAAAATCTGTCTTTCTCTATCTAAATTATTAAAAATCAATATATTATATAATAAATTTTATGAAAAGAATCATCCTTTTTGCCGTTATTTGTATGATAACACTCATTCCCAAGCGTGTGGCGCAAGCCCAAAGTTCACAGAGCAAAGAAGCGCTCATCACCCGCGACAACCGTCCCGCCCCTGATTTCTCCAAGGGCGTATTGAACGAACAGATCCTCTGGTACTTCGGCCGTGTAAGCGCGCCGGAGATCTCGCCCGACGGCAGCAATATGCTGTATGGCGTGACCTACTATGACTACCAGAAGAACAAAGGCAACACCGAATTATATGTCCAGCCCGGTGTCACCCCTATTCAGATCACCACCACGCCTTCCAGTGAGGTGCAGGCCGTATGGAGACCCGACGGCAAGAAAATCGGCTTCCTGTTTGTGGCCGACGGCACCATGCAGATTTTCGAGTGCAACCCTGACGGCACTGGCCGCACCCAGCTCACCCACGCGGAGAGCGACATCAACGGCTTCTCGTACTCGCCCGACGGCAAGCACATCCTCTATACTCGCAACGTGCAGCTCGACCCCACCATCACCGATCGTTATGCTGACCTGCCGCAGGCCAACGCGATGATTTACGACGACCTGATGTACCGTCACTGGGACAGCTGGGCCGACGGCACCTATGCCCATCTTTTCATCGCTCCCTACGACCAGCCCGACAATGCCATTGAACTGCTGAAAGGCGAGCGTTTCCACTGTCCGGTGCCGCCCTTCGGAGGCATGGAGGATGCAGTGTGGAGCCCTGACGGACAGAAGATTGCCTACTGCTGCAAACGCGCTACTGGCAAGGACTTCGCCGTGAGCACCAACACCGACATTTTCATCTATGATCTTGCCACTGGCCAAACCACCAACCTCACCGACGGCAACCTCGGCTACGACATGAACCCCGTGTGGAGCCCCGACGGCAGCCGACTCGTGTGGTGGAGCATGGAGACTCCTGGCTTTGAGTCCGATCTGAAACGGATGATGCTGCACGATTTCAAAAACAATAGCACCACCTATCTCCTGCGCGGCATCACCGAACTCAACCCCGAAAGCTTCGTATGGAGCCCCGACGGCAAGAAAATCTACTTCCTCAGCAGCTACCAAGGCACTGTGCAGATTTTCTCATGGCAGGAACAGCTCGATAAGAAAAAGAAGGTTGTTACTGAGCAACTCAAACGTATCACCAACGGGGACCAGGACTATAACTCATTGGCATGGGCTAACGGCAAGCTCATCGTCACCAAGACCACGCACCAGCTGCCCGCTGAAATCTATTCTGTTGACCCGAACAGCGGTGCCGAGACGCAGCTCACCTTCATCAACAAAGAGTATTTGGATAAAATCGACATGGGCAAGACCGAGAAACGCTGGGTGAAAACCTCCGACGGCAAGGACATGCTCGTGTGGGTGATCTATCCCCCGAAATTCGACCCCAACAAGAAATATCCTGCCCTGCTCTACTGCGAAGGCGGTCCGCAGTCGCCGGTCAGCCAGTTCTTCTCCTATCGTTGGAACTTCTCGATGATGGCGGCGCACGACTACATCGTGGTGGCCCCCAACCGCCGCGGTCTTCCCGGCTTCGGCAAGGAGTGGAACGACGAGATCAGTACTGACTACGGCGGACAGTGCATGAAGGACTACCTTGCCGCCATTGATGACGTGTCCAAGGAACCTTATGTGGATGAGAACCGGTTGGGCGCTGTAGGAGCCAGCTTCGGCGGCTACTCGGTGTACTGGCTGGCCGGCAACCACGACAAACGCTTCAAGGCGCTCATCGCCCACTGTGGCATGTTCAACTTCGAGAGCTGGTACGGCACCACCGAAGAGCTGTTCTTCGCCAACCACGACATTGAGGGCAACTATTGGGACAAGAGACCCAACAGCTACAACTTCTCGCCCCACCGCTTCGTGGGCAATTGGGACTGCCCCATCCTGGTCATCCATGGCGGCAACGACTTCCGCATTCCCTACACGGAGGGTATGCAGGCCTTCGACATCGCCCAGATGAAAGGCATTCCCAGCCGTTTCTTATTCTTCCCCGAAGAGACCCACTTCGTGCTCAAACCGCAGAACTCCTTCTTGTGGCAGCGCGAGTTCTTCCGCTTCCTGGATGAGTATCTGAAATAATAGTCATTCTTTTAATTTCATAAAAATGAAAAGAATAATCTTTATAACCCTATCCTTGTTTATGCTGTGCGGAGCGGTCTGTGCACAGCAGGATTGTCCGCAGGTGGACTGTCCTGGCATTTGCGGACGCTTTGTGGATGCCGACGGTGACGGTTTTTGTGACCATGGCAAGCTGTCGCAGCCCAAGACGGAGCCCAAAGCCGAGCAGCCGAAAGCCCCCGAGCACAAAGCGGTGTCAGCATCGGAGAAGGAAGCGCCCAAGACAGCAGGCAGAGAACAGGAGCAGGCCCTTTCAGAAGAAAACACTCCGGAGAATCTAGAAGTGTCTGAAAATGATGGATGCGATGCCAATCAGTCGGTCATCACGCAGCAGCCCGAAGAGAAAGCACCTGCCAAACCCCAATCTCCCTACCATGTCTATCTCATCTTTGGCGGCACTCTGCTGGCGTATCTCATCTCGTTCATCTTGGTCAAGACCAACCAGTGGACGAAGGTGGCTCACCGTAAGGTGTGGAATGTGGCCCTCACCATTACCTTCTTGGTGTCGTGCTTGTTGGGACTGCTACTGGCCATCTTCATCCATCACGGTTATCGTCCGGAATGCTACATCACCCTGCTGAAGCTGCATGTGTGGTTCGGCATTGCCATGACGGTCATTGCGTTTTTCCATGCATTGTGGCATCTCAATTATTTCAAAACCATTTTCAAAAAGAAACCCTGACAGAGAAAGATGAAGTTGCGATTCAACAGAAGGATGTCATGGCGATGGACCCTCATGGACACGTACCTTTTACGTAAGTTCATTGGCTCCGTATTTTATGCCATTGCCTTGTTGATGACCATCATTATCGTGTTCGACATCTCGCAGAACATGCAGTATTTCAACAACACCACTGCGACCAATGTCATCACGGGGTACTATATGAACTTCATCCCATATTTTGTCACTCTATTTTTCCCGTTGTTCACCTTCATCTCGGTGATCTGGTTCACCTCGAAGCTGTCGGAGCGCAACGAGATTATCTCTTTCTTCAACGGAGGGGTGAGTTTCTACCGGTTTATTGTGCCCTACATTGTGGGAGCCATATTGTTGGGCATCTTCTCGCTTGTGCTATCGAATTTTGTGGTCCCCAGTTCCAATGCGGAACTCAACGCATTCAAGGACAAATATTTCCATGCCCCACACAATATGGGCGTGGGTGCCATAACACAGCGGAATTTTCACTTTAAGAATACTAAAAGCTCGTATGTTTACGTGCAGAATTGGCGTAAGAACGCGTTGATGGGAGACAAGTTCACCTACGAGATTTTTGGCGACGAGAACATCCCCTACAAGTTAAGTGCTGATCGTATCATGTACGATACTTGTCGTTCGCAGTGGAAACTGTACAACTACATGGTGCGCACATTCGATTCGGGTGGTAATGAGCATATTACTGCTGGAATGGAGCTGGACACCACCTTCAATTTCGCTCCCGCCGACTTCAGTCCTGACGTGTCAACGGCGGGCACGATGAGTTACAGCAAGCTCAAAAAATTCATCAAAAAAGAGCAGGAAAAAGGCTCCACGCTGGTGAAAAGTTACCAGATAGAGCAGCATCGAAGGGTGGCCAATCCGGCCTCCATCATCGTGATGACCTTGTTAGGGCTTTGTGTGGCGGCGCGAAAGACGCAACGCGGCATAGGAGTGCACATTTTTATAGGGATGTTTTTTGTGTTCACCTTCATCTTTATGCAACAGGTGTCAACGGTCTTTGCTGTGTCGGAGTCGCTGTCACCCGCGGTGGCCGTCTGGTTACCCAATCTCATCTACTTGGGAATCAGTGGTGTGCTTCTTTTTACCATTCCAAAATAGAATAAAAATCAAACCAATATCATGTCAATCATCGTCAATAACGTATCGAAACAGTTCGGCAAACAGTGGGCCTTAAAAGATGTGAGTTTTGAGGTCGGCAAGGGAGAAGTGGTCGGTTTCCTTGGCCCCAACGGAGCGGGGAAGTCCACCATGATGAAGATTATCACCTGCTACCAGCCGCCCACCAGCGGCGACGTGAGCGTGTGCGGGCTCGACATCTGGAACGACTCGTTAGAACTCCGCAAGAAGGTCGGCTACCTGTCGGAGGCCAACCCGCTGTATATGGATATGTTCGTGACCGAGTTCCTGCGCTTCATCGCGGGACTGCGGAAAGTGCCGATGTCGCAGCGCAAGCAGCGCGTGGACCAAGTGATCGAGATGACCGGTCTCGGTCCTGAGATGCACAAGCAGATCGGCCAGTTGTCGAAAGGTTACAAGCAACGTGTGGGTTTGGCGCAGGCGCTCATCTCCGACCCGGAGGTGCTGATTTTGGACGAGCCGACATCGGGGCTCGACCCCAACCAGCTGGTCGGCATCCGCAACCTCATCAAGGAGTGCGGCAAGACCAAGACTGTGCTGCTCTCCACCCATATCATGCAGGAGGTGGAGGCCATGTGCAGTCGCGCCATCATCATCAACAAGGGCGAGATTGTGGCCGATGCCTCGTTGGAAATCTTGCGCCAACAGGCTGTCAAACAGGGTATGAAGAACGCTTCCATCGAAGAACTCTTCCACACCCTCACCAAAAGTGCATCTTCATCAAAATAATAATTTGTTGATTATCAATATAATAAGAACACCATGAAAAGGCATCTCAAGTTCATCATCGGATTGCTGCTCTGCACGGCAGTTTTGTCGCTGCATGCTCAGGACGACGACAACGACGATCCCTGTGTACAAAGCTATCCCAAGGCGGTCAACAAGCAGTTCCAAAAAGCCCGCGATCTACAAAAGTCGGGGAAAAAATCGGATGCCAACGTCATCTATTATGAGATATTGGAGGAATATCCAGAGCATTTGGAAGTGAACTATTATTTGGCATTGAGCTATTTTTTGCCCATTAAAATCAATGGTTATTATGTTGATAGTGAACGAGATGCCAAAAAAGGTATTGAGGCTGCCAACCGTATGGCGGCGGTGTGCCCTGAGTATAAGATAGAGATACATTACTATGCGGCACGGGTGGCGTGGCTGATAGAGGATTTCAACAACGCCATCAAGCATGCGCAGATTCTGCTCGACAATCCCGACTTGGTGAAAGACGAGGAACAGCTGGTTCATGCGGAGCAGATCATCAAGTCGTCGAAAGTTTTTTCGCAGCTGCTCAACAACCCGGTGCCTTTCGATCCGAAGCCGGTGCCGGGCATCTCGACGAAGTACGATGAGTATTTGGCGACCATTTCACCCGATGGGGAGTATTTTTACTTCACGCGGCGGCAGCCGTACACGCAGCAGACCGCCTTTGGCAACGAGACTTCCGACCGTGAGTTTTTCTCGTACAGCCGGCAGACCGGCAACGGCGGATACGAGTCAGGACGACCTCTCCCATCTCCCTTTAACGAGTCGAGCGGGGAGGGGAGTCCCACCATCAATTTGGCCAACGACATGCTTATTTTCGCGATGGTGCATGAGGTGAAGGGGAAGGATGAGCAGGGCAAAGAATTCGTCTACCCCAACTATGACCTTTTCTGTTCGAAGTGGAATGGTTTGGAGTGGTCGGATCCGCGCTCGCTGGGCAACAAGGTGAATCGTGAGAACTCGTGGGAGTCACAGCCGACGCTCAGCTCTGACGGCAACATTCTCTTTTTCGCCTCCGACCGGCCGGGCGGGTACGGCGGCTCCGACATCTGGATGAGCGAGCGCGATGCCAACGGCAACTGGCAGGTGCCCGTCAACCTCGGCCCCATCATCAACACCAAAGGCAACGAAAGGTCTCCGTTCCTCCACACCGACAGCCGCACCCTCTACTTCTCATCGTCTGTCACCGATGCCCGTCCTGGCCTTGGCGGCATGGACATCTTCTACTCCAAACTCGATGAGAACAACAAGTGGAGCAAGCCTGTCAACATCGGCTACCCCATCAACTCAGAGAACGATGATGTGGACTTTTTCGTCAGTTTGGACGGCAAAACCGCTTATTTTTCCTCCAATAGTCTCAATTCTGAGGATTGGAATATCTATGAGTTTACCCTTTACGAGGAGGCGCGACCTAAGAGCATGGTGATTGTGAAGGGGACGGTGAACACCGACGACCAGGAGTTGGTGAGTGCGGTGGTGGAACTGCGCGATGAGGAGTCGAACATCATTGCCACCACCACGGCCAATGCCAATACCGGACAGTACGCGGTGGCCGCGCAGGTGAACCAGGAAAAGCCGCAGAACCTGATTGTCAACATCAAGCAGGACGGCTATGCCTACGATACCAAGCTGGTGACCGTGGAGCCCGCCCCCGCACCGGTAATCACCTCCGATGCGGAAGTGAAGCGCATTGAGGTCGGAAAAGTGTGCGACCTGCACGACATCTTCTTCGCCACCAACTCTTACACGCTCACTGATGAGTCGAAGCGGCTGATCGACCTCTTCGCCGACTTTTTGGAACACAACCCTACTGTGAAGGCGGAGATTCAGGGCCATACCGACAACATCGGCAACGACAACGACAATCTGATTCTTTCCGACAAGCGCGCACAGTCTGTTTATAACTATTTGATAGAAAAAGGAATACCCAAAAATAGAATCCGCTATAAAGGCTATGGCGAAAGCAAACCCATCGCCACCAATAGCACGGAAGAAGGAAGAGCCAAAAACCGTAGAACTGTATTTTTGATTTATGAACGATAATACCCCCGACACACAGTTGATCAAAAAGCCCATCTTGGAGGGCAAGCACCCTGCCATACAATTATTATATATGGTATTGCTGATTTTTGGATGCGGCATCGTCATCAGTCTGTTCGGGTTGCTGCTATCGTATGGCATTTGGGGGGAAGACATGGATGAGCTCACTCCTGGATACTATCGTTTTATGCAGCTTTTCAATGCAATAGGCGTTTTTTTAGTGCCCGCATTGTTGTTCTCCTACCTGCAGCGGAGGCGGTGGTTCAGCTATAGTCAGGCCGATTGTCGCCCCAACAATGGCATGACCCTCCTCTATGTGGCGGCGGCATCGTTATGCATCTTGCCCATAGCTGGCATGGTGGTGGAGTTGGGCAAATTAGTGCCATGGCCCGATTTCATGGCGAAATGGGAGAAGTTGATGCACGAGCAGCAGGACTCCGTTGACCATGTTCTGGAGATGATGACCGCTGACACCCATATCAGCACCCTGATACTCAACTTGTTGGTATGCGCCTTGCTGCCGGCGGTGAGCGAGGAGTTATTCTTCAGGGGGTCGCTACAGCAGTTGCTTCACCACTGGTTCAAAAACTCCCATGCCGCGATATGGGTTACGGGCTTCATTTTCAGCGCTATCCATCTGCAAATCGATGGTTTTGTGGCGCGCTGGCTGTTGGGCGTTTACCTGGGCTATCTGTTGGTATGGAGCGGCTCGCTATGGGTGCCCATTTTGGCCCATTTTTTGCATAATGCCTTATCCATTATCATCCAACACATCGTCACCGTCAATGGCACGATTACTGAAGAAAACTTTACCTTTTCCAGTATCCTCTCCACCATAGTCGCCCTGCTCTTCCTTGTCTTTTTTATCTATCTCATTTACAGGTCTTCCCATAAGAATAATGTCAATCAAGCATAAAATTCAGTTATCTGATAAAAGAAATTCCGTTTTTGTACGTTAATAATAAATTTGTTAATGAATAATATGACACGACGCAGCCTTTTGATTTTCGGATGTTTTCTCATCCCCTTCCTACTACAGGCCCAGGACTCTGTACATGTTAATTTACAGCAGGCCATTGAGATAGCGCTGAATGATAATCCTACCATCAAGATTGCCAATCGGAATATTGAGTCAAAAAAGTATTCCAAAGATGAACAGATTGCCGCTTTGTTTCCGACAGTGGCGGCCAGTGGAAGTTACCAGCGCACGGTGAAAAAGCAGAAGATGACCATGGAGATGGGTGGCAACCCGATGACCATTGAGGTGGGAACGAGCAACAACTACTCCGCCGGCATCAACTTCTCACTGCCTTTGGTGGCGGCCCCCACTTGGTACAACCTGAAACTCTCGCAGTTGGATATAGAAGCCGCGATGGAAAGCGCCCGTTCTTCCAGAATTTCGTTGGTCAATGAGGTGAAGAAAGCCTATTACGGGATGCTGTTGGCCAAAGACTCGTACCGCGTGCTCCTGGTCAATTACGAAAATGTGCAATACACGGCTGAGAACATCAACTCCAAGTACGAGCAGGGACTGGCCTCCGACTTCGACAAGCTGCGTGCCGATGTGCAGGTGAAAAACCAGAAGCCCCAGCTCACCGCTGCTGAGAACACCGTACAGCTCGCCACCATGATGCTCAAGGTGCTTATCGGAGTAGATGTCAATGAACCGATTATTTTCGATGGTCAACTTTCGGATTTTGAAGATGAGATGCTCGGTTACCAAGTACCTGAAGCCCAAAACGTATCCTTGGCCAACAACAGCGACCTCCAACAGCTCGATTTGTCGAAAAACAGTCTTGACATGAGCGTGAAACTCATCAAGGCATCGGCTTGTCCCACGCTGGCTTTTAGCGGAAACGCGCAATATATGACCATGGCCAACGACTTCGACTTCGCCAACTACAACTGGTTCCCTTACGCCGTAGTGGGTTTGTCGCTCAACGTGCCCATCACCTCTTGGATTGGAACTTCATACAAAATCAAGGAGACGCGTTTAGCCATCGACAACCTCGAGGAGCAGCGTAAATATGTGGAGAACAACCTGCGGGTAAGTGTGAACAACAACCTGTCGAACATCCGCAATGCCTTGGAGGATGTTACCTCCAACAAGGAGACGATGATGCAGGCACAGCGCGCATACGACATCGTGCAGAAGCAATTTGAGGTGGGTATGGCCACATGGTTAGACCTCAACTCTGCCGAACTCGCCCTCACCCAGTCGCAGCTGCTGTATCACCAATCCATCTACAACTTCCTGACCGCCAAGACTGAGCTGGAGGCTTTGATGGGACAAGAAAATTAATGAAAAACAAGACATTATTTAAATATGAAAAACATCGCAAAAATTCTCATGTTGTTGGCAACCGTTGCTGTTGTTGCAACCGGATGCAACAAGAAAGATGAAAACACTACCCAGAATGCTGAAAAGAAGGTGCAGCAGGTGACGCTGGCGCAGGTTACCACCGAAGATGTGGACCAGTTGTACGAATACACTGCTGTGGTACAAGCTGAAGCCACCAACAACATCGCTCCCACCATCGCTGGCAGAATTGATGCCATCTATGTGGAGGTCGGTGATATGGTGAAGAAAGGTCAGAAGTTGGTGTCGATGGATGCCACCAACGAAGCCAACCTGAAGACGCAGCTTGACAATATGGAGACCTCCTTCAAGCGTATTGACGAGCTGTACAAGGCGGGTGGTATTTCCAAGTCGGACTGGGATGCGCAGAAGGCCCAGCTGGATGTGCTCCGCAGCAACTATCAGAATACCATCGTCAACACCACCCTGACCAGTCCTTTGAATGGTGTAGTGACGCTGCGAAATTATGATAGCGGCGACATCTACGCAGGCAATCCCATCCTGCAGGTGCAGCAGATCTCCCCTGTGAAAATCCTTATTAACGTGTCGGAGAGCCAGTACAAGCAGGTGAAGCTTGGCATGACCGCAAAAGTCAAGATTGAGGTTTTTGAGGATGAAGAGTTTACTGGCAAAGTGACGCTCCTTTATCCTACTATCGACACTCGCACCCACACCTTCCCTGTGGAAATCACCTTGGCGAATGCCAATGCCAAAATCCGTCCCGGCATGTATGCCCATGTCACCATGAACTATGGCACGGCCCAGCATGTGGTTATTCCCGACCAGTGCATCATCAAACAGCAGGGCTCTGGTGACCGTTATGTATATGTGTATCAGAATGGTAAAGTTTCCTATCAAAAGGTTGCCCTCGGACGGCGAATGGGCGATCGGTACGAGCTTATCTCTGGTGTGGAGAGCGGTTCCTTCGTGGTGATCACCGGCCAGACCAAGCTGAACAACGGCATGTCTGTCAAGGTAAAGAACCCGGAAGTGCTTTCAGAACAGGTGGAGATACCCGTCGCTGAGTAGTTTCATGAATTTTTTTTCAAAAAATTGAAACAAAAGCAGAAAACGGTCGTAAAAAATCGAAATAAAAATATAACCTTTGCAATCTCAAATCTAAAAACACAATGCGCCGTTTATCTTCTTTATTTACAAAAGAAATCGCAATTGATTTAGGGACTGCCAACACCATTATTCTGCTCAACGACCAGCTGGTAGTTGATGAACCGTCTATTATCGCGCTTGATAAAAACACCAAGCAGGTGAAGGCGGTAGGCAAAAAGGCCCAGATGATGCATGGCAAGACCCATGAAGAGATTCAAACTATCCGTCCGCTGAAGGACGGTGTGATTGCCAACTTCCAGGCTACCGAGTTGATGCTCAAAGAGTTCATCAAGGCTATGCCAGGACTTAAGGGACATTTGTTCCCGCCCGCTCTGAAAATGGTGATCTGCATCCCCTCTGGTATCACAGAGGTGGAGAAACGTGCTGTACGCGACTCGGCTGAGCAAGCTGGAGCCAAGGAGGTGCGTTTGATCCATGAGCCGATGGCTGCCGCTATCGGTATAGGTCGAGATGTGTTGAGCGAAGACGGTAATATGATTGTTGACATCGGTGGTGGTACCAGCGAGGTGGCTGTCATCGCACTGGGTGGTATTGTGACCTGCCGTTCCAGTAAAACTGCTGGTGACGAGTTCAACGACAATATCATCGACTATATGCGCCGCAAGCACAACCTCTCTATCGGAGAACCCACGGCCGAACGTATCAAGATTAAAGTCGGTTCAGCCATTGAGGATCTGGAAGATCCGCCAGAAGACTATGAGGTGCAGGGACGTGACCTTGTGCAGGGGCTTCCCGTGTCTGTGAAGGTCAACTATCGGGAGATCGCCCAGGCCTTGGATCATTCCATTTCTGAAATTGAAAGTGCCATCAAGAGCACGTTGGAGAGTACGCCTCCGGAAATGTGTGTGGATATTTATAAGAACGGTATCTACATTGCAGGTGGTGGTGCACTGCTGCGCGGTCTTGACAAGCGCATATCACAGATGACCCATCTGCCTGTCCATATCGCTGACAACCCGCTGATGGCCGTGGCAAGAGGTACAGGCATCGCCCTCAAGAACATCGACAAATTCCCATTCCTGATGAAATAGGGATTCAAAAGATAGGATAAGGCCGCCTAACAGCGGCCTTTTTTTATATCAATAATAATAGGGTGCTAAAAATCCCCAAAATTTTCTATTTTTGCAGTTGAAAATAAAAGTAGTTAGATGTCTCTGATAGAAGAAGTTAGTAGTTATAAATCCGTTGCTGTTGTTGGGATGGAGAAGAATACGGGTAAGACGGAGTGCATGAACTACGTGCTGCGTGGTTGCAGCCGTATCGGGCATCCTGTGGGAGTGACCTCCATCGGCATTGACGGCGAGAGTTGTGATCAGGTGACACGTACGGCTAAGCCAGAGATTACCCTGGCTGCTGGAACTTTTTTTTCTACTTCGGAGAAATTTTACCATGCTCGTCGTCTTATTTCTGATATACAAGGTCTTACAGAGTGGCAGACTGCTCTTGGACGTTTGGTGACCGCTCGTGCGATCACCACTGGTAAGGTTATTCTCTCCGGTCCGGTGACCACGGGACTGTTGCGTGCGACCATTAGCGAGATGCAACGGCTGGGGGCTCATACCGTGCTGGTGGACGGGGCTCTTTCGCGTAAAAGTCTTGCCTCACCTGCCATCACCGACGCTATGATTCTGGCTACGGGCGCCGCCTTGTCCACCAACTTACAGGAATTGGTGAGGCAGACCCGCTTTGTTTATGATTTGTTGCATCTGCCCGTTGCTGATTTGTCATGCGCCGCGCAGCTTGCCTCCATTGAGCAGGGGATATGGGCCATTTCTGAGGATGACACTCCCGTAGATTTGGAAATTCCCTCTGCGCTTTTGCTACAACAGCAGAAAGAGAGACTTTACCAGTATGGAGGTCGACTTTTCGTGAGTGGCGCAGTGAGCGACAAGCTTCTTGATACGTTGCGTATGCAACCGGAGATTTTTCATACCGAGCTGATTATCAAAGATTTCACCCGCGTTTTCGCTACCCCGCAGGCGGTGCGTGCCTATTTGCAAAAAGGAGGCAGGATGACTGTGTTGCGCCAGCCCAAATTGTTGGCTATCAGTATTAATCCATGGTCTCCCAGCGGTTATACGCTCCATAGCGACAAGCTTCGTGAGGCACTCACCGAAGTGGTGAATGTGCCTGTGGTGGATGTGCGCCAGCAGGCCGCCAAAACGGAATAATTTGTGTCGTGCCATTTTCAAATTAAATAGTATCTTTGCAAACAAATGTTTTTCTCACATGCTAGAATATAATACTGCTCGTAACAAATTGGAAATCAGGGAATACGGTCGAAATATTCAAAAAATGATAGAACAGGCCGTCACCATCGAGGATCGGCAAAAGCGCAACGAGGCGGCTAAGGCCATCATCAAGGCCATGTCAATGACTTCTCCATCGCTGGCTTCTGGCGCAATGACCAATCCGCCCACTAACAACAATGCCCAGCCTGACCCGCAGCTGCAAAAACTGAAGGAGTCGTTGGACTATTGGCAGAAGCTGTGGGATCATCTGATTATCATTTCCAACTACCAGCTCGATATAGACTCCCCCTTTGAGAAGCCTGAAAAAGAAAAGGAGACCGTGCATGTCGTACCGAAAAGCGAGTATAAGAAGACAGGCATTCGAGTGCGCTCCTACGGCCGGTATTTGGATGAAATGATTCAGAAAGTGTCGCAATACCCTGAGGGGCCCGAAAAGGTGCAACTCACGAAAGATATCGCCAACCAGATGAAAAAGCTTTATCTGACCTGGAATCGCGACACGGTGGAAGACTCTGTCATCATCAGCCAACTCTACGAGTTGTCGGGTGGAAAGCTGACCCTTCCGGAAGGCTTTGTCTTTAACGCTATCACAGATCTTCCGGCTACTAACACCACTCTACCCGCGAAAAAGAAAAAGAAACGTAAGAAAAAACGCAAAAGCACGGTCACAGAGAGCGTATGAATATCATTGAAGTAGAAAACGTCACTAAAAGGTTCGGGCGTTACAAGGCATTAGATGACCTGTCGCTCTCCATCGCCCAAGGGCGTATCTTCGGGCTGCTCGGTCCCAATGGGGCAGGGAAGACTACCTTGATACGGCTGCTCACTTGTATCAACACTCCTGACAGCGGAAGTGTCCGTTTTTGCGGCCACCCGCTCACTGCTGCCGATGTGTCCAATATCGGCTATCTGCCAGAAGAGAGAGGGCTTTACAAGAAAATGAAAGTGTCGGAGCAAGCTATCTATATGGCCCGTCTTCGCGGCATGTCGCGGCGCGATGCCATCGATTCGCTCCAGCATTGGTTCCATAAGCTCGGTATCGAGTCATGGTGGAACCGGCGCGTGGAAGACCTGTCAAAAGGTATGCAGCAGAAGGTTCAGTTTATCGTGACGGTGGCTCACCACCCTGATTTTCTTATCTTTGACGAGCCTTTCTCTGGCTTTGACCCCATCAATGCGGAGCAGCTGAAATCTGAGATTATGGAGCTGAAAGAGCATGGGGCCACCATCATCCTCTCCACCCACAACATGGCGTCCGTGGAGGAGATTTGTGATGATATTGCCCTCGTCAACAAGGGGAAAGTCATCATCAATGGAGCGGTGAACGAGGTGAGGCGCACCTTCCGGCAGAACCGATTCCATATCACTTTCGACGGCCAGGCCGACATCAGCGACCTGCCGGAGTGGATGCAGATTCTCTCCTGCAACAACGATGAACAAACCACCACTGTGCAGCTTCAGGTTACAGACATGCATAAGGCGAACGACCTCCTGCAATACTTCATCGCACGCTATCCTATCCTCAGCTTCGGCGAAATGTTGCCCTCCATGAATGACATTTTCATCCGTACCATTCAAGCACAAAACGAAAACCATTAGTCGGACATGAACAAGATACTGGTCATCATCTCACGCGAATTCCTTACGCGAATCAGGAAGAAATCGTTCATCATCACTACGCTGCTCATGCCTGTTATCATGGTTGTGCTGATCCTGCTCCCCGTATATTTGAGCAATCACACCGACAAGAGCTGCACGATATATGTGTTGGATGACAATAGTTATTTTATCCATAAATTTCACAATACTTCTAAGATAAAGTTTGAATATCCGAGCGGAGAGCTGGAGGGGTTGAAGCAGCGATGTGTGAATGGAGAGTGCGATGCGGTGCTGCACATCCTTAGTGGCTCGCAGTCGAATCGTGCCAACCTCTTCTTTTATAAGGACCCTCCGTTGAGCCTGAAGAATGGGATTTCAGAGCAGATGGATGAGGTGATGTTCGACCGTGCCCTTCAGCAGGAGTTCAACGTGGATGTGCAACGCTATAAGGTCATCAAGGAGAATGCTCATAGTGATATTCAGACCCTGCAGATTGACAGAGATGGGCGGGCTCAGGAGAAGATGGTGGAGATGAACCGCTTTGTGGGCATTATCTGTGGAGTGCTCATCTACTTCTTCGTTTTCACCTATGCCAATCAAGTGATGCGTAGCGTCATTGAGGAAAAGTCCAACCGCATCATCGAGGTGATAGTCTCCTCGGTAAAGCCTTTCCAGTTCATGATGGGCAAGATTGTGGGAGTGGCACTTACCGGACTCACCCAGTTTGTGGCTCAGATTACCCTCATTGTCCTTATGATTTTTGTGGTGGGCAGTGTGGCTCCGCAGGTGTTCTCCGACAATTCCACTGCAGAGCTGCTTTCGCAAAACGGGGGTGGTTTCGCAGGGGCCACTGTGGCCACCAACAGTGATGTCTTCACCAATATCTCAACTTTCTATTCCTTCCCCTTCAGCACACTCATTTTCTGCTTTCTTTTTTACTTCATCATCGGCTATCTGATGTACGCATCCCTTTTTGCGGGGGTCGGTTCGGCCACCGACAACGAGACCGATTCGCAGCAGCTGGTGCTGCCTATCAGCATCCCACTTATTGCTTCGCTGATTGTTATTGCCAGTGGCATATCGCCGCAACACGAACTCATACGTTGGCTGTCATTCATCCCGTTTACCTCCCCCATCGCGATGCTGTACCGCATCCCATCGGGTGTCCCCCTCTGGGAGCTGTTGTTGTCTGGCGGAATCTTGCTGCTGACCTTCCTGCTCTGTGTTAAATTTGCCGCTAAAATCTATAGGGTAGGACTGCTTCTTTATGGTAAGAAAGTCACCTGGAGAGAGCTGATTCGGTGGATGAAGATGTAAAGGGAATTTTTTTTGAGATTTTTTTGCGAAATATTGATATTTTTCAGTAGTTTTGCAGGATGAAAAATCCCGAAAGGAATTCCTATGAAAAAACTGCTTCCTTTCATACTTGTTTTGTTGGTTGGTGCGATGGCACAAGCCCAGTCACCTCTTACTGTCAATGTTACGGGTACCATCAACACTGACTGTATCGGGCAGGGGTGCTACTACAATGGCCCTACCATCCTCATCAACGAGGTGATGCTGTCGCCATCATCGTATGATGGTTCGATGGTGGGGAGTCAGTACCATACCAGTGGCGAAGGCGAGTGGATAGAACTCTACAACCCTCATAAGTGTGATTCTGTGGATATTTCGTGCTATTTTTTGGGGAACAATGCTTATGACAACACCAACCAGTCTGGCAACTGGGGTGGTGGATTCGCTTTGCCGGCTGGAACGGTGGTGCCGCCACAAGGGTTCTGTATGGTGCGTGGCAGTCGTGCCGCCGCCGTGCCCGACAGCCTCCTGGTACAGAATGGTGGCAATGTGGTGGAGGTGGTGATTGATGACCGCTACTGCCTTGATGCCGGCGGCGGCCGTCTGTGGTTTCCTAACGCCGGTGGGTGGTTCGCCTTCTACGACGCTAATGGCGTGCCGCAGGATGCCATTAGCTGGTGCAGTCAGACCAACAGCTGCATGTCGTGCTACCCCTGCACGCCCGTCACCAACGACTGCGGTTTTTCGGGCACCCTCCCTTCTTATGACCAGATTCCGGCCAGCCGTAAAACATACATCACGTCGCTGAACCCGCAGAGCTATTTGGGCAATTCGTTCCGCCGCATCCCCGATGGAGGCAACTGGCAGAGTACGAGCAGCACGCCCACTTACGCCACTTGCAATGATGTCTGCATCGACCCCCCAGTTATCTTTTGCGCCGCCATCGCTGTGGCTACCCCAAGTGGTGGCACACCGCCCTACACCTATCTCTGGAGCGATGACTCCCAGCAGATTACCGACACCGCTTTCGGCCTCTGTGCCGGCACCTACTATGTGACCGTTACCGATGCCGACAACCTTACCGCCGTGGGGGAGGTCACCATCGTGGACTATGAGCCGTCAGTTTCTCACCCTGACTATATAGAGTGTCTGAATGACTCCTCCATCGTTCTGTCAGGAGTTCCTGCCGGCGGTGTGTATGAGGGTGGCTGGGTGGATGCCAACCACACTTTCTTCTTCCACGATTCTTCTGCCGTGTATCCGATGGACTACACCTTCACCGATACCAACGGCTGCTCTGCCACAGCCCATTTTACCATCACCGTCAACCCCAATTACGACCACTACTTCTATGACACCATCTGCCAACGGGAACCATACTCGGGCTACGGCTTTACAGCCACCTCCGCACAGACTTCCACTATCGGCACACAGACCCTTCACGATTCGTATCCTTCTATCAACCAATGCGATAGTGCTGTGACGCTTTACCTCACCATACTTCCTAGCGAGATCTTTACCCACGACACAGCCATCTGCGAGGGAGAAGATTTTGACGGCTTCAACTTCCAGTTGGCCGCTAACGAGCTGACTATAGGGATGAACCAGGCCCAGCAGGTCTTCACCAACCAGTACGGCTGCGACAGTACCGAAAATCTCAACCTTATCGTCAACCCCGTTTATGACCTCCATGTCACAGAGGATGTGTGCAAAAACGACTACTTTGCGCAGTACAATTTTCTTTTCTCCGCCGACACGATGGAATTGGGCGAGCATACTTTCATTTATGAAGGCGCAAGTAGTAGCGGTTGTGACAGTGTATTTACGTTGATCGCCAATATTTTACCAACAAGTGAAACCGTTTTTCACGATACCATCTGTCAATACGAGACCTATCAGCAACATAATTTTTCATTGAGCGATGAAGATGTGGCTCACGCTGGTGACGTTGATTTCGTGCAGAATTTGCAGAACGTATATGGCTGCGACAGCACGGTGACGCTTCATGTTGTCATCTATAGCAAACCGCAAGTCGATTTTGTGTCAAATCCAGAGCGCATTATGCTGTCGGATGGGAATCCCGTACAGTTTATTAACCTGACCGATTTGTCGGACATTTACCCTGGGGAGACTTTTACTTGGCATTGGGAGTTTGGTGACGGAGAGGAGGCCGATAGTGATGTGGATGGAGCTTCGCATACGTATGGTAATTGGGGTGATTTTCCGGTAACGCTCACTGTTACAGGATTGTATGGATGTGAGAGCGCGGTTTCGCACAATGTGTATGTGGATGCCGATTTGGAATTCCCTAACGTCATCACCCCTAATGGTGATGGAGTGAACGATGTGTTCGCCATCGTAAACCTGAACCCTGAACTGGATAATGTGCTGACCATCTACGACCGTTGGGGGCAGAAGGTGTTTGAGATGGAGAACTACCGCACCTACATCAAAGACGGGGTGCTTTACAATGCCGAGACAGGCTTTACGGCCGCACACAATTCCGATGGAGTATATTACTACACCTTCCATTATATTGGCTTTGTGCGGGCATTGGAGTATCACAGCACCCTGACAGTGATACGATGATAGGGTGATGGAAGCGTGATAAGCTGTTGAGTTCACAATATTTTGATTTAATTGAAGAAATATTCTGAAGCCACAAGCTATTGTGAGTTTCAAATTTATGCGTAATTTTGCCAACGTTATTCATGATTCAATAATGTCTTTCACATTGCGTAATATCTTATTGATAATCATTGGATTAGTATCCGTTTTTCTCTCTTCTTGTCAGAAGGAGATAGAGGTGGATATTCCCGATTATGATCGGAAAATTGTGATTGAGGGGCGTATCGAGAACGGCTCGCCCGCCATGGTGATTGTGAGCCGTAGCGTTCCCTATTTCGACCACATTGATTTACAAACTTTGATGAACGATGTGTTTATCAGGGATGCTGTGGTTACCGTTTCGTGCGATGGCGTGAGCGAACAATTGCAATTCACCCTCTGCGAGGATTCGCCTGTCTATCTGGCCTATGTGGGCCGCAACATTATCGGGGAGCCAGGCAAGCGGTACGACCTCCGGGTGGAAATCGGCGATACAGTGTTTACCTCTTCCACCACCATCCTCGAACCTTTCCACCTCGACTCGTTATGGTTGGCCTTCGCCAACGAGCAGGACACCACCCCCACTACCCGCATCCAACTTACCGACAATCCCGCCACCCACGACTATTACATGTTCCAGATCAAGGTGCATGGCAAGCGGCTCCACGACCGCCTCTGGGTGACCAGCTTCCCCGTGGCCTTCGACGATGCCACCTTCAACGGACAAACGGTCAACTACGAGATTTTGCGCGCCAACCCCTCTTCATTGTTTGAAAGCACGATGACCGATGAGGAGAAGGAAGAATTTTACCGTGTGACCTACCGGAAAGGCGATACCATCTACATGAAGACTTCCCTCATCGATTACGATGGCTTCCAGTATTGGTCGGCCATGACGTATGCCATCTCGCTTGGACAGAACCCGTTCATGAGTCCGGCCCCCGTGCCGTGCAATATCAAAGGCGAGAATGTGATTGGCAACTGGTGCGGTTTCGCCAGCACGATCGATACCGTTTATTATTTGGATGATACGCAGTTGCGCCGCCGATTGGTAAGGCGTTAAAATACAATCAATTACTTTCTTTTCAATTCGGCTTTTAGGAATTGGGCAGTGTGGCCTTTTCCGCTCTTCGCTACCTCTTCGGGTGTGCCTTCTGCAATGATTTCGCCACCCGAGCGGCCGCCTTCCGGCCCGAGGTCGATAATCCAGTCGGCCATCTTGATCACATCCATGTTGTGCTCGATGACCAGCACCGTGTTGCCCTTCTCCACCAGTTTGTTGAGCACCTCCAGCAGCACGTAGATGTCCTCGAAATGCAAGCCGGTGGTGGGCTCGTCGAGGATGTAGAAGGTGTTGCCGGTGTCTTTCTTGGAGAGTTCTGCCGCCAACTTGATGCGCTGCGCCTCACCACCCGACAGGGTAGGAGAGGGTTGTCCCATCTTGATGTAGCCCAAGCCGACGTCGCAGAGCGTTTGCAACTTGCTGGCAATCATGGGGATATTCTCAAAAAAGGTGACGGCCGTCTCAATGTCCATCTCCAACACATCGTTGATGGACTTCCCTTTGTAGCGCACCTCGAGGGTTTCGTCGTTGTAGCGTTTGCCGCCGCAGGCGTCGCAGGTGACATACACGTCGGGCAGGAAGTTCATCTCGATGGCCTTCACGCCGCCGCCGCGGCACTCCTCGCACCGTCCGCCAGTAACATTAAAGGAGAAACGTCCCGGCTTGTAGCCGCGGATCTTGGCCTCAGGCAGACTGGAGTAGAGCTGCCGGATCTGGTCGAACACGCCGATATAGGTCACAGGGTTGGAACGTGGGGTACGGCCGATGGGCTGCTGGTTGATTTCGATAACTTTGTCGAGGTTGCCTATGCCGATGATTTCGGTGTATTCAAGAGTTTTTTTCTCGGCGCGGAAGAAATGGTGGTTGAGGATAGGATAGAGGGTTTCGTTGATGAGAGAGGATTTTCCACTTCCGGAAACGCCTGTTACGCAAATAAATGTGCCTAACGGGAAGGTGACCGACACATCTTTAAGGTTGTTGCCGCGAGCACCGATGAGCGTCAGCTCCTTGCCATTGCCTTCGCGCCGGGTGGACGGAACCTTGATGCTTTTCTTGCCGTTCAGGTACTGGGCGGTCAGCGTGTTTTTGCGGAGCATCTCCTTGTAGGTGCCTTCTCCCACGATCTCGCCGCCGTGGATGCCCGCTGCCGGTCCGATATCTACAATGTAGTCGGCGGCCTCCATCATGTCGCGGTCGTGTTCCACTACGATGACCGAGTTGCCCATGTCGCGCAGTTGCTTCAGGGCGGTGATAAGTTGCTGGTTGTCGCGCTGGTGCAGCCCGATGCTCGGCTCGTCGAGGATGTAAAGCACGTTCACCAGACGGGAGCTGATCTGGGTGGCCAGGCGGATGCGTTGTGCCTCGCCGCCCGACAGCGCACGCGCCGGCAGGTTGAGCGAAAGGTATTGGATGCCCACCTCTTCCAAGAAACTCAGACGATACTTAATCTCGCGCAGCACCTCGTAGGCAATCTTGTTCTGCGTGTCGGTGAGGTGCTTCGGACACTGGTCGATCCATGCCGACAGGTCGGCGATGTCCATGGCCGCCAATTCCGCGATGTTCTTCCCGCCAATCTTAAAATGCAGCGACTCAGTGCGGAGCCGCGCACCATGACATTCCGGACAGGGCACTTCGTTGAGGAAGCTCTGAATCCATTTTCGGATGTTGGCGGGTGCGCTCTCCAAGTCAAATTCTTTGATGAAGTTGATGATGCCCTCGTAGTTCATGCTCACCGGCGACATACCCGAAAACTCACGTCTCACCTTGAGCGGCTCGTCGGTGCCGTACAGGATGGTGTTGATGACCGAGTCGGACAGTTCTCCAATAGGGGTGTCCAAGTCGAAGCCGTACTTTTCTCCAAGAGCTTCTATCTGTCTGAAAATCTGACTGTTCTTATAGGTTCCTAACGGGATGATAGCACCGTTTTTGATGGATTTTTTTTCGTCGGGGATGATTTTTTTCAAATCCACCTCTGTGATATAGCCGAGACCGTTGCACTTTTCGCAAGCGCCGTAGGGCGAATTGAACGAGAAGGTGTTGGGTTCGGGTTCGGGGTAGGAGATGCCCGAGGTGGGGCACATCAGGTACTTGCTGTAGTTTTTCACCTCTCCGGTGGCGTGGTCGAGCACCATCAGCACGCCCTTTCCGTTTTTGAGGGCAAGTCGCAGACTGTTGGTGAGGCGCGCCTTGGAGTTGTCGTGCAGCGTCAGCCGGTCAATCACTGTCTCGATGTCGTGGATTTTGTAGCGGTCCACCACCATGTTGAGGGTGAGCTGGCGGATTTCGCCATCCACACGCACCTTGGAAAATCCGCGTTTGCGGATGGTCTCGAAGAGCTCGCGGTAGTGGCCCTTTCTGCGTTTCACGGCGGGGGCGAGGATGGTGATGTCGCGGCCGTCGTAAGTGTCGGAGAGCATTTCAATCAACTCCGACTCGGTATAGCGGATCATCTTTTCGCCGGTGACATACGAGTAGGCTGTAGCCACACGGGCAAACAGAAGTCGCAGAAAGTCATATACTTCCGTGATGGTGCCGACGGTGGAGCGGGGATTCTTGTTGGTGGTTTTCTGTTCAATAGCGATGACCGGATTCAGCCCCGTAATCTTATCCACGTCGGGATGCTCGTAGTTGCCGACAAACTGTCGGGCGTAGGCCGAGAAGGTCTCCATGTAGCGGCGTTGCCCTTCCGCATAAATCGTGTCGAAAGCCAAAGAAGACTTTCCGCTGCCGCTCAACCCCGTCATTACAATGAGCTTATTGTGGGGAAGCTTGACGGACACATCCTTCAGGTTGTTTTCCCTCGCACCAGTGACAATCAGCTGATCTTCTGCAACTTTCGCCATCCTATTTCTTTTTGAATTTTTTGATGGTATAGCTTTTACCAGAACTCACCGTCAATTTGGTGCTTCGCAACCACGGGTTGAGAGTTTTTAATTCCTTGTAAGTCATGCCATTCTCCTGACAGAAGGTGTACAAGTTGGGTACGGATGAGGTAATCGTAATCTCTTCACAATCGTAGGGCGCATATTTGTCGCTTTCGTTGAGGCGCACACCATAGAGGTCGGGGTTTTCGAATAGCAGTTTATAGGCGAGGATGCGGTACACGTAGCGTGCGGTCTCGGAATTGAGGTAGAGGTCCCAGTACTCGTCTTGTGACTGGTTGTTGACATTTTTTCGTACACCGCCATCTCCCATATTATAGCCGGCAGCTGCCAGCGACCATTTCCCTAACGATTTTTTCCCCTTCTTCAGATACTTACAGGCAGCATGAGTGCTTTTTCCCAAATCATATCTTTCATCCACATCGTCGTTTATGGTCAGTCCGTAACTTTTGGCGGTGGATTCGAGAAATTGCCAGAAACCGACTGCCTTGGCGGGTGACACGGCATTGGAGAGACTGCTTTCGGCCACGCACAGGTATTTGATGTCCTCGGGTACAGTGTCCTCTTTCAGGATTTTCTCGATGACGGGGAAGTAGCGTCTCGCACGTTTCAGGCAGAGCAGGGTGGTGGAGTGCTGGTAGCAGATGGCGGTCAGTTCGCGGTCGAGTGATTCGCGCACCATGGGGTCGTCGAGCGGCACCTTCTCTCCACAAAAGGTGAGACTCTCGGGTAGAGGAGGATTAGCCAGCACGTTGGTGTAATAATTGGTGCGCGCAGGCTCTGCTTTCTCCTCTTGTGCTTGCGTGTGATGCTGTAGGGTGCCCCATACACAAAGGCACACCACAATACCAGCAGTCATGCCACCGCACCATATCCATATTTTTTTCTTGTTTTCCATTGAGGGATGAGTCTGTTAAGGATGAAGATCAATAGCATCAGAACTGCCAGCTGAAGCCAACGCTGTACAGCAACGGCAGCTGGTAGATGGTCTTGTTGGTGATGCGGTCTTTATAAAATACGTTTTTGTAATTGTAAAGGTTGGTGGCACCGGCGCTCACCTCAATCACATGGCGTTCGCCAATATGGAAACTCTTCTTGATGCTGATGTCCAAACGGTGATAATTGGGCAAACGACCTTTATTGTAGTCAGCCAGCATGAAGTCAAGTCCTTCATTATTGCTGAGATAGTTGACATCATAGGAGGTGATGTCCATGTTGGGATAGTAGGCTTGGGTTTGGGTGTAAGGGAATCCTGTGCCGAAGTTCCAACGTATGTCAAACTGCCAGCTTTTGCGTTTCCCGAAGCTATAGGAAGCCAGGAAGTTGACATTGTGGCGGCGGTCGAAATGGGGCTCGTACACCATGCGCCCGTCGTTGCGTTTCACCCATCCTAATGCATACACCACGCGGAGGTCAAGACCCTTGTAAGAAAATTCGATAGTGATGTCGCCGCCATAGGCTTTCCCTGTTTCGAACATATAGTCCAAGTCTTCCTTGAACATTTTGTAACGGTTGATGGAGGTCAGCACCGAGAAGTTTTTATAGTAGCCTTCAATGTTGATGGTGGTAAAGGGGATAACGTCCAGCTCAAGACCTAAGATCACATGCTGTGATTTCTGCATGCTGGATTCGATTTCCTTGCCGTTGGGCAATGTGTCGGGAATCTGTAGCGGACTGGAGAGGAAGCCGGTGAACAGGTTCACCACGTCGCGGTCGGAAGTGGCGGCCACGAGGTTCTGCGAGAACATGCCCGCCGCTAACTTCAAGCGCACCTTCGGTGTGATGTTGTATTTGAACGATAGTCGCGGCTCGGGGGAGCTCTTGCCGAGCGAGGCGTAGTATTGGAACCGGAAGCTCGGCTCAATCAGGATCTTGTCGCGCCAGTTGTACTTGTATTTGATGAAAAGGCCCACGTCGCTGGTGTAGTCCACTACCGACTTGTGAGAGGCTGCCGACTGGGTCTCGAAGAAGACGTAACGTACGGTGTTGCCTGAAAATTCCGCTCCGAGTGAGAGTTGGCTCTTTCCAAAGTAGTAGGTGAATTTCAGGTTGGCCACAAAACCGTTGAGCGCGCTTTGGCGGGTGTTAGTGTCTTTGGAGGAAGTGTTGAGGGAAAGGTTGGAAGGCTTGTTGTCTTGGTCGTCAAGGGCGGTGTAGTAGTTGGTGTAGCCGATGGTTCCTTCGATAAGCATGGGGGCGCGGCCGGGCACAATCAGGAAGTTGCACCCCACGCCGTAATTGGTCCATTTGTAAGTGGCGATTTTGGTGTAATCCACCTTGTCGTCAAAGCGGAAACCGAAGAAGTTGAGCTTGGAACCGCTTTTGCCCGTGAGGGAAATTTTACCATAGATGTCAAGGTAATTGTATGGCAATCCGTCGTTTACGTATGGGTAGAAGGCTTTTGAGGAATATTTCAGATAAGACCCCTTCACCGACAGGATGTAGCCGAGCGAGAAGGCACTGTTCTCTTTCATCTTAATAAAAGGCCCTTCTAATAACAACTTGGCACCAAAGGTGTTAAGGTCGACCTTGCCAGTGATGTGCTTGCGGTTGCCGTCGCGGGTGCGGATGTCCATCACCGAAGAGATTCTGCCGCCGAACTCCGCCCCGAAGCCGCCGGTATAGACTTCCGCCGAACCGATGATGTCGCTGTCGAACACCGAGAACAAGCCGATGGAGTGGAAGGGATTGTAAATCAGCATTCCATCCAGCAGAAGCATGTTCTGTATCGGGGTGCCGCCACGGATGTACAGCTGCCCGCCCTGGTCGCCAGTGGACACCACGCCAGGCAGCACTTGCAAGTACTGCGCGAAGTCGGGTGTGCCGCCAATAGAGGGCATCTGCTTGATGTCTTTGGTGGATACCGAGATGACTGAGGTGCGCGTCTCTGTGATTACCCGCTGCGACTCCGCACTCACGTTGATGCCCTCCAGCATGATGTTGTCGGGTGACATCGTGTAGTTGCGGCTCACCACCATATTGGTGATCTCCACCGAGTCGAGGATGGTCTTGTAACCGAAAAAGGAGACTTCTAATTCATATTTTCCTGCCGGTACTTTCGTGATGATATAGGCACCGCTTTTTTCTGTAACTGCACCGAAGTTAGTGCCAGTAAACCGTACCATGGCATAAGCAATGGGTTCGCCTGATGTGGCGTCATAAACAAAGCCATTTATACCGCCGCTTTGAGCAAAGGTAAATGTGGATAAAATGCTTAAAATAAATGAGATAATGTATTTTTTGAGCCTTAAAAGCATAGTCGTATTTTTAAGGCGGCAAATTTACGATAAAATCTGCTATTTTTTATTCACCCTAAACTCTTTTTTTGAAAAAATACCCAGTAAGCTCTCTGTGATTTTGAGATATCAATTTCGGGAGGATTTTTTTAGAGATTTCCCATATCACGATGGCGCCCGCTACCGACACGTTGAAGGAGTGTTTGGTGCCATACTGCGGAATTTCAATCGCGCCATCACATAAGGCTAACACCTCATCATCCACCCCGAAAACTTCGTTGCCCAACACGATGGCCACCTTCTCTCCTTTAGTGGGTGCGTACTCTTCCAGCGAGACCGACGTGTCCACCTGCTCCACCGCCCACACGCGATATCCTTGCGCCTTCAGGTCGTTAACCGCCTCCACAGTGCTGCCAAAGTGCTTCCAACACACTGATTCTGTGGCCCCTAACGCCGTCTTCGCAATCTCCTTGTGGGGCGGACAGGCGGTGATGCCGCACAGATACAGCGCCTCCACCGCAAAGCCGTCGCACGTGCGGAACAGCGAGCCCACATTGTACATGCTCCGCACATTATCCAAAACCACTACCAGCGGAGTCTTCTCCTGCTCCTTGAACTCCTCCGTGCTCACCCGCCCGAGTTCATCCATGCTCAATTTCTTCATCTTTGATGGATTAAAATTTCAGATGCAAAAATAGTGAAAAATCAATTATGTATTTTCTGTTCACAAAAACATTGTCATCATTACAGGCAATAGTGTGGTGTTTCCATCCTTGTGGTAATCTTTGGTGTAAACCAAATAGCGGTTATGTACCCGTTTGGAAAATTTCTTGCAAAAAGCATCCAATGAGGCGTGTGTCTTATATCCTGATGATTTTACTTCCAACGGCCATATCTTGCTCCCTCGTGAGAGCAGGAAGTCCACTTCATAATTGTGCTTTTCGTCTTCTGTCGGCCAGGTGTGGTAATACAACTTATTTCCTGTCGCTGTAAGTATCTGCGCCACTACATTCTCATATACATAACCCAAGTTGGCTGACAGTTTGTCGGATAGTAACTTCTCGTATATCAGATTTTCCGTCACATCCTTGTCCCAGAATGCTAATGTCACGAACAAGCCTGTGTCTCCCACAAACATCTTGTACTGATTGGTGTTACTGTTTAGAGCTAGTCCCACATTGGGGTCATTGGCGTGGTAGGAGACATTCACCACCATACTTTCCCTCATAGATTCCAGAACCTCGTCCAAATTCTTTCGTTCGCTGTCATTGAGAACGCTTCCCACGTGATAACGAGAAGAATTTTTATTCAACTCCGACGGAATAGCCTTGAAAAGCCGTGATGCCCGACCGCTCGGGTCTATTTTTAGAAAATCATCCAAGTACAACTCAATGATTTCACGTTTCACCGCATCTACTTTGCTTAAGTTGTTCGTTTCCAAATACTCACTTACGGCCTGTGGCATCCCACCTACCAGCATATAGAGCCGGAAATCGCGCATGCTTTTTCGGAAGGCCTGTCCCAAAGGCAGTTGCTTGTCATAGAATTGGCGTAGAAGCGGTACCGTGGCTGTATCTTCTAGTGCCCAACGGAACTCCTCGTAGTCCATCGGGAACATCTCCAACCGTGTCTCCTCGCTGGGTATGAGGATGTGCTCCGTGTTCTTCCGGATGGAAATCAGCGATCCTGTCTCAATATAGTCATAACGTCCGTCTTTCACCAGCTTTTTGATGGCCTGACGTGCTTGTGGACATTTTTGAACCTCGTCAAAAATAACCACCGACTGGCGGGTTTCCAGTACAACATGATAGATAGTCTGCAAGCGGAGGAAGATGTAGTCCAAGTCCATCAAGTCCGAAAACAGTGATTTCACTTCCTCTGACGTTTCTGAAAAGTCGATGAGCAGATAGGATTTGTACTCTTTTCGGGCAAATTCTTCCACGATGGTGGACTTCCCCACACGCCTTGCACCCTTCAACAGAAGCGCGGTTCTGCCATTTCGTTCCTGCTTCCATTGCAACATCTTACTGTAAATCTTACGTTTAAATACATTTTTTTTAGCCATCGTCTATAGATTTTTCAGCGGCAAAAATACGTAAAATTCCAAATCCTCACAATTTATTTCTTGAAAAAATTCCAAATCCTCATAATTTTTTTGTCGGAAATATTCCAAATCCTCACTTTTTTGGGGGGCAACAAAAAAGCGCCGGCTTTTCAGCGTAAGTCGGCGCGCAGTGTATGTACGTGAAATTATGGATTGGTTGCAGTGCCATTTGTCTTTGCTTTGATTTCTTTATTCAATCCCCACCATTCGTCACCTTTAATCACGCAGGGTCCATGCATAATTTTAGTTCTTAAAATTGTTGCTGCAAAAGTACGAATAATTTTATTCTCCCACCCACCCCCTCATTCCAATTTTTTCCCGTATTTTTGCCGCCGTTATGAGTAAGAATATCGGTTTCGATGCCAAAAGGGCCTTCAACAATCAGCGCGGACTGGGCAACTACAGCCGCGACACGATCCGTATTCTCTCCACTCACTATTTTGATAATCAGTATTTTCTGTTTACGCCGAAAGTGAATTCCAACATTCATTTTCCGCTTCCAGAGAATGCCCAAGTGCGAATGCCGCAGGGCCTGCAGAAGTGTAGTCCTTCGCTCTGGCGCACCTTCTCACTCGACAGCGAGGCGCAGAAATGCCATCTCGACCTGTTCCACGGTCTCAGCCATGAACTGCCGGTGGGCATCCAGAAGAAAAATATCCCCACGGTGGTCACCATCCACGACCTCATCTTCCTCAAATTTCCCCAACTCTATCCGGCTTTCGACAGAAGGATGTATAAGCGTAAATATTTGTATAGTTGTGAGATAGCGGATAGAATCATCGCCGTAAGCCAGCAGACGAAGCGCGATCTGGTGGAACTGGCTGCTGTGTCCGATCAGAAGGTGGAGGTGGTGTATCAGGGGTGCAGCCCTATTTTCCAACAGCCCATCTCCGAAGAGCGGGTAGGGGAGTTGCGCCAAAAATATGGACTGCCCCAGCAGTATGTGCTAAGTGTGGGTGCGCTGGAGGAACGAAAAAACCATATTCTTATCCTACAGGCACTTGTGCAGCATCCCATCGACATTCCCTTGGTCATCGTCGGCAACGAGACTTCCTACACGCCGGTATTGTACCAGTATATTGCAGAGCATCATCTCGAATCGCAGGTGAAAATCCTCACGGGGGTGCCGTTCGCTGATTTCCCTGCTCTCTATCGTGGTGCTTCAGTGTTTGTGTATCCTTCTCTTTTTGAGGGATTTGGAATCCCAGTTCTGGAGGCACTCACCTCGCACGTGCCGGTGATTGCCGCCACAGGAAGTTGCTTGGAGGAAAGTGGAGGCCCGCACAGTTGTTATGTCGCCCCCGATGCTCCCGACGAGCTGGCCGCCCAACTGCAGCGCATTCTCGGCGATGCGGCCTTGCGGCAAGAAATGGTTGCCCATGGTGAGGCGTATGCCCGTCAATTCACCGATGAGGCCATTGCCCAACGGCTGTGGTCGGTGTACGAGGCTGTGATGTAGGGCGGTTCGCCAGAGTCCTTTCGTTTATCTTGCGTAGTTCACCGAGCGGGTCTCGCGGATGACCGTGATCTTGATCTGACCGGGGTAGGTCATCTCGTTCTGGATCTTCTTGGAGAGGTCGAAAGAGATCTGGTCGGCCTGTTCGTCGGTCACCTTTTCGGCTCCCACGATAACGCGCAGTTCGCGGCCCGCCTGGATGGCGAAGGTCTTCACCACGCCGGGGTAGGTGAGGGCGAGGTTCTCGAGGTCGTTGAGACGTTTCATGTAGGCTTCCACCACCTCGCGGCGTGCGCCGGGACGTGCGCCGGAAATGGCGTCGCAAACCTGCACCAGCGGCGAAATCAGGTTGTTCATCTCCATCTCGTCGTGGTGAGCGCCGATGGCGTTCACGATCTCGGGTTTCTCCTTGTACTGTTCGGCCAGCTGGGCGCCAAAGAGGGCGTGCGGCATCTCAGGCTCGGTGTCGGGCACCTTGCCGATGTCGTGCAACAAGCCGGCGCGTTTGGCCAGTTTCGGGTTCAGACCCAGCTCGGCAGCCATGATGGCACAGAGGTTGGCCACCTCCTTCGAGTGCTGCAGCAGGTTCTGTCCGTAGGAGGAGCGGTACCGCATCTTACCCACCATGCGCATGAGTTCGTGGCTCATGTTGTGGATGCCGAGGTCGATGCAGGTGCGCTTTCCTATCTCGTTGATTTCCTGTTCGATCTGCTTCTTGGTCTTGGCGACAATCTCTTCGATGCGGGCGGGATGGATACGGCCGTCGGTCACTAATTTGTGCAGCGAGAGGCGGGCGATTTCGCGGCGTACGGGGTCGAAGCTGGAGAGCAGGATGGTGTCGGGGGAGTCGTCGATGATGACATCCACGCCGGTGAGGTTCTCCAAAGTGCGGATGTTTCGTCCTTCGCGGCCGATGATACGTCCCTTGATCTCATCGTTTTCGATGTTGAACACCGACACGGCATTTTCGAGGGCAGTCTCTACGCCAGTACGCTGTATCGACTTGATGACCAGTTTCTTGGCCTCCATATTGGCGGTATTCTGCGCCTCATCTACAATCTCTTTGATGGTGACGAGTGCCTCAGCGCGGGCCTCGTCCTCCATCAGCTGGATGAGTTGCTCTTTGGCCTGTTGGGCGGTGAGCTCGGCGATGGACTCGAGTTTGGCCTTCTGTACGGAGGTCTGCTTGTCGAGTTCGGCCTGTTTCTGCTCAGCAATCTCAATCTGGCGGTTGAGTTTCTCTTTCAGCGTGTTGTTCTCGTTGATTTTGCGGTTGGCATCTTCCAACTTCTGGTTGAGCGTGTTCTCTTTCTGTTTGAGGCGGTTCTCGGCGTTGGAGAGCTCCTGGTTGCGGGCGTTGACAGTCTTTTCGTGTTCGGCCTTCAGCTGGAGGAATTTCTCCTTGGCCTGTAGCATTTTCTCTTTTTTGAGCAGTTCGGCGTCTTCTTCCGATTTCTTTTTGAGGGCTTTAGCGTCGCTCTCAGCCTTTTTCAGGATGTCCTGGCTGCGGTTGGTGATGGCCTTTTTGAGAAGGGTATATGATAAGGCGACACCCACACCACAACCGGCGATGGCACCGATGATAATTCCTATTGTAGTTGTCATAATTTTAATTTGGTTAATATATTGTGGTTAAGTGTTTTAAAATAAAAAAGCCCGCATCGTCCCATAGGGTTATTACAAACTCCTATAATTTACGTTGAGGGAGCCTTGGCATCGCAATAGTCCCACGGGTGCGAGCACCTTGCCTTGCGGCAATTAGGGCCGGATTTTGACAGCAAAAGAGCCTATCCCTCTATTTTATTCTGTTGAGTTTGCCAAACGTATCTGGACGTGCGGGTGTATCTGTATTCAAAGAACCTGTTAATCAACGTTTTCTATGACTATTGGGCGATATTTTGGACATCGGTGGAGGAGGGAGCTGCCTCCTGAAGGGCATCCAACGCTTCGCTCATCATGTCGGCCAAAGTATTCAGCTTTTCCAATCTGGGCAGAAGGTCGTCTTCGTAGCCATTGAGTTTTTCTTCTTTCGCTATATAATTGACTGTCACTTCGATGAGTAATTTTGAGAGTAGGTCTTGCTGGTCAGTGAAGTTCCATTTTTTAGCAAAGTCAGCGGCTTTTTCGTTGATTCGCTTTTCAGCTTCGCGATAGTAAACCTCATGCTCTTTCTTGATCCACAAGTCAATACATCTTTGTAGTACTGCTATTTGAATGTGGGTGGGTTCCGTTTCCATTATTTACTATTTATGTAGCTGATGCAATAATCTATTTCCCGCACTAATCTGTTAATTTCTTTTTTGATTTCTGTTGTATCTTCTTTTTTGAGTAAGTTTTGTGTGATGCTGAGCATCTGTTGTTGTTTTTTTTCATTGTCCTGCTCTTTCCCCATCGCCTCTATCCTGCAGAGCAGCTCTTGGTTCCTCTGTTGAAGTCCGTCAACAACTTGTTGATAGTCACGAAGCCGGATGATGATTCCAGCCATCTTGTTTTCTAATTCCTCAAATTGTTGCGTAAGATTCGCCATGCTCTAAATTGAACGTGCAAATATACGCATTATTTTCCGCATTCTTGCACTGCTCCGATTATTTTTTCATTATTTCGATGTTGATTTCTCCTAGTGCCCTCTATTGTTGGAGGTTAGACGGTTAATAGGAGTCGTCCCATTGGGTCTTGTTTCGGGCCTCGCGGATTTGTTTGATTACTTCGTAAATGAGGTTGTGCTCCAGTTCTTTCCCTGCATTGATCTCTGTGATGATGCTGTTGTTTTCTGCCCATACCTCGATGTTTCCGATGATGGGCTCGCCCATGTTAAGGAGGGATAAAACATCGGCTACCATCCAGAATGGTGATTTCAGCAGCTTGTCCTTGGGCAGCTGCGCCGGCACTTCAGGATGTCGAATGTTCTCAAAGTGAGAGGTGTCTTCCAAAAAGAAACACAGGTGATCTGCTACAATGACGTAGGAGGAGTCTTCTGTCGGCACCCAATCAAAATTACCCTCATCAGTATAGCCTAATGTTTGATTGTGGGTAATGATCGTGTATAGTTCCCAATCGTCTTGGCGTTCGTAAACCAGTCTTTTACGCCCGACGATTGAATCCAGAAGCCCATTGTTCTGTTCCCAAGCCCAGTAGTTCCATCCTTCGTAACTCTCTTCAGGTACAGAAGTTGCATCTTCCTCTGCTACTGGCTCTTCTTTCGACATGGAGAGCATCAACTCTTTGTTTTGTTGCCAGATGGAGTCAATATTTCGGTTATTGTGTTCAATAAAGTCAGTTAATTGAGCGTGAACAGTGGAGGGGTCCTCCAAAGTGCTGATAATCATGTGGGATAAGTCATTGTAAATAACCATCATATAGTTTGATGGAGCGGTGATGAGGAAGGGACATTTTGGAAAGGCATTTGCGATTATGGAACTGGAGATTACAGTACTTTCAAAGTTCTCGTTCATATCATATGAGATGATGCATATGGGATCGTTGCCCGCGTAGGAGAGTAATTCTTCCGTATTAGTATTGCTTGTTTTTTTATTATCTAATTGAATAGGTGATAGTTGTGGGTCTCGATGATAGCTTTCGTTTACTATTGTGATTTTATCTTTTCCGATGTGGGTCCGTGAAAAAAATAGAAAATCAATGGAAGTAAACATGCCCAGCAAAGGATGTGCGATGGAGGGGGATACGTGAAATAACTCTTTGAGTAACGGTCTGAAAGGTGTATATCGTTGAAAAGAGGTCATTCCGCGTTGTAGCATTAGCTGGCATATTTCACTCTCGGAGAAATGGGTGTGTTCCAACAGCGTTTCCGGCTGCAAATATAATTCATCGTTCGAAAGCAGGGTCCCCAAATTTATCAAAGCTACATCTTTTGTGCAAATAATGGAGGGACACACATCGGCACGGGTCGCCATTTCCTCTTCAAACAGTTCCTGACAGTTCTCCTTCCAATAGCGGTACTGGATGTGGGTGGGAGTGGTCATGGTTTCGAAAGCCATCTCATTCTCCCACAATGCAGAAACACTTCTCTCAAAATTCTTTTCGTTGTTGAGAGGGATAATGATAAGATTGTGGCAAATAGCAATGGCAGCCGTAAAATCAATACCTGTGGTTTTGTCTTTCTTGTTCCAACTCTTGATGAAATTGTGGAGCGGGCAAGGCTCTGACTGGCAGATAAAATCCAGTAGATGGTCGCGTTCAATGGCATCAAGTTCTATCTCCTCGGCCAGTGAGTCGGGGTAAATGATCTGCAAAGAGTAACAGCTGTCGGGCACGTAATTCAATACGCGAAGCTTTGCAGGTGCCTGCGCAAAAGCACTGCAGACAAGCAGCATTATTAATAGACTGAAAAATATTTTTCTATTCATAATTCATGATTTTTATTTCACATCTTTTACGCACCGCACGGAGTACCCATTTCCCTTTTCGGCTGACACTCCCAATACGGTAGAGACATTGTTGACCAGATAACGGCGGCCAGCACTTTTAGCATCAATTTTTGTGGCCGTCCAGAAGAAGGCGCAGCGACCGAACACATGGTAGCCTTGCTGATAGTCGCCAGCAGGAAGAGCCGAGAAACCCGTCGCATTATTCTTGTAACGATCATTCCCCACCATACATTCGTCAGAATCGCTCTCCTGCCAAACATTCCCTCTTTCAGCTAATGCCTTGGCAATATTCTTTTGGTCACCTCCGCAACGATATTGACGCTGGTCTCCCACATAATTGGTCAGCTGATCCCATTCAGCATCAGTGGGCAGATGCCACCCTTCGGGACAGACTCTCATGGCGGCGGTCCAATTGTACAGATAGCCGTATTGCGCTATGCGACTATCTTGATTGTTAGGACAATAGCGGTAAGGGACCTTGGCGTTGAAATCATTACCCCAAGCAATCTCCTTGCCTTTGCGGTCATGCGTGGCGCGCATATTCTCCGCCATCCAGCACTGCTCACCAATCTGCACCGTTCTATATACATTGCCATCCTGGTCAGTCACCGTAGCGGCATCCGGACAGGGTGAAACAGGGGCCTCAGAAAAGCTATAGTCTTTCCACTCCTCCTTAGCACTCTCCAACAGACTGCGAAATGTGGAATCGTTGTGCAGGAAGGCCAGATGACATGCTGCCAGCACCCGTCCTGCCTGCACGTCGGAGGCGTAATGGTAGCCGGCAATCACACGGCTGTAACCATACTCGTAACCATACTTCAGCAGCTCATTCTGCCGTTCCGGACACAGCTCCGTCATCACGAGGGCAATGCCCCATCCGAGAGCAGCAGAGGTAGAAGGATACGATGAACTCATCCTGTGCGACTCCTCCTCTTCACGTATCAGAGAAGGTTCACCCAACTGCACATACGGACGCTTACGGAAAGTGCTGGATGACTTTAGGTCTTTCACACCTTCCATTAATTTCTTCTGCACCCAGTCCAAGAGCCGTGCGGTATGGGGCGTGGCTTTTGCGGAGACTTCTTTTGCCGTAACTGTCGAAAGCACTCGGTACAGCGATTCGTCAGAGTCATCGGCATCGGCGATGGCCTGCTGTCCGCGCTCTGTATCGCGCTCGCCCTTGGCCAGCCAGTAGGCAGCCACATCGCCGTAGTAGAAGATGCTGGCCGTATCGGCTGGGGCATCGAGGATGCGGTTGAGATGGGGAGCAACTGGTTTATCCTTGGCCACCTCCGGTCGCAGTGTCAGGTATTCTGCACGGGCGGCAGCGAGGTCGCTGGCATAGCCGGGAGAGGTGTGCATCCTGGCAAATCCCGCTGATGAGGCCAGACGCCCCGCATCCACATCGCTCTGCCAGTGCGCCCCCACAATCACTCGGCTCTGTCCGTACTCATAGCCGCGCCGCAAAATCGTGTCTTGCAACTCAGGCAGCATCTCTGCCAATGCCAGGGCTGTTGACCACCCCTCAGCGGTGTGCCCCGACGGGTAGGAGCCGTTGCCGCGCAACTCCTCCTCGTTGTCGAACTCACCCGCCACATGTTCGTTCATGCGGGCAAAGGGCCGCATGCGCATATAGTACTTTTTTACGGTATATACACTTATATCGCCTGTATAACAGGCTTTTCCCATGAACTTCCAGATGGCAGGTGTGCCCGTTTTGGTGATGGTGATGCCCATCGCCTCGCCGAAAACGGTGGCCATGCGCTCTATGCCGTACAGCGACTCCCAGCTGGCCTGCGCCCCGCGCGGCGTGCTGCGCATCGACTTGCCCCATATCCAGCAGTTGACATCGTGGGCAAACAGCACACTTGACGTATCGGGCGGCGCCGGCAGGTAATACTCGCCGGCAGGCGCTCCGTATTGGTAATAGTAGTGGTCATCCTGCCCTATGGCCGATGACAACATCCCCACCAAAATGATGAGGAGGAGACCAAAATTATGGAATATCTTGTTCATCATTATAATTTTTTCGCTTTAATGGTAATGTCGAAATAATGATTCGGCTTCGCATACGGCACCAGCGGCTGGCAGCCGATAGCGGGCTCGGGCAGCAACACCGCGCATAGGGTGTTGGAGATGTGCGCCAACCTCGGGTGCAACTCCTTGGGAAGTCCGTCCAAAATGCCCTTGAATACGCTCCACCGTATCTTTTCGGGATCGTAGGCGTAGTCGTGCCACACGATGATGGATTTTTCATTTTTTAATAAAGGAAGAACGGATTGCGTGTCGCGCCGAACCGCCTCGTAATGATGGTCGCCATCAATAAAAATCAGGTCGAACTGCTTTTCGTAGGGCGAAAAATCGAAGGTAGCGGAGTCGCCTAACAGCTGGGTGACGTTCGGAAGATTTTGTGAAAAGAAGAAATGTAAATCTGCATACTCTTCAGAATGAGTGAGTTGTAAAATCTCTTCCCGCGAAAGGTTCAGCGTGGTGCAGTGCGGCACGATGGAGGCCACGTTAGCCACACTCTCCCCGCGCCACGTGCCAATCTCAAAATAACTCTCAGCCTGGAAATGTGCCGCCAAGGTTTTCAGCAGAGCTAAATCGGTGGGCCAGGTGCCGCCCGACAGATAGGTGTAGGGCGAAACGGTCTGCTGACCGTCCGGCAGCCAATCGGTCAAGGGCACTACCGGCAACCCGTCCGGAAACGGATACTGTTTCGCTACCTCCCTGTGCATCACCTCCTCATCATTGAGAACGTGGTTCAACAGGTAGGGGTGACGAAGAATTAAACCGAAGGCTTTCAGCGCTTTATGGATTCTATTCATGTTTTTGAGGGATTTCTGTTTTAGGGTGAATGGCCGAATGGCAATACCCTTTCAGTTCTATATAATATTGACGGATATTTTGTGGTGTGATGATGAAATCAGATATGCGTAAGTGGCTCTGTTTGAGGAATAAGATGGAGATGAAGATGGCATTGGCGGCATTCGCGCAGGTGGTGGTGATGGCGGCCCCGTAGATGCCGATGGCGGGAATCAGGGTGAAACCGCAGAGCAGGGTGAACACCACCCCGCAAAGTGCCGTATAGGTATTAATATGGTATTTGCCGATGCCGGAATAATAGTGCCCGAAGATGAGCGCGAGGCAGTAGAGCAGCGCGCCGGGGGCCAGAATCCATATCAGGTAGGTGACCTCGCCGAACTCGGGGCCGAACAGCAGTCGGTAGAAAGCCGGCGGGAAACAGGCCAACAGGATCATAGCCGCCGCCGACACCAGCAGACATACCTTGCTCAACTCCAGCGTCAGCCGCTGCGAGTAGGCCTGGTCGTCGGCATTGGCGATGCGGGCGTACTGCACCAGCGCGATGCTGCGGCTGATAATCCATACCGCCTCCACTAGCGACACCGCATTGGAAAAGACACCTGTACTTCCAATGTCAACATAAGTATCTAACAAATAATAACTTAAACGAAGATTGAAAAACTGCACAAAGTGGCTGCTCTGGTTCAGCAGGCCGAAGCGGAACAGGTCGCGCAGCACCTCGCGGTACTCGTGCCACGCATGGACGCGAAAGCCACGGAACTCGTTGCGCAGCAGGAAAAGTCCGGCCAGCCAGCTGCCGCCGTACGCCACATACAGGGCGATGATGTAGGCGTTGAGGTTGAGCATCTCAAACTGGAAGTAGCAGATGCAGAGGGTGGCCAACAACGCCGCAGGCTGCCACAGATTCACCCAGTTGGCGGCCCGCACCCGCTCTCGCCCGATGAGAATGGTGGTGTTGACCGCGCTCAGCGACGACAGCACCGACAACAACCCGATGTGCAGGGCGATGACGTGCGGCAGGTTGTGATAGAACAGCGGGATGACCGCTGCGGCGGTGAGTCCGACCAGCGTGGACCATAAATAGCTGGGTACAAATAGCTTGGAGAACGGATGCTTGGGAGTGAGATACACCAAACTGGCACCGCTCACGATGTCGGAGAAGATCAGGATGAAGGCGATGGTGGAGAGCAGCAGGGTCTGCTCGCCCTTGCCGACATCGCCGACCATTTGCGAAATCACAGCCGAGACGATGAAGCTGAGTAATGCTCCCAGCACCTTGGTTCCCAGCGTGTTGATGATTTTCCTGAACACGGCTTCGCAGATTGGTTAATACAGCAAATCGATGTCGCCTTTGCCCTCGCGCACCACCTCAATCTCGCCGGAGGTGCAGTCCACCACAGTAGAGGGCACATTGTCGCCGTAGCCGCCATCGATCAACATATCCACCTGGTCGCCATAGCGCTCGTAAATCAGTTCGGGGTCGGTGGTGTATTCGATGACCTCGTCGTCGTCTTTCACGGAGGTGGAGAGGATGGGGTGGCCCAATACCCGCACAATCTCGCGGATGATGGAGTTGTCGGGCACGCGGATGCCGACGGTTTTCTTGTTGCTTTGCAGCAACTTAGGCACGTCGTTGTTGGCCTCCAAAATGAAAGTGTAGGGACCGGGCAGTGTGCGCTTCATCACCTTGAAGATGTTGTTGTTGATGGGTTTGCAGTAGGCAGAGAGGTGACTGAGGTCGTGGCAGATGAAGGTCATCGCGCTCTTCTTTTTCTTGTCGCCCAGCATCTCGGAGATGCGTTCGATGGCTTTCGGTTTGAAAATATCGCACCCGATACCATAGATGGTGTCAGTAGGATAGATGATAATGCCGCCATCCATCAGACAATCCACCGCCTTTTGTATTTCGCGCGGGTTGGGGTTTTCGGGATATATTTTCAGAAACATAATGCTTATAAATAAAAGAGGGTAAGCTACTTACATCACATCGCTACAACCAATGTACCCTTGCTGCATTCCTGCCCTGGGGGAGTTGAAAGGGAGCAGATTGTATAAGACTTACCCGACTGCAAAAGTACAACTTTTTTCATTATCACTCTATCCTTTAAGAAAAAAATTTTTTCTCCGTGATGATTCAGTTTTAAGAAAAAAATGTTGTATCTTTGCTGAATCGAATTCAACGAAGAATCAACCAATAATTAATCCAAAAAAACCAAAGCATTATGAAGAAAAAATTTATCTGTACCGTATGTGGTTACGTTCACGAAGGTGACGATGCTCCCGATTTTTGCCCCCAGTGCAAAGTGCCGAAAAGCAAGTTCAAAGAGCTGAAAGAGGATGATGCCCTTACTTTTGTGACCGAGCACGTCATCGGAATCGCCAAGGAAGGCACCACCGAGGAGATGATCAAAGACCTCAACGCTCATTTCAACGGCGAATGTTCGGAGGTGGGCATGTATCTGGCGATGAGCCGTCAGGCCGACCGCGAAGGCTATCCGGAAATTGCTGAGGCTTTCAAGCGCTACGCTTGGGAAGAGGCCGAACACGCCGCCAAGTTCGCCGAGCTGCTCGGTGATGTGGTGTGGGACACCAAGACCAACCTCGAGAAGCGCATGAACGCTGAGGCCGGCGCTTGCGAAGACAAGATGCGCATCGCCCGCAATGCCAAGGAGCAGAACCTCGACGCCATCCACGACACCGTTCACGAGATGGCTAAGGATGAGGCCCGCCACGGCAAAGGCTTCGAAGGTCTGTACAACAGATATTTCAAGAAATAGTATCTGGCCTCATGATGAAACGGGCGCACGGCTGAAGCCGCGCGCCCGTTTTTGTTTTGTCAGTGCGACGCTGATTATAAAAAAAGAGACCTGTTCGGTCTCTTCGTGTGGGTCGTACTGGATTTGAACCAGTGACCTCTGCCGTGTGAAAGCAGCGCTCTGAACCAACTGAGCTAACGGCCCATTTAAGTGGCGCAAAAATACAGCTTTTTTTGAAAGAAATAGTAGTTGATTGAAAATTTTTATAAAATACTGAATACTACTTTATTATAACATAAAAATAAAAATAGAGGCACATTGCTGTACCTCTATTGGATATGAAATTTGGAAATTTTCTATTTGTTGTGACGCTTTTTGCGTTCCAAATCCTGCGGTTCGAGAGCCAGATGCTCGCCGCGCAACAGGGAGGCGACACCTTCGGCGTGCGGATGCTGCTGGCATTTCTCGCAGTGGCACTCCTCTTTGTAGTCGGTGGGCTCGGTGTAGGTGGTGATAACGCCCTCGAAGTTTCTCAAGATCACCTTGTTGGGGCTTTGTGAGATGACGTAGTTGGGCATCACCGGGGTCTTGCCACCACCGCCAGGGGCATCCACCACGAAGGTGGGAACGGCATAGCCGGAGGTGTGACCGCGCAGGTTCTCGATGATTTCGATACCCTTGGAAACGGGCGTGCGGAAATGTTCGAGACCCATGGAAAGGTCGCACTGGTAAATATAGTAAGGACGTACGCGGATCTTGACGAGGCCCTGCACGAGGGTCTTCATCACATGCACGCAGTCGTTCACACCGCGCAACAGCACCGACTGGTTTCCGAGCGGGATACCGGCGTTAGCGAGTTTTGCGCAGGCTTCCGTAGCTTCGGGTGTGATTTCGTTCGGGTGGTTGAAGTGGGTGTTCACCCAGATCGGATGGTATTTCTTCAGCATGTTGCAGAGGTCGTCGGTGATACGCTGGGGGCATACGACGGGCGTGCGGGTGCCGAGACGGATGATTTCAACGTGCGGGATGGCGCGCAGCCGCTGGATGATGGACTCCAGCACCTGGTCGTTGACCATGAGGGCGTCGCCGCCGGAGAGGAGCACGTCGCGAACCTGCGGGGTGCGGGCAATGTAGTCGATGGCTTTCTGGATGCGCTCCTGCGGCATCTGGCAGTCGTGCTGGCCGGCGAAACGGCGGCGCGTGCAGTGACGGCAGTACATCGAGCACTGGTCGGTGATGAGCAGCAGCACACGGTCGGGATAACGGTGGGTGAGACCCGGCACCGGGGAGTCCTCATCCTCGTGGAGCGGATCCAGCAGGTCGGCAGGCGACTGATGCACCTCGGCGGCCGTCGGGATGGCTTGGCGGCGGATCGGGCAGTACGGGTCGTTCGGGTCAATCAGGCTGAGATAGTACGGGGTGATGGCCATACGGAGGGTCTGGAGGGTCTTGCTCACGCCTTCAGCCTCTTCGGGGGTCAGCTCCACATACTGCTTCAGCTGTTCGAGGTTCTCAATTCTGTGTTGCACTTGCCATTTCCAATCGTTCCATTGCTCATCGGTAACATTCGGAAAGAGTTCTTTTCTTCTACTTGCCATTGTATCAATATTTTATATAATAATTCTGTTGGTGTTAAGACGGCTGCAAAGGTACAAAAAAAATTGGGATTCCCGCATCCGGTCCTCCCAATTATTTTCAAATTTCCTGCTGATGGCAGATTAGTGTTTCTTCTTCTGCGAATCGGCCAGAATCTGCACGAAGTTGCAGGCGGCCTCCTGCACATTCACGAAGTTGCTGCCCAACGAGCTACTGACATCCAGCACGAGGATGATACCGGCGGTCTTGGTCTGCGTCTGCGTGTAGGTCTGTGATTGCGGGTTGAACTCCACATCCTGTGCGTAGGTGTTGCCGCCTAAGCCCAGCGACTCCTTGAACAGACGCACGTCGTAGGTGGAAGGTACTTCGTTGTTGGTGGTTCTCAGGTTCTTGAAGGTGAACGAGAAGATGGAGCCGTTGACGTGCTGTCCGGTGATGGTGGCTGCCGATGAGGAGGTGAGGCCGGTGTATTCGATGTCGCTGAGAGTGTTGTTGGCATTCAGCGTCGCCTCGATTTTGCAGGTGGAGAGTGCCGGCGAGGCTGCCCCGTCGAACACGAAGGCGATGCGGTCGGAACCGCCGCAGGTGAACGAGAAGGTGACATCGGTGACCGTCGTGGTGGAGGAGATGCTGTTGGCGATCTGCTCAAACTCCTGGTTCACAGAGGCGAAGTTGGCCAGCACGCGGGCCTTGTCGTCGCTGCTGGAGATGTCCTGGATGGTGGAGTTGAACACGATGGGGTCGATGGACGCACTCTGTACGCCAACGCCGAAGGCCGACATGGAGAGGCCATGGAAAGTGCCGTTGCGCAAGCGGTTTTTCAACGCAGTCTGGTATTCGTTGCGGTTGGCGTAGTGCGTGCCCCACTGGCTGTTGGAGAAATAGACAGAGGCATTGTCGATACCATCGGTGAAGTTGACCATGTGCAGGCTCGAAAGACTTTTCGGGAACTGCGTGCGGTTGAGCGTGTTCAACGAGCTGTCGATGGTGTAGAGCAGCGCGGTGGCATCCTCGTTGTTCTGCAAGTTGCGGATCCAGTTCTGGATGAGGTCTGACGACTGGTTGTCGATCAGGGTGTAGTCCATCTTCGACACGATGCCGTTGTTGAAGGCATAAATCGAAAGGTAGATGCCGTCTTTGGTCAGCACCTGGTCGTAGGGTGAGGGAGTGGGCTCCGGTTCGGGATCCTTACAAGAGGTCATCAAAAACGCTGCCGATAAGCAGACGGTGAACATCAAAAAAACAAATCTTTTCATAATGGTTATTTTTTAATATTGAATCTTCAAATCATATCCCCCTAATCTCTTCATCTTTTCATCTTTTCATCTCTTCATCTCTTCATCTTTTCATCTCTTCATCTTTTCATCTTTTCATCTTTTCATCTTTTCATCTCTTCATCTCTTCATCTTTTCATCTCTTCATCTTTTCATCTTTTCATCTTTTCATCTTTTCATCTCTTCATCTCTTCATCCCATACTCATACACTCCCATCCTCACATCCCTTCATCATAAATCGCACTAAATCCAGCTCCATTTTCCAACCTCCCCACGCATTCGAGCTTGTGTTCGCGCGCATCGGGCAGCCATACGGCTCTGACGCTGCCCTTGTTGGTGGACAAGATGAGACCGCCGGTGATGCGCCAGTAGCAGCTTGTCACGTTGGGATTGTTGAGGGCGAAACGCTGTCCACCGGCATATTGAATGCTGACATCCTCACTTCCGAATTCCTTATAGAAGAAATTGGTGGTCTTTTCTTGGATGAAATAGAATTTTTCGTTGGGCTGGTTGTTGGCATCTACGTGAGGTGCATGTCCGCATCCTGGAAAGGTGTGCAGTTCTTCGCGATACCCCAGTTTCTTCGCCCGTTCATGGATGGACTTTGAGCCGTACATCTTGTTGAAAAACAGATTGCTGATGTTCAGTTTGATGTCCTTGAAGGGGACGTCCGTGCCGTATGGCACCACTTTGTCGGCATCGCCGTGGAAGGAGATGATGGAGATTTTGGCGTTGTCGATCATGTTGATGTCGTGAACGGAGCCCCACATGTTGGCGATACAGCGTATCTTGAAGGTCTCTTTCAGTGAATTGCCGCTCGACTCGATGCTGCCCAAATCTTCGTTGAACAATCCGCCCTCTGCCGATTCGGGACGGTTGGCGTTGCGCATGAAGGCAAGGTTGAGGGTGGTGATGCCTCCTGCGCTGCTGCCCGCCACAAACAAGTAGTTGGGGTTGATGCGGTACTTCTCTTTGTTGTGGATGAGAAAACGCATGGCGGCGTGCGCGTCCTGCGCGGCACTGTATCCGCACCGCTCAATGGAAGCCTTCGACGGCTTGAACCCCATGCGGTAATTGATGGAGACCGCCACGTAGCCCATCTTGGCGTAGTGCTGGCACCACAGCACGATGGGATTGTCGCGTTTGTCGCCGATGAAAAAGCCGCCTCCGTGGATGAACATCACCATCGGTCGCTGTTTCATCGTATCGTCCTTCGGAAGATAAATGTCCATGTATAGGTCAAAGTCCTTCTTCGAAAGAGTTTTGGCAATGCCTGAGGTGATGATTTTGGCATAATCATTCGAAGTCTCAGGTCGCGATACCCAATATCCTTTTGCTGTTCCATACTTAACATCGCGAATGGTCTCTATCTCAAAGCATTCTTCCTTATAACGATTCTGCTTTTCTATAGTTTTGAAAGCAGGCTGTGCATATTTTTTGAAGGAAAAACTGCCCCCGTCATACTCTCCTTGCAGTTGGTTGGCATCGCCGCTGATTTTTAGTTTGTTCCATGATAATTTTTTGTCTGGCAGGGAGATGACACACTTCTTTTTCTTTACCTTCCCACTTATCGGTATCGGTTCAAGCAGGGCTTTATCATTGATTCTATAAAGTGTTCCATTGAAATTCTTTTTGTTGAAATTACGGATGGTAATGATGCATTCTTTACCATTGACTTTGCCGATATAGAAGGTGCCAATTTGGAAGATGGAGGGGAGATTTTCCTCGTCAAGATTTTCTATATCAGCGAATTCGCTCTTGTCGCCGCTTGCGCGATGACTGTGCTGGCAGCTGGTGAGACCGACATGGGCGCAGACCAACAGTCCCAACGTTAGCAGGGTGTATAGCAAGGTGGCGAAGAGTTTCGATGGATAGCTCATTTTGGGTGCAGAATTTGCGTGCAAAGGTACTATTTTTCTGAAAATTAAACGACAAAAGCCGAATTAAATTGTTTCATTCTGTTTTGACATGTATTTTTTGAAATGGTTTGATAATGAGGTGAGGGAGTTATGGTGAATGAAATGAGTGGATTGTAGAAAATTTGTTGTATTTTTGCATTTGTAATCGAGAGACATCCAATGACCAGAAATTCATTTCGTGGTTTATTTCTGAAACGGTTGCAGACGCTATACGATTCTCGTGAAAGTGCTGCGCTGCTGCGGTGGTATGTGCAGGACCGATTAGGCATTCCGTATCATCAGTTTTTGTTGGATGGGGATGACGAGATGCCAGGTAATGTTGATTATCTTTCAGAACTGGAACGTCTTTCAGCGGGCGAGCCTTTGCAGTACGTGGTGGGCTTCACGGAGTTTTGTGGCCTGCGTTTCCGTACTGATGCCCGTGCTCTCATCCCGCGTCCCGAAACCGAAGAGCTAGTGGCGGCGGTCGTTGACGAGAATGCAGGCCTGTCGGGGCTGAAGGTGTTGGATGTCGGTACCGGCACCGGCGCGATTGCCGTGTCGTTGGCCGCCCGGCTCGATCATGCCGCTGTGGCCGCATGCGACATCAGTGCCGACGCGCTCGCCCTCGCCGCTGAAAACGCCCGCCTGAATGATGTTCAGGTGCATTTTGAGCAGTGTGACATCCTACAATGTGATTGTCTGTCAGAAACTTACGACATTATTATTAGTAATCCGCCCTATATTCCTGAAAAAGTGAGGGATACATTACACCAGAATGTGGTGAATTTTGAGCCGGGAATAGCACTTTTTGTACCGGATGATCAGCCGCTCCTTTTCTATGAGAAAATCGCTTCGCTGGCTATGCAATCGTTGTCGCCCAACGGGAAACTCTATTTTGAAACTTATGAGGAATATCATCCCCAACTGGTTGCGATGCTGGAGGGAAAGGGGTTTTCCGACGTGGAAAGTCGTAAAGATTTTTATGGTCGCCCCCGTTTTGTGAGGGCGACCCGTTAGCTTTTATAAAACCGTCAAGCTTCCGCTGATGATGCGTTTCTCTGCTCCAGTGGTCTTGAGCTCGATGCGGTAGTTATATACCCTTCCGCTCAAAATCTTGCCGTTTACGCCGCCATCCCACTCGAAATGAGGATCTTCGGAATGGAAGACCACGCGCCCCCAACGGTCAAAGATGGTGATGTCGAAGATGGCAATGTCTTTGATGGAAGGCAACTTGAACACATCGTTGATGCCGTCATTGTCGGTAGGCGTGATACAGTTGGGCAGGTAGATGTTGAAGGGGCACACATCGTTGATGGTGATTTCTCCTGTATTGGTACAGCCATTGATGGTGGCGGTAACAGTATAGGTGCCGCCTTCGGAGACGGAGATGCCCTGTGTGGTGGCGCCGGTGCTCCACTGGTAGTTGCAGTTGGAGGTGGGCACTTGTAGGATGGCGTCTCCATAATCCTCGAAACAGTGGTTGAAGGTGCGGCCTAAGCTGGTGTTAGGCAGCGGTTTCACGATGAGGGTGAGGGTGACGGTGCTGTCGCATCCGTATTGGTTGGGGACTACCAGCGTGTAGTTGAATGTGCCGTCGGCCATTTGCGGGGGCAGGTTGAAGCCGTGCAGGTTGTAACGGTCGCCTTGGCACACCGAGTCGGTGAGGGTGCTGGAGGAGGTGGGCTTGACGGTCACCTCTTGTTCGATTTCCACTTCGCAGCCGTCGGCAGCGATGGAAGTAAGGGAGTAGGTGGTAGTGGTGGCCGGAGTTAGGTAAATGGATGTGTTAGTCCCGATTTCAGCGCCATTTTCATGCCATACGTAGGAGCTGCCGCCGTTGGCATGCAGGGTGATGCCTTCTCCTTCACAGATGGTGAAGTCGGCGATGCTGCTGGTGATGGACGGATAGTTGCCTAGCAGGTCAACGGTATAGCGGATGGTGTCTTGGCATTCATCGTTAGCGATACCGATGACGAGGGTGATGGTATAGTTGCCCGGTCCCGGGAATTCGTGTGTGGGGCTGTATTCGTTGGAGGTGGAGCCGTCGCCGAAGTCCCAGAAGGCGGTTTCGCAGGGCTCGTAGGGCTCAATGGGGGTCACGCCGTCGGCGGAGATGCAGCTGCTGTTGTTCATGGCGAAGTTCCATGTGCAGCCTTCACGCTCGGGTTCGAATCGGGCGATCGGATAGCGGGAGGTGATGGCGGTACGGAGATCGAAACCGCAGGCCGCATTTTCAGTGAAAGACACGTGGCAGCAGAGGATCTCATTCTGACCGTTGGGGGCGATGGTGATGGACTGGTCGTGCGAAAGGATGTTGTTGGGGGTGTTCTCGTAGTACCATGCGTAGTTGAAACCGGCGGGGGCGGTGTAGGTGTTGGTGAGCATCTCGCCGCACGACTCGGCCGTGATGACACGGCGTTTGCAGTTCAGGGTGAAATAGGCATAGCCGAAGTGTCCAGCCTGGTTGCAGTCGTAGGTGGTGAGACGCACTTTGACCGTCTGTCCGTGGTAGGCCGACACGTCGAAACCCACGAAGGTCCAGTCTTTCCAGTAGAGGGTCTCGCTCTCATAAGTGGTCTGGTTCCATCCGCTGGTGGTGGAGCCGGAGATGAAGTTGGCGTAGCCGCAGGTGGGGTCGATCTGGTTGTTGTTCTGGTCGAGAAGCTCGAAAGTGAATCGGGGCTGCTCATCGTCGGTGTGGCCGCTCGGATTCTGGAGTACGGCGGCATACTTCAACAAGAGAATATCGGCATCGGTGGTGTCCACCAAAAAGTCATAAGAAATACTTTCACAGCCGTAGTTGACCTCCCAGTTGCCCAGTCGCACCGAGTAGAGCTCGCAGGGCGGGATGGTGGTAAGACCGTTGCCCGTGCGGGGGTCTTGTTCCGCCACGTAGTGGATGGTGTGCTGGCTGGAGGAAGAGGAGGGACCGTTATCCACAACTCCTATATTGGTATAAGGACCGCCGTTGTTGGTGAGACCTGTGGTGCAGGTGATTTGCGGGGCATGGAGGTCGGTGAAGTCGATGCAAGGCGTGGCGAAGGGGACGCAGAAGTCGAACTGGGCGGGCACTTCAGTAGTAATCAAACCATCGTTGTTGCAGTCAGCCCATACGTAGTAGGTGTATGTGGCTCCTGGGGTGAGACCGAAAATGGGGTAGGGGCTGCCGTTAGTGGTGACGGTGGTGCCAGTGCCGGGGGTGAATCCCTCAGGGCCGTATTCAATGATATACTGATGGATGGTGGAGTCACCGGTGGCTTCATTCCATACCAGCTGGTAACCGTTGTTGCCGTCGGGCACAACATGCACGCCGCTAAGGGGTTGTGAACCGCACTCGCAGGTGCCGGTACAAACCACGGTGAAATCAAAACCATCGTATAAAACCGAACCGTCAGAGGTGAAGGAGATGGTAATACTGCCCGACGAGCTGGTAACATCAACAGTACCTGATCCTTGGTATTGTCCTAACAAAGTTCCATTTCCATCACCATCATAAATATAAATATGGTCACAACAGCTTTCGGTGTTGTAGGAGCCTGTAACTCTGAGCAGACACCACGGGTTTTCAGCATAAATGGTGATACCGCCACTTTCCGAGTTGGTGTATTGGCCGCTGGGACCGCCACTGTCGAAAATATGGCCACCGCACATGGTGATACTTGTGGTGGAGTTGGCGGGAATATTGATGTTGGTGGAGGGAACGAATGAAACCATGGTGGGAGTCTCGTTGGTCACCACATGGTCGCCACCGCAGTCGTAATAAACGTAGAAATCGTACTGAGTACCGTTGGTGAGACCAGTGAGCGAGTAGGTGGTACCCGTGGTGTAATCAGTAGTGCCGGTGCCGGGGGTGAAACCGTGAGGGCCCCACTCGATGATAAAGCCAGAAATGTCGGCAGAGTTGGGGTTAGTCCATGATACTGTAGCCACACCATTGCCAGTAGTAGCTGTCACACCATAAGGACCTCCGCAGGTGCAACTACCCACGCAGGTAATAGAGAGCTCGAAGCCATCGCGTGTCACTGATCCATCAGAATGGAAGTAGATGATGAGTGAACCCGACTGGGATGTGACATCACAAGTACCTGTGCCGGTGAAATACCCCAATTGCGTGCCGGAGGTGGTGGTGCCGTCATACACGTAGAAGTAGTCGAAACTGCTTTCCGTATTATAGGAGCCAGAAAGGTGGACCTTACAACCAGGGGTCTCAGGGTTGATGACCAGATAGCTGTTCAAGCTATTGGCGTAAGTGCTGGTGCCGCCGGGGTCGAGTACAGTGCCACCACAAGCGGTGATGGTATTGGTACCTGAGGAAGGCATGGTATACGTTTGTGCTGAAGCACAAGCCACAGCAAAAATGCAAACTATGATGCAAAAGAATTTCTGAAACATGTTCATATAATTATATAATTTATTTCTTTTACATAAAATGTTGTAAAATGTTGCCTATTTTCACAAATTTTTTCTCAATTTTTTTTGCTATTTTTGCCGCTGCAAATTCCAAGTTGCAAACTCCCCATTTAGAGTGAAATTTTAATTTTTTATATAATGATCAATCCTAAATTATTAAATCCTCAAAGCATTGTCATCGTCGGAGCATCAAATGATGTGCACAAACCCGGTGGGAAACTCGTAAAGAATTTATTATCAAGTCCTTTTAAAGGAAAAATTTATGCTGTAAATCCGAAAGAATCGGAGGTGCAGGGCATCCACTGCTATGCCAAAGTGGAAGATCTGCCTGAGGTGGATTGCGCCATTCTGGCCATCGCTGCCAAGTACTGCCCCGCCACCGTGGATACGCTGGCAAAGGAGAAAAACACCCGAGGTTTCATCATCGTCTCCGCAGGTTTCGGAGAAGAGAGCAAGCAGGGTGCCGAGTACGAGAAGCATATCACCGACACCATCAACAGTGTGGGTGGCAGCCTCATCGGTCCTAACTGCACCGGCTTCCTCAACACCAACTACTGCGGTGCTTTCGACACCCCCATCCCGACCCTCGACCCGCACGGCGTGGATTTCGTGACCGGATCGGGTGCCACCGCCGTCTTTATCAAGGAATACGGCATTTCCAACGGCCTCACCTTCAACAGTGTATGGGCAGTCGGCAACTCCGCCCAGATGGGTATTGAGGACGTTCTCGAACATCTCGACACCACCTTCGACCCGGAGAAATCTTCCCGCGTCATCATGCTTTACATGGAAAAAATCAATGACCCGCAGAAGATGCTGAAGCACTCCCGTTCGCTCATCAACAAGGGTTGTAAGATTGCGGCCATCAAGTCGGGCGGTTCCGCCGCCGGCAGCCGTGCCGCCTCATCGCATACTGGCGCCCTCGCCACCAACGATGCCGCCGTCGATGCCCTCTTCCGCAAGGCCGGTATCGTGCGGTGCCATAACCGTCAGGAGCTCACCACCGTGTGCGCCATCTTCATGCACCCCGAGGTGAAGGGCAAGAACATGGCCGTCATCACCCACGCCGGCGGTCCCGCCGTGATGCTCACCGACGTGCTGTCAGACAACGGTATGGACGTTCCCCACATCGAAGGTCCGAAGGCCGACGAGCTGCTTACCAAGCTCTTCGGTGGCTCCTCTGTGGGCAACCCCATCGACTTCCTCGCCACCGGCACCGCCGAACAACTCGGCTATATCATTGATGCCTGCGAGAACGACTTCGACAACATCGACTGCATGTGCGTCATCTTCGGCTCGCCCGGCCTGTTCGCCAACTGGGAGGTGTATGAAGTACTCGACCAGAAGATGAAGACCTGCAAGAAACCTATCTTCCCGATTCTTCCCTCCATCATCAACGTAAAGGACGAAATCGCCGACTTCATCACCAACAAGCACCGTATCAACTTCCCCGAAGAGTGCGTGTTCGGCCAGGCGTTGTGCAAGGTGTATAACACCCCGAAGCCACAGCCCGAGGTGGTGGAGCAGCCCGAAATCGACGTGGCCCGCATCCGCCGCACCATCGACAGATGTCAGGATGGTTATATGGAAATCGCTGATTATAACGAGCTTCTCGATGCTGCCGGCATCAGCCGTAAGAAATCCGTGGAGGTCTCCAAGAAGGAGGATGCTCTCGCCTTCGCCCAAGAGGTCGGTTGCAGCAAGGATGTGCCGCTCGTGATGAAGGTGGTGGGACCGCTGCACAAATCCGATGTCGGCGGTGTGACGCTGAATGTCAAGGATTTGGACACCGTCAGCAAGGAGTTCGACCGCCTAATGGCTATCCAAGACACCTACGCGGTGGAGATGTACCCGATGTTGGACGGTACTGACGTGTATATCGGCGCTATCCGAGATGACAAGTTCGGGCATCAGGTGTTCTTCGGCTTGGGAGGCATCTTCATCGAGGTGCTGAAGGATGTGCAGAGCGCGCTGGCGCCCATCACGGCTGCCGAGGCCAAGGAGATGCTGACGAAGCTGCGCGGCTACAAGATTTTGCAGGGCGTGCGTGGACAAGAACCCGTCAACATCGACCTGTACGCCGACCAGATTGCCCGCGTGAGCGCGTTGGTGCAGGCCGCTCCCGAAATCGCGGAGATGGACCTCAACCCGCTGCTCGGCAATCCGCGCTACGTTACCGCTGTGGATGCCCGTATTCGTTTGCAGAAATAGCAGATAATCAAATATTTATAGTGAAAGACCGGCTTTATTGTCGGTCTTTTTTTTATGATTATCGAAATGACATTGCAGCGTTTTTCATTTTTCATACGTCTGACTTGACATAAAAACGCTATAAAAAATTCAATGTCATGATTCGTAAAATTTTACTTTCTGTTATCATTATGTCAATAGGTGTCGCCTCTGTGCGGGCGCAAAACCTTATGGGTTGTCCGAGTGTATCCCCCACCGAGTTGGGGACGAACAATACGGAGGTGTATTTGGACTGTTCGAATATTGGTCCGGTTACTTTCGTGGCGAATGCGGTGGCTACGGCGCTGGGGAGCAGCGATTATTCGGTGATGTCCATTCCCTATGACCCGCCGTTCGGCTATACGGCCGGCACCCGTATTTTTGCCAATGCCACCGATGATACATGGGGAGATGTTTTGAATTTGCCATTCACATTTTGCTATTATGGAAACACTTACGATCAGGTGGTTCCAGGTGCCAATTCGGTGGCTACTTTCAATACCAGTGTGGCTGGTGGCAGCTGTGCATGGTCGTATTCCGCTTCGATTCCAAGCACCAACCTTTTCCCCAACACCATTTTTGCCTGTTATCGCGACATTTATCCCTCCACGAGCGATTATAATTCTGTGACGGGCGATGGTGGTATTTTCCAAGGGGTATTGGGTGAATATCCATGCAGAAGTTATGTATTGAGTTTCAATAATATAAAACTCTATTCTTGCACTTCTATCCGAACTTTTACCTCAATGATTGTGTTATATGAAGGTACCAATATCATTGATATTTATTTGCGAGATGCGCCGACATGTACCTCATGGAATAGTGGTAACGGCGTGATTGGATTGCAGAACAGCACGGGCACAATGGGCATTACGCCTCCGGGGCGCAATACGGGTCCGTGGACGGCTCACGAGGAGGCTTGGCGGTTCATTCCCATTGGTGATCCTGAGTACACGGTGACTTGGTATTTGGGCACCGACACCTCGGCGGCCACCGGCATTGTGGTGGGTGTGGGAGATACCATCACAGTATTTCCGAGCGAGACAACCTACTATACCGCTCGCTTGCAATATGTTGCATGCAATGGTGACCATTTCGACCTCATTGACCATGTTCATGTCACGGTGGACACCATTCCTCCCGGATTGGAGGTGACAGCCTCGCAAGACACCATCTGCCCCGAGCAGGAGGTGACCATCACGGCTACCACCGGAAATACTGTTACCTACGAATGGAATACAGGACAGACCTCCTCTTCCTTCACCCTTATTCCAGAAAATGAAGTGACAACTTTTGTCTGTACAGTCACGGGTGTCAACCATTGCGAAAGTGTTGACAGTGTGACGGTTTATGCTGCCGCAGAGATTCCGCCGCCAACCTTTATTGTTGAGCCAGCGGAGATCTGTTCAGGGCAAAACTCGACCATCTCCACTGAATTGGAATATCATGCGTATGCGTGGGCTATAGGAGGAACAGGCCGCTCCATCACGGTTGAGCCTGCCGTTACCACCAGCTATTCGGTTACCGTTAGCGATGAGTTGGGCTGTACCTCTGAGGCGGAGGCGCAGGTGGTCGTTCATCCCCATCCGGAGGTGGATTTCATCGCCTCGCCCGACCATCTGATGCTGTCCGACAATATTGAGGTTCAGTTTTTGAATCAGACAGATACGTCGGGATTTATCGGACTGAATGATACCTATACGTGGCATTGGGATTTCGGGGATGGCGAAACACAGATTACCAACAATTATAACACGTCTCATTTTTATAGTACATGGGGAGAATTTGTGGTCACGTTGGAGATGGTGACCTCGTTCGACTGCCGCAACTCTGCCAGCCATACGGTCTATGTGGAACCTGATTTGGAGTTCCCCAACGTCATTACTCCTAATGGTGACGGCGTGAACGACGTATTCGCGGTCAAGAATTTGAATTTGGATGTGCCGAATCGGCTCTCCGTTTATGACCGGTGGGGGAAGAAAGTCTTCGACATGGAGAATTACCCAACCTGTATTGATAAGAACGGTCAGCTTTGCAACGCCGATTCGGGATTCAGTGCGGAGAAATTGTCAGACGGGGTATATTACTATGTGTTTTATTATGGTGGTCATGTCAAGACCTTCGAATATCACAGCTCGCTGACGGTGATTCGGTAGACTTCAGGTGTTTTAATTCGTTGATTAATGGAATGATGCAGGACGTAGGATCGCCTCGCACTCCGCAACCGTGAGGGCGAGCATCAGCCGTACCTTCTTCTCCTTAAAGTTGGGAATGCCTTTGAAATAACCGCTATAATGGCGGCGCATCTCCAGCACGGCGGTGCGTTCGCCTTTGACCTCCACCGCCCCGCGCAAGTGTTCCATGCAGGTGTTCACCCGTTCCTCATAGGTGGGCAGGGGAGTGGCGATGCCGGCGAAATAATTCTTTATCTCTTTGAAAACAAACGGATTGCCGATGGCTGCCCGTCCTACCATCACCCCGTCAACACCATAACGGTCGCGGTATTCGGCGGCTTTCTCTCCGCTGTCGATGTCACCGTTGCCCACAATGGGGATGGTGATGCGCGGGTTGTTCTTTACCTCTCCGATAAGGGTCCAGTCGGCCGTGCCGCTGTACATCTGCGAGCGGGTGCGACCGTGTATCGACAGCATCTGCACGCCTACATCTTGCAGCATCTCAGCCACCTGCACGATGGGCTTGTTGGTCTCTTCCCAGCCGAGGCGTGTCTTGACGGTGACAGGAAGGTTTACAGCCTTCACCACCGACTCGGTAAGCCGTATCATCTTGGGGATGTCTTTCAGGATGGCCGCGCCGGCCCCCTTCGCCACTACCTTTTTCACGGGACAACCCCAGTTGATGTCGATAAAGTCGGGCTGCTCTACTGCCGCAATCTCGGCCGCCTTCCGTAGCGAGTCCTCATCATGTCCGAAAATCTGGATGCCGAACGGACGCTCGTTGTCCGAAAACTGCATCTTCTTGCGGCTCTTCTCCACTTCGCGGATCAAGGCCTCCGAGGAGACAAACTCCGAGATGAGCACATCAGCGCCAAAGGCCTTGCACAGCCGGCGGAACGACGCGTCGGTCACCTCCTCCATCGGGGCGAGGAAAACAGGGAATTCAGTGGTCGGAAAGGTGAATTTTGCCATAAAGAAAAAATAATAGGGACGCAGTTGCCCACGCCCCTACCATTTGTGTAATAATCAATATTAAGCCTCTTCGGTCGGAGCCTCTTCCACATTTCTGGTGGAGAGAACAGCGGTCACAACGGCATTCGGATTCTCAACGAAAGTGATGTTGTCGATTTTCAGGTCGTTGACCTTGACGGAGTTGTCGATGTCGAGACCGGAGATGTCAACGGGAATGAATTCCGGAATGTCGTTCAACAGACCGCGCACTTTCAGTTTGCGCACTTTCTTCACGAGCTTACCACCACGGAGCACACCAGGAGAGGTGCCCATGATCTTGATGGGAAGGCCGATGGTGATCGGCTTGCCGTCCACTACTTCGAGGAAGTCCACGTGGAGCAGCTCATCAGTGATGGGATGATACTGGCTGGCCTGGAGGATGGCGGGAATCTCTTTGCCATCGAGGCTGATGATAGCGTAACGGACTTCGGGAGTGTAGATCAAGTTGGCGAACTGCTTTTTATCAACGACAAACTGGTACTGTTTTTCACCGCCGTAAAGCACGCACGGCACCAGACCGTTCTTACGTTGTTCTTTTGCGTCTCTTTTCCCTACGTTCTCTCTGGGAGAACCGCTAATAGATACTGATTTCATTTTTAAATAATTTTGTGAATAATAAATAATATTGAGGATAGGAGCCGGAGGATATCCAACTCCTATCGAAATTTCTGTAAAGACTACTCTTCGTCCTTGTTTTCCTCTTCGTACTTCTGGATGACGGCAGCCTGAACATCAGCAGGAACTTGCTGGTATTCAGCAAACTTCATCTCGTAGGAAGCACGACCAGAGGTGATGGAGCTCAGAGTGGTGGAATATTTGTTCATCTCGGCGAGCGGAACTTTGGCGCGGATGGTCTGGAACTCGCCTTCGCTGTCCATACCCATCACCACACCGCGGCGGCCCTGGAGGTCGGTCATCACATCACCCATTCTGTCGGAAGGAACGAAAACTTCCACATCGTAGATGGGTTCGAGGATCTTCGGATTGGCTTTCTTGAAAGCGTCCTTGAAGGCGTTACGACCAGCCAACTTGAATGCCAACTCGTTGGAGTCAACGGGGTGCATTTTACCGTCGTAGATGTTCACCACGATGTCGCGGGCGTAAGAACCGGTCAGCGGGCCTTCCTCCATCTTCTCCATGATACCTTTGAGGATAGCGGGCATGAAGCGTGCATCGATGGCACCACCCACGATACAGTTGTTGTAGATGAGCTTGCCGCCCCACGGCAGGTCATAGCTCTGGGTGTCGCGGATGGGGTATTTGGTCTGGTTCGGCATACCATCGAAATAAGGCTCGATGAGCATGTGAACTTCACCGAACTGACCGGAACCACCGGACTGTTTCTTGTGGCGGTACATAGCCTCAGCCGACTTGGTGATGGTTTCGCGATACGGGATCTTGGGAGCGTAGTATTCGATTTCAATTTTGTTGAGCTTCTCAATCATCCATTTGACGATGTTGAGCTGCTGCTCGCCCTGACCGGAGATGATGGTCTGTTTGAGCTCTTTCGACTGTTCCATGAGGAAGGTGAGGTCGCTCTTGCGGAGGCTGTTGAGCACGGCACCGAGTTTCTCTTCGTCGGAGCTGTTCTTGGCGCGCACGGCGGTACGGAACTTCGGATCCGGATAAGCGGTCTTTTCAATCTGCATGTCGCCGCTCTTCACGAGGGTCTGGGAGGCGCCGGTGCCTTTCAGCTTGATGGTGGCGACGATATCGCCAGCGCAAGCCTTCTCCACGTTTTCGCGCTTTTGGCCGGCGAAGCAGAGGATCTGTGAAACTCTCTCCTTGGTGGAGGTGTTGGTGTTGAGAAGGTCCATGGCTTCAGTCATCTCGCCGGAGCAGATCTTCATGTAAGCCACATCGCCGAGGTGCTGCTCAACGGCAGTCTTCCAAACGTAAGCGACGGTGTTGCCGGTGGAGTCGCAAGCCACGTCTTCGCCGTTGGTGTTCTTGATGGGGAGCGCTTCGGCGGGGGTGGGGCAGTTGCCCTTGATGATCTGCATCATGCGGTCCACGCCCTGGTCGGCCTTGGCGGAGATGCAGAGCACCGGGAAGGTGCCGCGGTTGATGACGCCGAGCTTGAGGCCTCGCATCATCTCCTCTTCGGAGAGGGTGCCTTCCTCGAAGAATTTGTCCATGAGTTTCTCATCGTTCTCAGCAGCTGCCTCGATGATGGCGGCGTGCATCTCCTCTGCTTTGTCGGCTTCGGAAGCGGGGATTTCTTCCACGATCATCTTGCCACCGCCAGCGGGGAATTTGAGGAGCTTCTTGGAGAGAAGGTCGATGACGGAGTCGAAGCCGACGCCGGCATTGACGGGGTACTGCAACGGGAGCACGCTGCCGCCGAAGTTGTGCTTCAGCTCGCGGAGGGTCTCGTCGAAGTTGGCTTTCTCGTGGTCGAGCTGGTTGACGACGAAGACGACGGGCTTGTGCATCTTCTTGGTCCAGCGCCACTGTGACTCTGCACCAACGTCAACACCGTTCTGGGCGTTGATGACCATGACAGCGGTATCAGCCACTCTCAAGGCACCGATCACTTCGCCCACGAAATCGTCGAAGCCGGGGCAGTCAATCATGTTGAACTTGGTGTTCTCAAATTCACTGTACAGCACGGAGGACTGGATGGACTGCTGTCTTTCCAGCTCCACTTCGCGATAGTCGGAGAGGGTGTTCTTGTCTTCAACGGTTCCGCGACGGCTGATGACGCCACCGTGGAAGGCCATCGTCTCAGCAAGGGTGGTTTTTCCGGTACGGTTACCACCGATAAGGGCGATGTTTCGGATGTCTTGTGTCTGATAAACTTTCATTGTTTTAGCTTAATTATTTGATTATTACTACTTTGTTGATTTTACATAAAAGTTTGCAAAAATACACATTTTTTTTCACATGGCAATGTGCAAAAAGTAAAATAATCAAGAAAATATGTCGCGTGTTTTTTGCGACTTATCGGTCTTCAAAAAATTGTCGCACGCGGTTGAAGAAACTCTTGTCTTTTTTGGTGGGTTTGGGGATGAAATTCTCGGCCCCGTTCATCTGTTCGATGAGCTGGCGTTCCTCTTTGGTGAGCTTGGTCGGGGTCCACACGTTGACGTTGACGATGAGGTCGCCGACGCGCCGGCTGTTGACTTCCGGCAGGCCCTTCCCTTGCAGTCGCAGCACGCTGCCGCTTTGGGTGCCCGGGGCGATCTTCACCTTGGCTTTGCCTTTCACCAGAGGAATCTCTACCTCCGCGCCGAGTGCGGCCTGTGGGAATGAGATGTAGTAGTTGATATACAGGTTGTTGCCGTCTCTTTCGAAGGTGGCGTTTTCCTCTTCTTGGATCACCACGATGAGGTCGCCGGGGATGCCGCCGTTGGGGGCCGCGTTGCCCTTGCCGCGCTCGCGGATCTGCATGCCGTCCTGCACGCCGGCGGGGATGTTGATGGTGACCACCTCCTCGCCCTTCACGGTGCCTTCACCGCGACAGGTGGGACATTTGTCCTTGATGACCTGTCCCGTTCCGTGACAGGCGTTGCAGGGCATTACCTGCTGCATCACACCGAACATGGTGCGCTGCTGGTGGACCACCTGGCCGCGCCCCTGACAGGTGGGACAGGTCACGATGGAGGATTTGTCCTTCGCACCGGTGCCGCCGCAGGCAGCACAAGTCACCTGCTTGGGGATTTTCAGCGTTTTGGTACATCCTTCTGCGATTTCTTCTAACTTGAGTTTCAGACGGATACGGATATCGCTGCCGCGACGTACCGCCTTCTGCTGTCCGCCGCCGAAACCACTGAAACCGCCGCTGAAACCGCCTCGGAAGCCGCCTCCCAAAAAGTCGCCGAAGATGCTGCCGAAATGCTCGAAGATGCTGTTGAGGTCGCTGGCGTCGAAACCGCCCGATGAGGCCGCACCGCGCAAACCCTCATGACCGAACTGGTCGTATCGGGCCTTCTTGTCGGGATTGCTCAGCACGTCGTACGCCTCCGCAGCTTCCTTGAACTTCTCCTCCGCCTCTTTATCGCCCGGATTGCGGTCGGGATGGTACTCCATCGCCTTCTTACGATATGCCTTTTTTATCTCTTCCGGGGTAGAATTCTTATTCACCCCTAATACTTCATAGTAATCACGTTTTTCCATGTATGATAATGCCTCCTCTTTTGTGAAACGGTGAATGTGCCGTCTTTTTTTTTTGAGACAATGCATGCATTGTCTCTACTCTTATTCTTAACTTTTTAAACTTTTAACTCCCAACTTTCAACTTTCAACTCTCAACTCTCACTGTCCTACCACCACTTTCGCGTAGCGAATCACCTTATCCTTGATTTTGTAGCCCTTTTCGGTCACATCAATCACCTTGCCCTTTTCCTCCTCATTGGGGGTGGGGAAGTGGGTGACCGCCTCGTGCAGGTCGGTGTCGAATACTTCGCCTTTGGCCTCGATTTCGGTGACATCAAAATGTTTGAGAAGATTGGTCAATTTGTTGTAAATCAAGTTGAAACCATCTTTCATCACTTCAGCATCGGTCAGGTTTTCATTGGCCTTGATGGCCCGCTCGAAGTCGTCGATGATGGGAAGAAGGCTCACGATGACCTTTTCGGAGGCGGTGGCCATGAGGTCCAGTTTCTCCTTGTTAGTACGTTTTTTATAGTTGTCGAATTCAGAATAAAGCAGCAGGAATTTGTTGTTTAATTCTGCTTTCTGTTTGTCAAGAGCCTCATATTTTTCAGTGAGTTCTTCCAACTGTTTTTTCAAGGATTCCTCTTTTTTATTTTTTCTGCCAAAAAAGGACTTTTTTTCTTCCTCTTTGTCATTTTTTTCCTCCTCGGGTGAGACTTTTTCTTGCTCATTTTCGCAAGAAGATGCCTCTTCGGGTGACAAATTGTCAGTTTTCTGACCCTCTAAAGGATCATTTTCAGCATCCAAATTTTCAGGATTGATTTTTTCTTCTGCCATAATATTTTAATTTTTAATTATTTACAATAAATAATGCTGACTTGTGAAAACAAGCCACAAAAGGGTATGCAAAAAGTTTGCCAAACTGAATGGCTGACAAAACGGCAGGATTTGCGCAAGTGGGATGGCGAAAGGATAAGATGTGGGGACTGGCAATATTTTTAAAGAGGGAGCGTTAAGGATATCGTCATCAATTCAGGTAATGGAAAGTATCCGTCATATTTTCAAGATTGGGCGCGGGCCATCGAGCTCGCACACCATGGGGCCGGCGAAGGCCGCCGCCCTTTTCCGCGAACAGTCCCCCACGGCGGCCTCCTACGAGGTGACTCTGTTCGGCAGTCTGGCCGCCACCGGTAAAGGCCATTTGACCGATGTGGCCATCACTGATGCGCTGGCCCCAGTGCCCGTGATTATAATATGGAAACCGGAAATGTTTTTGCCGGAACATCCTAATGGAATGGAATTTACTGCATTGGATGCCCAAGGCAAAGCGTTGCTCACACAGCGCTATTTCAGTGTGGGAGGTGGCGACATTTCGCAGTCTGGTCAGCGGCAGTCTGACAAACACATCTACCAGTATTCCACTATGACCGACATCTTGTCGCATGTGGGGAATCGCAAACTCTGGGAGTATGTAGCTGATTGTGAGGATGATGATATTTGGGAATATTTGGAAGCGGTCTGGCGGGTGATGCAACAGAGCATCAGGGAGGGGTTGGAACATGAGAGTACGCTCCCCGGTGGCTTGCATCTGCCTCGCAAAGCTTCGACGATGTACTCGCGTGTGCAGTCCATGAACACCTCACTGCAGCACCGATACTCCACGCCGGTGTATGCTTTCGCAGTGGCCGAAGAGAACGCCAGCGGCCGCACGATCGTTACCGCGCCTACCTGCGGCTCCTGCGGGGTGCTGCCCGCCGTGTTATATACTTACTATCAGCAGTATGAACACAACGACAAGAAAATTCTGCATGCCCTTGCCACTGCCGGACTCATTGGCAACGTTATCAAATACAACGCCTCCATCAGTGGGGCGGAGGTCGGCTGCCAAGGCGAGGTGGGCTCGGCATGTGCCATGGCCGCCGGTGCCTTCTGCCAGCTCATGGGTGGCTCTTCCTATCAGGTGGAATATGCTGCCGAGATGGGGCTGGAACATCACCTCGGCCTTACCTGCGATCCCATCTGCGGACTGGTGCAAGTTCCTTGTATCGAGCGTAATGCATTCGCCTCGGTGCGCGCCATCGATGCCGCCATGTTCGCCCTCATCTCCGATGGCAAGCACCTCGTCAGTTTCGACCGCGTGGTGCGTGTCATGAAGGTCACTGGCCACGACCTGCCATCACTCTACAAGGAGACCTCACAGGGCGGACTGGCATTGTAGCTGACGCCCCTTCGGTGCTGATTGGATTTTTTTTGTAAATTTGCACCCGTTTTTATTGCCAATAAAATAATTATAACAATATGAATAGTAACGAGATACGAAAAGCTTTTCTGGATTATTTTGCCTCAAAAGAACATACGATTGTGCCATCAGCACCAATGGTCATCAAGAACGACCCTACCTTGATGTTCACTAACGCAGGAATGAACCAATTCAAGGACATCTTTTTAGGTAATGTGCCACGCAAATTCCCCCGCGCTGCCGACTCCCAGAAATGTCTCCGTGTTTCCGGTAAACATAATGATTTGGAGGAGGTTGGAAAAGATACCTACCACCATACCATGTTCGAGATGCTCTGCAACTGGTCGTTCGGCGACTACTTCAAGGCCGATGCCATCGCATACGCGTGGGAGTTTCTGACCGAGGTGGTGAAACTTGATAAAGACCGCCTCTATGCCACAGTCTTCGGCGGCGATGAGAAAGACAAAACCGAAGCTGATGAAGAAGCCAAGCAGCTGTGGATGAGATTTTTACCAGAAAATCGTATTCTTTATGGTAATAAAAAGGATAATTTCTGGGAGATGGGCGATACCGGCCCGTGCGGCCCTTGCTCCGAAATCCACATCGACCTCCGCGATGACGACGAGCGTCAGAAAATCAATGCCGTAGCCCTCATTAACAAGGATAATCCGTTGGTGATTGAAATCTGGAACCTCGTTTTCATGCAGTTCAATCGTCTGGCATCTGGCGAGCTGGTGCCGCTGGCCGCCAAGCACGTGGATACTGGCATGGGCTTCGAGCGCCTCTGCATGGCTGTTCAGGGCAAGAAATCGAATTATGATACCGACGTGTTCCAGCCGCTGATTCAGAAACTGGCGCAGCTTTCCAACAAAAAGTATGGCGAAGACCACCAGACCGACATTGCGCTGCGTGTAGTGGCCGACCATCTCCGTGCTGTCAGCTTCGCCATCGCCGACGGGCAACTGCCGTCGAATACGGGTGCGGGCTATGTCATTCGCCGCATCCTGCGCCGCGCCATCCGTTACGGCTACACTTTCCTTGGCTTTAACCAGCCCTTCATCAACACCTTGGTAAAAGACCTTGTGGAGCAGATGGGCGGTCAGTTCCCCGAACTGAAAGCGCAACAGGTTTTGATAGAGAAGGTTATCGCTGAAGAAGAAACATCCTTCCTCAAAACCCTTGAGTCGGGCATCGTCAAGTTTGAGAACTATTGCTCTAAGCTGGCAGCTGGCAAGCCCGTGGCAGGGGACTTTGCTTTCGAACTCTTCGACACCTACGGCTTCCCGATAGACCTTACCCAACTGCTGGCTTCCGAAAAGGGACTGCTGGTAGATATGGAAGGTTTTCAGAAGGGACTGGCAGAACAGAAAGCCCGTTCGCGTGCCGCCGCCGCTGTGGAGACCGAAGACTGGGTGGAGCTTTCCAACGATATTCATCCCACCGAGTTCGTCGGGTATGACACCCTTTCTTGTGAATGTAAGATTTTGAAATACAGAAAGGTAAAGACGAAAGGGAAGAGCTTGTTCCAGATTGTTCTGGATCGCACTCCTTTCTATGCCGAATCGGGCGGTCAGTTGGGTGATAGCGGTATTTTGCAGAATATCAATGAGAAAATTCAAATTGATAATACCATCAAGGAGAACAATCTGTGGGTGCATATTTCGACCACGTTGCCGGAGAACCTGACAGGTACGTTCACCGCCACCGTCAACGAGGATTTGCGGCAGACCACGCAGAACAACCATTCGGCTACACACCTGATTCACTTTGCGTTGCGCCATGTGTTAGGGACTCACGTTGAGCAGAAGGGCTCGCTCGTCGCTCCCGACCGTTTGCGTTTCGACTTCTCGCATTTCGCCAAGATGAGCGATGAGGAGATTCAGCAGGTGGAGAAGATGGTGAACGACTTGGTACGTAAGAACTTACCGCTAAACGAGCGCCGTGCTGTTCCGATTGAGGAAGCGAAAAAGTTGGGAGCTATGGCGCTGTTTGGCGAGAAGTATGGCGACAAGGTGCGCGTCATCCAGTTTGGCGACTCTATCGAGTTCTGCGGGGGTACGCACACTTCAGCTACGGGCAATATCGGCTTGGTGAAGATTATTTCTGAAAGTGCCATCGCTGCCGGTGTGCGCCGTATCGAGGCCATCACAGGGAAATATGCCGAAGAGTATGTCAATGGTTTCATTACCATTCATAACAATCTGAAGGCACAGCTCAATACCGACAACTTAGAGCAGTCGGTGAGCCGTTTAGCAGCCGAGAATGCTGCCATGAAGAAGGCCTTGGAGGCTTTCAAACAAGAGAAAATTGCTGCCACGGCTGCTGCCATGAAAGACAAAGCAGTGGAAGTCAACGGTTTCAAGGTGATTTCTGGCGTGCTGGAGATGGATGCCGACGGTTTGAAACAGATTGCGTACCAGTTGCGTACGGCTGCTGAGAAACTGTTGGTAGTTTTCGGCACCGTGGAGGGCGGCAAGCCGAATCTCACGGTGGCTTTGTCTGATGACCTGGTGGCCAGCGGCTTACAGGCGGGCAAGCTGGTGCGGGAGGCAGCAGCATTGATCCAGGGCGGTGGCGGCGGACAGCCCTCGTTGGCACAGGCCGGCGGCAAGAACTGCGATGGCATCCAAGCTGCTGTTAACAAGGTGGTGACTGTGGTGACGGAAGGGAATTAAAATAGTTAGTTCAGTGGTGCGTTTGAGGGTGGCTCTTAAACCCCTCTTTTCGCTCGCTCCAGCTCCTCCCGCACCGACGGGTGTGCGATGGAAATGAGTAGTTTCGCTCTTTCTCGCAGTGGTTTCCCGAATAGGTTTACAGCTCCTTGCTCAGTGATGACCCAGTGTACCACCGTGCGGGGTGTCACCACGCCCGCTCCAACCGTCAGGGTGGGCACAATCTTGCTGACCCCTTTCGCCGTGATGGAGGGCATGGCCACGATGGGGATGCCGCCCTCGCTGGCGCCGGCCCCCAGCATGAAGTCGAGCTGTCCGCCCGACCCGCTGAACATGGTGCTGCCGATGGAGTCGGCGCACACCTGACCGGTGAGGTCAATCTGTATCGCCGAGTTGAGCGCCACCACCTTCGGGTTCTGGGCAATCACCGCCGGATTGTTGGTGTAGGCCACGTCGTCGATGCGCACGTTGCGGTTGCGGTGTACGTAGTCGTACAGCTTCTGTGTGCCTTTGAGGAAGGTGGCCACATGTTGGCCGGGGTTGGTCTTCTTGCGGCTTCCGTCGATCACGCCGCTCTCGATGAGGGGCAGCACACCGTCGGAGAACATCTCTGAGTGGATGCCTAAATGCTTGTGCCCACCGAGCTGTGCCAGCACCGCGTTGGGGATGTTGCCGATGCCGATTTGCAGCGTGGCGCCGTCGGGTATCAGGGCGGCGGCGTGGCGGCCGATGGCGATGTCCTGCTCGCTCAGCGGCGGGAACTCGGCCTCCGCCAGCGGCACGTCGTGGCGCACCCATGCCGTGATTTTCGACAGCGGGATGCGGGCGTCGCCGTAGCAGAACGGCATGTGGCGGTTGACCTGCGCAATCACATAGTCGGCACGTTCGATGGCCGCAAGGGTGCAGTCCACCGAGGTGCCCAACGACACGTAGCCCTCCTCGTCGGGTTCGCTCACCATGATGAAAACGCCGTTCACGGGCTGGTGGCCTTCGCGGATGATGCGGGCGGTGTCGGACAGCGAGCAGGGGATGTAGTCGGCATAGCCGTTCTGGGTGGCCTTGCGCACGTTGCCTCCGATGAAGAACGAGTCGAGGTGGAAGTGGCCCGCGTACTGGGGCAGCACGTAGTCGGCATACCCTTCGGTATAAAGGTGGGTGATGGTGACATTTTCCAGCTCGCTGGCGCGGGCCACGAGGGCGCGGATGAGGTGTTCGGGTGCCGCGGCCACGCAGGGCCAGTGCAGATGGTCGCCCGACTTCACGATTTTCACCGCTTCATCGGCGGTCTGGAAGGGGAGGGAGGTCATGGTGGTGATGGTTTTAATAGATGTTTGCAATATGATGTTGCAAAGATAAGCAATTTTTTGAAAATGGGGAGGGAATTACATTTACTCCGCGAACACACAGCTCAATGTGCAGTGCTCCAGCGAATAATCTTTCAGACTATACATACCGAACCAGAGCTCTTTGCCATCAAACAGCCAGAGGTTGTGGAGCGTTCTTTTCACCTTTCCGGGCACCATCACCATCTTCATCTCCGGACCGTCATCGTCTAACCGTGCCAGCACCGTGCAGCTCTTGGCGCGCGTGGTGATGGTGGAGTACATGGTGGAACCGTCTTTCTTGTTGAAATTATCTTGGTGATCCTGGTATAGTACATACACGGAATTGCCGTCTACAAACGAACTGAAGGAGATGCCCAACTTGTCGTAGGTGTACCACTCTGCATTAAAGTTTACGGCACCTTTCTCGAATTGGGTGGCCTGGTATTTTGCGAGTCTTTTGGCGTGCATCGACCCTCCGTCGGCATCAAAATGCTGATACACAATGTCGCGGGCGTAGTGGTAGTAGGTGGTGCCCTGTCCGGTCTCCACCACCATGGCGCGGTGTTCGCCGAGCATCACCACCTCACCGTTGTCCAACTCATGGAGGGCTGCACACTGGGTGTAGAAACGGATGAAATAGAGCAGCATAAACTCATGTTTGGGTTGCTGATTTTCAGGGAGTTTGAAGTGCTTGGCGGGTTCAAAGTTTCCTAATTTTTTGTTGAAGATGCAGGAAAAATACTCCGACGTGGGCTTTTCTTGCTCTTCCGCACAGTAGCCGCCCACAAAGTAGTTGCCGTTGTTCAGCACCAGCAGCCGCATGGATTGGATTTCGCCGAAGCGGACCGGCTCCACATAGCTTTTGCCGCCCTCCTGGGTGCAGGTGAGCAGGTGGATAGAGGAGCTGCCAGTCTTGTCTTTCCGGCCGGTGCGCATCAGCAGCAGCGCATCGCCATCGTTGGTAACCGCCAGATCCTCAATGGAAAAGCTGTCCCCATTGATTTCGGGGGCGAGGATTTTGGAAAGCACTTCCCGCCCGGCATCATCATACACATAAAAGTAAAATTTGTCGGCCATCTCCTTCTTGTTGATGCCCACCAGCACGATGGCGTGTTTGGTGTGGTCGGCCGATTCGGCCACGAACGACTGCACATAGCCGTTGCGGTCGATGTCGAGGGAAAGCACGGTGCGCGGGGTTACCGTATAGTCGTTGGCGCAGTCTTTGGGGATGAAAGCGGTGGAGAACTCATATTCGGTGGCTTTCGCATAACGTGAGTAGGCCACAAAGTAGGAGTCGCCGGCATCGAAGGCGACCAGCCGCTTGTAATCCGATGAGAGGTTCAGCACGCACGAGGAGGTGATGTTCGTGGTTTTGTCGTACGTCACGATGGAGTGGTAGCATTTCTTCAGCTTCTGCCATATTGGACTGCAATAGGCCACCAGCTGCTGGTCGTTGTTAGCCAGTACGGCATGGCTGTAGTGCTCTTTCGAGAAATTCATGACCACCGGTCCGGAGGGTGTTGTGGAGGTTTGGGCGTGCAGCGATGGCATCAGTCCCACAAATAATAATACGGAAATAAGGGTAAGGGTAATGTGTTTCATGGTGATAAAATTTGGGTGGGCAAAATTAAACAAAAAAGTGATAGGGGCAACAAGCGATTTCTTCAATTTTTGCCCTTCAAACGCCTCATCCCCTCTCAAGAACGTGGAAATTCGTGACATTGTGGAGGTGTTTCAAAAAAATTTTTTTCTAGCCGATATTTTTTTGATAGAACGAAAGATACATGTGTTATCTTTCTTAAAAAATGTGTCATTGTGCAGCGTTTGCGAAAAAGTATGGAAAAACGGTTGGAAAAAGTTGTAAATTTGTGGCGAATTTTGGAGGATGAGAGGAAAAGATGAAGGGATGAAAGGATGAAGGGATGAAAGGATGAAGGGATGAAATGTGTGGGTGTAGAGACGTTGCGCGCAACGTCTCTACCTTCAACAAATCAATGCATCAACGAATCAACAATAAAAACCTACAACCATGAAAACAAGAAAGATTTTCCAATCGTTAGTTCTCTTTATGCTGTTAACAGTGGTGGGCGGCTTCAGCGCGAAGGCGCAGTACCAGTCGTTCTTCGGCGACAGCATCACAAGGTACAACCTTGCAGGTGTGTGCGTCAGCTATGACCCCATCGCCTTGGGCGGTTCTTTTATGTATTATCCCACAGTTAACAGAGCGGATACGGTTCGTATCGACGACAAACTGTACTACCGTTCTGATTACCGATATGAATGGAATGAGCTTCCTACATGTGTCAGAGAAGATACGACTACGGGGCAGCTATTTTGGCATTACAGTCTCAATGAATATTCATGTGAAATTTGCGTGTGCAACATGTCACTGTCTGTCGGTGATACGTTCAGGGTGTTATTTAATCCTTGGGAGCCAAAAGCAATTGTCGCTGACAGCATCACGTACATCAATGGGAAAAAGGTGATTTTTTTTCGTAGAATCGGAAATGAAGAAATATACTATTGCGATTCTTATGCCATTAACTATGAATTGCCCATTATGTTCATTGAAGGGATTGGACCCACCTTTGGCCCGCTTGGACCAGATATATGGTCGTTTCGGGGATGTGTGCTTTTATGCATGTACAAGGACGATGAATTCGTATTCGCCTTGGATGAAGAGAATTTGGGCTGTGAACAATGGCCAATGATGAAAGTTGAGGAGAATCGTGATTGGGGATGGAAGATCTTTCCCAATCCTTGCCATCGAAATCTGAACATCAGATTTGATGAAACTGTGCTAGGCAATGGATTCCTCTATATTACCGATATGACAGGATGCGTGGTCTTTTCTCGGAATATTTGCGATAGGGGGATGCAAATTAATGTCCGTGATCTTGCCGCCGGGATATATACGATAACCTTTGTGACAGCTGGAACAAAGATTTCCAAAAAAATCGTGAAAAAATAAAACATTATGAGAAAGACATATTTTTTTGTTCTACTTTTTTCTTTTTTGTTCAGTGCTCAAGCACAGCAGCATAGTTGGGATGGAAATGGGATTCACTCCAACTCCCATTTTCGCATACTGAACATCTATGTGAACATTATTTATGATTCTCATCCCGATACGAACAATATTTTTACCAACACAACTTATTGGAAACCAGTGAATGACACGACAAAGGAAGGCGTGAATGTGCCTGGCACCATTCCGTCCTACCTTCTTTCCTTGTTCGACACCTCATACGTTGTCGGGAATAACTATGGAACCATCACCCGCATCTTTGGGGAATCATCGTTCGACACTTTACAGATTTCGGGTGACAACGTGGTGGTAAATGTTCGGGAGAGCAGAGTGATTGCAGACCAAATGCCACCAGCGATGCGTTGTCAGACATCCCCCTTCTGTTACAACAAAATCAAAAAAGTTGCCGTAGATGTAATTAATGAAGCTGGGGGATTGAGAACGGTTTTTGGTCATGATAGCCTTTCTGATTATAGTTTGCCTGACAGCCTGTGTCTTTTTTACACAAACGTCTTGATTAGAAACATCACCTATGCGTATGGAGGAATCAACAGTGGTTCTGGATTTAGCAGCACAACCATACAAGGTCTCAAAATAGGGGAGCAATACTATTCATCAATAAATGGCACGCTTCAATGTATTGGTGATGGAGACTTTTCCACCAACCCAACAGGTGTTGTTGCTCATGAAATCTCGCATGGTTTATTTGGATCGAATGATTTCCATACGTCGGGTGGCAACAATCGTGCCGGCGCTTGCACCATGTGTTTTATGAACATCCAAGGTGGTCATGGGCTGATGGGGGCGGCAGGTAGCGGTTTGGTGAGCTGCAACGGCTATGAGCGGTGGCGTATGCATTGGAAACACCCTTCTTCCCCATACTACATCGGTGCCCGCAATTATTTGAACACCACTCCCGTCAATTCCGACATCTCCAAGGCGGACGGCACCAAATCGTTCGTTCTGCGCGACTTCGTGACCTACGGCGATGCCGTGCGCATCAAACTGCCTTACAAGGACAGCACCATCACCCCCAACCAATACATCTGGCTGGAGTTCCACAATGTGGGGCACAACAACAAACTCGACTTTCTGCAATACTCCAACACCAACTGCCTTTATCAGGGCACCCCTGGCATTTATGCCTACTACCAGATAGGACGGGATGTTCTGGAATCGGAAAGTAAAGATGCAATATGGGACAAAATCAACCGTGACAATCTGCGTGTCATCAGCAATGAGGGGTATTGGGACTATACACAATACCAGTATCAGGTTGACACAGATTTCGTATGCACAGGATGGGGCGAGTACAAATACTACTACGCCCCCGAATACAGCAACGCCTTCTGCGGCTATCAGGACCAGGAATGTTTCATAGTGCCGAAATGGTATGACACGGATTTGGGGAATACGGTCGACAGCGTCTTTAATCACGGACTGTTTGTCGGAACAGAACGGAGGATACGTGAGGAGTCGGCACACAATATGATGAAAAACGGGGAGATGGTCACCTATAGCATGCCCAGCATCGGGGACTCTCTGGACGCCTTTTCCTCGCACCACAGAATCAACATGGGCACCAACCCCAGCACCTGCAACGCAAAGACATATTATACGAACAGCTCCGGCAAGTCATATTTCTACTTCACTCGCAATACCCAGTACAACGACACCACCACCTATCTCACGGGACTGAGCATAGAGATGATGCCATTGGGCGACACTCTGTGGCGGGTGCTGGTGCGCTGGAACGACTACGACATCACCGATGATGCCCGCTGGACGGGCAGGATTGTGCTCAAGGGCAGCGAGCAGGTGAACCTCACCGGCGGTCACAGCATCACCCTCGCGCAGAACCGCACACCCGCCCAGCGTCTCAGGGACATAGAGAGCGGCTATTTCGCAGCTCCTACCGAACTCACCTGCGAGGCGGGCAGCCACTTCGCCCAGCAGCCCCACTCCACGCTCCTGCTCACCGAGAAGAGCCAATTCGTGCTCGACAGCGGTGCCACCTACCACCTCGGCGACAGCGCGCAGATACTGGTTAGTGAGAAATCATCGTTCACCATCAGCCGCGGCGCCGACTTCACCGGCGGCATCGCGGCGGAAATCGTCGTGGACAGCCTGTCCACGCTCTATGTTTACGACACGGCCAGGCTGCGCCGCGAGGCCCGCATCATCGTCCGGCCCGGCGGGAAGCTGGTCGTGAACGGCGGCACGCTCACCAACGCCTGCGACGGCGAGATGTGGCAGGGTATCTTCGTGGAGGGCAACACTAACCTGCGGCAAGGCGCGCTGGCACAGGGCAGCGTCATCCTCACCAACGCCACTATCGAGAACTCTCGCGACGCCATCTGCACCCGCAAGGCAGGTAGCGACCCGTATATTGAGCATGCCGGCGGCATCATACAGGCCACCAACACCCTGTTCCGCAACAACCGCCGCTCCGTGGAGTTCCTCAGGTATGAGAATCACACCACCGGT
>JAGCUN010000025.1 GCA_017962845.1 Bacteroidales bacterium | reverse complement strand
GGAGGTGACCGCCATCAACCGCGAGGCGCACACCGTGGAGGTCAAGAACTTGCGCAACGGCAAGACTTACCGCGAGGATTACGACATCCTGCTGCTGTCACCAGGTGCGGAACCCGTGATTCCCGAACTGCCCGGTATCCATAGCGAGAAGCTCTTCACCCTGCGCAGCGTCAGCGATTGCGACAAAATCAAGATGCAAGCCGTTGAATCCCTGCACGATAACGCCAAAGCGGTGATTATCGGCGGCGGCTTCATCGGGTTGGAGATGGCTGAAAACCTACACAAGATTGGCTACCAAATTACCGTGGTGGAGAAAGCCGACCACATCCTCACTCCCGTGGATGAACCAATTGCCGCTGTCGCGCAGAAACACCTGAAAGACAAAGGTGTGCAGTTGATTACGGGCAACGGTATTAGCGGATTTGAGGAAAACGGTGACCTGCTGACTGTCTGTCTCGAAGATGGGCAGAAGTTAGACTGCGACCTCGCGGTGTTGAGTATCGGTGTGCGTCCGAACACGACGCTGGCGGAAGCTGCCGGACTGGAAATCGGCAGAGGCATCAAGGTCAACGAATACCTGCAGACCTCCGACGAGCGCATTTTCGCCGTGGGCGACGCCATCGAATTCCCGCATCCGGTGACGGGCATCCCATACTGCAACTTCCTCGCAGGTCCCGCGAATGCGCAGGCCCGTATCGCCGCCATGAACATGGTATATCCCGAAAGCGTGGTCTATCAAGGTTCTGTGGGCACTGCCATCGCGAAGATTTTCGATTTGGCTGTAGCTTCTACGGGATTGAACGAAGCGGCTTTACAACAGGCTGGTCTCGCTTACGAGACCGTCATCGTGCATCCCGCCGCACACGCTACCTACTACCCCGGTAACACCCCGATGTCGCTGAAGCTGAACTTCTCCATGGAGGACGGCATGATTTACGGCGCACAAGCTATCGGCATGCAAAACATTGACAAACAGATTGATACCATCTCCCTGCTGCTCAAGCACCACGGCACCATCTTCGACCTCGTGAACAGCGAGCACACTTACGCGCCGCCGTTTGGATCGGCCAAGAGTCCCGTGATGTTCGCGGGTATGGTCGCCGAGAACATTTTTGCCCACCTGATGAACCCGATTCACGCGAAACAGTTGGACGAGATGATTGACAACAAGGAGGACTTCTTCCTATTGGATGTCCGCGAAATACCTGAGTACAAGAGCGGTACCATCGAAGGCGCCACCCGCTACTCCGTGGATGAGCTCCGTGAATTCCTCGAAGAGATTCCCGAAGGGAAGAAGATCGTTGTCTTCTGTGAGGTCGGTTTGCGCGGCTACGTTGCCGCACGTATCCTTATGCAAAACGGTTTCGACGAGGTCTATAACCTCATCGGCGGCATGCGCACGTACCGATTGATTGGTCGGCACCTGACCGTTTAACGATTACACCATTTAATACCTTTAAAAACACGTAGAGACGCGCCATGGCACGTCTCTACATTTTTTATATACGTCAGGATGACGGATTATTTCCGCACATCCATCTCTTTCAACAGATAGCCGGCACCGCCGAACTTGTCGATGACAAAGAGGACATAGCGAACGTCCACGTTGATACAACGTTGGAGCTCGGTGTTGAACACGATATCGCTGCTCAAAGCCTCCCAGTTGCCGTCGAAAGCCAGACCGATGAGCTCGCCGTTGGCGTTCATGATCGGGCTGCCGGAGTTACCACCGGTGATGTCGTTGTTGGAGAGGAAGCAGACGTGCATAGAGCCGTCCTTATCCAGATATTGACCGAAATCTTTCTTCAGGATGAGGTCTTTCAGCTTGGCAGGAACGTCGAACTCGAAATCGCCGGGAACCTCTTTTTCGAGAATACCCTTGGTGGTGGTGTAGTAGTTATAGTGCACACCATCAGCAGGATAGTAGTCACAAATAGTACCGAAAGTGGTACGCATGGTGCTGTTGGCATCCGGATACATCGGCGTGGCAGCATTCATTTCCTTCAAAGCAGCAATGTAAGTGCGGCGCGGCACTTCCAACTTTTCGTCCACATCCATAGCCGCGGAAGCAGTTACGATATATTGGAACAGAGCTTGGAAATACTGGTAAGAAGGATCGCTCTCAAGCACCTTGTTGGAAGGCTTCTTTACGAACTTCTCGAAATTTTCCTTGCTGATAAAAATGGAATTGAGCATAGCCTTCTCGAAAGCGTCATAGTTGCCTTTGTAGTTCTTGGTGAAGAACGTGAGGTCGGGACGGTTGGCTTCGGAATGGCTTTCCCAAGTCTTAAGGCAGGCCACCACGATCTTAGCCTCGGTAGCAGGATCGGTGTCATTATTATATTTGTCGAAAGATTTCAGCAATTTCTCAACCTTGGAATCATCGAATTTCTTCTGACCCTTGTCGAGTTTCAGCTGGCCTTGCAGACGCAGGGTAGCGAGCAGCGTGGGAGAAGCAGAGAACTGCAGGTTGCCGTTCAATGCGGCTTTATACTTGGCACCATCTACTTCCTTGCAGATCTTTTCGATTTCAGCAAGACAGTTGCCATATTTTTCCTTGCGGGTCTTGTCGGCGTTGATCCATTTGGTCAGTTCGGCCTCTTGTTTGGCTTTGGATTCCACCACTTTGAGGGCTTTCAAGCTCTCCACCTCACCGTGTTGGTTTTTCCAGTAGTTGGCCAGACCGGCGTGCTTGTCAGCATATTGCAGATTCACCTTGTTGTCGGCTTCCATTGCATCGTGCATCACGGGCAGGATGACATCCAAAGGCTCATAGATAGCGGGAGCATTGATATCAATCTCGTTCTGCACCTCGTAAGAAGTCATGAAGCGGTTGGTGGTGCCGGGATAACCCCAAATCATGGTGTAATCACCAGGTTGATAACCCTTTAAGCTAATGGGCAGATAGTGCTTCGGGTGCATCGGGACATTGTCCTTGGAGTACTTGGCAGGGGAACCGTCGGGAGCGGTGTAGATGCGGAAGACGGTGAAGTCGCCGGTGTGACGGGGCCACATCCAGTTGTCGGTGTCGCCGCCAAACTTACCAATGGCACTCGGGGGAGCCACCACGAGACGTACGTCCTCGTACATGGTGTACACGAACATATAGTACTCGTTGCCTTCGTAGAAGGGTTTCACCACGACTTTGTAACGGCCGTCAGCGGAATTCTCTTTTCTCAGTTTCTTGATAGCCTCTTCCACGTATTTTGCGCGGTCGCTTTCCGTGGTGTTGTTATCCACCTTTGCCAACACGATGCTCGTCACATCTTCCATTCTTTCAAGGAAATGCACGTGGAAATTCACGGGCAGCTCCTCTTCCTTGCTCATGGCGAAAAAGCCGTTGTTGAGATAGTCGTGCTCCACGGAGGAGAGTTCGACCACGGAAGAGTAACCGCAGTGGTGGTTGGTGAACATCAGACCGTCCTTGGAGACCATCTCACCGGTGCAGAAGCCATCGCCAAGTTGCACGATAGCATCTTTCAGGGAAGAATGGTTGATGTCATACAATTGCTCAGCGGTCAATTTCAGACCCATTTTCTGCATGGTGGCATAGTTGTAGTTCTTGATGAACATCGGCAGCCACATGCCTTCATCGGGCGGATTCACAGCAAAAACGGGAGCCGTGATTGCCAAAACTGCCAGTAACAGCAGTTGTTTTTTCAAAAATGATAAGAATTTCATAGTACTTTTAATTAATTATTGTTTGTTTGAATTATTATCTACAGTAGAAGTTTGTTTGTCCTGTAGAGACGTTTCATGTAGAGACGTTTCATGAAACGTCTCTACATTTTCAACGATAGACGCATCCACCTCCTCATTTGCTACACTTTTCTCCTGTTTATCTTCCAAATCGCTGAAAATCAGTTTGTTAAAGATGATAGCCATGAAGATGCCGACGGTGATGCAGGCATCGGCGAAGTTGAAGATGGCGGGGAAGAAATAGGTGCCGCCCCACAACGGGAATTTTTCCGGAATGAGGAAGAGCTTGAGGTAGAACATATCCACCACCTTGCCGAAGAAGAACGGCGCATAGCCGTGTCCTGGCGACCATTGCGCAACTTCCAGAAAACTGCTTTCCGTGAAGAAAAGTCCGTAGAACATGCTGTCGATGATGTTGCCGAAAGCGCCGGCAATCACCAGACAAAAAATGGTCAGCACCACACCGTCCATCTTGTCGCGCTTCAGTCGGTTGATGAAATACCACACCAACAAACCCACCAACGCCACGCGCACCAGCGACAGCACCAACTTTCCAATCTGTTGCCCAAAACTGATTCCGAAGGCCATGCCCTCGTTCTCCACAAAATGCAGATTAAACCATTGTCCGATTAACGGAACTGTCTGACCTAAAGCCAAATGCGTTTTCACCCAAAACTTAATGATCTGATCAGTCACAATCAGAATCAACACCACTATGATGGCCAACCAAGCGTATTTTTTTTTCAAAATGACAATATTTTTATGAGAACGCAGTTCTTTATAACAAGCGGCAAAGATATAAAAATAATGGAAAAACGCCTACGTTATGAAATATTTTATATTTTTGCGATTCGATTTATTAAACAAACCCATTATGAAAAAATTGAAGATTTTTCTGCCCATCCTGATAGCCATCGCAGGTATCATTCTCTTCGCACAATGCAAGAAAGACCACTCCTGCAACATGAAAGTCACCTGCTACTACTCCTCCAATGGCATGGATGCAGATTCCGTGGTGCCGTACGCACTCATCTCCTTTGACACCCTGAAATACAACGCAGGACTTGCCGTGGATCCCGCCATTTCAAGCGTGCAGAATGTCCCGACCAACGCCCAAGGCGTCTTCACATATACCCTCAGATATCCGGCTCTGCTGATCGTCAACGCCGTGAAATTCGACACCCTTCGTGACGATTTTGGCAACGTGCTCGAAGCGCACAAATATACCGGAACCACCCAAGTGCAACTCTATGAGGGTGAGACGACTGAAAAGACCATCTTGATGGTAGAGACTAACTAAAAACGTTGTTTTGAACAGGAAATACCACAGTTATCTATTCCTGATCGTAGCGTCCCTGATTCTCGCCGCCACTGTTCTGCTGCGCGGTCACGATTTTGTCTTGCCCAAACTTCACCTCCCCAAACACGAGAGAAAAAACATCCTCCACAGCGACACCATTTCCGTCTGCCTGTTCTACCATGCAGCCGATTACTTTGTGTATCAAGGTTCTGTCATCGGTTTCCAATACGACATCTTCAAGCAGATGGAGAAGGATTTCCAACGACCCGTGAACATCACCATCGAGGCGGACCCCGAAAAGATGTTCACTACCGCACTGTCTAATGAGTACGACATTGTCTGTTTCGACTTTGACAAATCCAACTACATCCCCTTTTACATTGAAGTGTCAGAGCCCATCGCCTACACCTATCCCGTGCTGATTATGCGCAAAAAGGATGCCTCTTACGATTCCGTCCCCCATATCGTCAACACGGCGGCAAAATACTACAACAATTTGGATTTCAGCAATTTGGAAGATCCTGATTCGTGGATTATCCAACACAATCCTGACTTGGTGATTGAAGATCTGATGGATATGCTGGTCGATAAAACCATCGACTATGCGGTCTGCAACTACAATGAGGCTATCACGCTAATGCCTTTCTACACGCAGCTGACCATCGGGGCGCGCGTGGGGGAAAACTTCCCGCGTACCTGGATTCTCAACACACGTAACAAGCAGCTGAATAGCGATATAAACCGTTGGTTGTCAGATTATAAGGAGACAAATAAATATCAGGCGCTGTGCGAGAAATATCTCTCGCCGCACTCATACGTCATTTCGCGCTCTTTTGGGAAGAGCAAGAACAGCACGTCGCACTATGACGTGGTGATGAAGAAGGCCGCTGCCAAATACGGCTTCGACTGGCGGCTCATCTCCTCCATTATCTATCAGGAATCCAGATTCACACCCGACCTGGTCGGTTTTGGCGGCAGCTACGGCATTATGCAGATGATGCCCGTGACCTGCGAACGCTACGGCATCACCGACTCTTCTTCTGTGGAAGACCAGATCTGGGCGGGTGCCAAATACATTGCTTTTTTGTGCAACATCTTCAGGGACAAGGTGGATTCGGCCGATTTGTACTATTTTGTCGCAGCGGCCTACAACTCCGGTCCCGGCCATATTTTGGACGCCATCGCCTTGTGCGAAAAATATGGCGGCGACCCAACCAAATGGTCGGATGTTTCAACCTATTTGATTAAAAAGTCACACAAGGAATACTATCGAGACGAAGTGGTGAAATGCGGCTACTACCCCGGCAAGCACACCGTCAACTATGTGGACCAAGTGATGACCAGATACAACGGATTTACATTAACAAAGGAAGAATGAGAATATTAGTAATCGGACGCGGTGGCCGAGAGCACGCCATCGCTTGGAAAATGGCCCAATCGGCGCTGAAGCCGGAACTTTTTATTGCCCCCGGCAATGTCGGGATGAAAGCTGTCACAGCACAGACCGGCGCACCAGTCACGTTGGTCAACCTTGACGAGAACGCCACCGAGGCGCTGCGCGATTTCGCATTGCAAAACCACATCGACTTGACAGTAGTAGGTCCCGAGGCCGCACTCGCCAACGACATCGCCACAGTGTTCGCCAAAGCCGGACTGCGTATCTTCGCCCCAACCGCTGCCGCTGCCCGCATCGAGACGAGCAAGGAATTCGCCAAGGATCTGATGCACAAATACCAGATCCCCACGGCGGCTTACCGCACCTTTGAAGACTATGCCGCCGCCAAGCAATACTTGGACCAACAGGGAGCCCCCATCGTCATCAAGTACGACGGACTGGCTGCCGGTAAGGGCGTGGTGGTCGCCATGACCGCTGAAGAGGCCGACAACGCGTTGAAAGACATGCTGTTGGACAACCACTTCGGCAAAGGCAAGGTCGTAATGGAGGAATTCCTGCAAGGACCTGAGTTCTCGCTTCTTACGTTGGTGAACGGCGAACAAGTGGTGCCGCTCGTCATCGCGCAGGACCACAAACGCGCCTACGACGGCGATAAAGGTCCGAACACCGGCGGTATGGGTGCCTACTCGCCCGTGCCGGTCATCCCGAAAGAGCAAATTGAATGGGCGGTGGAGAACATCATGAAGCCGACCGCAAAAGCCTTGATAGCAGAAGGTTGCCCGTTCTGCGGCGTACTCTATGGCGGACTGATGCTGACCAAAGACGGTCCGAAAGTCATTGAGTTCAACGCCCGTTTCGGCGATCCTGAAACCGAAGTGGTGCTGCCCAAGCTGAAAAGCGACCTCACCCAGATGATGCTGGATATTCTTGATAACAAAGACGTTAAACCCGAATTTCACGATGACGCTTTCTTGGGCGTGGTAATGGCGGCCAAAGGTTATCCCGGCAGCTACACCAAAAACATCCCCCTTCGCAACCCCGACGAACTGCGCCAACAGGTGTTCTGCATGGGCGTGAAGGAGGAGAATGGCCAGCTACTCTCCAACGGCGGCCGCGTGCTCATCGTCTTGGGACAAGGAAAAACGCTTAAAGAAGCACAACAAAATGCTTATCAGGGTGTTAAAGAGATGGAACATCCCGAACTTTTCCATCGTTCCGACATCGGCTGGCAGGCGATATAAACCTGCTTTGCTATAACCATAAAAAAATGAGGAACCCGAAAGAGTTGAGTTCCTCATTTTTTATATCCGTACGAGAAATCCTACTCTTTGGTCAGAATTTCCTCCAACATTTGGCGAAGTGTGGAAGAGGTAAGGTCACGGGTCATCTTGTTGTTATAGCAGATGGAGATATTGCCCGTCTGCTCGGAGACGACCACGGCGATGGCGTCGGTGAACTCCGTGGCTCCCAGTGCCGAACGGTGACGCAGACCCACCTCTTGCGGCAGGTCGTGGTTCTTCGACACAGGCAGGATGCATCTTGCCGCCGCAATCCGGTGATCTTTGATGATGACCGCGCCATCGTGTAACGGACTGTTTTTGAAGAAGATATTCTCCAACAGTTCAGCCGATGGCTTGGCATCTATCTCCTCGCCGGTGTTCAGGAACTCGTCCAACGGGGTTTTGCGAGCGAAGATGATCAAAGCACCGGTGAGGTTGGCCGACATGTGCCGACACGCACTCTTCACCGCCTCAATCTCTTCCGTGTAAGCCGAAGTTTGGGATTGTTTGGCGAAGCGGTCGCTGAAGAAGCGCATCAGACGACCATCGCCAAGGTAGAGCAAGAACTTCCGTATTTCAGGCTGGAACAGGATGATGACGACGAGCACGCCCACGTTGATGAGCTCGCCCATCAAATCAGAAAGCATGGTGAAATGGAAAAAGGCAACCACTTTCCAAATCACATAGATGAAGGCCAGCATCCAGAATATCTTCACGGCAGCCGTGCCCTTCGTCAGCTTGTAAAGCTCGAAGAGCAGGATCGCCACAATCAGGATGTCGAGGACATCAACGATGCGGAAATTGATAAAGTCGAAAATAGCAGCCAACTCCGTCATACTTTCCGAAATTATGCCATCAATGCAGCCAATGCGATAGAGTACATTTTCGTTTTAGCGCTGTCGCCGCGGGAAGAGAGCACGCAAGGCACCTTGGCACCCTTCAGCAGTGCGCCCAGTTCGGCGTGGCTGAATTTGGTACAGCATTTGTAGAAAACGTTGCCCGTCTCGATGTTCGGGAAGAGCAGACAGTCAGCATCGCCGGCCACTTCGCTCTTGAACTTCTTGATTTCCACCGTCTCTTTGTCGATGGCGAGGTCCAAAGAGATAGGACCTTCAACGGCAACATTGCCCAGTTGACCGCGGTTGCCCATAGCAGCGAGCAGGGCGGCGTCCACGCAAGCCTGCATACCCACGGACATCTGCTCCGTAGCAGCTAAGCAAGCCACTTTCGGTCTTTCGATGCCGAGAGCCTTGGCCGTTTCGACCAAATATTTGAGGATAGCCTGTTTCTCCTTGAACTCGGGAGCGGGGATCACGGCCACATCGCCCACGATGAGCAGCTTGTGGTATGCGGGGTTCTCGATGACGGTGACGTGCGAAAGGGTGGCCTTCGGCGGGCAGAGACCTTTCTCCTTGTTCAGGATGGCGCGCATGTATTTGTCGGTGGGCAGCAGACCTTTCATCAGGATCTGGCCTTCGCCGGCGTTGATGAGCTCGCAAGCTTTCGTGGCAGCCTTCGTATCCACATATTCGGGAACGATGGTGAACTTGGACATGTCGAAGT